>NZ_JBHUYR010000001.1:1457749-1469051 GCF_042668605.1 Streptomyces sp. NPDC057280
GCGTAGCCGACGGTGCCGTCGCCGAGGGCGGCGATCTTCTTGGCGTCGGCGCGCAACTCCGCCCAGGTGGCGGGGGGTTGCTCGGGGTCGAGCCCGGCCTTCTCGAACAGTTTCTTGTTGTAGATCAGGCCCATCGAGTAGCCGGTGCGCGGGATGCCGTAGATCTTGCCGTCGACGGTGTAGATGTCGCGCAGTTGCTGCTGGATGGTGTCGTAGCTCTTCAACTCCTTGACGTACGGCGTGAGATCGGCCGCCTGGCCGATGTCGACGACGTGTCTGGCGTCGGTGAAGTACGTGTAGAAGACGTCCTCCATCTGGCCGCCGGCGAGCTTGGCGTCGAAGGTCTTCGGGTCCTGGCAGGGGAAGGCGTCGTGGGCGACGACGTCGATGGTCGGGTTCTGCTTCTCGAAGGAGGCGATGTCCGCCTCGAAGAACGAGCGGTCGACCTTGGCGCTCTTGGGCGGCATGCAGTTGACCGTGATGCGGGTCTTGCCGCTCGCGGAGTCCTCGTCGCCCGACCCGCAGGAGGTCAGGGCGAGGGCGAGCGAACAGACGCTGAGCGCGACGGACGTACGGCGGAACCCGGTGCTTCTCATCGGTGGAACCCCTCTGGGCAGGAGCGGTGGGCGGGGCACACTCAAGCACCGGCGACATCCGTCCGCAAGATGTCGCACACAATCTGAAATTATTTGACAGACAGGAGGATCTCAGGGACGGGACGGTGGTGCCGTCGAGCCCCGCACCACCAGCTCGGGCTCGAACAGCAGCTCCTCACGGGCTACGAAACCGCCGTTGATCTGTGTGTTCAGCAGTTCCACGGCCGCCCTGCCCATGGCCTCGATGGGCTGCCGGACGGTGGTCAGCGGTGGCTCGGTGCAGTTCATGAACGCCGAGTCGTCGTAGCCGACGACCGACACCTCGGAGGGGACGTCCAGGCCCTTGCGGCGGGCGGCCCTGATGGCGCCGAGCGCGAGCGGGTCGCTGGCGCAGATGATGCCGGTGACGCCCCGGTCGATGAGCCGGGAAGCGGCCGCGTGCCCGCCCTCGATGGAGAACATCGCGCGGGCGACATGCTCCTCGGGCAGCTCCCCCACGGCCCGCGCGGCGGCCAGCTTGCGCGCCGACGGCACATGGTCGGCCGGCCCCAGCACCAGCCCGATCCGCTCGTGCCCCAGCGAGGCGAGGTGCCGCCAGGCCTGCTCCACCGCCACCGCGTCGTCGCAGGAGACCCCCGGGAAGCCGAGATCCTCGATGGACGCGTTGACCAGCACCACCGGGATCTTGCGGTCCGCGAGCAGCCGGTAGTGGTCGTGCGGGGCGTCGGCCTGCGCGTACAGCCCGCCGGCGAAGACCACACCGGACACCTGCTGTTGCAGCAGCAGCTCCACGTAGTCCGCCTCGGAGACCCCGCCCGTGGTCTGCGTGCACAGCACCGGTGTCAGCCCGAGCTGGGCGAGCGCGCCGCCGATGACCTCGGCGAACGCCGGGAAGATCGGGTTCTGGAGCTCGGGCAGCACCAGGCCCACGAGCCGCGCGCGCTCACCGCGCAGCTGCGTGGGCCGCTCGTAGCCGAGCACGTCCAGGGCGGACAGCACCGCCTGCCGGGTGGACTCGGAGACTCCCGGCTTGCCGTTGAGCACCCGGCTGACCGTGGCCTCGCTGACCCCGACCTTCTTCGCCACCTCGGCAAGTCGTCGCGTCATGCGCGCAAGAATAGCGCAAGAAATGCAAGCCGCTTGCATGCTGGCGAAAGCCCGTCGACAGCGAGCGCCCGGTGCCTCAGACCCGGCTGCCGGTCGCCGTGTCCGCCGACAGCCGCTGGGCGACGTAGATCGGGATCACCGACAGCAGCACCAGCACCGCCGCCACCACGTTGACCACCGGCGCCTGCTGGGGCCTGGTCATGTTGTTGAAGATCCAGATCGGCAGGGTCTCCACGCCAGGTCCCGCGGTGAACGTGGTCACCACGATCTCGTCGAAGGACAGCGCGAAGGCGAGCAGCCCGCCCGCGAACAGCGCCGAGCGCACGAGCGGGAAGGTGACGTCGGCGAAGGCGCGGAAGGTGTTCGCGCCGAGGTCCATCGCCGCTTCCTCGTACGAGCCGGAGGTGCGCCGCAGCCGGGCGACGACGTTGTTGAAGACGACGACGATGCAGAAGGTGGCGTGCCCGACGACCACCGTGAACAGCCCGAGGCCCACCCCGAGCGGCTCGAGTACCGTGCTGAAGGCCGAGTTGAGCGCGATGCCCGTGACGATGCCGGGCAGTGCGATCGGCAGGACCACCACGAAGGAGATCGCGTCCCGGCCGAAGAACCGGTGCCGGGCGACGGCGAACGCGATCAGCGTGCCCAGTGCCAGGGCGATCGCCGTGGCACCGAGTCCCGCCTTCACGGACGTCCACAGCGCCTCTCGCGCACCGGAGTTGCCCCAGGCCACCGACCACCAGTGCAGGGTCAGTCCGGACGGCGGCCAGCCCGCGCTCCGGTCGGGGTTCAGGGAGTTGACGAGGACGAGCAGCAGTGGCACGTAGATCACCACGAAACCGAACCCGGCGGCGACGCGCAGGGCGGTCCGCGCGGAGCGGGACAGTTGCACGGGGGCTCCTCTACAGACTGCTCAGGGCGCCCGTGCGCCGCATCGCCAGCAGGTACAGCACGATGACGACGACGGGGACCGTGCCGAGGGCGGCGGCCATGGGCAGGTTGAGTTCGATGTTGGAGTAGACGAGATTGCCGATGAGCTGGGTCTTGCCGCCGACGATCTGCACGGTGATGTAGTCACCGAGGCTGAGGGAGAACGTGAAGACCGACCCCGCCGCCACCGACGGCAGCACCATCGGCAGCACGACCGACCGGAAGGTCCGCCAGCCCTTCGCCCCCAAGTCGGCGGACGCGTCGAGGAGGTTGCCGGGCAGTTGCTCCAGCGCGGTGTGGATCGGCAGGATCATGTACGGCAGCCAGAGGTACGTCAGGGTCAGCACCGCCGCCGTCAGCCCGTACCCCGGCCCGCCCAGCCCGAACGGCTTCAGCATCCAGTCGGCGAGCCCGCCCTCGGAGAGGATGAGCCGCCAGGCGTACACCTTGACCAGGTAACTCGCCCACAGCGGGGTGAGGATGGCGACGACGAGCAGCGGCCGCCACTTCGGCTTCGCGACCCGTGCGGTGTAGAAGGCGAGCGGGAACGCGATGACCGCGCACAGGGCGGTGACGGCCAGGGCGACACCGATGCTTCGCAGGATCACCTGCCGGAAGACCGGCACGGTGAACAGCTCGTGGAAGTTGTCGGTCGACCAGACCTTCACGACTTCCGACGTGAAGGAGTTCGTCGTCCAGAACGCGGAGACGAACAGCACGCTGAGCGAGCCGAGATAGAGCACCGCGAGCCACAGCAGCGGGGCGGTCAGCAGGAGGGTGAGCCGGAGGCGGGGGCGCCGGTGCAGCGCCCCCGCGGTCCGTGTGATCAGGGCCATGCGTCAGCCCTTGATCTCGGTCCAGGCCTGGACCCACTTCGCGTACGGCACGCACGTGACGTCGGTGCGGCCGTCCAGGCACTGCTCGATGGGCGTGTTCCAGAAGGCGATGTTCTTCCAGTAGCTCTCGTCCGCCGCGTGGTAGGTCGTGCAGAAGTTCTCGTCGCTGGTCAGGTCGCAGGCCTTGGAGTTGGCCGGTGCCTCGCCGAAGTACTCGGCGACCTGGGCGTTGACCTTCGGGGAGACGATCCAGTCCAGCCACTTGTAGGCGCAGTTGGGGTGCTTGGCCTTGGCGGAGACCATCCAGGTGTCGGACCAGCCGGTCGAACCCTCCTTGGGGACGAAGGCCTTGACCTTGGCTCCCTCGTCGGCGGTGAGGTTGGCGATGACCTGCCAGGTGGTGCCGACGACGGAGTCACCGCTCTTGAAGGCGGAGATCTCCTTGAGGTAGTCGCTCCAGTACTCACCGATGTTCGCGTTCTGCTGCTTGAGCAGGTCCACGGCGGCGTCGAACTGCTTCTGGTCCAGGGCGTACGGGTCCTTGATGCCGAGGTCGGGCTTGGTGGCCTTCAGGTACAGGGCGGCGTCGGCGATGTAGATGGGTGAGTCGTAGGCGGTGACGTGGCCCTTGTACTTCGAGGCGTCGTCGAAGACCGCGGACCAGGAGGTCGGGGCCGGGGTGACCTTCTCGGTGTTGTACATCAGCAGGTTGGCGCCGCGGCCGTGCGGGATGCCGTACATCTGCCCGTCGACGGAGTTCCAGTCGCCGTCCTTCAACCCGCTGTAGATGTCTTGGTAGTTGGGGACGAGGGAGGTGTTCACGGGGGCCGCGTCACCCGAGGCGATGAGGCGCAGCGAGGCGTCGCCGGAGGCGGAGACGGCGTCGTACTCCCCCGTCTTCATCAGTTTGACCATCTCGTCGGAGCTGGCGGCGGTCTTGGCGTTGACCTGGCAGCCGGTCTGCTTCTCGAAGTCGCTGACCCAGTCGACCTTGGGGTCGTTGGAGCCGTCCTCGACGTATCCCGCCCAGGCGATGAGGTTGACCTGGCCCTCGGTACTGCCGAGCTTCGAAGGGGCTTTCAGGTCAGGGGGGTTGAGGCCGGTGGCCGAGGCGCCGCTGCCGTCGTCGGAGGATGCGCAGGCGGTGGCGGCGAGGAGCAGTGCGGCGACGGCTGCCGCCGCCTTGAGGGTAGAGCGCACGACGTACTCCATACGTGAGGGGACGAGCGGGGCTGGTCAGTCGGGGACGGGCACGGCCACGGCGTGCCGGCGGTGCCACTGCAGGCGCACCCGGGTGCCGCGGTAGGCGGCGACGTCCTCGGAGGAGGTGTCCAGGTTCTGCTGGAGGGCGGTGAGGCGGCCGCCGACGTCGAGGTCTACGAGGAAGCGGGTGGCGTCCCCGAGATAGACGACCTCGGCGACGGTGCCGACGGCGGTGGCGTGCTCGGGCTGGTCGGCCTCGGCCGACTCCTTGAGGACGCGGATCTTCTCCGGGCGGATGCTGTAGGTGCCCGGGCTGCCGACGATCCGGTGGGCGGACTCTCCCTCCAGGAGATTGGAGGTGCCGACGAAGGACGCGACGAACGGGGTCGCGGGGCGTTCGTAGACCTCGGCGGGGGTGCCGACCTGTGCGATGCGGCCCTGGTGGAAGACGGCGATGCGGTCGCTCATCGTCAGGGCCTCCTCCTGGTCGTGGGTGACGAAGACGAAGGTGATGCCGACCTCGCGCTGGAGCGCCTTGAGCTCGACCTGCATCTGCTCGCGCAGTTTGAGGTCGAGGGCGCCGAGCGGTTCGTCGAGCAGCAGGACACGGGGGCGGCCGACGAGCGCGCGGGCGAGGGCGACACGCTGTCGCTGCCCTCCGGAGAGCTGGGAGGGCCGCCGCTTGCCGAAGCCCTCGAGCCGCACCTCCGCCAGGGCTTTGCGCGCCCGCACCAGCCGCTCCGCCTTGGGCACCTTGCGGACCTTGAGCGCGTAGGCGACGTTCTGCTCGACGGTCATGTGCGGGAACAGGGCGTAGTCCTGGAAGACGGTGTGCACGTCCCGCTCGAACGGGGCGAGCCCGGTGACCTCCTGCCCGGCGAGCTCGATCCGGCCGGCGCTCGGGGCCTCGAACCCGGCGATCATGCGCAGGACGGTGGTCTTGCCGGAGCCGGAGGGGCCGAGCATCGAGAAGAACTCGCCGTCCCGGATCTCCAGATCGACCCCGGCCACGGCGGTCGTCTCCCCGAACGACTTCCGCAGACCCTGCAGCCGGATCGCCATTCCCTCCATGGGCGGGAACCTTCCTGGTGCTCTCGTGCGTTGACCTATCGACCGGAAACATATGAAGTCATAGTTCAAAGCTCAAGGCCCCCTTAGGGTAAAGCTTGAGTCAATGAGCAAGGTGGTGGCCGTGAAGCAGACGCAGATGAACGGCGGCGCCCGGAAAGCCGTCTTCGCCCCGGTCGACAGCCGGGCGCGGGTCGACGCCGTGGTGCGCCGGATCGGCGACGCCATCGAGCTCGGCCTGCTCGCCGACGGCGAGCAACTCCCGGGCGAGACCGAGCTGGCGGGCCAGCTCGGCGTCTCCACGGTCACGCTGCGGGAGGCCCTCATGGCGCTGCGCCAGCAAGGCCTGGTCACCACCCGCCGGGGTCGCGGCGGCGGCTCCTTCGTCTCGCTCCCCGAGGTCCCCGGCGAGGAGCGCCTCAAGGTCCGGCTGCGCGGCTGGAGCACCGAGGAACTCCGCGACCTCGGCGACCACTGGGCGGCCCTGTCCGGCACGGCGGCCCGCCTCGCCGCGGACCGCACGGAACCCGACGACCTCGCCCAACTCCGCCGTACGGCAGAGGAGTTGACCCAGGCAGCGGACGCGGCGGCGCGCAGCCGGGTGTACGGCCGTTTCCACGTCGAACTCGCGGCGGCGGCGCAGTCCGCCCGCCTCACCCGGGAGCAGGTGGCCCTCCAGACCGAAGTGGGAGCGCTGCTCTGCCTTGTGCTCGGGGACGACGAATATCGTGAAGAGGTCTCCGAGCGACTCCGATTCGTAATCTCGGCCGTGCAGGATGGGGCCCACGAATTGGCCAGGGAACAGGCCGAGCGGTGCGTCCGGGAGTCGGCGTCGCGGCTGATCGCCCTGCGTCTGACGCTGTAGCCGCACCGCTCGCGAGGTCCCCGTCCGCTGGAGGGCAGCCATGAGCCTCGCGACGGCAACGCTCGGCAAGGCACCGGAGGAATCGGTCGCGGCCCGCGTCCGCTCCACGCTGGAGGCCGTGTTCGACGCGGTCTCGGCGACCCGCGCCGACACCGCGGCCCTGCTGGCCAGGGTGGCCGCCGCGGGCCGCCGCCCGGCGACCGTGGACCTCGCTGCCCTGCGCCCCGGCCTGCACGACCGCCTGGCGCGCGACGAGTTGGTGTCCGGCGTCGGCTTCGTGGCCGCCCCGGGCCTGCTGAGCGACGTACCGGCGTGGCTGGAGTGGTGGCAGACGGGCTCCGACGGCGACGTACGGCCTCTGCTCCTCGACCTCGACCCCGAGCACTCGGCGTACGCCGACTACACGCACTGGGACTGGTTCGCGCTGCCCCGTGACACCGGGGAGCGGGCGGTGGCGGGGCCGTACGTCGACTATCTCTGCTCGGACGAGTACAGCCTCACCCTGTCCGCGCCGGTGCTGGTCGAGGGCCGGTTCGCCGGGGTGGCCGCCGCGGACGTGTATCTGCGGCACTTCGAGGCGGCCGTCATGCCGATGCTGCGCCGGCTGCCCGGCCCGGCACGGCTGGTGAACGCGCGGGGGCGGGTGGCGGCGTCCACCGACCCGCGCCATCTGGTGGGCTCGCTCAGCAAGGGCCCGGATTTCGCGCGGGTGTTGGGGACCGGCCGGCCTGAGCGGACGGGCGGGGTGCGGCTGGTGCCGTGCGACGGGGTGCCGTTGGTGCTGGTGAGCACGGATCAGGGGTGAAGGGCCCTTGGGACACCGGCCGGATCACCCCTTGGGACACCCGCGTCGCCCCGTGGGACACCCGCGTCGCCCCGTGGGACACCGGCGGATCACCCCTCCGCCGCGGGGACCACCCTCAGGTGCGCGGTCGACCGGCGCGTCCCCCGCGCACGTGCCGGGGCGCGCCGCGTCTCGCGCAGGACCAGGGTGAGCCGGGTGTGTCCGAGGTCGCGCAGGGTGTCGGGCGTCTCGTCGACGACCCGGCACTCGGTGGCGCCCCAGCGCGGGTCGGGGTGCAGCAGCGGCCGGACGGCGCCGTCGTGCGCGAAGGCGCGCTCGCCGACGACCCTGATCCAGTGCGGCAGTCCGTGCCGGTAGGCGGCGTCCATGATGGGGTCCTGGGCGATGTCCCGGCGGATCGCCTGCAGGGCGTGATCATGCCCGTCCCGCTCCACCGCGGCGGCGAAGTGGGCCAGCATCGGCAGACACCAGCTCGACTCGTGCTCCCCGAGCACGGTGCCGGCGTCCGGGTGGAAGAGCACGAATCGCAGGAAGTTGTCGTCCGGCATGGCGGTCGGATGCGGACCCACACCGCGGAAAAGTGACGCGAAAGCAGCGTTGGACAGCACCACGTCCCACCGCTCGTCGAGCACGAACGAAGGAAAGGGAACGGCTTCCAGAAGGGTGGCGTAGTCCTGGAGATACGCCCGGGCCTCGGAACTGTCGGGGACGGCCCGCGGCTGCGGCCGCTGCCCTCCTGCCTGCTGTGCCATCGGGAGGTCACCCCTCTTGCCTATGCGGCCACGCGCGTGGCGCCCTGATCCTGCTGCCCGGACGCGAGCGGTGTCAACTATCGTGGCATTTCGTGACGGTTGACGGCTGAAATTGGCCACAGTTGTGGCGAGACCTGGATGTGCGTTCGAACAACGGCTACTCTCCCGGGAGTTCACGGCAACCGCTTGTGTTGAGCTGCTTGTGAGAAGCCTGTGAGAGACGTAGGAGATCTGGCGGTGGCGGATGGCTTCGCGAGTCCGGGTGCCCCGGTGACGGCTGCGCTGCCGGCCGTCGTCGCTCGCGTCACCGCACTCGCCGACCGGCTCGGTGTGCCGCACGCGGAGGTCTTCCACACCGGCCGCCTCTCGGTGGCCAGCGGTGTCCCCGAGCCCGTGGTCAAGGCCCTGCTCAGCGGCCGCCCGGCCGGCGAGCCGGACATCCAGGCCCGCTTCCTGCAGCGCCTGGACCTCCTGCGCCGCACCCGTCTGAAGCCCAACGGCCGCAAGTACACCCAGCAGGAGATCGCCGACGGCGCCGGCATGTCGCGCCAGCAGGCGGGCGCCCTCATCAACGGCGACCGGCGTCCCACGATGGAGCACTGCGACGCCATCCAGCGCTTCTTCCGGGTCCACGCCGGTTTCCTCACCGCCGAGGACCCCGAGGCCCTGGCCGGCGCCCTGCAGCGCACCGAACAGGATCTCCTGCAGAAGCTGGCCGACCGTGAGAAGGAGGCGGTCGCCACCGCGGGCGACCCGCTGGAGCAGCTCCTCCAGGACCACGGGGTCCGCGGAATCGCCTGGCGGGCCGCACAGCTGCCCACCGACCAGCATCGCGACAAGGTCGCCGAATGGCTGGACATGCTTCTGGAGAGCGTCAAACGGCCCGAGTCGTGAGCCGGGGGTTAACTGTGGGCATCGGTAGGGAAATGCGCCGCCTGTGCGGCGAGCTGGTCGCGGAGCTGCCCTTCCCGGCCCCCGCGGCGCATCCCACGGAGCTGTACACGGCCCTCTGCGCGGCGATGAGCCGGCGCCGCGGCCGCCCGGTCCACTTCCGTACGGCGGCCTTCCCGGTCGGCACCGCCAGCGGCCTGTGGCTGGACATGGCCGAGCAGGACCTGGTGGTCGTCGAGGAACGCACCGCCCCCGACCACCAGTTGGTCATCCTCGGCCACGAGCTGTGGCACATGCAGGCCGGTCACAGCAGCCACCATGTCGAGGGCGCCGCGGTGGCGGCCCGGATGCTCAGCGACGACGCCGACCTCAGGGCGGCCGTCCTCAAGGTCGTCGCGCGCAGCCGCTTCGACCAGGAGGACGAGCAGGAGGCCGAGCGCTTCGGCCTCCTGCTGGCCAGCAAGTGCCGTACCTGGCTAGCCGGTTCGTCGGTACGGGGTCCGGTGCAGCGGGACCGTCTGGCGGGCCGTATCGAGGCGTCGCTGGGCTATCTGGGCCCGCAGAACTGAGGACGCCCGCGGCGCTCACGTGGCGCTGCGCTCGCTCGCCTCCCGCAACTCCCGCTCCACGGCCCGCTCGCGGAGGCTGCCCGCCCGGGCGGCAGCCGTCCCCGGCCGCCCCTCCCGCAGCAGCTCCCGCCAGTGCTCCCGGCTCCAGTCCGCCGGCGCGGTCTCCCTCGTGAACTCCTCCACCAGCGCCACGAACCGCCCCGGGTCCGCGTGGAACGGGAAGTGCCCGGCGCCTTCGAAGATCTCCAGCCGGCTCCCCGGCATCGCCTCGTGCGCCCCGAAGGCGTGCCGCACCGGCACCACGCTGTCCCGGTCGCCCCACAGCAGCATGGTCGGCATGCCCTCGGTGAGATAGCACCGGTCCAGCATCGTCACGACCTGCCCCCGCCAGTCCACGACGGCACGCAGGGTCCGGATGAAGGCGTTGCGGGAGGTCTCGTCGGGCAGCGCGTCGACCAGGTTCAGCAGATCGGGCGCGTCCTGCCCGAGGTCCGTGTCCATGGCCTTCATCATCCGCACCGCGAGCCCCACTTGGAGCCGGGCTCCCGGCAACCGCAGTGCGGACAGCATCAGATGGGCGCCGGGCAGGGAGACCAGCCGCAGCACCGGATTGACCTCGCGGCCCACGCCGCCCGCGCTGACCAGGATCAGCCGCTCGGTCCGCTCGGGGAACTGGTAGGCGAACTGCATCGCCACGCCCCCGCCCAGCGAGTGCCCCACCAGGGTCGCCGACTCGATGCCGAGCGTGGTGAGCAGGTCCCGCACCCCGTTGGCGTACGCGGCCACCGAGTAGTCGGCGCGGGGCTTGTCCGAGGCGCCGTGCCCGAGCAGGTCGGGGGCGATGACGGTGTGGGTGCGGGCGAGGTCGGGGATGAGTTCGGCCCAGGTGGCCGAGGAGTCCCCGATGCCGTGGATGAGGACGAGGGCCGGGCCCTCGCCGGCCATGCGGAAGGCGCGCCGGTAACCGTGCACCACCCGGTACTGCAACTCGAGTTCGCCGTCACCCACCGAGCGCAGCCTCACCGTGCGCGCGGGGGGCCGATGCGGGACGTCGACCACGTACGTGCCTCCCGTTTCCGCAGCCGCCCGCCCGGCCGTTCCTGGCCGCCGGGTGCGACTGAAAGCCCTTCCACTCCAGCCTAGAACCCTGTTCCCACCCTCGATTTCGATCAGGTTTCGCCTCGGCTAAGCGGGCGAACGGACGTGGGGCGGGACCGGATTGTCAGTGGTGGTTGGCAAGCTGGAGTCGGGCCTCATTGGCGGGGCCGACCGACGAGCCGACTTGGGGAGAGCCGACCGATGCCCACCGCCGTACTCACCGACCGCGAGCGCACCGCAGTGCAGGCCTACCTGCGGCTGCTGCACACCGTCCGGGCCGCGTTCGACGGTCCGCCGGACGGCAGGCGACCACCCGTCGTGCCGCCCGCCGTCCTCGCGGAGGCGGAGCAGGCGCTGGCGGAGGCGGGCCTCGCGGGCAATGAGGAGGCCTTCTTCCGGCTGCTCCAGAACTGGTGTCCGCCGGCACCCTGAGGAGCCGGTCGCCGGCCGGCCGACGCGGACCCGTCGGGGGGGGGGGGGGGCGGGGGGGGGCGCCCCCCCCCCCCCCGCCCCCCCCGCCCCCCCCCGCCCCCGCCCCCGCCCGCCCCGCCCCCCCCCCCCCCCCCCCCCCCCCCCCGCCCG
>NZ_JBHUYR010000001.1:1469059-2375787 GCF_042668605.1 Streptomyces sp. NPDC057280
GGGGGGGGGGGGGGGTCTTTTGCGGCGGGGTGGGGGGGGGGGGGGGGGGGGGGGGGCCCGCCCGCGGGGGGGGGGGGGGGGGGGGCGCCCCCCCCGGGGGGGGGGGGGGCCCCCCGGCGGGGGGGGCCCCCACGACCACCGACGTGGCCACCAGGCCGTCCCGGACGGTCCAGCGCCCTTCGAAGACACCCCGCCGCCGCCCGCCCAGGACCGGTCCGGGGACGAGCAGTTCGGCGCGCAGCCGACCACGGGGGACCTCGCCGGGGTCGGCGAGGATCTCGATGTCGGCCTCGGCGAAGTCGAGCCAGGTGCCGGTGAGCGGGAACCACGCCTTGTAGACGGACTCCTTGGCGCTGAACAGCAGCCGGTCCCAGTGGACGCCGGGCCGGCTCTCGGCGAGCCGGCGCAGTCTGATCCGCTCGCCGGGCAGCGACACACTCTCGAGGACGCCGTCCGGGAGCGGTCCGTGCGGTTCGGCGTCGATGCCCAGCGAGGCGAGGTCGGCCGCGCGGACGAGGGCGGCGGCGCAGTAGCCGTCGCAGTGGGTCATGCTGCCGGTCAGGCCGGCGGGCCACTGCGGGGCGCCGCGCTCGCCGGGCAGCACCGGCTGCGGGGGGACGCCGAGCTTCTCCATCGCCCGCCGGGCACAGGACCGTACGAGGGCGAACTCGCGGCGGCGCTTGGCGACGGACTGCGCGACGAGCGCGGCCTCCTCGGGGTACAGCGTGATGGTGTCCGCCTCGGCCTGGCCGAAGGTCTCCACGGCCACCACGGAGGCCGGCAGCAGGTCCTCGATCACAGCGCGCCGACCTCCCCGGGCGCGATGCGGCGCAGCCGTCCCGGCGGCTCCGGACGCTTGCGCCACTCGCGCGGGTAGCCCACCGACACCTCTTCGAAGCGGACCCCGTCGAGCCAGGTGGTACGGGGGATGTGGAGATGGCCGTAGACCATGGTCTCGACGCGGAACCGGCGGTGCCAGTCGGCGGTCAGGGTGGTGCCGCACCACATGGCGAACTCGGGGTGCCACAGGACGTCCGTGGGGTGCCGGTCCAGCGGGTAGTGGTTGACCAGGACGGTGGGCAGATCGTCCGGCAGCGACTCCAGCCGGCGCTCGGTCTCGGCGACCCGGGCGCGGCACCAGTCCTCGCGGCTCGGATGGGGGTCGGGATGCAGCAGGTGTTCGTCGGTGCAGACGATGCCGGTGCCGTACGCGTACTCCAGGCCCTGTTCCTTGGTCGTGCAGCCGGTGGGCAGGAAGGAGTAGTCGTAGAGGAGGAAGAGCGGGGCGACGGCGACCGGGCCGCCGGGGCCCTCCCAGACGGGGTAGGGGTCCTCGGGGGTGAGGACGCCGATCTCGCGGCAGACCTCGACGAGGTGCTCGTAGCGGGCGACGCCGCGCAGGGTGACCGGGTCGCTGGGGTGGGTCCACAGTTCGTGGTTGCCGGGAGCCCAGATCACCTTGCGGAAGCGGCCGGCGAGGGTTTCCAGCGCCCAGCGGATCGCCTCGACGGTCTCCGCGACGTCACCGGCGACGAGCAGCCAGTCGTCGTCCGTCTCCGGGCGCATCGCCTCCACCAGGGCGCGGTTCTCGGGGTAGCCGATGTGCAGGTCGCTGATGGCCAGCAGTTGTGCGGCGCCACCGGCCCTCGACGTCACGTCCCGCCCCCTCCGTGCGCCCGGATACGACCAGGACAGGATATGCGGGCGCCGCCGGGAGAGTGGTTCAAGATCGAAAAATCCGTAACACGCACGTTGCACGCGAGGGCCCCGGCAGGCCGTATGATCGCCCCAACACCACCGCCATGAACTTCCCTTCTTACAGGGCGGTTTGGTGTCCCTAAAAACCACCCTGGCCGGGCGCGGCCTGCTTCGCCGTGCCCGAAAACCCCGAAAGGCGGCCTGCATGATCTCTCGCGTACGCGTCTGGCTCAACCGCACGTACGCGGAGAACGTGTTCTTCATGGATCAGCTGCGGAAAAATCCCAGCGATCGCGCCGTCGAGATCCATGCCACGCACGGCGACGCGGACTCCCCCGTACTGGCCGCCGCCGACACGGCGGACCTGGAGCCGGAGGGCCTCTCCCCCGCCGGGTACGTGGAGTACGCGCTCGACCAGTGCCAGCGCCGCGGCATCGACGTCTTCGTGCCCCGGCTGCACCAGTCGGCGATCGTGGCGCACCGGGCCGAGTTCGAGGCGGTGGGGACGGCACTGCTGGCGCCGCCGCCGGAGGCCGTGGCCGTCTTCGAGGACAAGGTGATCGCCTACGAGGCCGTGCAGGCGATCGGGGTACCGGTGCCGCCGTGGTTCCGGGTGCGGTCCGCCGACGAACTCGTCGCGGCGGTCGAGGAGTTGGAGGCTGACGGCCACAAGGCGTGCTTCAAGCCGGCGTCCGGTGCGGGCGGGGTGGGCTTCCGCGTGATCACGCGCGCCCCCTTCTCGCTCGTTCACCTCAACGGCTTTCCCAGCCCGTACGTCCCGCTGGACGTCGTCGTCGAGGCCTTGCGGCAGGCCGACGAGGCGGTGGACTGGCTGGTGATGCCGCGCCTCGAGCAGCCGGAGGTGTCGGTGGACTGCCTCACGGGGCCCGACAACCGGATCCGGCTGGCGGTGGGCCGTACGAAGAACGGGCGCCGGCGCGGGTTCACGCTGCACGAGCAGTGGCTGGAGCCGGCGCGGTTGATCGCGGAGGGGTTCGGGCTGCACTACCTGTCCAACATCCAGTTCCGGATGTTCGGGGACCGGCCTGTTCTCATGGACGTCAACACGCGTCCAGCTGGGGGTTTGCACCAGCTGTCGCTGTGCGGGGTCAACGCGCCCTGGGCCGCTGTGCAGTTGGCGCTGGGTGAGGACCCGGGGGAGATGGTGCCGCCGTTCCTGGGTCAGGACTACACGGTGGTGTCCGGGCCGAGGCCGTTGCGGGCCGTTTCACTGCCGCAGCAGAGGGCTTTGGAGCCGTTGCCCGCGGTGCCGGCGCCGGTGATGGCGGAGCCGGTTGCCACCGAGGCCGCGGCTTCTGTACTGCCGCTTTAGGTCTGTCGCCGGGTGCGGGTTGTCTGTGGCTGATCGCGCAGTTCCCCGCGCCCCTGGGTATCTCACCCCACCGGTATGGACCAATTCTCGTCAGTCATCTTGACAGGCGGATTGGTCCATACCAACTTTGTTGCGCACCCCCCTGCACTCCCGAACACCCCCATTCCTTCAGGGAGATCGCGTGCGCAACAAAGCCAGGCGTCCCAGACATCGTCTCCTCGCCCTTCTCGCCACCGCCGGGCTCGCGCTCACCGGAGCCGTCGCTCTGCCCGGTACCGCTCAGGCGGCGAACATCCTGACCAACCCCGGCTTCGAGTCGGGCAGCGTCTCGCCCTGGTCCTGTACCGGGAACCTCGGCTCGGTCGTCTCCTCCCCCGTGCACAGTGGCTCCAAGGCCCTTGCGGGGGCGGTGAGTTCGAGTGACAACGCCAAGTGCAGCCAGACCGTGGCCGTGAAGCCGAACACCGCCTACACGCTCAGCGGCTGGGTGCGTGGCAGCTACGTCTACCTCGGCGTGGACGGCGGTGCCTCCACCTGGACGTCGTCGCCGTCGGCGTACGCCCAGCTCAGCGTCAACTTCACCACCGGCGCCTCGCAGACCAGCGCCACGATCTACACCCACGGCTGGTACGCGCAGGGCACCTACTACGCCGACGACATCAGCCTCGACGGACCCGGTGGCGGCGGCGGTTCGGACACGCAGGCGCCGACCGCGCCGACCAGTCTGCGGTCCACGGCGAAGACCTCCTCCACCGTGTCGCTGGCCTGGAACGCCTCGACCGACAACGTCGGCGTGACGGCGTACGACATCTACAGCGGCTCCAACCAGGTGCTGAGCGTCTCGGGTACGACGGCCACCGTGAGCGGGCTCTCCGCCAGTACCGCCTACACCTTCACCGTGAAGGCCCGGGACGCGGCCGGCAACACCTCGGCGGCCTCCAACTCCGTGAGCGTCACGACCGACGCGGGCGGCGGGGGCGGCACCGGGTTCAAGCAGGCCGCGCCTTACCTGTACGAGGGCTGGGGCGATCCGCCCAGTGTGTCGACGGTGATGAGTTCGACCGGCATCAAGTGGTTCACGATGGCGTTCATGCTGGACGGCGGCGGCTGCAACCCCATGTGGGACAGCGCCCGGCCGCTGACCGGCGGGGTCGACCAGTCGGTGATCAACCAGATCCGCTCAGCGGGCGGGGACATCGTGCCCTCGTTCGGCGGCTGGCAGGGCAGCAAGCTGGGCGCCAACTGCTCCTCCGCCAGTGCGCTCGTCGCCGCGCTGCAGAAGGTGATCGACGCCTACTCGCTCAAGGCGATCGACATGGACATCGAGAACACGGACGAGTTCGAGAACGAGGCCGTGCAGGCGAGGATCCTCACCGCGCTGAAGACGGTCAAGGCCAACAACCCCGGCCTGAAGACCATCGTCACCTTCGGCACCTCGACCACCGGACCGACCTACTACGGCAACCGGCTGATCGAGCAGGCCAAGTCCATCGGCGCCGACATCGACGTCTTCACCATCATGCCGTTCGACTTCGGCGGCGGCTCCGACATGTACGGCAACACCGTGAACGCCACGGAGGGGCTGAAGGCCAAGCTGAAGTCCACCTTCGGCTGGGACGACGCCACCGCCTACGCCCACATCGGCATCTCGGGCATGAACGGGCTCTCCGACCAGCAGGAGAACACGACCCCGGCGATCTGGACCCAGATCCGGGACTGGGCGAACTCGCACCACATCGCCCGGCTCGCGTTCTGGTCGGTCAACCGCGACCGGCCCTGCCCGGGCGGCGGCGTGGTCAGCAACTGCTCCGGCATCAGCCAGAACAACTGGCAGTTCACCTCGATCACGGCCGGTTTCACCGGCTGAGCGGGCGGTCCTGCCGGTCCCGCAACCAACGGTGCCTGCCGGTCCCTGAACCGGCAGGCACCGCCGCGGTGTCAGAACCGGCCCGAACCCCGGTACAGCTCCGACTCCCCGTCCAGTTCGACCTTGAGGACGGTGGCGTACGGGTCGAGGTCCGCCGCGGCCGGCGGGTCGATCCACACGATGCCCACGGCCTCGTGCAGGCCGCCCACCTTGCGGTGGCCCAGTTCCGTGCCGGTGCCGAGGACGGTGACCTTGCGGACCGGGGTGACCAGTCCGCGCAGGCCGATCTCGGCGCGCGGCGCGTCGAAGAGGACCAGGTACAGCGTCCGGCCGTCCGCGGAGAGGGTGCTGGGACCGTAGTGGTGCCCGGCGGGCAGTCCGCGCCGGGTGCCGTACACCGCCTCGGCGTGCTTCCCGATCCACTCCCCCAGTCCTTCGAGCCGCTCCACCTGCGGCTGCGGGATGCTGCCGTCCTCCATCGGGCCGACGTCGAGCAGCAGGTTGCCGCCCCCGCCGATGGTCTCGGTGAAGTAGCGGATCAGCTGGGCGAGCGACTTGTGGTTGTGGTCCTGGTGCTGGTAACCCCACGAGTCGTTGATCGTCAGGCACAACTCCCAGGGCCCGTCCGGCGGTTCGATGGGCGCGCCCTGTTCGGGGGTGGCGTAGTCGCCCTCGCTGAGCATGCGGGCGTTGAACACGACGTCCGGCACGTACGACCGTATGAGCGCGGCCAGTTCCGGGATGCGCCACTGCTCCTCGCTGCGGTCCCACTCGCCGTCGAACCACATCAGGTCCGGCCGGTAGCGGGAGGCCAGTTCGCGGATCTGGCCGTCGCGGTAGGCGATGAAACGCTCCCAGGCCTCCAGGTCCTCGTCCTCGGCGGCCACCTCGGAGTAGCGGTTGTCCTCCTGCTCCGGCGGGCGGCCCGGCTTGCGCGTGGAGGCGTAGTCCGGGTGGTTCCAGTCGGAGTGGGAGTAGTAGAAGCCGACCTTGAGGTTCTTCTCGCGCAGGGCCTCGGCGTAGGGGCCGACATAGTCCTTGCCGAGGTTGAGGTCGCCGAACCCGGTGTCCCACAGGGCGACTCCGTCGTGGTGACGGGTCGTCAGCACGGCGTACCTGGCGCCCGCGCGGGCGAACAGGTCGGCCCACGCGCGCGGGTCGTACCTGGCGCCGGTGAAGCGCTCCAGCTGGGACATGTACCGGTCGTGCGGGACGATGTCGTCGTAGAACGACCAGGACTCCTGGACGCCGTCGACGGCGTAGATGCCCCAGTGCACGAAGATCCCCAACTTGGCGTCGGTGAACCACGGTTGCATCGGCATCGGTCACCCCCTCTGCAGGCGGAGCGTCAGGATCTGGAAGGGCCGCAGCACGACGGAGACGGCTGTGTCGGTGACGTCGGCGGCCTCCAGGGGGCGCTCCAGCAGGTCGGTGACCTCGGCTCCCGCAAGCGGGAAGCCGGTCCGCAGCCGCCCCTGCGCACGGCCGCCGCGCGACTCGTACAGCCGCACCACCACGTCACCCGACCCGTCGTCGGCGAGCTTGACGGCCTCGACGGTGATGCCGTCGCCGTCGACCGAGACGACCGGCTCGGGCGCGCCCGCCGCGTCGGCCACCCGGAGCGGCAGGTTGAGGGCGTAGCCCTCGGCGACCGCGTCCTCGATGCTCGCGCCGGGCAGCAGCGCGTAGGTGAAGCGGTGCTTGCCCTGGTCCGCCTCCGGGTCCGGGATGCGCGGGGCGCGGACCAGGCTGAGGCTGACCTTGGTCGTCGTGCCGCCGTCCTCGCGGACCGTGCGGGTGACGTCGTGGCCGTACGTCGAGTCGTTGATGACGGCGACGCCGTAGCCGGGTTCGCCGACGTGCACCCAGCGGTGGCCGGAGACCTCGAAGCGGGCCGCTTCCCAGCTGGTGTTGGTGTGGGTGGGGCGCTGGATGTGGCCGAACTGGATCTCGGCGGAGGAGTGCGCGGCGCGGACATCCACCGGGAAGCCGGCTTTGAGGATCTTCTCGGCCTCGTGCCAGTCGATCTCGGTCTCGAAGTCGATGCGGGGGCTGCCGGCGCGCAGGGTGATGGTCTGGACGAGCTTGGAGCCCTTGCCGAAGTCGCGCGTGACGCGGACCGCACCGAGCAGCGGGTCGTCCGAGACGACCTCGACCGCCGAGGCCTCCAGGAGGTCCGTGTACCGGTTGCGGTAGTGCTTGTCGATGTCCCAGGCGTCCCAGTAGTTCGGGAGGTCGGTGTGCAGGCGCAGGAGGTTGCCCGCCTCGGCGAGGACTTCACGCTGAGCCCGCAGGTCGTACACGGACGACAGCGTGCCGTCCTCCGCCACCTCCACCCGCACCAGGCCGTTGTCGAGGACCCGGCCCTCGACCGTCACCGGCTGCGCGGGCTCGGACGGCGTCACGGCTGCGCTGCCGTTGGCGGGCACCGACACGTAGGCCAGGGAGCCCTCGGCCGTACGGATCACCTCGGCGCGCTGGTACGGGCTGGTGTTGAAGACCCGCGCGCTGCCGCCGCCCAGGGCCGCGACCGCCTCCGCCGTCAGCGCCTCCAACTCCTCGGCGACGCGGGCGTATTCGGCCTCCGCCTCACGGTGCACCCAGGCGATCGAGGAGCCCGGCAGGATGTCGTGGAACTGGTGGAGCAGGACCGTCTTCCACAGCCGGTCCAGCTTGTCGTACGGGTAGGTGTAGTCCGGCGCGTGCAGCGCGGCCGTCGTCGCCCACAACTCGGCCTCGCGCAGCTTGTGTTCGCTGCGCCGGTTGCCCTGCTTGGTGCGGGCCTGGGAGGTGTAGGTGGCGCGGTGCAGCTCAAGGTAGAGCTCGCCGTGCCAGACGGGGGCGTCCTCGTACTCGGCGCGGGCCTTGGCGAAGAACTCGTCGGGGTGCTCGACGACGACCTTGGGCGAGCCCTCCAAGTCGGCGAGACGGCGGGCGCGTTCCATGATCTCGCGGGTGGGGCCGCCACCGCCGTCGCCCCAGCCGAAGGGGGCGAGCGAGCGCGTACCGGCGCCCTTCTCGGCGTAGTTGCGGACGGCGCGGTCCATCTCCTCGCCGGAGAAGCGGGCGTTGTAGGTGTCGACGGGCGGGAAGTGGGTGAAGATGCGGGTGCCGTCGATGCCCTCCCACCAGAAGGTGTGGTGGGGGAACTTGTTGGTCTGGTTCCAGGAGATCTTCTGGGTGAGGAACCAGTCGTTGCCGGCGAGCTTGGCGAGCTGCGGGTAGGCGGCGTTGTACCCGAAGGAGTCCGGCAGCCAGACGCCCTTGGTCTCGATGCCGAAGTGCTCGATGAAGAACCGCTTGCCGTGGATGAGCTGGCGGGCGATGGCCTCGCCGCCGGGCAGGTTTCCGTCGGACTCGACCCACATGCCGCCGACCGGCGCCCACTGGCCCTTCTTCACGGACTCCTGGATGCGGGCCCAGACGTGCGGGTAGTTGTCGCGGACCCACTCGTACTGCTGGGCCTGGGAGCAGGCGAAGATGAAGTCGTCGTACTCGTCGGCGAGCGAGGTGACGTTGGAGAAGGTGCGGGACGTCTTGCGCTTGGTCTCGCGGATGGGCCAGAGCCACGCGGAGTCGATGTGGGCGTGACCCACGCCGGAGATGACGTGGGCGCTGGCGTGGGCGGGCTTGGCGAGGACGGGGGCCAGCACCTCGCGGACGGCCGCCGCGCTGCCGGAGATGTCGTCCAGGTCGAGGACGTCCATGGCCCGGTCGAGGGCGTGCATGATCTCGTGGCGGCGCGGCTCGTGGTCGCCGAGGTGGTTCATGACGCCGAGCAGCACCTGGATGTCCAGGTCGAGGTGCCAGACCTCCTCGTCGAGGACGGCGATGTCGGCGCGCTGGAAGGTGTAGAGCGGCTTGTCGCCCGCCGTCAGCACATCGCCCAGCAGGGTGGGCTGGGAGAAGTTGTTCGCCAGGATGTCGGGGTTGGAGGCGGCCTCGACCAGGTAGTCGATCCGCTCGCCGCCGGTGGCCGGGTTGGCGATCGGGACGTACTGGTTGAGCGGGTTGACCGCCTTCAGGGGGCGCCCGTCGGGCAGGTGGACCAGGGCTTCGGCCTGGTTGCCGGGCCAGTCGCCGACGAAGCCGAGGTCGATGACCGCCTCGACCCGCTTCCCGGCGAACGCGGCGGGCACCTCGCCGCGCATCCGGAACCAGGTGGTGCCCCACGGCGGGCCCCAGGGGGTGTTCATGGCGAAGGGCTCGTAGCGGGCGGCCGCGGCCTCCTCGAAGGAGACCGGCTCCCCGGGCGCCTGCCACGCCTCGACCTCGAAGGGGACGGTGGCGGCGTAGATCGCGGGCTTGATGCGCTGGGTGTGGAGGCGCTCTACGCGCTCCTCGATCCGTCGGCGTTCGTCGTGCATGGAGAGCTCCAGGGAGGAGGAAGAGAAGGGGTCGGCGGAGGCGGCGGGGACACGCGCTTGGAAAGCGCTTACCGGCAGGTGTTCACCTAAGGTACGCCAGGCCTGGATGGACCTCGCGATAGCCCTCCACCAGCCGCCGGGCGACGTTCACGGAGTCCACGAGCGGGTGCAGCGCGAAGGCCTTCACGGCGGTCTGGCGGGAGCCGGACCCGGCCGCGGCGAGCACCTCGCGCTCGACCGCCTTGACCGCGCAGACCAGGCCGGTGGCATGGTCGGGCAGCGGGGCGACGGTGACCGGGTGGGCGCCGTTGGCGTCCACGAGGCAGGGGACCTCGATCACGGCATCGTTGTCGAGCACCGCGAGGGTGCTCTGGTTGCGGACGTTGAGGATCAGGGTGGTGCGCTCGTCGCGGGCGATGGCCCGCATCAGGGCGAGGGCGACCTTCTCGTAGCCGCCGGAGAGGTCGTCGGCGTCGCGCTCGCCCGCGCCGGCGGTCTCGCGGTTCTCGGACATGTAGGTGGCCTCGCGCTCGGCGCGGGTGCGGTCCCAGACGTCCAGTGCCTTCGCACCGGGGGCGCCGACCTCGTCGTAGAAGCGGGCCTGCTGGTCGTGGAGGAAGGCGCCGCGGGTCTTCTCGGCCTGCTGGTAGGCGCGGACGGCCTCGCGGTTGAAGTAGTAGTAGTGCAGGTATTCGTTGGGGATCGCGCCGAGGGCCTGGAGCCAGTCGACGCCGAAGAGCTTGCCCTCCTCGAAGGAGCCGAGGAGCTCCGGGTCGGCGAGCAGGCGCGGGAGCTCGTCGCGGCCGGCCACACGCAGTCCGCGGACCCAGCCGAGGTGGTTGAGGCCGACGTAGTCGATCCAGGCCTCGCGCGGGTCGGCGCCGAGCACGCGCGCGATACGGCGGCCGAGGCCGACCGGCGAGTCGCAGATGCCGATGACGCGGTCGCCGAGGTGGCGGGACATGGCCTCGGTGACGAGGCCTGCCGGGTTGGTGAAGTTGATGACCCAGGCGTCGGGCGCGAGGCGGGCGACGCGCCGGGCGATGTCGACGGCGACCGGGACCGTGCGCAGGCCGTAGGCGATGCCGCCCGCGCCGACCGTCTCCTGGCCGAGGACGCCCTCGGCGAGGGCCACCCGCTCGTCGTTGGCGCGGCCTTCGAGGCCGCCCACCCGGATCGCCGAGAAGATGAAGTCGGCGCCGCGCAGGGCCTCGTCGAGGTCGGTCGTGGCGGTCACCACGGGGGCGTCCGGGACTGCCGCGGCCTGCTCGGCGAGGACCCGGGTCACCGCGGTGAGCCGGCCGGCGTCCAGGTCGTGCAGGACGACCTCGGTCACCCGCCCTTCGCCGCGGTCGCCCAGCAGCGCCCCGTACACGAGCGGCACACGGAACCCGCCGCCGCCCAGAATCGTCAGCTTCACGTTTGAGCCTTTCCTACCGGCACCACCTCGACCCCGGCCTCCTCCAGGGAGGCCCGCGTCGCCGGGTCCACCGGCGCGTTCGTCACCACCACGTCCAGGTCCTCGGGACCGCAGACCTTCGCCATCCCCGTACCCGGGAACTTCGCCGCGTCGGCGAGCAGCACCACCTTGTCGCTCGCCTTGATCATGGCGCGTTTGACCGGCACCTCGACAACCGTCGTGTCCATCACCTGCCCGCCGGGGCGCACTCCACTGGTGCCGAGGAAGAGCCAGTCCGCGTGCAGCTGGCGCAGGTTGTCCTCGGTGAGGAAGCCGACCAGGGAGCGGTACTCGCGGCGGACCATGCCGCCGAGCAGGACCAGCTCGATGCCCTCGTCGTCGGCGAGCTCCTCGTAGACCACCAGGTTGCTGGTGATCACCGTGAGACGGCGGCCGTGCAACTGGCGGGCGAGGCGGTAGGCGGTGGTGCCGATGTCGAGGAGGACCGACTGGCCGTCCCGGACCATGGCCGCCGCATGAGCGGCTATGGCGTCCTTCTCGGCCACCCTGACCTCGGCGACCTCGGCGAAGGGCTGGTCGCCCTCCTCGGCGCGGGCGCCGCCGTGGACCCGGGTGAGCAGCCCGTCCTCCTCCAGTTTGACCAGGTCACGCCGGATGGTGGCGGGGCTCACACCGAGCTGCTCGGAGAGGTCGGTCACAGCCGCGGGGCCGCCCGAGCGCAGGGCCCGCAGGATGAGTTGATGTCGTCGTTCCGCCAGCATGCCGTGAACAGTACTCGTCATCTTCAATCATTTCCATGCTCAGTTCTGCTCGGGTATTGACCAATCGTGCGGAGCGGCGCACGATTCCGGTCATCGAAATTGACGAGTTTTGACGAGAGGTGCCGAGTGTGGATGACGACAGGCCCGACGTACTCCTGACCGGGCTGCTCTTCTACGACCTCGTCCTCACGGGGCTCGGAAAGCCGCCGACGCCGGGCGAGGAGATCTGGACCGGCGGCATGGGCTGCGGCCCCGGCGGCATCGCGAACCTCGCGGTGGCCGCCTCCCGCTTCGGCCTGCGCACCTCGCTCGCCACGGTCTTCGGCGACGACTTCTACGGCGAGTACTGCCGGGACGTGCTGTGCGACCAGGAGGACATCGACCTCGCGCTCTCCCGCACCGCGGACGGCTGGCCCACCCCCGTCACCGTCTCGCTGGCCCAGGGCCACGACCGGGCCCTCGTCACCCACGGCTCCGAGCCGCCCTTCTCGCAGGACGCGCTGATGGGCGACCCGCCCGAGGCGCGCACCGCCCTCGTCCACCTGGAGGCCGAGCCCCGCGAGTGGATCGCCAAGGCCGCCGCGAACGGCACCCACATCTACGCCGACGTCGGCTGGGACCCCACCCAGCAGTGGTCCACCGACCTCCTGGACCAGCTCAAGCTGTGCCACGCCTTCCTCCCCAACGAGGCCGAGGCGATGGCCTACACCCGCACCGACAGCGCACGGGCGGCGCTCGGCACGCTCTCCGAGCTGGTGCCGGTGGCCGTCGTCACGCGCGGCGGTGACGGCGCCGTCGCGGTCGACCAGACGACGGGCGAGTACGCGGAAGTCCCCGCCCTCGACATCGATGTCCTGGACGCCACCGGCGCCGGCGACGTGTTCGGCGCGAGCTTCGTCGCCGCCTCGCTCGGCGGCTGGCCGCTTCAGGAGCGGCTGCGCTTCGCGGTCCTCGCGGCCGGGCTCTCCGTCCAGCGGCCCGGTGGCGCACTGGCGGCTCCCGGCTGGTACGGCGTCGACCGCTGGTGGCGCTCCCTGACCGACCCCGACCTGAAGTCGGCGTACGGCTTCCTGGCGGACCGGCTCCCGGACGATCCCGGGCCACCGGTCGCGTACGCCCCCGTGACCCCACCCGCACGGCAGACCTGACTCCCCCCACGCCCCGTCCCCTTCCCTGCGAAGTCCCGAAAAGATCCGAAAGGCGGTGGGAGCTGTGCGGCTCTCACGAAGAGGCCTGCTCCGCGCGGGCCTGGCCGGTACGGCCGCCACGGCGCTCGGCGGCCTGGCGTCCGGCTGTGCCGTTCCGACCGGCTCCACCGGCCGGAACATGGTCCTGTGGTACTGGAGCGGCGGTCTGAGCGACACCGTCGTGAAGAACGCCAAGGCCCGCTACGACCGCTCGGTCGACCTCCAGGCCATCCAGATCGGCGGCCAGTACCGCTCGAAGCTGATCACGACCATCACCGGCCGGGCCCACATCCCCGACATCGCGGGGCTCAAGGGCGAGGACATGGCCGCGTACCTCCCCAACGCGGACCAGTTCATCGATCTGCGGACGCTCGGCGCGGAGAAGTACAGGAGCCAGTACCTGTCCTGGAAGTGGGACCAGGGCATCGCCGACGACGGCACGATGGTCGGCTTCCCGATCGACTGCGGGCCGGTCGCGCACTTCTACCAGTACGACATCTTCCAGAAGGCCGGACTGCCGTACGAACCGGCGGACGTGTCCCGCGAGTTGAACACCTGGGAGAACTTCTTCGCCGCGGGTGAGCAGCTCAAGAAGCGGCTCCCGGGGACCATGCTCCTCACCGACGTCAACTCCGTCTTCGAGAACGTCGTCCAGCAGGGCTCCAAGCGGTACGTCGACAAGGACCGCCACTTCATCGGCGACCAGGAACATGTGCGCCACGCCTGGGCGCTCGCCGTGGAGGCCAAGCGCCGCGGCATCGTCTCCGACCTCGTGAACGGCACCCCGGACCAGCTGTCGGCCAAGCAGGAGGGCAAGCTGCCGAGCGAACTGGGGGCCTCCTGGGCGGCGTTCGACATCAAGAACGGTGTGCCGAAGACCAAAGGCCGGTACCGGGTCGCCGACATGCCGGTGCGGCCCGCGAACAACGGCGGCTCGTTCCTGTCGATCACCAAGGAGTGCCGGGAGCCCGAGCAGGCCTTCCGGATCATCACCTGGATGCTCAACGCGCCCAACCAGGCCCAGGGTTACGTCGACGCGGGCCTCTTCCCCTCCACGCCCGCCTCCTACGGCCTGAAGCAGATGCAGGAGCCGGACCCCTTCTTCGGCGGCCAGGTCACCACCGACGTCTTCGGACCGGCCGCACAGAAGATCGCGGTCGCCTACAACAGCCCGTTCGACGTCGCTCTCGGGCAGCCCATCAAGGACGAGATCAAGAACGTCGGCGTCCTCGGCAAGGACCCGAAGAAGGCCTGGAGTGACGCCATGAGCAAATGCCGTCGCATCGCGAAGCACCTGGGGGTGAGCTACTGATGGCCGTCCTCGAACAGACCCCGCCGGCAGTGGCGCAACCGTCCATGACCAAGCCCAGAAGCGGCTTCCGCAAGTACTGGCATCTCTACGCCGCGATCTCCCCCTTCTACCTGATCTTCCTCGCCTTCGGCCTCTTCCCCGTCGGCTTCTCGCTCTACCTGTCCTTCCACCGCTGGGACGGCCTCGGCTCGATGGAGTGGGCCGGGCTCTCGCAGTACCAGTACCTGCTGAGCGACAGCGACTTCTGGAACTCGATCGGCAACACGGTCATCATCTGGGCGCTGGCCACCTTCCCCATGATCTTCCTGGCGATGGTCACGGCCGTGATGCTCAACTCGGCGGTCCGGTTCAAGGGCCTGTACCGCGTCGCGTACTTCCTCCCGAACGTCACCTCGGTCGTCGCCATCGCGATCGTCTTCGGGTCGATCTTCTCCACCAACAACGGCGTCGTGAACGCCGTGCTGCACGGGGTCGGACTCGACCAGGTGGCCTGGCTGAACACCCCATGGGGCATCAAGGTCACCATCGCCGCGCTCATGACCTGGCAGTGGACCGGCTACAACGCGATCATCTTCCTCGCGGGCCTCCAGACCATCCCGAGCGATCTCTACGAGGCCGCCCGCATGGACGGCGCCGGTCCGGTCCAGACCTTCTTCCGGATCACACTGCCGCTGCTGCGGCCGACGCTGCTCTTCGTCCTGGTCGTCTCGACGGTCACCGGCCTGCAGAGCTTCTCCGAACCGCAGGTGCTGCTCCAGACCTCGTCCAACGACTCAACGTTCGCGGGCGGTCCGGGCCACTCCGGCCAGACGATGGTCCTCTACTTCTTCCAGCAGACCTTCGACAACAACGACTTCGGGTACGGCGCCGCCGTGGCGTGGGGCATCTTCCTCGTCGTCGTCCTCTTCTCGATCATCAACTGGCGCCTCGTGCAGCGCCGGGGCGACTAGGAAGGGCCCGCCATGTCTTCCATCAAGGGGTCCCGCCGCAGAGGGATCGCGCTGCACCTCCCGCTGATCCTCGGCACGATCGTCTCGGCCTTCCCGTTCTACTGGGCCGTGATCATGTCGACGCACAGCTCGACCGAGATCTTCTCCTACCCGCCCAAGCTGCTGCCGGGCACGCACTTCCTCGAGAACGTCCGCCATCTCTTCGACGCCGTCGACTTCTTCGGGTCGATGTGGAACTCGCTGATCGTCGCGGTGTCGGTGACCTTCCTGGTCCTGCTCTTCGACTCGCTCGCAGCGTTCGTCTTCGCCAAGTTCGAGTTCCCAGGAAAGAACGTCCTGTTCGGGCTGCTGATGGTCATCTTCATGGTGCCGGCGCAGCTGTCCGTCATCCCGCAGTTCGTGATCATGGCCAAGATCGGCTGGATCGGCTCGATGACCGCGCTCATCGTGCCGGCCGCGGCCAACGCTTTCGGCATCTTCTGGATGCGCCAGTACATGAAGTCCGCCATCCACGACGAGCTCCTCGACGCCTCCAAGCTCGACGGCGCGAACTTCCTTCGCCAGTACTGGCACGTGGCGCTCCCGGTGGTCCGCCCCGGTCTCGCCTTCCTCGGCATCTTCACCTTCATGGGCCAGTGGAACGACTTCGCCTGGCCCCTGATCGCCCTCACCAACCCCGACAACGTGACCTTGCAGGTCGCCCTGTCCCAGCTCAACGGCACCCACGGCACCACGGACTACGGCATCGTGATGACGGGCGCGCTGCTCGCCCTCATCCCGCTGCTGATCGTGTTCGCGGTCGGCGCCAAGCAGATCATCGGCGACCTCGCGAAGGGAGCCGTCCGCGGATGAACCGCGATCCGCTCGACCCGCTCATCGCCCTGCGTCCCTGGGAGGCACCCGAGGTGACCTCCTGGGGGCGGCTCCCCATGAACGCCGTCGACCGGCGCTCCGGATCACTCCCCCTGGACGGCGACTGGCGCTTTCAGCTGCTGTCCGGTCCGGACGCGCCGGTCGGCGGTTCCTGGTCGTCGGCCCACGTCCCGGGCGTCTGGACGACGCAGGGCACGGACGACCTGCCGCAGTACCTGAACGTCCGGATGCCGTTCGCGGAGTTCCCGCCGTCCACACCCGCGGCGAACCCGACGGGCGTGTACGAGCGTGAAGTGACCGTCCCGGCCGAGTGGGCCGGACGCCGGATCGTCCTCCAGGTCGGCGCCGCCGAGAGCGTGCTCCTCGTCCATGTCGACGGGCATCCGGTCGGCATCTCCAAGGACTCCCACCTGGCGTCCGAGTTCGACCTGACGGGCCTGATCGCGCCCGGTTCGGCCGGCGTGCTGCGTCTCACGGTCGTCAAGTGGTCCGACGCCTCGCACATCGAGGACCAGGACCAGTGGTGGCACGGCGGGATCACCCGCTCGGTGCGGCTGTACGCCACGGACCCGCTGCATCTCGCGGACGTGACCGTACGGGCCGCGCACGGCGGCGAGCTGCGGGTCGACTGCCGGGTACGGGACGCGGACGGCCCGCTGCCCGCGGGGTGGTACGTCAGCGGGGACCTCGACGGCCTCCCGCTGACGCAGGACACGGAGTTCGACCGCCTGAACACCGAGGACGAGCGCGTCTCCGACTTCCTCGGCGAGGCGCGCATGCGGACCGTCGTGCCCGACGTGCGCACCTGGAACGCCGAGACGCCCGAGCTGTACGGCCTGACGGTCCGACTGCACCGCGCGGACGGCACGGTCGCCGACACGTCGTCCCACCGCATCGGCTTCCGTGACGTCGAGATCGTGGGGCGGGACCTGCTGGTCAACGGCGAGCGGATCTACGTCCGGGGCGTCAACCGCCACGACTTCCACCCGCTGACCGGGCGGACGGTGTCGTACGACGACATGCGCGCGGACCTGATCCTGCTGAAGCGCTTCGGGTTCAACGCGATCCGCACCGCCCACTACCCGAACGACCCCGCTCTGTACGACCTGGCCGACGAGCTCGGCTTCTACGTCGTCGACGAGGCCGACATCGAGTCGCACGACCACGCCCACGAGATCGCCGACGACCCGCGCTATCTGAACGCCTTCGTCGACCGCGTCTCGCGGATGGTGCTGCGCGACAAGAACCACCCCTCGGTGATCATCTGGTCCCTCGGCAACGAGTCCGACTACGGCGCCAACCACGACGCCGCGGCGGGCTGGGTGCGCCGGCACGATCCGACGCGGCCGGTCCAGTACGAGGGCGCGGCCAAGCTGGGCTGGGCGGAGCCGGGGGTGGCCTCCGACATCGCCTGTCCGATGTACGCGCCGCTGGAGGACTGCGTGGCCCACGCGCTGTCCGGCGAGCAGACCAAGCCGCTCATCCAGTGCGAGTACTCGCACGCCATGGGCAACAGCAACGGCACGCTGGCCGACCATTGGGCCGCCATCGAGTCCACCCCGGGTCTTCAGGGCGGGTTCATCTGGGAGTTCTGGGACCACGGAATCCTTCAACGCGTGAGCGACGGAAGACCGGTCGGGCGTGGGGGCGCCGGGCTCTATGACAACGGTGTCGCCGCGCCCGGGTACCGCTGGGCGTACGGCGGCGACTTCGGCGAACGCCTCCACGACGGGGCGTTCATCGCGGACGGCGTGGTGTTCCCGGACCGCACGCCCAAGCCGGTGATGTACGAGCACCGCGAGATCGCGGCGCCGGTCCGGATCGAGGCCTACCGGCACGAGGGCATCGTGCTCGGCAACCATCAGCACTTCCGGGGTCTGGACTGGCTGTCCGGCGAGTGGGAGCTGTCCTTGGCCGACGGCCGGGTGCTGACGGCGCCGGCCGAGCTGCCCGACCTGCGGCCGGGGCAGACCGCGGCCGTACCACTGCCCTTCGCGCTGCCGGGGGACGGCGGGGAGGCGTGGCTGACGCTGCGGATCACCACCGCGCGGGAGGAGGCGTGGGCGCCCGCGGGGACCGTGGTGTGTCTGCCGCAGGTGCGGTTGCGGGCGGCGGGCGCGGTGCCTGAGGGCTTGACGAACCGTTTCTCCGCAGCACCTGTCGAAGTGGACGCCGACGGTCTGCTCGTCCACCCGGTCCTCACCACCGCCCCCACGCTGTCCCTGTGGCGGGCGCCCACCGACAACGACGAGCTGGGCGGCATGGCGCCGCGCTGGCGGTCCTGGGGTCTTGACGCCCTAGTCCGCAAGGTCGTCGACGTGCGCCGGGACGGGGACCAGGTCACCGTGCTCGCCGAGTACGCCGCCGAGGTCGGTGTCGTACGGCATGTGCAGGTTTTCACGCCGGTCGAGGGCGGGGTGCGGATCGAGGAGTCGGCCGAGCTGCCGGACGCGCTCGCCGATGTGGCGCGGGTGGGCTCGGTGTTCGAGACGGTGCCGGGGCTCGACCTGATGGAGTGGTTCGGGCCCGGGCCGTGGGAGTCGTACCCCGACCGCCGCACCGCGCCCGTCGGCCACCACGCGGTGCCGGTGGACCAGTTGTTCACCCCCTATCTGCGGCCTCAGGAGAGCGGCGGCCGCAACGGCGTACGGCACTTCCGGCTGTCGGCGCCGGACGCCACCGGGCTCGCGGTCGCGCTCGACGGGCCGCGGCAGGTGTCGGTGACGCGCCACCGGGCCGAGGACCTCACGTCCGTCACCCACCACGACCAACTGGTCCCGCGTCCCGGGTGCGTCGTGCACATCGACGCGGCCCACCGGGGACTCGGCACGGCGTCGTGCGGCCCCGACACCTTCCCGTCCTATCTCGTCGCGCCGGGTGTCCACCGCTGGAGCTGGACCCTGCGCGCGCTCTGAACTCCCTCTTCCTTTCGCCTTCCTGGGCATTCCCTTTCTCTTTCTCACGGAGCACACGTGTGCACTTTGCCTGAACACGGGGCCGAGCATGCCCAGGCGGGCGCCGGACGGCGCAGCTTCCTGCGGGCCACCGCGCTGCTCGGCGCCGCCGCCACGGCCGGGGTCGCGCTGCCGACCGCGGCCGAAGCCGCCCCCGAAGCCGCAGCCGGGTCGCATTGGCGACCGGACACCCACAGCCGCCGCTTCACGCTGGCGGTCATGCCGGACACGCAGTACCTCTTCGACGGACCGAGCATCGACAAGGCACCCGTCGAGGCCTCCCTGCGCTATCTGCTGGAGCACGGCAGGAAGGAGAACATCGTCTTCCTGTCCCACCTCGGTGATCTCACGCAGAACGGGGCGAGTGCCGAAGTCGCCGCGATCAGCCAGGCGTTCGGGCTGCTCGACCGGCGCGGGGTCGGCTACAGCGTCCTCGCCGGCAACCACGACGTGAAGTCGTCGACCACCGACCAGCGCGGGGCGACGCCCTATCTGGACGCGTTCGGCCCCGACCGCTTCAAGGGGAAGCCCACGTTCGGCGGTGCCTCCGCAGACGGCTACAACTCCTTCCACCTCTTCAAGGCCGCGGGCCGGGAGTGGATGGTGCTGGCGCTGGACTGGCGGCTGTCGGACCAGGGCTACGCCTGGGCGAAGGCCGTGCTGGCCGCCCACCCGAAGACGCCGGTCATCCTCACCACCCACGAACTGGTCGTCGAGGACGACACCCTGTCCCCGTACGGGCAGCAGCTGTGGGACCGGCTGGTCGCGGACCACGACCAGATCTTCCTCACCCTCAACGGCCACTACTGGCCCGCCGCCCGCGCAACGCGCAAGAACGCGGCCGGACATGACGTCCACCTCCATCTGACGAACTACCAGAACCGTTACTTCGGCGGCGCCGCGATGATCCGGCTCTACCGCTTCGACCTCGACCGGAACGTCATCGACGTCGAGACCGTCTCGCCGTGGATCCTGGGCCGGGCCGGGAAGGGGCTCAACGAGCTGGAGCGGCAGGAGATCGAACTCAGCGGTGACGCCGACCGGTTCACGGTCGACCTCGACTTCGCCGACCGCTTCTCCGGCTTCGCGCCGGTTCCTGCCCGGCCGGCGCGTCCGGCGTCGCGCATGCTGATCCCGGGCACGGTGGCCTACTGGCGGTTCGACAGCGCGGTGACGGACACGGTCCGCGACCTGTCCGGACGCGGCAACGACCTCGCTGTCGTCACGGTCGGCGGCGGCACCCTCGGCTGGTCCGCCGACCACCATCCGGACCAACCCGGCCACGGCAGCCTGGAGTTCCAGGGCTACAAGTCACCGCTGAAGGGCGCGTATCTGCGCACGGTCGACGGCGCCCCGCTCAACTCGGCGACCTTCAAGGCGGGTTACACCATCGAGGCGTTCTACCGCCTCCCCGCCGACTGGGACCCCGACCACCACGCCTGGTCCGGCGTCGTCAGCCGGACCGGTACGGGCGGCGCCGCCGGAAAGACCGCCGACGACCCCGACGAGCCGCTGGCCACGCTGTCCCTCTCCAACGACCGTGAGCCGCAGTGGGCGATGCGCCCGCTGAACCAGGAGGGCATCGCCACCAACTGGGGCCAGGAGACGCCACTGGAGACCTGGTGGCACCTCGCCGTCGTCAACGACGGCCGGCACACCACCCTCTACGTCGAGGGCTGCCCGGTCGTCCGCAACCCGAAGGCGACCGCGACCGGCATCACCTCCGTGGGCCTGCCGTGGCTGCTCGGCGGCTACGAGTACGGCGGGAAGATCGACCAGATCCTGCACGGCCGCCTCGGCGACGTCCGCGTCGTCGAACGGGCCCTGCCCGTCACGTCCTTCATGAACCACTGACCTGTCGAGGATCAACGATCACCATGACCGAGCAGCAGCTGCCCTCCTGGGCCGACCCGTCCGTCTCCCCCGCCGAGCTCGACCCGCAGGGCCTGTCGCGGCGCGGACTCCTGCGCCGTGCGGGCCTGTTCGGCGCCGCCTTCGCCCTCGGTGGAGCGGCCGTACCCGCCGCGGCCGCCGAACAGCGCCTCGGCGGCCACGACCCGCATCTCGCCTACCTCGTCGGCGACCACCACGTCCACTCCGTGTACAGCCACGACGCCAAGTACACGTTCTCCCAGCAGGCGCGGGCCGCCGCCAAGTACGGCCTCGACTGGATGGTGTTCAACGAGCACTCCAACTTCGGCCACGCCAACTACGGTGCCAAGCTGGAGCACGCCGAGATCGTCAAGGCCCGTGCGGAGAACCCGCGTCAGCTGATCTTCCAGGGTCTGGAGTGGTACATCCCGGCCGCCGAGCACTGCACGGTCTTCGCCGCGCCCGGCCCGCACGAGACCGACCTGCTCACCCAGTTCGAGCTCGCCTACGACGGCAAGCTGCTCGGCTACACCGACGGCTCCGCGACCGGCGCGGACACCGCCCGCAACGAGGCGCACGCCGTCAAGGCCATCAAGTGGCTGGCGGAACAACGCCGTTCGGGGTACGTCGACGACGTCCTCGTCCTCGCCAACCACCCCCTCCGCCTCGGCATCGACTCCCCGCACGAGATGCGCAACTGGCGGGACGCGGCCCCCGAGATCATGATCGGCATGGAGGGCGCACCGGGCGCCCAGGGCGCGGCGATCCCCGGCTGGCGCGGCGCGACGTCGATCCGGGGCGAGTACGAGAACAAGCCGACCGCCCAGTCCTGGGCGGGCTACCCGGCGGACGCCTACCTCACCTACGGCGGCTTCGACTGGGCGACGGCGACGGTCGGCGGCCTGTGGGACGCGCTGCTCGCCGAGGGCAGGCTGTTCACGATCACCACCAACTCCGACAACCACCGCACGGTCTTCGACACCTGGAAGAACGGCGACTGGCCCGCCGGCCAGAACTTCGACAACACCGGCAAGCTGCCCGACCCGGTGAACACCGACGTCGCACAGCCCGGCAGCGACTTCTGGCCCGGCGAGTTCAGCCGCACCCACGTCGGCGTCACCCGCTACGGCTACCGGGCGGTGATGGCGGGCCTGCGCGCGGGCCGCGTCTGGCTGGACCACGGCCATCTGCTCGACGGCCTCGACGTCCGCCTGAAGCGGGACTGCGACGCGGGCCGGGGCGTCACGCTCGGCGGCCGGCTGCGCGTCCGCAAGGGCGAGCGGATCAGCCTGTATGTGACGGTCACGACCGCGTCCCGCCCCAACCCCCAGGGAATCCTGCCGGAGTTGGCGCACGTGGACGTGATCCGGGGCGCGGTGCGCGGCCCGGTGACCGACCGGGACTCCTGGCGGGCCCCCGACACCAAGGTCGTACGGACGATGGACGTGAGCGGCCGGAAGGGGACGTACACCCTGCGCATCCCGCTGACCGCCGGGGACGAGTCCTTCTACGTCAGGCTGCGCGGCAGCGACGGCAACCGCCATGGTGCGGGCTACCTCGGCGCCTCCGTCGACTCCAACGGTCCGATTCCGCACCCGCCCGGGGACGGTGACCCGTGGGCGGATACGTGGTTCTATTCGAACCCCATCTTCGTCGACGTGGCGGGTGCCTGATGAGACGTCATCTCACTGTCCTGGGCTGCTTATTCGGTGCCGCCGTGCTGGGCACGAGCCCGGCGTCGGCGACCGGGGAGCCGGCTTGGGCCGAGACCGGTACGACGTACACCGACACGCTCGGCGGCGGGCAGGGGCTCGCCGCCCGGGCGGACGGCACCCTGCTGCACCGCGGACTGGCCGACATCCCGCTGTCCCTGCGCGTCAAGGGCTGGAACCACGTCGGCGACCCGGACATCGCGCACGGCTATGTCTTCGATGCCTACCAGGGCCCGGACACCGGCACGTCGAAGATGTTCGCGGTGACGACGCCGGCCGGGAAGCGCTACGAATACGTCCATCGCCTCAACCCCGGCGAGAAGATCAACAACTCCTTCGCGGCCGTGTCACCGGACGGCCAGTGGCTGGTGTCGGGCGAGTGGGGCGACCAGAACAGACTCCAGGTCTTCCCGACACCGGTGTTGAATGCGGCGACCCCACCCACGGGCGGCGCACTGGCGGAGGCGTGGCAGATCACTCTCGACAAGCCGGTACGCGACATCCAGGGCTGCGACTTCGTGACGGACACCCGCCTGCTCTGCGCCTCGAACGACGCCACGGGCACCCTGTTCCCGGAGATCCGCCCCCTCCTCCAGGTGGACCTGCCCCGCAAACTGGACGGACAGCCGATCACGGGCACGGTGAAGAGCCTGTTCGCCCTGCCCCGGCACAGCATCTGCACGGACGGCACCTTCGAGGCGGAGGGCATCGACTACGACACGCACACCGGCACGCTCCGAGCGGAGGTGATCCCGCCGGGGGTGTGCGCGGTGGCGACCGCCGTCCACTCGTACCGCCAGGTCACAGGCTGATCGGAGCACGGTACCGGCGGCCTGGCGAGCGGCCGGGAGAGGTACCGTGGGCCGCGTGACCACGGAAGAGTCGCTGCGGCCCCAGTCCCTCATGCTCACGTTCCTGGGCGACCAGGTGCTCGGGCGTGACGTCTGCGTGTACTCCGGCAGCGTCATCGATGTGTTCGCCCGCGTGGGCGTCGGCGAACAGGCGACCCGCTCCACCCTCACCCGCATGGTGAACCGCGGCCTGCTGCGCCGCCAGCGCGAAGGCCGCCGCATGTACTTCGGCCTGACCGAGCACTCGGAGGCGGTCCTGCGGGACGGCGAGCGCCGCATCTGGCAGACCGGCGCGGTGAACCGCCACTGGGACGGCACCTGGACCCTCCTCGGCTTCTCCCTCCCCGAGTCCTGGCAACGCCAACGCCACGACCTGCGCTCGAAACTCACCTGGTCCGGCTTCGGCCCCCTGTTCAGCGGCCTGTGGATCGCCCCCGGCGAGGTCGACGTCGCCGACCTCGTGGGCGAGCTGGGCCTGTCCGCCCACGTCAAGGTCTTCCGCGCCCACGCCGACGCGGGCATGGACATCGGCGCGATGATCGAGGAGACCTGGGAACTGCCCGAACTGGCGGCGCGGTACGAGGCGTTCGTAGAACGCTGGCAGCCGTGGGAGTCCCGGGCACCGGAGGCCGACGACGCGCTGGCGCAGCGGTTGCTGTTGCAGGCGGAGTGGCTGCGGGTGATCCGCCGCGACCCGCGCCTGCCGGTGAGGCATCTGCCGGACGACTGGCCGGCGGAGGGGGCGGAGAAGACGTTTCGGGGGGTGCATGAGCGGTTGACGCCGCTGGCCAGGGAGGCGGCGCGGCGCCTCATCGAGCTGGTTCCCGCCCACGGCTGACGGGCGCATCGCCTCGCGGACCGGCACCTCACAATGTCGCAAAACCCGCGCGCTCCGGGATGATCTGAGCTTCCATGGGGAATGGCCGTTGCACCGACACAGGGAATTCCGCAGTTGACGGGGGCTTTGAAGGGGGCCGCGGATGCGCACGGACGTGCACATGGGTGACGGACGACGATTAGCAGTCGAGGTGACCGGCGACCGCACCGGCTCGCCGGTGTTCCTGCTGCATGGCACTCCTGGTAGCAGACTCGGCCCTGCGCCCAGGCCCATGCGCCTGTATCACCAAAGAGTGCGGCTGATCACTTACGACCGGCCCGGTTACGGAACCTCCGATCGGCTGCCTGGTCGCAAGGTCGCTCATGTCTCGTCCGACGTCGCCACCATCGCCGACAATCTCGGTATCGACCGCTTCGCCGTGGTCGGCCGCTCCGGCGGAGGACCGCACGCTCTGGCCTGTGCCGCCCTGCTGCCCGACCGGGTGACCCGGGCGGCAGTGCTGGTCAGTCTCGCCCCGCGTGACGCGGACGGGCTCAACTGGCTTGAAGGTATGGCTGCTTCGAACATCCGCGAGTACACCAAGGCGCTGAACGGTCCCGACAAACTCGCCGCCAGTCTGAGGGAACGCTCGGTCGACATCCGTGCGGATCCACGCAAACTGCTGGCGCAGCTGCGCTGGGAACTCACCGAATCCGATCTGAGTGTGGTCGCCGACGCAGGCATCCGCGCGATGCTGGTACGCAACTACCTTGAGGCTCTCAGCGTGTCCGCAGACGGCTGGGTGGACGACGCCCTGTCATTCTGCAGCCCGTGGGGCTTCTCCCTTGACGACATTTCCGCGCCCGTACTGCTATGGCACGGCGAACAGGATGTCTTCTCGCCGGCCAGTCACACACGGTGGCTGGCCGAACGCATTCCAAGGGGCAGAGCCGTCCTGCATCCGGAAGCAGCGCACTTCGCATCGCTGCGTGTGCTGCCCGACGTCATGACCTGGCTCCTCGGCGGACGATCCCGGCTGACGACCGACCACACGTGAGGTCCCTGCAGGTCAGACGGCCGGCGGCTCCAGGTCCCGGTGGATGCGTTTGCCCTGGCGCACGCTCACGGTGTGCGGATGGTTGTCCCCGAGCCTCTGCGCCAACTCGGCATGTGCGCTCTCCTGAAGTTGATCGGCTTCCGGGATACGCCCCAGAGCACGCAAGGTGACGCCCAGATTGGCACGCGAGACGATGGTGTCCGGATGGTCGTGGCCCAACGCGGTTTGGAAGCCGCTGACCGCGACGCGCTCCAGTGCCTCGGCCCGGCGCAACTCGTTCAGCTCCGCGAGCACATTGGCCAGATTGACGGCGCAGGCCAAGCTATAAGGGTGCTCGTCGCCCAGCACCTCCCGCAGGATGGCGAAGTTCTCCTCCATCAGCATCAGCGCGCGGCGCACGTCGCCGGAACCCCGCATGAAAATGCCGAGGTTGTTGATGGCTGCCAGCGTCGCCGGATGACGCTCGCCGGGTGCTGTGCGATATTGCCGCACCACGTCCTGCGCCAGAGTCAGGGCTTCCTCGCGCGCGCCAGTGGCGTACAGATCGGTTGCGAAGTTCAGTGTGCAGTCCAGCACATCGGGAGTCGACGCCAGGGCGTCACGCAAGCGGTAGTGCTCGCGGGTCTGATGCGTGAGCAGTCGCGCCTCTTCCACCCGCCCGGCCTTGCGCAGCGAAACCGCGAGGCTCTTGGCTGTCCGCAGCGTTTCCGGATAGACCTCGCCGAACAGTTGCTTGTACGACTCCAGGCTGCCGTTCAGCAACGAGATCGACGACTCGTATTCGCCTGTCTCGCGCATGTCGCGTCCCAGATTCGTGATGCTGATCAGCGTGTGCGGGTGCTCGGCTCCGAGGTCGTTGCGCCGTAGGTCGTAGATCTCCTGGTCGACATCGCGGGCCTCGGTGTAGCGGCCCAGCAGCCTGAGGCACACAGCCCGGTTGTTGTTGGCGCTGAGGGTCCGCGGGTGGTCCTCGCCGAAGTTGTCCTTGAATCCGTTGTAGGCCTCGGTGGCCAGTTCCAGGGCGTCGTTGAAGCGGCCGATGCTGCCGAGATCCGTGGCCAGTCCGCTCGCTGTCATCAGGATGTGCGGATGCCCGGCCAGCAGCAGGGCACGCTGCTGGGAAAGAGTTTTCGACCCCAGTTCCTCTGCCTCGACGTACTTGCCGAGCGATCGCAGCACGTTGGCCTTGTGGAAGCCCAGGTGCAGCAACTGTGTTTCCAGTTCCGTGGCATAGCGTCGCTCCTCGGCAGATGTACGCTGCGCTCCGCCACCGAAGCGCGCATCCGCCGACCCTGTTACAGGGTTTCCTTCTGTGCGTTCACGTTCCTCGAGCGCGGCGGCACGCCCCTGGCTCTCGGCCAGCTGCTCCTCCCACAGTTCCCGAAGTTTGTCGGCAAGCGCGGAAGACGCGTCGAGGTCACCGCGCTTCCACAGGTAGCGAACACGGTCGATGAGCAGTTGCCTGGTTTTCGGCTCGTCGCAGGTGCTGGCCTCCGACGCCTCCAGATGCGGCCAGATCGCGGCGAATGTGGGCTGGTTCTCGGGGTCGTCGATGGGCTCCTCCCCCGAGGGTCGGGCACCGGCCAGGATGCGGTGCACGACATGCTTGGCTTCTTCCTGTTCCCAGGGCTTGAGCTGAGAACGGATCACCGCCTGCACCAGACGGTGCACCTGGATGGATTCGGTGGCCCTGTCCACCTTGGCCAGGGCGAACTTGCCGATCTCCCGGATCACCCGGCCCAGGACCATCTTCTCCTGCAACGACGGGTCCTTCTCGGCCAGGACGGTCGTCATCGCGTCGCCGTACAGCAGCTTCATGGAGATCGGTTCGGCAGCGAAGAAGGCGCACAGCTGCAGCAGACGCACGGCAGCGGGAGAACGTTGCTTCAGCCGTTCGATGGAGACGTTCCAGGTAGCGCCGACCGGTTCGGGGTAGTTCGTGGGCTGGCTGAGCGAGAGCACTCGCTCAGCCTGATGCTCGAGTTCGGCGAGGTAGGTGTCGACGGGCGTTCCTGTCTCTGCCAGCCAGGCACCGGCCTGGTCGAGGGCGAGTGGCAGGTCCCCCACCGCCGCGGCGACCCGGTCGGCGTCCTCGGCGCTGAGGCCCGAGGCTCGACGCAGCAGATGTTCGATGCTCTCCTCGCGCAAGAAGGGGTCGATCTCCAGGGCTTCACCATGCTGCAGCCAGGTCTGGTTGCGAGAAGTGACCAAGACATGGCCGGAGCCTCCGGGGAAGTGCTTGCTGAGCTCCTCCGGCTCGTCGGCGTTGTCGAACACCAGCAGCCAGCGCAGCAGTGAGGAGGACTGGCGCAGATGGTCGCAGACCTCCTGGGCGGCCTGGGCCACATCGTCGCCAAGCCTGAGGCCCAGCCTGCGTCCGAGGTCGGAGAGGGCCGAGACCACGAATTCGTTCTGCTCAGAGGGAATCCACCACACGAGGTCGTAGTCGGCAGCGAATCGATGCACGTACTCCAGTGCGATCTGCGTCTTGCCGACGCCGCCGAGCCCGTACAGGGCGTACGGTGCTGTGGAGCTGCCCGATGCGCTGCTGCCGAGCCCGTCGCGGAGCTTCTCCAGCAACGCGCTGCGGCCGGTGAACGAGGAATTGCGCGGAGAGATGTTCCAGAACTTGGGCGCGGTGTCCGGGAAGCGTGCATCGACGAGCGTCGAGTCGTCTGGCGACTCCGCAGCGAGCGGCGGCTTGCCGAGGGCCCTGAGCAGTGCCGAGGCCGCAACCCTCTCGTTGGTGCGCACCAGGTCGACCGAGGGTCGCTCACTGAAGCTGGGCATGGGACGCAGGTCACCGACCCGGACAGCGACGACTTGACGGCGGGCCGAGAAGGTACTGCCGGTGGCTGCGTCCCACACCTGGCGGGCCCGCGCAGAGCGCTGGAAAGCTGCTGAGAGCACGAAGACGGTGCGGTCGGCGGGTTTCTCGGCGCCGTCACCCTCGCAGCCGACGTACTTGCGCGACACCTTGAAGCCGGCCCCGGACAGGAGCACGGCGATCCAGTCAGCCCACATCCGGTCCTCGGACACGTAGCTGAGATGCAGGTCAGGAAGCGCCAGCCGGGGCCGGGTGAACTTCGCCGTGACCGCCTCGCGCTTCTCGTCGGGCATGCGCGGCAGCGAGATCACGGCCTGGTCGCTGATCACGCCGGTGAGCCGTTCGAACGCGGCCAGGAGGGAGGTGGCGTTGCCGGCCTCGTCGCCGAACGTGGCCAGCGTCTCCTCGTAGGCGTAGTAGGGCCGATAGGGGACCTCCACCGAGCCCCAGTACCCGGTGAGTTCATCCTCCGTCATGCCGGAGGGGAACCCGTCGAACTTCGCACGGGCCAGCGCGCGCCCCGCGTCGGCCTTCTCCTTCTCCCCTTCGTCGATGCGCATGGGAACGGGGAGGATGCGGATGCGCCGGCTGCCGAACCGGTCGCGGATGTCGTGGGCGACTGCGGCGGCGCCGTCGATGCTCTGATCGCTGAGCGTGAAGCAGTCGACCAGGAGATCGGGCAGATGGACGGTGCAGATATCAGCGATATCCGATAAGCCGGTGCGGCTGTCGATGAGGACGTAGTCGTAGTTGCTCCGCATGTCCTCGCGCAGCGCGTCGAAAAAGAGGCCCCCGCCCAGCTCGTCGTAGAAGTGATCCCAGTCGAAAGTGCTCACCAGCGCCGAGTAGTCGCGGTTCTGGCGTCCTGCGGACACCAGGTCGAGCGTGCCGGAATCGGGGAACGACCAGTCCAGAGAGACAGCGTGGGGCTGGATGCGGGCGTAGCCCCGGTGCCAGTCTGGTGCTCGTTCCCCCGCCCCGCCGTCAGCGTCGTCGGTGACCGCCCAGGCGTATTCCTTGAGCATGTCGATGACACCTGTGGTGGCGCCGACCGTGGACGGATCGAGGAACGGGTGGAAGAAACGATGCAGGCCCGGGGCCTCGAGGTCCCAGTCCACGACGAGGACGCGTTTGCCGTTGGCAGCCAGGATCCAGGCCGTGTTGGCGAGGGCCATCGTTCGGCCGGTGCCGCCTTTGTACGAGTAGAACGTGACGATGCGGCCCACGCGGCCGTCCTGTTCGTCAAGACTGCTCATCGCGGTCTTCCTCCTCGGCGTTCCGCAGACGTCCCTGGGACCGGCTGTCAAAGCTGTCGTTCCCGCGCAGCCGGAAGCGCGGCGTGCTGTCTCCGACCGGCGGTCGGGGCTGAGCCCGCTTGCGGTACTCGCTCTCGGCCCACTGCACGACATAGCGCAGCACGGCGTCGAACGCCGACGGGTCGGGGACGCCTCGCACCGCGGGTCGGCACACTTGCCGCCCCACCCGGATGCGACGCGTCAAAGTGGCCTCGGTCTGGGCGGCCAGCTCGAACTCGGCTTCGTCGCTGTCGGGATCGTTCTCGTTCCACGGCACGACCAGGCCGGTCAGGGGCAGGTCACTGCGATCGAACTCTCCGAGATTGTCACGGCGTTCGGCGTCACGTAACACCCAGCGGTCGAGGAGCAGGACCTCCGGCCCTTCGGCCGGGCGCGACGTGTGGTCGAACTCGCGCACGTCGGGGCGCAGGGCCAGATCCACGGCGATGTCGGCAGCGATCTGGGCCAACGGCCGCTCAGAGGTAGGGTGGTAAGGGTTCCAGTCCAGTGCCGAGGGTCCGTAGTAGTCGCGCGCTCTCCCCTCGGGCAATCGGTCCAGGGTCGCGGCTGCCACGCTGACGCGTAAAGTACGTCTGGTCGTCGAAGTCGTGGCAGAGGTGGCCGCGAAGGCGTCGTGCGCCGTACTGAGTCCGTTACGGCGGCCGGGTTGGACGACTACACTCTCGCCCACCGCGACTATTCGCTTGGCCAGATGGTGGATCGCCTTCTCGTAGTCCCCACGGAAGGACGTCAGTTTGGCCAGCCCGTAGAACCCGTTCTCACGATAGGCCTCCCCGAATTCCGGGTCCATGTACTGAACTCCCTTGACGCATTCCGGGAGTCGGTTGTCCGGGACGGGCGCCCAGAGGGCCGGCACCACCGCGCTGGGGGTGCTGAGCGGCCCTGGATTCCGGTGCCGCACCGTGCGGTTGCTGAAGGCGGTCCACTCCTTGCCGCACCACGAGCTGATGAAGTAGCGCGGTGAGTAGAGCGGCACGAAGACCCGGCAGCGCGCCAGCGAATAGTCGAGTTCCGCATTCCAGAGCTGCCCGGTCTTCATCGACCCGTCCATGAACCCTGGCATACCGGGATGGTCCGTCAAGTTGTCGATGCAGTCACACAGTTCGTGAAACAGGTCATGGACCCACAGATCCGGGTTGGTGCGACCGGATCCGTCCCGCGGCATGCGGGCGTAGCTGAGGAAGAAGTAGGGGACGGCGCCCCCTGGCGGTTCCGTCGGCTCCACGCGATCCCCCGATCCCGTCCCCTGTGCCGCAGGGGTGGACACTTAGTGTAAGAACCCAGCCGCGATTTGTGACGTGTCTGTGGAAGGACGGATACGGCGGTTTCCGGCCAGCCATCCGGTGGCGAACTCCACCGCCGCGCCGAGCGGGAAGAGCCGGGCATGCGTGGCACCGACGCTGCCACCGAGGATGACGGGGGAAGACCTCTTCGCGTCGTCCTTCTCGAACTCGGCTCCGAGCGCACCGAAGTCGCTGTCATCCAGGTCCACGTCCTCGTACGACGTCCAGCGCCGCACCCCGTCTCGCAGCACCACACACCGGTAGGTCCGCTGCGGCGGGGCGAGAACCCGGTATTCGCCGAGATGAAAGGCACTGCACACCTCGAAGCCCACACCGAGCAGGAGCACCTGCGCCCCGGCCGCGTCCAGGCTGGCGAGCGGGGACCGCTCCCCGAGGTGGCAGTCTTCGTCGTGCACGGCCAGCAGTTCCGCCGCGCTGGCGCCCACAGCGGCGAACGACGTCTGCGGGTGTGTGCTGCGGGCCCGGCCGGGAGCGCAACGCACCGCTTCTGCCAACCGCCCCATGCCCTCGGAAGGAGTGCGGTTCACCTCGAAGGGCGGCATCTGCCTGCGGTACGCCCCGAGTTGATCCACCGCCATGTTCCGGGTGCGGGCCCGATAGGCGGGTGAGGTGTCGGAGTTCCCCGCAGTGAACGTCGGGACGACGACGGTCCCCTCCTGGCCGACGGCCCGACGCAATGCTTCAAGGACGGTCTCCGGCGCGGCGCCCACCCTGCGCAGGGATGCATGGACCAGCAGGACGGCCCCGGGCCGGACGCCCAGTGCCTCGAAATCCTCGGCGAGCGAGGCCGTGTCGGTCACAGACTGCGCCCCACACCGTCGACGAACCGTCGCCCCAGCGCAGTCAGCGCATCGGCGGCCACCAACTCCTGCAACAGTGCCCGTGTACGCCCCACCGCTCCCGGGTCGCCCCGGAGCATGTCGGTAGCCGCACGGGCGTAGACGTCGGCAAGCAGCGCTCCCGTGCGAACGTCCGATTCGTCGTAGAGCTCGCACACATCGAGCAGAGCGTCCAGGAGACCGAGCCGGTATCCGCGCACCAAGTCCTCGGCGACGAGGGCCGGGTCGGAGGTCAGGCGGACGGCCAGCCCCGTGAAGCCTCCTCCTGGCGCGGGGTAGGCCGTGCCCGGTGTGAGCGGAGTGATGACGCGAACAGCCTGGCTCATTCCGGACGCGGCTGCGGGCACGTCCCTGCGGATCAGCGCCCAGGCCGCTGGAAGCACACGTCGCCGAAGTTCTTCCTCGCCGTCCGTCGGCCCTTCGGCGGACGGAGCGTCGTAGGAGTGCCGGAATGGATCGGCACGGTCCACCACGACGTCGAGCGTGTCTGTCCGTACGCGGCGCAGCGGCTCCCAGTCGGGGCCCTGGAGATGAGCCCTCGTGAGCTCAACCGTGTCGGCTGCGAAGCGGATCCGCAGTCTGCCGAGACCCGGCAGCTGAGCAAATCCTCCTTGAACCGGTACGGTCACCCGGTCCACGGCTCCGGTCGGCAGCGCCACGGCCGCCACGAGCGAGGCGAGGTGGTCGGCGGAGGCCGTGCCGTCGAGGCATCGCACGGCCCACGAGCGTACGTAGGGGGAGGACAGGAACTCGTCCAGAAGCGCGCCATGATGGCTTGCGAGGTTCGAGGCGCTCTGCCACGCCTCGGACCACAACTCACCGCTGGGGACGCCGATTTCATGATGGATCCGGGTCAACAGGTCGCGGGCCACGTCGCTCCGCGTCCGCAGGAGTCCCTGTTGCCCGATGCCGTAGTCGCTGCCCTCGGCCAGGGCGTCGAAGCCGCCGATGGGACGGTCCGCACCGGCCTCGGTCCGGGAGTCGATGGAGTAGATGAGTTCCTTGAGGTCGGCGCAGTAAACCGACGGGTTGTCAAACCCGGTGCCGTCCCCTCGATGCCGGTGTGCGAACAGCCCACCACCGCAGGAGCGCCTCACGGGACATGCGCGGCACTCCGCGCACAGACCGTCCAACCCCCGTTGCCTGGCAGCGAACCCAGGATGCTCCGCCACCTCGTCAAGACTGTGACGGAAGACGTCCATGCCGGTGAACGGAGCCCCGTCGAACGCTGTCTTCAGTGAGTCTGCCTGCTCATAAGACCCGTCGGTCTCGACCACGACCACATCAGCCGCGTCAAGTCCCACCGCCTCAGTCAGGCTGGGACCCCCGCCGAGGGTGCTGACGATGGAGTCGAACAGCCGAACAGGCATCGGGCAGTGCTGCCGAGTCCAGTGATCATGGACGGTGAGGAGCCAATCGGCATAGGGGGTGGCGACATCGTCGGGGCGCAGCGGGGGGTCGTCCCACGTGCCATGGGGAAGAAGGAAGTCGATGCGCGGGGGGCGCAGGGCGGCCAGAGCGTCATAGACGGCGACGGGATCGTTGCGCACGTCGACGGTGCACAGGATGCCGGCGAAGAGGTGCCGGTAGCGGTCCTGATCGAGCAGTCTGATCGCCTTGAGAACCTTCTCATGGCTGCTGCGGCCGTTCGTGAAGACCCTGAAACGGTCATTGGCCGCACGGTCGCCGTCGAGAGATACCCCCACCTTGACGTCGAACTCTGCGAAGAGCTCCAGATGCCGCTCGTTGAGCTGTACTGCATTCGTGTGAATACGCAGATCGAGATCGCACAGGCCGTGCAGAGCCGCAGTGAGTTCCTCGCAGATGCTGCGTAAGCGGCTCGGGCCGGCAAGCAGCGGCTCGCCTCCGTGCAGAATCACCTGTACGGAGGCGAGCTCGTGCTTCTTGGCATGCTCCGCCAGCCGGAGAGCTGTCCAAGAGATCACTTCCTGCGAGATCACCTTGGGCTGGGAACTCCAGCTCTGGTCGGCGTGCTCGTAGACGTAACAGTGCCGACAGGCTAGATCGCACCTGCTGTGCACTTTCCACACGAGTTGCCGGAACGGGACGGTCAGACCGGTCATGACGGAGTATGCGGTGCGCTCAGATGGCCGACTGGAACGTCGGCCCCGCTCCTGTGCGTGCCTGCGTGGACGAGAGAGCGCGCCGCACACCTCGGACACTCTTGGGGTTGTACGGAGCGTCGAGGAGAGACACGGTCTTACGAGCCGGGGCAAGCATCGGGATGCCGGCGGTGGCTCTTGTTGGAACAGTCACGTTAATCCCTGGTCAGGAGAGGTGAGGTGGAAGTTACTGAATGGCCGCGTGGTGGAGGGGCGGCAATCATCCAGGCAGAACGGTACAGCCGAGGGAGCCCTCGCGAGGCCTAAACTATGCCCCCGGCTGGGTGATGCGGTAGGCGTAGCGGATGACAATCCCTCTTACCCTAACGGCCAATCCTGACAAGCACCTGGCGGAATGCCCGCCCGGCGCCACTCCGCCCTCAGGCGTAGAACCGCGACAGACTCTGCAACACCGCCGCCGGCTTCCCCCCGCCCTCGATCTCGATCGCCCCGTCGACCGTGATCTGGACTCCGCCCGGCACGTCCTCGACGTCCGCCAGTTTCGCCACGAGACGGATGCGTGAGCCGACCTTCACCGGCGACGGGAAACGGACCTTGTTCAGGCCGTAGTTGACCTTCGTCGTGACGCCCTGGACGTCCAACAGCTCGGTGAACAGCGGGATGAACAGCGACAGGGTGAGGTAGCCGTGGGCGATCGGGGCGCCGAAGGGGCCCTCGGCCGCGCGCTGCGGGTCGACGTGGATCCACTGGTGGTCGCCCGTCGCGTCGGCGAAGGTGTCGATGCGGTCCTGGGTGACCTCGATCCACTCGCTGGTGCCCAGGTCGCTGCCGGCCAGCTTCTTGAGTTCGTCGAGGCCGTTGACGGTGATGCTCATGAGGTTCCTTCGCTGTTGCCGTACCGGGTACGGACACGGGACTTGAGGAGCTTTCCGGAGGCGGTGCGCGGCAACTCGGCCGCGAGGACCACCGACTTGGGGATCTTGTACTTGGCGAGGCGGCCGGAGAGGGAGGCCAGTACCTCGTCGGGGTCGAGCGAGGCGCCCTCGCGGGGGACCACGACCGCCCGTGGCACCTCGCCCCACTTGTCGTCCGGTACGCCGATGACCGCGCACTCGACGATGTCGGGATGGGTGAGGAGCAGGTCCTCGATCTCGGCGGGGTAGATGTTCTCGCCGCCCGAGATGATCATGTCCTTGATGCGGTCGACGATGAAGACATAGCCGTCCTCGTCGACACGGGCGGCGTCCCCGCTGCGGAACCAGCCGTCCGTGAAGGACGCGGCCGTCTCCTCCGGCAGACCCCAGTAGCCGGGCATGACGTGCGGGCCGCGGACGACGACCTCGCCGGTCTCGCCGACCTCGACCGGCGCCATGTCCGGTCGTACGACCCGTACGTCGCTGAAGAAGTGCGGCACGCCCGCCGAACCGGTCTTGCCCACCGCGTGCTCGGCGTCCAGGAAGAGCGTGCCGGGGGCGGCCTCCGTCATGCCGTAGCCCTGGAGGAAGGTCAGGCCGCGTTCCTGGTAGACGCCGATCATCGAGGTGGGGACCGGGGAGCCGCCGCAGGTGAGGATGCGGAGGGAGGAGAGGTCCGCGTCCGGCCAGCGCGGGTGGCGGGCGATCTGTTCGAACATCGTCGGGACGCCGAACATGAAGGTGATCCGGTGGCGTTCGATCAGGTCGAAGGTCGCCGACGGGTCGAAGGCCTCCACCAGGACGCACGTTCCGCCCTTCAGGAGGACCGGGAGCGTGAGCATGTTCAGGCCCGCCGTGTGGAACAACGGGGCCGAGACCAGGGCGCGTTCGTCGGCGATCAGATCGTGGTCGACGAGGACGTTGACCGCGTTCCAGGTCAGGTTGCCGTGGGTGAGCATCGCGCCCTTGGGGCGGCCGGTCGTGCCCGAGGTGTACATGATGATGCAGGTGTCGTCGGGCGTCACCGGCTGGTCGATCGGCTCTGCGGAGGACCTCGCGAGCTCCTCCTCGTACTCGGTGCCCACCTCCACGTACGCCCGTACGTCCGTGTCGCCCGGCAGGCCCGCGACCAGGCCCGTGTACTGGGGGCCGTAGACGAGCGCCTTGGCGCCGGAGTCGGCGAGCTGGTACGCGATCTCCGGGCCGGCGAGGCGGATGTTGAGCGGGACGAAGACCGCGCCGAGGGTGCCCGCCGCGAACAGGGTCTCCAGGTAGGAGGGGTGGTTCGGGCCGAGGTAGGCGATCCGGTCGCCGCGCCGGACGCCCCGGGCGCGCAGGGCGTGCGCGAGGCGGGTCGTGCGCTCGTGCAGCTGGGCGTACGTCCAGGTCGTGTCGCCGTGCACCAGAGCGGTGCGGTGCGGGGTCTTGCGGGCCCGGCGTGCGGGCCACGACCCCAGTCCCTCGTTGCGCATCTACGGCCCCTTATGGCTTCGTCAGCCCGAGCAGGCGGGCGGCGTTCTCCTTGAGGATCTTCGGCTTCACCTCGTCCTTGATCGACAGCTTCTCGAAGTCGGCGAGCCAGCGGTCGGGGGTGAGGACGGGGAAGTCGGAGCCGAAGAGGACCTTGTCCTTGAGCAGGGTGTTGGCGTACTGGACGAGCTGCGGCGGGAAGTACTTCGGGGACCAGCCGGAGAGGTCGATGTGGACGCCCGGCTTGTGGGTGGCGACCGCGAGGGCCTCGTCCTGCCAGGGGAAGGACGGGTGCGCCAGGATGATCTTCAGGTGCGGGAAGTCGGCCGCCACGTCGTCCACGTGGAGGGGGTTGGAGTACTTCAGGCGGATGCCGCCGCCGCCCGGGACCCCGGCGCCGATGCCGGTCTGGCCCGTGTGGAAGAGGGCGATCGTGCCGGTCTCCTCGATGACCTCGTAGAGGTCGTACGCCACCGAGCGGTCGTTGGGGAAGAAGCCCTGGATGCTGGGGTGGAACTTGAAGCCCTTCACCCCGTACTCCTCGACCAGGCGCCTGGCCTGCCGGACGCCCGCCTTGCCGCGGAAGGGGTCGATGGAGGCGAAGGGGATGAGGACGTCCGCGTTGGCGGCCGCCGCCTCCGCCACCTCCTCGTTGGGGACGGGTGCGGTGCCGGTGGCCGACTCCGCGTCCACCGTGAAGATGACCGCGGCCATCTTCCGCTCGCGGTAGTAGGCGGCCGTCTCCTCCAGCGTCGGCTTCCGCTTGCCCTCGACCTTGAAGTAGGCGGAGGAGGCGTCGTGCAGGTCGTCGTCGAGGGAGGAGTGGCCCTTCGACGACACCTCCGCGTGGGTGTGTACGTCGATGGCGACCAGCTCGTCGATGTCCATCACGCCTCCGGCAGCTTCGGGGCCGGGATGCCGACCGACTGGAGTTCGGCGCCGACCGAGGTGGGGAAGGCGTCGGCGAGGGTTTCCGGGGTCCAGCCGCCGTCGGCGTACGCCGTCTTGATCTCCTGCGGATGCGACCAGAGTGCCACCTTGTCGCCACCGATTCCTATGGCCTGCCCGGTGATGCCGCGGGCCGCCTCGGAGGCGAGGAAGGGGACGAGGGCCGCGCAGTCCTCGGGGGTGCCGAAGCCCTCGCCCTTGCGCAGGAAGTCGGGGAGCGGTTCGCCGTTCCTCATGGCCTCGATGTACGGGGCGAAGGCGGGGATGGTCTCGGTCATCGCGGTCGCGGCGACCGGCACGATCGCGTTGACCGTGATGCCCGCGCGGCCCAGCTCCATGGACCAGGTACGGGCCATGGCGGCGATGCCGGCCTTGGCGGCGGCGTAGTTGGTCTGGCCGAAGTTGCCGCGCTGGCCGGCCGGGGAGCCGACCAGGATCAGGGAGCCGCCCTCGCCCTGCTCGCGCATGCGGACGGCGGCGGCGCGGGCGCAGGTGAAGGTGCCCTTGAGGTGGGTGGTGATCACCGCGTCGAAGTCGTCGTCGGTCATCTTCCACAGCACCTTGTCGCGCAGGATCCCCGCGTTGGTGACCAGGACGTCGAGCCGGCCGAACTCCGTCACGGCCCGGTCGACCAGGCGCTCCGCCGCCTCGGTGGTGCCGACCGGGACGACCTCGGCGACCGCCGTGCCGCCGGCCTCGGTGAGGGACTTCACGGCCTGCTCGGCCACCGCCTCGTCGACGTCGTTGACGACCACGGAGGCGCCGTGGGCGGCGAGGGCGTGCGCATAGGCGAGGCCGAGGCCCCGGCCGCTGCCGGTGACGACGGCGACCTTGCCGGAGAGATCGATGCTGGGCACGGGGGAGGTCCCTTCACGAGCTGATGCGGGGGACGCGCCCGGGAGGCGCGTCGCTGCGGCTTCGAGATCGAAGCTAAGAGCAATAATTGTTGACGTCAATAGTTGTTGGTGACCGACGGGTGCGTCATGCTGGAATCTGCATGCCGGTACCGCGACCCAGGGAGCCCGCCATCACTCGCCAGCACGCCACCCCCAAGCCCATCGACGCGGACGAGCCGTGGATGCGCGGGCTGCACGCGGACACCGGCTATCTGCTCTACCGCCTGGGGCTCCGCTCGGGTCAGCTCTTCAACACGTTCCTCCAGGAGTCCGGGCTGCGGCTGCGGCACTACGCGGTGCTGCGCTATCTCGCCGGTTCCGCGGGCGCCCTCCAGCGGGAGCTGAGCACCCGGCTCGGTTACGACCCGAGCGCGATCGTCGGCCTGGTCGACGACCTGGAGAAGCTGGACCTCACCGAGCGCCGGCCCTCCCCCGACGACCGCCGCAGCAAGATCGTCGTCCTCACCGAGAAGGGCCGCGCCTTCCTCCGCGACACCGACGAGGCGGGGCGGCGGGTGACCAACGACCTGCTGGAACCGCTGGACGCCGAGGAGCGCGACGCGCTGCACGCGCTGCTGCTGAGGATCGCCGACCAGCCATGACAGGCCAGTCGAGGGTCCGCTCCCACAGGGGCACCCCCACCGCGCCCGACCGGCTGCTGTCCGTGCTCGGCGCGTTCGACCACCAGCACCCGGCGCTGAGCCTGACGGACATCAGCCGCCGGGCCGGGCTGAGCCTCACCACCGCGCACCGGCTCGTGGGCGCCCTCACCGAGTGGGGCGCCCTGGAGCGGGACGAGTCCGGCGTCTACCACGTGGGCCTGCGCCTGTGGGAAGTCGCCGCCCTCGCCCCGCGCGGGCTCGGACTGCGGCAGACCGCGCTGCCGTACCTGGAGGACCTGTACGAAGCGACGCACGAGAACGTGCAGTTGGCGGTCCGGGACGGCGGGGACGTCGTCTACATCGAGTGGCTGTCCGGGCGTTCGTCGGTCGGCGTGCACATCAGGGTCGGCGCCCGCTGGCCGCTGCACGCCACCGGCGTCGGACTCGCGCTGCTGGCCCATGACACCCCGGAGTCCCAGGAGCGGTACTGCGCGGGGCCCCTCGCCTCCTTCACCCCGTACACGATCACGGACCCGGCACGGCTGCGCCGGGTCCTGGCCGAGACCCGGCGCACGGGGGTGGCGGTGAGCGACCGTCAGGTCACCGACGACGCGCTGTCGGTGGCCGCCCCCGTGCGCGGGACCGGCGGGGCGGTGGTGGCCGCCGTGTCGATCGTGGTGCCCCAAGTCGACGCGCAAGTACCGGTGTTGGTGCCGGCGGTGCGGGTCGCTGCGCGCGGGATATCGCGGGCGTTGGGGTGGCGGCCGGAGAAGTGAGGCCACCCATGACCCACCCCATGACACCCCCGCGGCGCGCCCCGTACGGCATCCCGCGAGGCTCTAGCAGTTGCCGGTCATCACCCGCCCCGCGAACCGCTCCCCCAGCCACGCCACCACGTCGTCGACCGCCTGCGGATCACCCAGCAGATGGTCCCCCGCGTACGCCTTCCAGCGCGTCTCGACCCCCGCGTCGCAGTACGCCCGCCGCGTGCCGTACCCGGTCTCCGCGGGGATGACCTCGTCGAGGAGGCCGCGGTACTGGAGGACCGGGAAGCCGATCTCGTAGCGCGCCCCGGAGCCGGACGGGCCGATACCGACGCCGAGTTGGTTGCCGTCGACGAGTTCGCCCCAGGTGGTGCCGTCGGGGCCGCGCAGGGCGTAGATGTCGGCCAGGGAGAGGTGGTCGGTGGTGTAGTTCTCGATGCGGGCGCCGACGAACTGGGCCACCGTGCCGACCGCGCACAGGGACTTGACCTTCGCGATCGCCTTGCGGCCCCGGTCGTTGAGGAGTTCGTCGAAGGGCATCTCGGGGTGGGTGACCGACAGGCCGATCACCGCGTCGACGAGGAAACCGGCGAAGCCACTGCCGTTGAGCTGGGTGCCGACCTGCTTGAGGTCGCCGGGAACCCCGCCCGAGGCCACGCCCGCCATCTTCAGCTCGGGCGCGTAGGAGGCAGCGAGCTGCGCCGCCCAGAGGCTGCCGGAGCCGCCCTCGGAGTAGCCCCACAGACCGACCTTCGCCTGTGCGCCGACCCCGCTGCCCGGGACCTTGGAGGCGACGCGGGCCATGTCGAGGACGGCGTGACCGGCGTCGAGGCCGGAGACGTACGGGTGGACCTGTCCGTCGAGGTAGCCGACGCCGTCGGTCGCGGCGACCGCGTACCCCGCCTTGAGGAGGGCCGCGATGTTCGGGCCCTCGTAGGCGTCGACCCACTCGCCGGCGAGCTGCCTGGAGAAGGCGCACTGCGGGCCGATGCCGAGGGTGCCGGGCGCGAAGGAGACCAGGGGGCGGGCGCCGGGCCCGGTCCACGGCTCCTCCGGAACGGCGACGGTCCCGGCGACGGCGATGGGCCTGCCGTGCGCGTCGGTGGAGCCGTACTGCACCTTCCACGCCTTCAGGGGCGTGCCGTCGCCCACCATCGGCAGCGCGGAGACGGCACGGCAGGCGATGACCGTGCCGGGGGCCGACGGCCGGGCCGGCGGCCGGTAGATGTCCGCGTCGGCGGCGGTGCAGACGCCCGGTGTCCCGGCCTCGGCGGTGACCGCGGGTCCCGCCAGGGCTCCCCCGAGCAGTACGGCCGCGAACCCCAGCAACAGCGGCTTCCGTTTCCTCTTCACCTCAGAGCGTCCCTTCTGTGCGGTGAATGGGAGCCGTGAGGTTACGGACGCGTAGGTAAGCACTGATAGTTAAACGAGGACGAACCGGAGCGGCCGTGACTGCGCCCCGCTGACTAGCGCGCGGATATCCCTCTCACCGGCGAGGCCGCGCCCCGGACCGCTCGCGATACTGGAACGGCCCCTGCCCCGAGGAGCCGCCGATGTCCGCTCACCCCTGGTTCGCGCCGCTGGTCAAGCGGGTGCGTACGGCGAATCCCTACGTCGTCGACACCGCGCTCGCCGCCCTCGTACTGTTCGCCGCCTCGCTCCAGTGGATCTTCCCCGACGAGGGGGACGACCGGCTGACCTGGCAGGGCTGGCTGCTCGGCGCGGCCACCGCCGTGCCCCTGGTCTGGCGGCACCGGGCGCCGTTCGCGATGGCCTGCGCGGTGTCGGTGGCCACCCCCGCGCAGGCGCTGTACCACGCGCCGCCGCCGGACCTGATGTACGGCGGGTTCGTGGTCCTCTACACCATGGCCGCCCTCGGCACGCCGTGGCAGCGGCGGTTCATGCTGGTGGGCTGGACGATCGGGGTCACGCTCGTCATGACGCACAAGGAGAGCCCGGAACCCTTCGAGTACGCCTTCCAGTTGATGAGCGTGGCCTGCGCCTACGCGTTCGGTGTGCTCGCCCGTGTCCAGCGTGCCTACACCGCCGAACTGGAGGACCGGGCGCGGCGGTTGGAGCGGGAGCGGGCCGCGGACACCGCGCGGGCGACGGCGCAGGAGCGGGCCCGGATCGCCCGGGACATGCACGACATCCTGGCCCACGCGGTGAGCCTGATGGTGGTGCAGGCCGAGGCCGGGCCGGTGGTGGTGCGCAGTGATCCGGCGCGCGCGGAGGCCGCGTTCGACGCGATCGCGGGGGCGGGCCGGGACGCGATGGCGCAGTTGCGTCGCATCCTCGGCGTCCTCAAGGAGGAGCAACGCAACGGGACTTCACCGCAACCCGGCATCCGGGCACTGCCGGCGCTGGTCCGTCAGGTGGGTGAATCCACCGGCCTGCGGGTGAGGTTGAGCACGACGGGTGAGCCCCTGCCCCTTCCGCCGGACACCGACATCGCCGCCTACCGGGTGGTCCAGGAGGCCCTCACCAACACGGTCAAGCACGCGTACGCTTCCTCCGCGACCGTCGAACTCGACTGGGCGGAGGAGGCGTTGACACTGACGGTGACGGACGACGGACGCGGTCCAGCGGGTTCGGGACCCGGCCACGCGGGTTCCGGATTCAGCCCCGCGAGTTCGGGACACGGCCACGCGGGTTCCGGATTCAGCCCCGCGAGTTCGGGACACGGCCACGCGGGTTCCGGGTTCAACCCCGCGAGTTCGGGACCCGGCCACGCGCGGCCGGGTGGTGGGCACGGGCTGATCGGTGTCCGGGAGCGGGCGGCCGCCTGCGGCGGCGAGGCTCATGCCGGGCGCGGCCCGGACGGTGGCTTCCGGGTCGTCGTACGGCTCCCGGCCGGAGACCGGCAGGCGGCCCTCGGGTGAGCATCCGGGTGGTCGTCGCCGACGACCAGGAACTCGTGCGCAGCGGCTTCAGCATGATCCTGGAGGCGCAGACGGACATCGAGGTCGTCGCCGAGGCCGGGGACGGCGCCGAGGCGGTCGCCGCGGTGCAGCGCCACACGCCGGACGTGCTGCTCCTCGACATCCGCATGCCGGTGATGGACGGCCTGGAGGCGGCCCGCCGGGTGTGCGGGCAGTCCGCGTGCAAGGTCGTCATGCTGACCACGTTCGACCTGGACGAGTACGTCTACGAGGCCCTGTACGCGGGTGCCAGCGGTTTCCTGCTCAAGGACGTGCGCCGGGACGACCTGGTGCACGCCGTGCGCGTCGTCGCCGCCGGGGACTCACTCCTCGCGCCGGCCGTGACCCGCCGGCTGGTCGCGGACATCGTGCGCCGCCGCCGGGAGGAGGCCACGGTCGAGGTCACCCCGGACCGCCTGGACGTGCTGACTGCCCGCGAGGTGGAGACGCTGCGGATGCTGGCGCGAGGGCTGTCCAACGCGGAGATCGCCACCACGCTGTTCGTCAGCGAGCACACCGTGAAGACCCATGTCAGCAATGTGCTGAGCAAGTTGGGGCTGCGGGACCGGGTGCAGGCGGTGATCTGCGCCTACGAGACCGGGCTGGTGACGCCGGGTTCCGCCTAGTCCCCGAGTTGGTCCTGGTCCCCGAGTTGGTCCCCGAGCTCCTCGAAGAGTGTGAGTTGCAGCGAACCCGGAGCCTCCAAGCGGGAGTTGAGGGAGTTCCAAGGGGTGCGGGTCGGCTCGGCGAGCACCTCGGCGCCCGCTGCGGCCAACCTCGCCGTCGCGGCCGTGGAGTCGCCGACCTGGAAGGCGACGCGGATGTGCCCGGCGACCCGGCTGCCGACCTCCACGTCGTCGATGAACGCCGCATGGTTCGGATCGGTGATCTCCAGCGTGGCCCGACCCGCCTCCAATATGGTCACCCGGCCGTCGGGCGAGGAGAAGGCGGCGCGTTCGGGCAGGCCGAGGACATCGCGGTAGAAGCGCAGCGCCTCGTCGTAGTCGTCGGCGGTGACGACGAGGCGGAGTTCACGGACGGCGGGCACGTCGGACATACGGGCTCCTTCACGGGCACGGGCGCTGGCGCTGGCGCTGGCACTGGCACTGGCACTGACATGGAGGGCAACTCTCCTACCCGTCCGTTCGTTCCTCCCTCTGAGGAGTGAGACCGGCGACTTCCTCCCCCGTACGACCGAGCCCCGGAAACCGCTCCCTCCGGCGATCCGGCGCCACCCCCTCCCCCGCGAGCCTGAGGGCATCAACCGACGCCTCGCCGGGAGGGACCGTGCTCTCCACACTCGCCCGGACGGCCACACGCCGTCCGCTCACCGTCATCGCCCTGTGGGTGCTCTTCCTGCTGCTCGGCTTCGGGCTCGGCACCGGTGTCTTCGGGCGCCTGTCGGACAACGTGCCCGAGGTGCCCGGCACCGAGTCGGAGGCGGCCGCGGAGTATCTCGACCGGGTCGACCCGTCCGGCGACTCGATCACCGCCGTCGTCGAGGGCACCGCCGTCACCGACCCCGCGCTGCGGACCCAGGTCGAACAAGCCGTCGCCGACGTACGGAGGATCGCCGGGGTGGCCGCCGTACCGGACCCGTACACGACGCCCGGTCTGACCGCCGAGGACGGGCGGGCGCTCCTCGTCCCCGTCGCCCTGAAGGGCGGTCTCGACGACGACGCCGAGGAACGGGCCGTGAACGACGCGGCCGACCGCATCAGGCAGATCGACGCGCCCGAAGTCCACGTCAGCGGTGGCCCGTTGCTGGGTCTCCAGATCGGCGAGAAGGCCCAGGAGGACGTCCGCAACGCGGAGTTGATCTCCCTGCCCGTGGTCCTCGCGCTGCTCCTCGTCGTCTTCGGCGGGCTGCGCTCGGCCGCGCTGCCCCTCGTCATCGCGGTGAGCGGCATCGCGGGCGCGTTCCTGGCACTGTTCCTGTTCAGCTCGGTCACCGACATCTCCGTGTACGCGATCCAGGTGACGACGATGCTGGGGCTCGGACTCGCCGTGGACTACGCCCTGTTGATGCTGGTCCGCTTCCGCGAGGAACGCCGCAGGACCGAGGACGTGGTGGAGGCCGTGCACCGTACGGTCGCCGCGGCCGGGCGGACCGTGCTGTTCTCCGGGCTCACCGTGGCGGTCAGCCTGACCGGGCTGCTGGTCTTCCCGAGCGTCTTCCTGCGCAGCATGGGCCTCGCGGTGGCCGCCGTGGTGGTCGTCGACATGCTCGCCGCGGTGACGCTGCTGCCGGCGCTGCTCGCTCGCTTCGGCCGGAAGATCCCGCCGGCGAAGGACCGGCCGGAGAGCGAGGAGGGCCGGGTCTTCGGCCGCCTCGCCCGCTTCTCCGCGCGCAATCGCGTCGCCGTCCTGGCGGTGATCGTCCCGGCGTTGCTGGTGCTCGCCCTGCCCGTCACAGGCATGCGGATCAACGTCGGCGACGCCCAGCAACTGCCGTCGAGCACCGAGGCACGGCAGCTGTACGACACCGTCGACGCCCACTTCCCACCGGGTACCGGCGTGTCCACGGTCACCGTCGTCCTCAAGCCCGGAACCGACGCGGGCACCGCCGACCGCATCCGCTCCCTGTCACCGCGCGCCGAGTCACGGGATCTGCCGAACGGCACCACCGTCGTGGAGCTGCCGCCGGCCGGCAGCGCGGACGGGGACGCGGCGACCGGCCTGGTGAAGCAGGTCCGTGAGCTGCGCGGGGACGCTCCGGTCGAGGTCACCGGCCCCGCCGCCCGCCTCGTCGACTTCCGGGCCATGCTCGCCGACCGGGCGCCCTGGGCCGCGCTGACCGTGCTGGCCGGCATCTTCGTCCTGCTGTTCGCCTTCACCGGCTCGGTGCTGATCCCGCTGCGCACGATCGCGACGACGCTGCTCAGCCTCGGTGCCGCGCTCGGTGCGGTGGTGTGGGTGTTCCAGGACGGGCACCTGGCCGGGCTGTTCGGCGCCGAGGGCCTCGGGGCGCTGAGCCTGACGGCACCGCCGCTGATCATCGCGATCGCCTTCGGCCTGGCGATGGACTACGAGCTGTTCATCCTGGCCCGGATGCGGGAGGCCCGCCGGGCCGGCGGGGACGAACAGGAGGCCGTGGTGACCGGCCTGCGCCGTTCGGGGCGGGTGGTGACCTGCGCCGCGCTGCTCCTCGCGGTCGTGTTCGGTGCCTTCATGACGGGCGGCTTCTCCCCCATCCTCCAGATCGGTCTGGGGCTCACCCTGGCGGTGCTGATCGACGCCACCGTCGTCCGCATGCTGCTGGTCCCGGCGACGATGACGCTGCTCGGGCGGCGGGCGTGGTGGGCGCCGAAGCCGCTGCGGCGGGCGCATGACCGGTTCGGGCTGAGGGAGGAGGGGACGGCCGCGCCACGGGTGCCGACCAACGTCTGACGGGGGGGTGCGAGGGGCCCGTCTTTTCAAGACGGGCCCGGTAAGCAGGACCCCGGTTTTCAGGACGGGCCCCGTTTACCGTGCGGCGGCTACAGTCTCTTTCATGAGCGGGGATACGGGGGAACGGCCCACGCGGCCGTGCAAGTGGTGCGGTGCGCCGGTCGAGCAGCCGCGCAGCCGGTGGCGCCGGCGGAGTTTCTGCAGCAAGTCCCATCGGCGCAGGAACCGGGTGATGGAAACCGTCGTCGAATTCCTGGACTTCTGGTAGCCCGCGCGTCCCCGCGCCCGTCCTCACCGGAATCTCAGGAAGCGGCACGGGGATTCAAAGGATCAGCACATCTGCGCGACGCAGGATGCCCACGCAAAGGCGGATATCCCAGGAAGGCCTGCCGTGGGCGTGTCGCACATATCGAACCGGTCCGACCAGCCGTCGCAGAGGTGGTCGCGGCGCGGAGTGCTCAGCGTGCTCGGCGCCGTCCCCGCGGCGGCGCTCACCGGATGCAGCGGGTCGGCCGGTGCCACGGAGGACGCCGAGGCGACGGCGTCGGTGAAGTCCGCGCCGGCGAAGAAACCGGTCGTCACGGTCACGCCGGCAGACGGCACCAAGAAGGCCGCGTTCACCCGCCCCGTCGAGGTCACCGTGACCGACGGCACCCTCGCGTCCGTCGAGGTGAGCGGCAACGACGGCTCGACGCTGAAGGGCACCTTCAACGACGCGAGGACCAGCTGGACGTCGACGGGAAACCCGTACTCGGCGACGAAGTACACGGTGACGGCGACGGCGCGGGGCGCCGACGCGCAGACGACGACCTTCACCACCAAGGCGCCCGGCGAGACCTTCGTCGGCTACTTCACCCCGGAGGCCGGCTCCACGTCCGGCGTCGGCATGCCGGTCTCGATCAACTTCACGCACGCCGTGTCCGACAAGGCCGCCGTCGAGAAGGCGATCACGGTGACCGCGGAACCGGCCGTCGAGGTGGTCGGCCACTGGTTCAGCGACACCCGCCTCGACTTCCGGCCCGAGACGTACTGGTCGCCCGGCACCACCATCACGCTCGCCCTGCGCCTGAAGGACGTCGAGGGCGGGGACGGGGTCTACGGCGTCCAGTCCAAGGACGTCACCTTCCACATCGGGCGCGAGCAGATCAGCACCGTCGACCTGTCCGCGAAGGAGATGGTGGTCAAGCGGGACGGGGCGACGTACGCCACGTATCCCGTCTCCGGCGGCGACGCCGAGCACACCACCTGGTCCGGGATCATGGTGATCAGCGAGCGGTTCGAGGAGACCCGGATGGAGTCCTCGACCGTCGGGCTCGGCGACGAGTACGACATCTCCGACGTCCCGCACGCCCAGCGGCTCACCACCTCCGGCACCTTCATCCACGGCAACTACTGGGCGTCCGCCTCGGTGTTCGGCAGCCGGAACACCAGCCACGGGTGTGTCGGACTGCGGGACGCCAAGGGCGCGAACGACAGCTCGGTGCCGGGCTACCAGTTCTACAAGAGCTCGATGCTCGGCGATGTCGTCATCGTGAAGAACTCCGGCGAGCGGACGGTCGATCCGGCGAACGGGCTCAACGGCTGGAACCTGCCGTGGGCCAAGTGGAAGGCGGGCAGCGCGCTTTAGGGCGTATGCGCCGTTCATGACCTGAACCTGCCTGGAGCGAAAGGACTTTCCTTGTTTTAACTCTTGACGGCCTCCTGGCCGGAGAGCACATTGGGCCCACTTTGAGAGCGCTCTCAAAGGTTCTCGAGAGGTACCCGCGCATCCATCTCCGTACCCGGGAGGCACCCCCATGAGCGACACCTCCGGCATACCCAGACGGCGACGGGCCCTGGTCGCCGTCCTCGCCACGCTCGGTCTGGCGGCGGCCGTGGCCTCGGCCGCGACCCTTCCCGCGAACGCCTCCGCGCCCACGCCTCCCGCAGGCTGGACGCAGGTGTTCCTCGACGACTTCAACGGCTCCGCCGGAACCGGCGTCAACACCTCCAACTGGCAGTACGCGACCGGCACTTCGTATCCCGGCGGCCCCGCCAACTGGGGCACCGGCGAGGTCGAGACGATGACGAACAGCACGTCCAACGTCTCGCTCGACGGCAACGGCAATCTGCGCATCACCCCGATCCGCGACTCCGCCGGCCGGTGGACGTCGGGTCGCATCGAGACCAACCGCACCGACTTCCAGCCCCCGGCCGGCGGCAAGTTGCGCGTCGAGGCGCGCATCCAGATGCCGAACGTGACGGGCACGGCGGCCGAGGGCTACTGGCCGGCGTTCTGGATGCTGGGCGCTCCCTACCGCGGCAACTACCAGAACTGGCCGGGCGTCGGCGAGCTGGACATCATGGAGAACGTCCAGGGCATGAACCGCGTGTGGGCCACGATGCACTGCGGCACCAACCCGGGCGGCCCCTGCAACGAGACGACGGGCATCGGCAACAACGTCGCCTGTCCGGGCTCGACCTGCCAGTCGGCGTTCCACACCTACTCGATGGAATGGGACCGCTCGGTGAGCCCCGAGACGATCCGCTTCTTCGTCGACGGCACCCAGTTCCACTCCGTCAACGCGAGCCAGATGGACGCGACGACCTGGGCCAACGCCACCAACCACGGCTTCTTCATCATCCTCAACGTGGCGATGGGCGGCGCCTTCCCGGACGCGTTCGGCGGCGGGCTGGACAGCGGCACCCAGTCCGGTGTGCCGATGACGGTGGACTACGTCCAGGTGCTGTCGTCCGGTGGGGGCGGTACGACTCCCCCGCCGTCGGGCAGCCGGGACGCCTACAGCACCATCCAGGCCGAGTCGTACAACAGCCAGTCCGGCACGATCACCGAGACCACCACCGACACCGGCGGCGGCCAGAACATCGGCGCGCTGGCCAACGGCGACTGGGCGCTCTACCAGAACGTCAACTTCGGCTCCACGGCGGCCACTCAGTTCGTCGCCCGGGTGGCGAGCGGCGCGGGCAGCGGGGTCAGCGGCCTGGTCGAGGTACGCCTGGACAGCCGCTCCAACGCCCCCATCGGCAGCTTCGCCCTGGCCAACACCGGCGGCTGGCAGTCCTGGCGGACGGTACCGGCGAACATCTCGTCGGTGACGGGGACGCACGACGTGTATCTGACGTTCACGAGCGGCCAGCCGGCGGACTTCGTGAACGTGAACTGGTTCAACTTCGGGCGCTGACGCCCCCGCACCCGTGAGGGGTCCGTGACCGCGGACCCCTCACGGTCGTGCACGGACATGCTGTCGCCCTACGCACATGGACGCATCTTCCGTCCTCGCACGGCCGGAACCGAGCCCTTCGCCCCATCCTCGACGCATGCTGCCGCGCAAGCGCCCCGGTGCCGCCGCCGACCCCGGCAAACACGTCTTCCTCTCCTACTCGCGCCGTGATCTGGCGTACGTGGAGCAGCTGGAGGAAAGGCTCGCGGAGCGGAAGGTCACCGCGTGGATCGACCTGTCCGACATCCCGGTGTCCGCGCGGTGGCGTGAGGAGGTCGCGGACGGGATCCGGCGTTCGGACGTGTTCTTCTGTGTGGTCTCGCCCCAGTGGCTGGCCTCGGCGCCCTGCCGTGAGGAACTCTCGCTGGCGCTGGAGTTCGGCAAGCGGATCGTGCCGCTGCTGCACGGGACGGCACCGGAGGACCTGCCGGTGGCGCTCGCCGACCGCAACTGCCTCCGCGACGGCGTAGACGCCCAGGTGGTCGCCGACGCCTTGGCGCTGGACCTCGAACGGGTGCACCACCACACGCGGTTGCTCGTGCAGGCCCATGAGTGGAGCGTGAGCGGGCGGCGGCGCAGTGCGCTGTTGCGGGGCGCGGAACTGCGGGCGGCGCGGGCCTGGTTGGCGGGTGCCACCGCAGGAGACGAGCCCACTCCCACCCCGTTGCAGCGGGAGTACGTGGCCAAGGCGCGTACGGCGCGCGGCCAGCGGTGGGGGCTGGGGACGGTGCTCACGGCGGTGCTGGTGACGGTCGCGCTGCTCGTGGGGTTCGCCCGGGTCGAGGCGGAACACCGGGACCGCTCACGGGAGTTGGCGACGCGCTCCGAGGACGCGTTGCAGGACGGGCTGGACCGGGCACTGCTGCTCGGCCGGGAGGCGGCCGCCGAGAGGCCCACGGTGGAGGCGCGACGGGCCCTGTTGACGGCGCTGCGGACACGGCCTCGGCAGCAGCGGTATCTGGACGCGCTGGCGGGGGTCCCGGCGGCACAGCGGGAGGAGCCCCGCAGCCATCTGCCGTTGGCCGTGCAGCCCGGCGGGCGGCTGCTGGCGGTACCCGTGAAGGACGGGGTGCGGCTGGTGACGCTGCCCGCGGGGCGGCCCGCCTGGACGGTGAAGGGGCCGGTGGGCAGTCCCGTGTTCAGTCCCGACGGCCGGTGGCTGGCGGTCGCCACGCATGCCGATCCGCGGACGGTCCAGCTGGTCGACGTCCGGGAGCGGCGCGTGGTGGAGCGGCTGACGGTGCCGCAGAGCCGGGGGCGGCCGAACCCCGGGAACGACTGGGGCCCCTCGACCTCGCCCGACGCCGTGGCCTTCGCGCCGGACAGCGCCTCGCTGGCGATTCCCGCGAACGACAACACGGTGCGGATCCGGCTGCTGCGGGAACACCGCTGGCGGGACCCGCTCAAGGGCCACTCCCAGGTCTTCGTGGGCGGGCTCGGCAAGGACACCAACTTCATCACGGCGGTGGCGTTCAGCCCGGACGGCCGCACCCTTGTCTCCGGGGACTGGCGGGGAGACGTCCTGGTCTGGGACGTACGCACCGGACGGCGGCTGAAGACGCTCAGCGTGGAACCCGAGGGGGACGATCCGCCGTACGGCGTGGAGTCGTTGGCGTTCCACCCGAAGGGCGGCTACCTGGCGGCCGGCACCGGACGGCAGACCCTGGTGGTGTGGCACACCCGGGACTGGTCCCCGGCCATCGCGCCCACCCGTGGCGACACGGTCAACCCGATCCAGGCCCTCGCCTTCAGCCCGGACGGAGAGTTCCTGGTGACCGCCGGCTGGCGGACGGGCCCGCTGATCCGTGCGGTCGGAGCCGGCTGGGACGTCGTCGGCGACCGGCTCTCCCGCGACCATCTCACCGGCACCAGCGTCGTCTTCACCGATCAGGGCCGCTCCATGATCTGGGGCGTCCAGGGCACGGGCATGCTCGCCGTGTGGGACGTCCACGGCCCCGGCCCGCTGGGCGAGGTCGTGCCCGGCAGCCCAGGCGACGCCGTGGCGCTGGCCGTGGGCGACGACTCGGCGAAGCCCTTCGCCGTCGGGGGCGCCGACGGCACCATCGCCCTGGCCGACGGACGGACCCTGCGTCACGCCCTCGGTGACCGGAGCACCGACGTCTCCTTGCGGTCTCTGGCTCTGAGCGAGGACGAACGGACGCTGTACTCGGCCGCCGACGACGGCTCGGTGAACGTCTGGGACGTCGCCTCCGGCACGCCGCGCTCCCGTTGGGCGCTGGGGAACGGAATCTCGGCGATGGCCTTCGGTGACCACGGACGGCTCCTCGCGGTCGCCCGGGGCGAGTGGCTCCTCGTGTACCGGACCAGCGACCACAGGCGGCTCGTGAAGGTGCCGGAGGGCGCCGCGAACGTGCGCGAACTCGTCTTCGCCCAGGACGGTTCGCTGCTCGCCGCCGGTGCGGAGGCGGGGGTCTTCTCCCTGGTGGACGTCGGGAAGGGCCGGGTTCTGGACCGGTTCAGCGGCTACCGGTCCTACGTCCGCGCCCTCGCCTTCAGCCCGGACGGCAGGACGCTGGCGGTGGGCAGCGAGGATGGCACGTACGCCCTGTGGAACGTGCGCGACCGCAAGCGGATCGGGGACCGGTCGGCCGCGCACATCGGCAAGGTGTTCAGCGCCGACTTCTCGCCCGACGGGACCCTTCTCGCCCTCGGCGGCGAAAAGGGGCGCACCCTCCTCGTCGACGTCCCGACCCGCCGTGCCCTGGGCCCCGCACTGACCGCCGACACCGCTCCGCTGCCCTGTGCGGGCAGCCCCTGCCGGCCGGTGCGGGACGTCGTGTTCACCCAGGACGGCAAGCATCTGCTGTCCACGACCAACGCCGCCCGGCACATCTACGGCACCGACCTCACGGTGATCAACGACCCCGCGTCCGTCCGCCGGCCCGGCGCCACCGTCTGGTCCACCGGCCTCGACGCCTGGCTGCGCGCGGCCTGCGTCCGCGCCGCCCGCGACCTCACTCCGGCGGAACGGGAACGTTTCCGCCTCGACGACGCGACGCCCTGCACGCCGTGACGGCTCAGCGCAGCTCCGCCCGGAACGCCACCGGCGTCTGCCCCGCGTGGAGTTGGAAGAACTTGGAGAAGTTCGCCGCGTCGGCGAAGCCCACCGCCGCACCGACCCGCCCGATGGGCAGGTCCGTGTGGGCGAGGAGGCGTTTGGCCTCCAGAACGACCCGCTTGTCGATGAAGCCCTTCGGGGTCTCGCCCGTCGCGGCGCGGACCGCGCGGACCAGTGTCCGGCGCGAGTAGCCGAGGGCGTCGGCGTAGGCGCTGACGCTGTGGTTGGTGGCGAAATCCCGTTCCACCGCGTCGCGGAACAGGGTGAAGGTCGTGTCCGCCTGCGCCCGCGCCGCCTCCTGCGAGCTCGCGGCGAGATGCGCGAGGCGGAGGAGGAACGCCGTGAGGGAGTGGCGGAGGACGGCCGTGTGCAGGCTGAGGGGGAGCGTCGTCGTGTCCTTGTACTCGCGTCGCAGCTGGGCGAGGGCCGCTCCCAGGCCCGCCAGTTGCGCCGCGTCGGGGTGGAGCAGGGGCGGCAGGTCGTAGCGGTACAGGCCCGTCGCCTCCACGGTCGCCCGGGGCAGGAAGCCCGGTTGCATGGTCAGGACCGTTCCGCGGTACCCGCTGAACTTCGAGAAGCGGTGGACCTGGCCGGGCCGGATCCAGAGCACGTCGCCGGCGTACGCCTCGTACTCGGCGAAGTCGATCATGTGGCGGACGGGGCCCTTGTCGAAGAGCATCACGACGTGGAAGTCGATCCGGTGGACGCGCTGCAGCGGGGCGTCGGCGTGCCAGGTGCGGTGCGGGCCCATCGGGCCGACCTGCATGCCGACGCCGCCTTCGCTCAGTTCGACCGGGAAGGGGAAGGTTCTGATCCCGTCACCGTCGCCGCCTTGGGATGTTCTGTCCGCCATGTCCTTCTCGTGTCGCCTCGAAGCCGTTGCCCGTGTCCCACTTTCACCACAGGCTGACACACCCCGACCTTCCCTCGTAAAAGTCAGACTTTTACAGTCGAACGCGTCCCACCAGGAACGATGCACGAATCCATGAACTCTTGAAGAGGACTGGTCACAGATGAGCACGCAGACACCGGGCAGCGCGGACGGCTTCGAGTGGACCGACCTCGACCGGCGTGCCGTCGACACCGCCCGTCTGCTGGCGGCCGACGCCGTGCAGAAGGTCGGCAACGGGCACCCGGGCACCGCCATGAGCCTCGCCCCGGCCGCCTACACGATCTTTCAGAAGCTGATGCGGCACGACCCGGCCGACCCGGAGTGGACCGGACGCGACCGCTTCGTCCTGTCCCCGGGGCACACCTCCCTCACCCTCTACACCCAGCTCTTCCTCGCCGGGTACGAGCTGGAGCTGGACGACCTGAAGGCGTTCCGGACGCAGGGGTCCAAGACGCCCGGTCACCCCGAGTACGGGCACACCGCAGGCGTCGAGACCACGACCGGTCCCCTCGGGCAGGGCGTCGCCAACGCCGTCGGCATGGCCATGGCCGCCCGCTACGAGCGCGGCCTCTTCGACCCCGAGGCGCCGCAGGGCACCTCGCCCTTCGACCACACCGTCTGGGCGATCGTCTCCGACGGCGACCTGGAGGAGGGCGTCTCCGCCGAGGCCTCCTCCCTCGCCGGGCACCAGAAGCTCGGCAACCTGGTCTTTCTCTACGACGACAACCACATCTCCATCGAGGGCGACACCGCGACCGCCTTCTCCGAGGACGTGCTGAAGCGGTACGAGGCCTACGGCTGGCACACCCAGCGCATCGAGCCCACCGGCGACGGCGACATCGACGTACCGGCCCTGTACGCGGCGCTGAAGGCCGCGCGGGACGAGACCGAGCGGCCCTCGATCATCGCGATGCGCACGATCATCGCCTGGCCCGCGCCCAACGCGCAGAACACCGAGGCCTCCCACGGCTCCGCGCTCGGCGCGGACGAGATCGCCGCCACCAAGCGGGTCCTGGGCTTCGACCCGGAGCGGTCCTTCGAGGTCGCGGACGAGGTCCTCGCCCACACCCGTCAAGCCCTCGACCGCGGTGCCGAGGCGCACGCCGCCTGGGACAAGCGGATCGCCGAGTGGCGTGCCGACCAGCCCGAGCGCGCCGCGCTCTTCGACCGGGTCGTCGCCGGTCAGCTCCCCGAGGGCTGGGAGGACGCGCTCCCCGTCTTCGAGGAGGGCAAGTCCGTCGCCACCCGCGCCGCCTCCGGCAAGGTCCTCCAGTCGCTCGGCACGGTCCTGCCCGAGCTGTGGGGCGGCTCCGCCGACCTCGCCGGCTCGAACAACACCACCATCGACAAGACCTCCTCGTTCCTGCCGAAGGGCAACCCGCTCCCCGAGGCGGACCCCTACGGCCGTACGGTCCACTTCGGCATCCGCGAGTTCTCGATGGCGGCCGAGATGAACGGCATCGCCCTGCACGGCAACACCCGCATCTACGGCGGCACCTTCCTGGTGTTCTCCGACTACATGCGCAACGCCGTCCGCATGGCCGCGCTCATGCAGCTGCCCGTCACCTACGTCTGGACCCATGACTCCATCGGGCTCGGCGAGGACGGCCCCACCCACCAGCCGGTCGAGCACCTCGCCTCGCTGCGCGCCATCCCGGGCCTGAACGTCGTACGCCCCGCCGACGCCAACGAGACCGCCATCGCCTGGGCCGAGATCCTCAAGCGGCACGGCACCAAGCCCGCCCCGCACGGCCTCGCCCTCACCCGGCAGGGCGTGCCGACCTACGCGCCCAACCCGGATGCGGCGAAGGGCGGTTACGTGCTGGCCGACTCCTCCACGGACGTCCCCGACGTCGTCCTCATCGCCACCGGCTCCGAGGTGCAGCTCGCCGTCGCCGCGCGGGAGCGGCTGGAGGCCGAGGGGATCGGCGCCCGGGTGGTGTCGATGCCGTCCGTGGAGTGGTTCGAGGAGCAGCCGCGCGAGTACCGCGACAGCGTCCTTCCGCCGTCCGTGCGAGCCCGGGTCGCAATCGAGGCCGGGATCGGTCTGACGTGGTACCGGTTCACAGGTGACGCAGGACGCATCGTCTCTCTCGAACACTTCGGCGCCTCCGCCGACGCCCAGACCCTTTTCACCGAGTACGGCTTCACCGCCGAGAACGTCGCCGCCGCCGCCCGGGAATCCCTGGCCGCCGCGCGTGGTTGATCCGACCGCCAGAAAGAAGATGATCACTGTGACCGAAGCAACCGCGACCGCGGGAGCACTCAAGCGCCTGTCCGACGAGGGCGTCTCCATCTGGCTGGACGACCTGTCGCGCAAGCGGATCGAGTCCGGGAACCTCGCCGAACTCGTCGAGAACAAGAACGTCGTCGGTGTCACCACCAACCCCTCCATCTTCCAGGCCGCCATCGGCTCCGGGGAGGGGTACGAGGAGCAGCTCACCGATCTCGCCGTGCGCGGCGTGACGGTCGACGAGGCCGTCCGCATGATGACGACCGCCGACGTGCGGGCCGCCGCCGACATCCTGCGCGGCGTGTACGACGCGACCGACGGCCGGGACGGCCGGGTCTCCATCGAGGTCGACCCGCGCCTGGCCCACGAGACGGCCGCCACCATCGCCGAGGCCAAGCAGCTGGCCTGGCTGGTAGACCGCCCCAACGTCATGATCAAGATCCCGGCGACGAAGGCCGGCCTCCCGGCGATCACCGAGGTCATCGGCCTCGGCATCAGCGTCAACGTCACGCTGATCTTCTCGCTGGAGCGCTACCGCGAGGTCATGGACGCCTACCTCGCCGGTCTGGAGAAGGCCGCCGCGAAGGGCCTCGACCTCGCCACGATCCACTCCGTGGCCTCCTTCTTCGTCTCCCGCGTCGACTCCGAGATCGACAAGCGGCTGACGGTGCTGGGCACGGAAGAAGCCCTCGCCCTCAAGGGCAAGGCCGCCCTCGCCAACGCGCGGCTCGCGTACGAGGCGTACGAGGAGGTCTTCGCCGGAGAGCGCTGGACCGCCCTTTCCGGTGCCCACGCCAACAAGCAGCGTCCCCTGTGGGCCTCGACCGGCGTGAAGGACCCGGCGTACAAGGACACCCTGTACGTGGCCGACCTGGTCGCGCCCGGCACCGTCAACACCATGCCGGAGGCGACCCTCAACGCCACCGCCGACCACGGCGAGATCACCGGCGACACGGTCACGGGCGGCTACGACCGGGCGCGCGCCGACCTGGCCGCCGTGGAAGCGCTGGGGATCTCGTACGACGAGGTCGTGCAGCAGCTGGAGGACGAGGGCGTCGCCAAGTTCGAGGTGGCCTGGAACGACCTGCTGGCCACCGTCACCAAGTCGCTGGACAGCAAGGGGGTCGACGCGGAATGACCGACACCACCGCAACCGGGACCGTCCAAGCGGTCGACTGGGAGAACCCGCTGCGCGATCCGCGCGACCGGCGGCTCCCCCGCATCGCCGGCCCGTCCGGGCTCGTCATCTTCGGTGTCACCGGCGACCTGTCCCGCAAGAAGCTGATGCCGGCCGTGTACGACCTGGCCAACCGCGGCATGCTGCCGCCGGGCTTCTCGCTCGTCGGGTTCGCCCGGCGGGACTGGGAGGACCAGGACTTCGCGCAGGTCGTGCACGACTCGGTGCGCGAGCACGCACGGACGGAGTTCCGCGAGGAGGTCTGGCAGCAGCTCGCCGAGGGCATGCGGTTCATCCCGGGTGACTTCGACGACGACCAGGCGTTCAAGCAACTGGCCGAGGCCGTCGAGGAGTTGGACTCCTCGCGCGGTACCAGCGGCAACTACGCCTTCTATCTCTCCGTACCGCCGAAGTTCTTCCCGAAGGTCGTCCAGCAGCTGAAGAAGCACGGGCTCGCGGACGCTCCGGAGGGTTCCTGGCGGCGGGCGGTCATCGAGAAGCCGTTCGGCCACGACCTCGCCAGCGCGCGGGAGCTGAACGCCCTCGTGCACGACGTGTTCGACCCGGACCAGGTGTTCCGGATCGACCACTACCTCGGCAAGGAGACCGTCCAGAACATCCTGGCGCTCCGCTTCGCCAATCAGATGTACGAGCCGATCTGGAACCGGTCGTACGTCGACCACGTTCAGATCACCATGGCGGAGGACATCGGCATCGGCGGCCGGGCCGGGTACTACGACGGCATCGGTGCCGCCCGTGACGTCATCCAGAACCACCTCCTCCAGCTGATGGCGCTCACCGCCATGGAGGAGCCGATCGCCTTCGACGCGGACGCGCTGCTCACCGAGAAGCTGAAGGTGCTGAAGTCGGTGCGGCTGCCGAAGGAACTCGGCAAGCACACCGTGCGCGGGCAGTACGCGACCGGATGGCAGGGCGGCGCGAAGGTCGCCGGCTATCTGGAGGAGGACGGCATCGACCCGAAGTCGAAGACCGACACCTACGCGGCCATCAAGCTGGAGATCGACAACCGGCGCTGGGCGGGCATCCCGTTCTATCTGCGCACCGGCAAGCGGCTCGGCCGCCGCGTCACCGAGATCGCGGTCGTCTTCAAGCGCGCCCCGCACTCCCCCTTCGACTCCACGGCCACCGAGGAGCTCGGGCAGAACGCGATCGTGATCCGCGTCCAGCCGGACGAGGGCATGACCGTGCGGTTCGGCTCGAAGGTTCCGGGCACCTCGATGGAGATCCGGGACGTGTCGATGGACTTCGCCTACGGCGAGTCGTTCACGGAGTCCTCGCCCGAGGCGTACGAGCGGCTCATCCTGGACGTCCTCCTCGGCGACGCCAACCTGTTCCCGCGCCACCAGGAAGTGGAAGAGTCCTGGAAGATCCTCGACCCGATCGAGGAGTACTGGGCACGGCACGGCAAGCCCGCGCAGTACGCGTCGGGCAGCTGGGGACCGAAGGAAGCCGACGAGATGCTCGCACGAGACGGACGGAGCTGGCGCAGGCCATGAAGATCGACCTGACCGACACCACGGCAAGCAAGATCAACAAGGCGCTGGTGCAGGGCCGCCGCGCCATCGGCACCCCCGCCGTGGGCATGGTCCTGACGATGGTCATCGTCACGGACGAGGAGAACGCCTACGACGCGATCAAGGCGGCCGAGGAGGCCTCGCACGAGCACCCCTCGCGCACCCTGGTCGTCATCAAGCGGCACGCCCGCACCCCGCGCGACCGCCAGGCCTCCCGGTTGGACGCCGAGGTCCGGGTGGGCGCCGACGCCGGCACCGGCGAGACGGTCGTGCTGCGCACCTACGGCGAGGTGTCCGACCACGCCGACTCGGTCGTCCTGCCGCTGCTGCTGCCGGACGCGCCGGTCGTCGTGTGGTGGCCGGTGGACGCGCCGGAGAACCCGGCGAAGGACCCGCTGGGCGCGCTGGCCCAGCGCCGGATCACCGACCTGTACGCGGTGGAGAACCCTCTTGAGGTGCTCGCCACCCGGGTGCGCTCCTACGCGCCCGGTGACACCGACCTCGCCTGGACCCGGCTGACCCCGTGGCGCTCCATGCTCGCGGCGGCCCTGGACCAGGCCCGCGCGAAGATCATCTCGGGGGCGGTGGAGGCCGAGGCCGACAACCCGGCCGCCGAGCTGCTCGCGCGCTGGCTGGAGGCGCGACTGAAGGTGAAGATCGACCGCGTCGTCACCGCCGGCCCGGTCGTCACCGCCGTGCGGCTGCGCACCGCGGACGGCGAGGTCGTCATCGACCGCCCCGAAGGCCCGCTGGCCACGCTGTCCCTGCCGGGCCAGCCCTCGCGGACGCTCGCGCTGAAGGTCCGCACCACCTCCGAACTCATCGCCGAGGAGCTCAGGCGCCTCGACGCGGACGAGATGTACGCCGTCGCCCTGCGGGGCGAGGGCAGCGCCAAGGAGACCCCCGCCCATGTCTGACTCCCCCCTGCTGACCCGTCGCCCCGAGTGGACGGCTCTCGAGGACCACCGCGCCGAAGGGCTCACGCCGCTGCGGGAGCTGTTCGCGGACGACCCCGGGCGCGCCGAGCGCTACGTGGTGCGGGTGGGCGATCTGCGCATCGACTACTCCAAGCACCTCGTCACCGACGAGACGCTGGCCCTGCTCCAGGAACTGGCCACCGCCACCGACGTGTTCGGGCTGCGGGACGCCATGTTCCGCGGCGAGAAGATCAACCTCACCGAGGACCGGGCCGTCCTGCACACCGCGCTGCGGGCGTCGCGGGACGCGGTCGTGAACGTCGACGGCGAGAACGTCGTGCCGCAGGTGCACGCCGTCCTCGACAAGATGAGCGACTTCGCCGACCGGGTCCGCTCCGGCGAGTGGACCGGTCACACCGGCAAGCGGATCAGGAACGTCGTCAACATCGGCATCGGCGGCTCCGACCTCGGGCCGGCGATGGCGTACGAGGTGCTGCGGCCCTACACGGCACGGGACCTGACGTTCCGTTTCGTGTCGAACGTCGACGGTGCCGACCTGCACGAGGCGACCCGTGACCTGGACCCGGCGGAGACGCTGTTCATCGTCGCGTCCAAGACCTTCACCACGATCGAGACGATCACCAACGCCACCTCGGCGCGATCCTGGCTCCTGGAGGGGCTGGGCGGCGACGACAAGGCCGTGGCCAAGCACTTCGTGGCCCTGTCCACGAACGCCGGGAAGGTCACCGAGTTCGGTATCGACCCGGACAACATGTTCGAGTTCTGGGACTGGGTCGGCGGGCGGTACTCCTACGACTCGGCGATCGGCCTGTCGCTGATGATCGCCATCGGTCCGGACCGCTTCCGGGAGATGCTCGACGGCTTCCGTATCGTCGACGAGCACTTCCGCACCGCCCCCGCCGAGGCCAACGCCCCGCTGATCATGGGCCTGTTGGGCATCTGGTACGGCAATTTCCTGGGCGCCCAGTCGCACGCGGTGCTGCCCTACAGCCACTACCTGTCCAAGTTCACGGCCTACTTGCAGCAGCTGGACATGGAGTCCAACGGCAAGTCGGTGCAGCGCGACGGCCGGCCCGTGGACTGGCAGACCGGCCCGGTGGTGTGGGGCACGCCCGGCACCAACGGGCAGCACGCCTACTACCAGTTGATCCACCAGGGGACGAAGCTCATCCCGGCGGACTTCATCGGCTTCGCCCGGCCCGTGGGCGAGCTGAGTGACGAACTCAAGGCGCAGCACGACCTGTTGATGGCGAACTTCTTCGCCCAGACGCAGGCCCTCGCCTTCGGCAAGACGCCGGACGAGGTGCGCGCCGAGGGGGTGCCCGAGGAGCTGGTCGTCCACAAGACGTTCAAGGGCAACCATCCGACGACGACGATCCTCGCCCGTGAGCTGACGCCGTCCGTGCTCGGCCAGTTGATCGCGCTCTACGAGCACAAGGTGTTCGTGCAGGGCGCCGTGTGGAACATCGACTCCTTCGACCAGTGGGGTGTCGAGCTGGGCAAGGTGCTCGCCAAGCGGGTCGAACCCGCGCTGACCGAGGGCGCGGACGTGCCCGGTCTCGATCCCTCGACCGCCGCTCTGGTGGCCGCCTACCGTGAACTGAAGGAAGTGCACTGACATGCAGCTCGGACTCATCGGCCTCGGCAAGATGGGTGGCAACATGCGCGAGCGGATCCGCCGCGCTGGGCACACCGTCATCGGCTACGACCGCAACCCCGAGGTCTCGGACGTGGCGAGCCTCGCCGAGCTCGTCGACAAGCTCGAAGGCCCCCGCGTGGTCTGGGTGATGGTCCCGGCCGGCGCCCCGACCCAGTCCGTCGTCGACGAGCTCGGCGACCTCCTCTCCCCCGGTGACACGGTCGTCGACGGCGGCAACTCCCGCTGGACGGACGACGAGAAGCACGCCGAGGAGCTCGCCGCCAAGGGCATCGGCTTCGTCGACGCGGGCGTCTCCGGCGGTGTCTGGGGCCTCCAGAACGGCTACGCGCTCATGGTCGGCGGCGACGCCGAGCACGTGGCGAAGGTGCAGCCGGTCTTCGACGCGCTGAAGCCCGAGGGCGACTTCGGGTTCGTCCACGCCGGCAAGGTCGGCGCCGGGCACTTCGCGAAGATGGTCCACAACGGCATCGAGTACGCGATGATGCAGGCCTACGCCGAGGGCTGGGAGCTGCTGGAGAAGGTCGACTCCGTCACCGACGTGCGCGAGGTCTTCCGGTCCTGGCAGGAGGGCACGGTCATCCGCTCCTGGCTGCTCGACCTCGCGGTCAACGCCCTGGACGACGACGAGCACCTGGACAAGCTGCGCGGCTACGCGGAGGACTCCGGCGAGGGCCGCTGGACCGTCGAGGCGGCCATCGACAACGCCGTACCGCTGCCCGCGATCACGGCCTCCCTGTTCGCGCGGTTCGCGTCCCGGCAGGACGACTCCCCGCAGATGAAGATGATCGCGGCGCTGCGCAACCAGTTCGGCGGCCACGCGGTCGAGTCGAAGTAGGCGCACCGTGGGGGATCTCCTGCTGGTCCGCCACGGGGAGACGGAGTGGAGCGTGTCGGGACAGCACACCAGCTGGACCGACCTGCCCCTCACCACTCACGGTGAGGAACAGGCCAAGGCACTCGCTCCGCTCCTGTCCGGACGGACCTTCTCGCTCGCGCTGACCAGCCCGCTGGGCCGCGCGATACGCACCGCCGAACTCGCGGGCGTCACCGGGGCGTTGCCCTACGGCGACCTGCACGAATGGGACTACGGCGGCTACGAGGGTGTCACCACCGTCGACATCCACCGCACCCGCCCCGACTGGTACCTGTGGACGGACGGCGTGCCGCCCGGCCCCGAGGGCCACCCGGGCGAGTCGCCCGCCGAGGTCGGCGCCCGCGCCGACCGGGTGCTGGCCCGTGTGGACACGGCCCTTCCGCAGGGGGACGTGATCCTCGTGGCGCACGCCCACTTCCTGCGGGTGCTCACGGCCCGCCGGCTTGGCCTGGACCCGGCGGACGGCCGCCTGTTCCAGCTGGCGACCGGCACGGTGAGCCGGCTCTCGACGGAACACGGCCGTCCCGTGATCGCCGAGTGGAACACCCGCGCCTGAGAACGCACCGGCGTCCTGCGGAGTCGTGGCACTAGAGTCCCGCTTGATGGACCTCAATGATCTGACTCCGGCCGAACTGCGGGTGTGGGAGGCGTTTCCGACCGGCGCTGCCGTGGACTTCCAGGGCAGCGCCGAACGGACGGTACGGGCCGCGGTGTTGCGGGCGCTGATGCTGAACGGGCCTCTTCGGGACGGGGAGATCGCCGCTCTGAAGGTGGCGGGCGCGAGAATCACCGGCTTGCTCGACGTCCAGCACGGGACGGTGGAGCGAGTGGTGCGGCTGAGTCACTGCGAGTTCGACGAGGCACCTCAGCTCTACGGCAGCCAGTTCCGGCAGCTCAACCTCCGCGGGTCCGTGCTGCCCGGCCTGGCGGGTGCGACCTTGCGGGTGGAGGGGGTGCTCAGGCTGACGGACTGCCGCTTCGAGCGGCCCGTGACGCTCGGCGGGGCTCACATCGGTGGGGCGCTCTTCATGGACCGCGCCGAATTCCACGCCCCCGACGACAGCGACGAACCCGCCCTCCGCCTCAACCACTCCTCCATCGGGGAAGACCTGGTCGCCCCCGGTGTCCGCGTCCACGGCCGGATGGTGTGCAACGACGCCTCCGTCGACGCCTCGGTCAATCTCATGGACGCCGTGCTGGACAACCCCGGCGGCACAGCCCTCGACGCCCAGACCCTCTCCGTGGCCTCCGACGTGCACGCCAGGCGCCTCACCGCCCGGGGCAAGCTCGATCTGCGCGGCGCCCGCGTCACCGGCCGGCTCGACCTCGCGCACTCCCGGCTGTCCCACCCCGGCCACACCGTGCTCCAGGCGAGCAGCGCCGTGATCGGGGAGGTGTGGCTCAACGAGGCCGCGCCCTTGGACGGTTCGGTGAACTTCCGGCAGACCCAGACCGACCTGCTGCGGGTGGCGCCGGAGACCCTGGCCGGTGCGGTGCGGCTGAACGGCCTCACCTACACCATGCTGTCCCCGCACGTCCCCGCCGAGCGCTGGCTGCCGGTGCTGCGGCGGGACGTCGACGGCTATGTCCCGCACGCCTACGAGCAGTTGACCGCGTTGTACCAGCGCATCGGCGACGACCACGCCGCCCGCCTGGTCCAGCTCGCCAAGCAGCGGCGGCTGCGCACCACCCGCGCCTGGTACGGCCGTCTCTGGGGCTACCTCCAGGACGTCACCGTCGGCTACGGATTCCGCCCCCTGCGCGCCCTCGCCTGGCTGCTCTCGCTCCTCGCCATTGGCTCGATCGTGTACGCACTGCACGAGCCGCCGCCGCTCAAGGCGTCGGAACACCCCGATTTCAACCCGGTGTTCTTCACCCTCGACCTGCTGCTGCCGGTGATCAGCTTCGGTCAGGAGGGCGCCTTCGCCCCCAAGGGCGGCTACCAGACGCTCTCCTACGCCCTGGTGATCACCGGCTGGTTGCTCGCCAGCACGGTGATCACCGGCATCACCCGCACCGTCAGCCGCCAGTGACCGTGTGCTGCGCGGCCAGCCGCACCGGCGCGTTCTGCGCGCCGTAGCCCCGGTAGCAGCCGTCCCGCTGGACGAGTTCGAAGAAGACGCGGCCGACCGTGCGGGTGTAGCAGTGCCGGAACTCGCCGTACGCGTCCCGGTCGTAGAGGATGCCGAGTTCGCGATAGGTCTCCAACTCGCCCTCGGCGAACTCGAATCGGGCGGCCAGGTCGTCGTAGTAGTTGGCCGGGATCGGCAGGACGCGACCGCCCGCGTCCCGGAAGCGGCGCGCCGCCGTCACCACGTCGTCCGTCGCCAGGGCGATGTGCTGCGCGTGCACGGTGTCGTCGCTCGGGGCCGCGCCCACCGACAGGGCGATCCGCACGCTGCCGTCCGCGTTCGTCACCGCGCGGCTGCGCATCAGGCCGTACGGGTCGGCGACGTCCACGCTCTCCTGGGCGTGCAGCCCGAGCACGCTGCGGTGGAAGAGCGCCGCCTCGTCGAACTGGTGCCAGGGCTGGGCGAGGGCGAGATGGTCGATCCCCCGTACGCCACCGGGACCGGTCTCGTGCGGTACGTCCTCGAAGTCGCCGCGCCAGTCGGGCAGTCCGGCGCGGTCCGTCGCGCAGAAGAACAGTTCCGTGCCGTCCGGTGCCGCCACCGCGTCCAGCGGGGCGTCCGCCGCCGCTCGCCGCCGCGGCAGCACCGGCGCGAGCAGTGCCTCCGCCCGCAGGGCCGCTCCGGCCGGGTCGGGCGACTCCAGGCCGATCGCGGCGAGGCTGGTGCCGTCGCGACGGCCCGCCGGTCCCGTGTTCACGAGCACGCGTGCCTCGCCCTGCTGCCACAGGTCCACCGGCTTGCTGCGGTGCCGTGCCGTGCGGGTGAAGCCGAGCGCGCCGAGCAGCGCGACGACCGGTTCGGCGTCCGGCGTGAGCAGTTCGGCGAAGGCCACGCCCGTGGGGACGACGGGTGCGGGCGGGGTCGTGACGCCGACCGTCTCCTGGAGCAGCAGCAGCGAGCGGTGTGCGTCCACCGCCGTGGGGCCTGCCTCGGCCTGCCGGTAGACGTCGTTGAAGACCTCCAGGGACAGCGGTCCGTCGTACCCCGTGCGCAGGACCCGGCGGACCAGGTCCGCCACGTCGAAGCCGCCCTGGCCCGGGAAGCAGCGGTAGTGGCGGCTCCACTGGAGGACGTCCATCGCCAGCAGCGGGGCGTCGGCCAGCTGGAGGAAGAAGATCTTCTCGCCGGGGATGTCCTCGATGCCCTTGGGGTCGCTGCCGCGGGAGAGGATGTGGAAGCTGTCCAGGCAGGTGCCGAGCGCGGGGTGGTCGGCCGCCGCGACGATGTCCCAGGCGTGCTCGTACGTGCTCACGTGCCGGCCCCAGGCGAGCGCCTCGTAGGCGACGCGGATGCCGAACTCCTGGGCGAGTCCGGCCAGTTCGCGCAGTTGCCCGGCGGCGAGATCGTCATTGTCCACGGCGAGCGGATGCACGCTGGAGCAGACGAGGACGGTGTCGGCGCCGAGCCGGCCCATCAGCTCGAACTTGTGCCGGGCCCGGCGCAGGTTGGACGCGAACACGTCGGCCGGTACCGCCTCCATGTCCCGCATGGGCTGGTAGAGGTCGATGCCCAGGCCCAGGTCGGCGCACCTCGCCCGGATCTCCTCCGGGGTGAGGGGGCTGGCGAGCAGGTCGTTCTCGAAGATCTCCACGCCGTCGAAGCCGGCCCGGGAGGCGGCCGTGAGCTTCTCGGTGAGGGAGCCGCTGAGGGAGACGGTGGCGATGGACGTACGCACGGCGGTGGTCCTTCCTACTTCGGTGCGCTGACGGCGCCCGCCAGTTCCCCGATGTCCGCGAGCATGCGGGCCGCGTCGGGTTCCCGGCCGGTGAAGAGACGGAACGCGTCCGCGGCCTGGAAGACGGCCATGCCGCCGCCGTCGAGGGTGGCGCAGCCGATCGCGCGGGCCGTGTGCAGCAGTTCCGTCTCCAGCGGGCGGTAGACCACCTCGGCGACCCACAGCCCGGGGTGCAGGAGCTCGGCGGGGAAGGGCAGGCCGGGGTGGGCGGCCATGCCGGTGGGGGTGGCGTGGACGATGCCGTCGGCGTCCGCGAGGAGGTCCGGCAGGCGGTCCGGCGTGGCGTGGGCGGCGCGGCCCGCGCCGAAGTGGCGTTCGAGGGAGGCGGCGAGGGCCGCCGCCCGGTCGGCCAGCGCGTCGACGACGGTGACCCGCTCGGCGCCGAGGGTGAGCGTGGCGTGCGCGACGGCCGCGCCGGCCCCGCCCGCGCCGAGCTGCACGACCCGCTCCAGCGGTACGTCGGGCAGCCCGCGGGCGAAGGAGGCGGCGAAGCCGGTGACGTCGGTGTTGTGGCCGACGGCCCGGCCGTTCTCGAAAACGATCGTGTTGACCGCTCCGAGCGCCTCGGCCTGCGCGGACAGTCCGTCGAGGTGCTCGATGACCAGCTGCTTGCAGGGGTGGGTGACGTTGAGCCCGTCGAAGCCGAGGTCGCGGGCGGATCGCACCAGGTCGCCGACCGCTTCCGGCGGGACGCCGAGGGCGTCGATGTCGATGAGCCGGTACAGGTAGCGCAGCCCTTGCCGGTCGGCCTCCCGCTCGTGCAGGGCGGGGCTGAGGGACGGGCCGATGCCCGCGCCGATCAGTCCGACGAGATACGAGTCCTTGGCCACGCGGACCTCCTGAGCGGCTCACAATGTACGAACTAGTGAGTTAGTCATAGCACCGGGAACCTCCGCTTGGGAAGCCCTCACCCGCCGCGCGGGCGTGGCCGCCTTCTAGAATCTGCGCACGCGGCCAGAGAGCCTCGCCCTACGCCCGAAGGAACCCGATGACCAGCGTCGAAGAACCGGCACGATCCAACGGGCGCACCCGTGACGCCGCCCGCACCAAGGCCGAGATCCTCGACGTGGCCACGCGCGAGTTCGCCCGGGTCGGCTTCGCCGGTGCCCGCGTCGACGACATCGCGGCCCTCACCAGCACCACCAAGCGGATGATCTACTACTACTTCGGCGGCAAGGAGCAGCTGTTCACGGCCGTCCTGGAGCGGGCGTACGGCGTGATCCGCGAGGCCGAGCAGGGGCTCGACGTCGAGCATCTCGACCCGGTCGCGGCCATCCGGCGCCTCGCGGAGCTGACCTTCGACCATCATGAGGCGCACCCCGACTTCATCCGGCTGGTCAGCATCGAGAACATCCACGAGGCCGAGCACATCGCCGCCTCCGAGAAGCTCGGCAGGATCGGCTCGCCGGCCCTGGACGTCATCCGCCGCATCCTGAAGTCCGGCCAGGAGTCGGGGCTGTTCACGGCCGACGTGGACGCCGTCGACCTGCACGCGATGATCAGCTCCTTCTGCTTCTTCCGGGTCGCCAACCGGCACACCTTCGGCGCCCTCTTCGGCCGCGACCTGGTCGACCCGGCACAGCGGGAGCACTACCGGAACATGCTGGGCGACATGGTGATCGCGTACCTGACGGCGGACCGCGCCGCGGACTGAGGTCGGCGACCGACTTCGCGGACGCGACCTCTTGACAGCGGGGAAACGCGCGCGCAACATCCCTACCCACCGGGACTAACTATCCAGTGGGTTAATTAGCCGGGGTTCACGAGACCCGGCCTCTCCCTCCCCGCCGCTCACTCCGCTTACGTTGGAGTTCCCCAAAGGAGCCGCCGTGTCCGTCCCCTCCCCCGTCACCGCGCCACCCGGCCAGCCGAAGAAGGCTGCCACCGCCGCCTGGATCGGCAGCGCGCTGGAGTACTACGACTTCTTCATCTACGGGTCCGCCGCCGCGCTGATCTTCCCCAAGGTCTTCTTCGACGAGTCCGACCCGGCCACCGCCACCCTGCTGTCCCTGGCCACGTTCGGTGTCGCGTACGCCGCCCGCCCGGTCGGCGCGCTCTTCCTCGGGCACTTCGGCGACAAGCTCGGCCGCAAGAAGATCATGGTCTTCACGCTGATCCTGATGGGTCTGTCGACGTTCCTCATCGGCTGTCTCCCCACCCGCGCCCAGGTCGGCACGCTCGCCCCGGTCCTGCTGGTGCTGTGCCGGGTCCTCCAGGGCATCTCCGCCGCCGGTGAGCAGGCCAGCGCCAACTCCATGACGCTGGAGCACGCGCCGCCGCACCGGCGCGGCTTCTTCACCAGCTTCACCCTCAGCGGCACCCAGGGCGGTCAGCTGCTGGCCACGCTCGCCTTCATCCCGATCGCCGCGATGCCCGAGGACCAGCTGCTGTCCTGGGGCTGGCGGGTGCCGTTCTGGCTGAGCATCGCGGTCGCCGTCGTCGGGTACTTCATCCGCCGCAACCTGGCGGAGACGCCCGCCTTCGAGCAGCAGACGGCCGACGAGGGCGTGGTGAAGATGCCGCTGGCGATCCTGCTGCGCCACCACTGGGCGGACGTCCTGCGGGTGATCGCGGGCGCGGTCATCGCCTCGGTCTCGACGATCTTCACGGTGTGGGCGCTGGCGTACGCGACGAGCGACTCGGTCGGCATGAGCCGTTCCTCGATGCTGTGGGTGGGCGCGCTGGCCAACCTGGCCGCGCTGGCCGCGATCCCGCTGTGGGCGACGCTGTCGGACCGCATCGGCCGCCGTCCCGTCTACCTGATCGGCGCGGCGGGCAGCGCGATCGCGATGTTCCTCTACCTCTGGGCGATCTCCACGGGCAGCTACCCGCTGATCCTGCTGCTCGGCATCGTCGCCTTCGGCGTGGTCTACAGCGCGGCGAACGGCGTGTGGCCGTCCTTCTACGGCGAGATGTTCTCGACCCGGGTCCGGCTGTCCGGCATGGCCATCGGCACCCAGATCGGCTTCGCCGTGGCCGGGTTCGCGGTGACCTTCGCCGCGGAGATCGCCGGTCCTGACGGCGACGACTGGTTCTCGGTGGCGCTGTTCACCGCGGCCCTGTGCGTCCCGCCGGTCATCGCGGCGCTCTCGGCGCGCGAGACCCACCAGGTCCCGACGGAGCTGCTCGGCGAGCGTGCGCCGGAGACGGCGGCCGAGCGGGCGACCGTGACGGCCTGATCCGCCGCTCGGTCCCCCGGTCCCCGGACGCCCACGACGGCTCCGGGGGCCGGGCGTTCACCGGGCCTCTCAGGCGTTGGACCAAGCCCGCTCGCACAGCACCAGCCGGTATCCGTCGGGGTCCTCGACGGTGACACCCCACTGGTTCCAGTACGGGTTGGGCGAGGAGACCCGCTTGCCGCCGTGCGCTTCGAGGCGGGTGACCAGGTCGTCGGGGACGGGGCCGTCGACGTAGATCACCAGGAGGTCCTCCTCCGTGGGCCGTGGCTCGACCGGGTCGGCCGGTTCGTGGACGAGTTCCAGATGCCAGTCGGCATCGGGCCAGCCGAGCATGAGCAGGTCGTGCTCGCCGGGTTCGGTGCCGCCCTCGGCACGCCAGACGACGGACAGTCCGAGCCCGCCCGCCCAGAAGCGCTCGGCCGCCGCGAGGTCACGGGACGGGCGGGCGACGCGGATGTGGCTGCGGCCGTTGACGGGCATCGTGATCTCTTTTCCAGGGGTGAACCGACCTTCGGAAGCCTAGGCACCCGGGGCGGGGCGGACCATCGGTCGTCCGGCCTGCACCTCCGGTCGTAAGACCCCCGCGCCCCCGCCCCGTTGACAGGCGGCGCCCGCGGCAAGACCATCGGCACCTACGAGCAGTGAAGAGCGGCGCCGACCGCACCCCGCACACTTCACCAGCCGGAGAGGGTGGCCCCCGTGCGTCCCGGCCGATTTCAGGGGCGGCCGGTGCGCGCGGTGCGGCCGATGTCCGTCGCCGGCCGCGCCCTCAGCCCCGGTCCGCCCCGGCCGGAATCCCGTACGCCCGCTCGATCTTCAGCCGCAGCACCAGCCTCCGGTCGCGGACCATCGCGGCCCGGTAGTCGTCCCAGTCGGGGTGCTCGCCCTGGACGTCGCGGTACAGCCGGATGAGCTCCTCCACGGTGTCGTCGTACGGGTCCTTCGCCACCGGGGAGAGCTCGGCGGTGCCCTCGACGACGGTGTACGCCCACCGGTCGGGGCTGGTGACGTGGTACGACGCGCGGGCGTCGCGGCGCAGGTTGCGGGTCTTGGCGCGGTCGTCGGTGATCGACACCCGGATGACGCCCTCGTCCGGGTAGTAGGCGTGGGTGACGTTCGACAGCTGGGGCCGGCCGTCCTGTTTGAGGGTGACCAGCACCCCGCCGTGTCCGGTGCCGAGCAGCTGGAGCAGCGCGTTCTGAGTCATGAACGGATCAACCCCGCCACCGCCCGCAGCCATTCCTGCCACCCTCAGTAGACAGTGTCTACGTCTGCTTGGTAGACACTGTCCATGCATGCATCCGAGACCGGGCTGCGGGCCCGGCTGGTGGACGTCGGCGTGGAGTTGGTGGCCCGGGAGGGTGTCCAGGCGCTCACGCTCCGGGAGATCGCCCGCCGGGCGGGCGTCTCGCACGGCGCTCCGCGCCGTTATTTCCCGACCCATCTGGAGCTGCTGTCCGCCATCGCGCGGCGCGGCTTCGGCGAGCTGGCCGAGCGGGTGGCGACGGCGGCCGGTGACGGTACGGCGAGTCCGCGCGCCCAGGTCACCCGACTCGCCGGCGCCTACCTGGCGTTCGCGCTGGAGCACCCCGGCATGTACGAGCTGATGTTCCGTCACGATCTGCTGGAGAGCGGTCATCTGGGCCTGCGGGACACCAGCCTGCCGCTCTTCGGGCGCCTGGTGGAGCTGGTCGGCCTCGTCCGGCCCGACCTGGACGCCCGCCTGGTCGCGGGCGCGTTGTGGGCGAACCTGCACGGCATCGCCCAGCTGTGGGGCTGGGGCAGTCTCCAACTGGCCACCGGCGCCGACGACTTCGCCCCTTTGCTGCGGTCGGCCCTCGACGCGCACCTCGGTCAGGAGGACGGATGAAGCCGCGTCTCGCGCTCGCGAGCAGCGTCGTCGGTGCCGTGATCGTCGCCCTCGACGGCACCGTCCTCACCATCGCCCAGCCCAGCCTGCAAGCGGACTTGGGCGCGTCGTACGCGCAGGTCCAGTGGACCAGCACCGGTTATCTCATCGCCGTGGCCGGGTTGTTGGTGTTCGCGGGGCGCCTCGGGGACCGGTACGGGCATCGGCGGCTCTACGCGATCGGCATGCTCGGGTTCGGGGCGGCTTCGGCGGGCATCGGGCTGGCGCCCGGGATCGGCTGGGTGGTCGGACTCCGCGCCGTCCAGGGCGTGTTCGGGGCGCTGCTGCAACCCGCCACGCTCGGCATGCTCCGGGCCGCGTATCCGCCGGACCGGCTGCGCACGCCGATCGCGGTGCGCACCGCGGCCATCGGGGTGTCGGCCGCGGTGGGGCCGCTGCTGGGCGGGGTGCTGGTGGCCGGGCCCGGGTGGCGGGCGGTGTTCTTCCTCAATGTCGTTCCGGCGCTGGTGTTCGGGCTGCTCGCGCTGACCGGCCGGGAGTCGGTGCGCGCGACGCCGGTGCGGCTGGATGTGCCGGGTGCCCTGCTGCTCGCGGTGACGCTGGGCTTCCTGGTCCACGCGCTGGTGTCGCTGCAGTGGCCCGGGCTGGCCGCTTCCCTGGTCGCCGGTGCGGCCTTCCTGCGCCATGAACGCCGTACCGCGAGCCCGCTGTTGCCGCGGGCCGTCGCCGGTCCGGCGCTCGGGGTCCTGGTCGCCGCGTCGGCCGCGCTGTCGGGCACCTTGTTCGTGAGCACGTACACCCTCCAGTACACGCTCGGTCTCGATCCGCTCGAAAGCGCCCTGCGCTGCCTGCCGCTGGCGGTGCTGATGGTGGCCGCAGCACCCGTGTGCGCGGTCCTGCTGCGCCGGGTGGGGGCCCGGCGTACGGCGGTGACCGCGATGGCCGTCCTCACGGCGGGCGTCCTGCTCCTGGTCCGGGCCGCGGGCACCTTCGCGCTCTGCGCCGGATTCGCCCTGCTGGGCGCCGGGTTCGGCACGGTGATGGTGGCGGCCACCCATGTCGTCGTACGGCACAGTCCCGTCGAGTCGGCCGGGGTGGCGGGCGGGCTCCAGCAGACCGCGATGAACGTCGGGCCCGTGCTGGGTGTGGCCGTGGCGACGACCCTGATGGGGCACGGGGCGCTGGTGGTGCTCGCCGGGGTGGCGGTCGTCGGGGCGGTGGCGAGTGGGGTGCTGCCGGGGCTCCCGGCGCACATCACACCCGCCGATCTTGGCCGGACGCGGGGACGTTCACGGCTCACTGAGCGACGATGAGGTCTGAGGTCGCTACGGCTGGGTATGCCGGATCGCACCTCGACGAACGTTTCGGAGGAGAGCAATGGCACAGCTGCGACAAGAGGTGGACCCGGATGAGGTCGGGCTGGACGTGAAGGCGCTGGACCGCCTCGACCAGCACGTCGCCCACTACGTCGACGAAGGGCGCCTGCCCGGCTTCCTCGTGGCCGTCGCCCGCGGCGGCCGGGTCGCCCACCTCACCACGCACGGCCGGCGCGACCTGGCGGCCGGGCTGCCCGTCACCTCCGACACCCTGTGGCGGCTCTACTCCATGACCAAGCCGGTCACCTCGGTGGTCGCGCTGCTCCTGGTGGAGGAGGGCAAGCTGTCGCTGGACGACCCGGTGGCCCGGTATGTGCCCGCCTTCGCCGGCATCCAGGTCCACGAGAGCGGCTCGGGCGCCGACCTCCGGACCCGCCCTGCCGCGCAGCCGGTGCTGATCCGACACCTCATGACCCACACCGCGGGCCTGACCTTCGCCTCGTACCGCTGTCATCCGGTGGACGCCCTGTACCGGGAGGCCGATCTGGAGTCGTCCGTGGTGCCGGGTTCGACGCTGGCCGAGACGGTCGACGTGTACGCGAGCCTGCCGCTCCAGTTCGAGCCGGGCACGCAGTGGAACTACTCGGTCGCCACCAATGTGCTGGGGCGCGTCATCGAGGTGGTGTCCGGGCAGCCGCTCGACGCGTTCTTCGGGGAGCGGATCTTCCGGCCGCTGGGGATGCCCGACGCCGGGTTCTGCGTGAACGACGAACAGGCGGGCAGACTCGCCGAGTTGTACGGGGAGACCGACGGGGGCGGTATCGAGCCGATCGCCGGTCTGCCGCTGCGCGGGCGGCCCCGCTTCCTGTCCGGCAGCGGCGGCATGGTGGCCTCGGCGTACGACGTCCACCGGTTCATGGAGCTGCTGCGGCGCCGCGGCGAACTCGACGGCGTACGGCTGCTGTCCCCGGCGACGGTGGACCTCATGGCCTCCAACCACCTCCCCGGCGGCGTCGACCTGCGCGCCTTCGGCAGCAGGCCCGCGCATGACGAACCCGGCAACGACGGCGTCGGTTTCGGTCTCGGCGTCTCCGTGGTGATCGACCCGGAGCGCACCAGGGTCCCCACGAGTCCGGGCATGTTCGGCTGGAGCGGGGTCGCCACGACGACGTTCTGGGTGGACCCGCGCCGCGATCTGACGGTGCAGTTCATGACGCAGGTCCGGCCCAAGGGCTCGCACACGCTCTATCCCGAGCTGAAGCGGCTGGTGCACGAGGCCGTGACGGACTGATCAGGCGTCCACGCGCAGGGTGAAGTCCACTCCTTCCAGGGCGAGTTCGCGCAGCCAGGCCTCCGACCGTGCCGCCGTCTCGGCGGCGCGGTTCAGGCCGGGCGGCAGGGAGCCGTCCAGGATGTGGCGGACGCCGAGGGCGAGGGTGCGGGAGACGCAGCGGGCCATGGCGCTCTCCTCCTCGTCCCCGGTCAGGTCGAGCAGATAGCTGCCCGACCAGGCCTGGCCCGCCGGACCGGCCACATCCAGCGTCACGACGAGGACCACCCGGTCCCGGTCGGCGTCGGTGGTCGGGTAGGTGGCGGCCAACTCCTGTGCCAGGGCGGCGATCCGGGCGTCGTCCCCCGCCTTCAGCTCCTCGAAGACCTCGCCCCAGGCCTCCAGCCAGCCCTCCAGGCGCAGGGTGCCCCGGACGAACGTCTGCGGTTTCCAGGCGGCCGGCATGCCGTACTGCTCGACGAAGGGCACGCTGTCGCGGTTGGGATAGACCTCGAAGGTCTCCCCGTCGACGACGTGCCGCCGGGTCGCCTCCCATGGCCGCGCGGCGGTGGTCTCGGCGCCGTCCGCGAGGTAACGGGCGGGCGAGCGCAGGGCGTTGAGGACACCGAGAGGCGCCCAGCTGGAGCGGTACCTGAAGTCGTTCGGCACCGCGGGGATGCCGCCGCAGTAGGAGGTGAGGCGGTACGAGGCCGCCGTGCCGTCGCCGATCGCGTCCCGCGCGCGGGCCACGAGGCTGTGCGCGAAGAGGTGGTCGATGCCCGGGTCGAGCCCGGCCTCGGTGAGGACGACGAGCCCGGCCGCGCCGGCGGCGGGGACCTGCTCCAGGACCGCGTCCGACACGTAGCTGGAGCAGGCGAAGTGGGCCCGCGAAGCGACGCAGACCGCGAGGATCCCGGCGTGCTCGGGCGCGGGCAGCATGGAGACGACGACGTCGCCGGGCTGGAGGGCCGCCGTCAGCCTGTCCAGGGTGTACGCGCGGGGCTCGGCGTGCCCGCTGAGGCCCAGCCGGTCGAGGGCCTGGGCCGCGCGTTCCTCGGTGCGATGCCAGACCCGCACCCGCGGGGCGCTCTCGCACAGCTTCGCCAGTCCGCTGCCCGTGGACAGTCCGGTGCCGATCCAGTGGACGGTGCCGCTCGCGGGTACCAGGTCAGTCATGCGGCAACTCCCCTTCCTCGATGCCGTGTTCACGGCTCGCCTGATGGAACCGGTCCGCAGCGCGCCCCCACGGCCCGCCGGTCCCGAAATCGAGGAGCAGGGGCAGCAGCGAGGCGGAGAAGTCCTCGCTGGACTCCCTGGGCAGCAGCGAGGGCAGGTTGTCGATGGCGATCAGGTCGAGCGGGGGCTCCTTGCGCAGCCGCCGTACCGGGTCGTCCCACTCCGTGGTGCGGTCGTAGACCGGCAGGACGTTGAGCGGGGAGCCGACGTCGCAGGTGACGTCGGAGAGGGTGCGCAGCCGGCGGGCCGGGTCGTCGAGGTCGGCCTCGCGGACGAAGGCCGGGACCGGGGTCGTGGCCAGGACACAGTTGACCAGGACGTCGTGGGCGAGGAGGGCCGGCCGGTCCAGGTTCCGGGTCTCGTCGAGGTCCCAGCAGGTGGGCGTGACGCCCGCCGCCTCGAAGGCCCCGCGGGCACCGCGACCGCTGCGGCCGAGGGCGCCGATCACCAGGGCGGTGAAGTCCGCGTCCCCGGCGGCGGCGCGGAGGGTGGCGTCCAGCTCCTCCTTCGAGGTGGGCGTCAGCGGCGCGACGAGACGGCCCCGCTGCTGGAGCACCGCGAGGGCGGCGCCCAGGTACCCGGCCCAGTAGCCGAAGGCGGCGAGCCTGCGGCCCTGGTCGTCCACCAGGTACTCCAGGTCGAGGAGCGTCCCGCCCCCGGCGGCGAACCGGCGCAGCAGGTCGGCGGCGCCCGGCTGCCGTTTGTAGGCGTGCCCGAAGAAGATGTGCCGGTGCGCCAACCGGTCGGGGCCGTCCGGGAGTTCCTTCAGGCCGAGGATCACGGCCTGCGGCGGCGCCGACACCCACGACCCGGCGGGCGCGACTCGGGCGCCGACCGCCTCGTACTCCTCGATCGGGAAGATCCGCTGCGGGGACTCCTCGACGGTCAGGGTCACCCCGCTCTCGACGAGCCGCCGGGCGTCGGACGGCACGATCGGCGTGCGTCGCTCGGTGGGACGGACCTCGTGGCGCAGCCACAGATGGAGCTCGGTCATACGCAGTTGGCCTCCGGGCGCGGGGCGTCGGCCGCGAACCGGCCGGCGCTCAACGGGCTGACGTCCACGAAGGGTACGCGGCCCAGGACCAGGTCACGGACCACCTCGCCGACCGCCGGCCCCTGGAGGAAGCCGTGGCCGGAGAAGCCGGTGGCGTAGAGGAACCGGGAGACCGAAGTGGCCTCGCCGATCAGGGCGTTGCGGTCCGGGGTGACCTCGTACAGGCCCGCCCAGCCGCCGGTGCGGCGCAGGTCGAGGAGGGCCGGGGCGCGCTGTTCCATGGCGGCGGCCAGCCGCGGGATCCAGCGGTCGTGGGTGTCGGTGGCGAAGCCGGCGCGTTCGTCGGGGTCGGACATGCCGAGGAGGAGGCCGGGGCCCTCCCGGTGGAAGTAGAGGGTGGTGCTGAAGTCGATGGTCATGGGCAGGTCCGGCGGCAGGTCCGGGACCGGCTCGGTGACGGCGATCTGGCGGCGCAGCGGCTCCACCGGCAGGTCCACGCCGGCCATCCGGCCGACGGCCCGCGACCAGGGTCCGGCCGCGCAGATCACCGTGTCGGTGGTGATCCGGCCGAGGGTCGTCGCCACGGCCGTGATGCGGTCGCCGTGCAGTTCGATGCCGGTGACCTCGGTGTGCCGCAGGACGCGAGCGCCGAGGGCACGGGCGGCGGAGGCGTAACCGTGGACGACGGCCTCGGGGGTGCAGTGGCCGTCGTCGGGCGAGTAGGCGGCGGCGAGGAGGCCCTCGGTGCGGATCAGCGGGGAGAGCTTGCGGGCCTCCTTCGGGGTGAGCAGGCGGCTGGGCACGCCGAGCGCGTTCTGCAGCCGTACGCCCGCCTCGAAGGAGGCCACGTCCTCGGGGGTCGACAGCAGGAAGAGGTAGCCGACGCGGTGCAGCCCGATGTCGTACCCGATCTCCTCCCGGAACCGGCCGAACGCGGCCAGGCTGCGCGCCCCGAGCTGCACGTTGAGCTCGTCGGAGAACTGGGCCCGCACCCCGCCCGCCGCCTTCGAGGTGGAGCCGGAGGCCAGCTCGTCCCGTTCGACGAGGACGACGTCGCGGACACCGGCGGCGGCGAGGTGGTAGGCGATGCTCGTGCCCATCACTCCGCCGCCGATCACGACGACTTCCGCCTGCATCCTCACGGGCGAGCCTCCCACGGGTGTCGGTGCCGGGCCCGTGCGGGCCGCCCCCTCTTCCTGTCCGGACTCCGGCCCCCGTAATCAGGACAGGTGGGCCACCGCGTCCAGATGGGGCAGGTGATGGTCGAGGCGTTCCCGCTTGGTGCGCAGGTAGGTGATGTTGCTCTCGCACGGCTGGATCAGCAGCGGCACGGTCTCGGTGACCTCGATGCCGTGCCGTACCAACGCCTCCCGCTTGTCGGGGTTGTTGGACATCAGGCGGACGCTGTTCACGCCGAGGTCGTGCAGCATGCCGGCGGCGACGCCGTAGTCCCGGGCGTCCACCGGCAGGCCGAGGGCGAGGTTCGCCTCGACGGTGTCCAGGCCCTCCGCCTGCAGGGCCATCGCGCGGAGCTTGGCGAGCAGGCCGATGCCGCGGCCCTCGTGGCCGCGCAAGTAGACGACGATGCCGCTGCCTTCGGCGACCACGGCCCGCATCGCCGAGTCGAGCTGCTCGCCGCACTCGCAGTGCCGGGAGCCGAAGGCGTCACCGGTGAGGCACTCGGAGTGCAGCCGGACGAGGACGTCCTCGGTGCCTATCTCGCCGTGGACGAGGGCCACTTGTTCGTCGCCGCGGTCGTGATCCAGGTAGCCGACCGCCCGGAATTGCCCGTACACGGTGGGCAGCGGGGCATTCACTATGCGTTCCACGCCGGTGCGCTGCGGGGACTTCTTGCCGAGGACGCCAATTTTGTCTGTCATGATTCTCGAGTTCCTAAGCAGAGACGAAAGGCCGTGAAAGAATGAGTGATTCGCAAGCGCGGTCGGCGGCATACGGTCCGTTGCCGGCGGACACCACGGAGGACGTACGGACGCGGGGCGCGAATGTCTCACGCCAGGTCGCGGTGCTCCCCGTCGGAAGCTTCGAACAGCACGGCCCGTACCTGCCGTTGGCGACCGACACCCTGGTCGCCTGTGCCATCGCCCGGGAGATCGCCGCGGCGTACCCGGTGCACCTCCTTCCCCCGGTGACGATCTCCTGCTCGCACGAGCACGCGGCCTGGGCGGGGACCGTCAGCATCTCCTCGGTGACCCTTCACTCGGTGATACGGGACATAGCGGCTTCACTCCGGCGTTCCGGCATCGACGCCCTGGTCGTCGTCAACGGACACGGCGGAAACTACGTACTGGGCAACGTCGTTCAGGAATCCTCCTCCCGCGGCGAGAAAATGGCACTCTTCCCGGCGGCGGAGGACTGGGAGTCGGCGTGCGAACGGGCGGGGGTGGTCACGTCTCTGCTCACCGACATGCACGCGGGGGAAATCGAGACCTCCATCCTTCTGCACGCTCATCCCGAATTCGTCCGACCCGGTTATGAGACCTCCGATTTCGTCGCCGACGACCGTCGTCATCTGCTCACTCTGGGCATGTCCGCCTATACCGATTCGGGTGTCATCGGCCGTCCTTCACTCGGTTCGGCGGAAAAGGGCAAGGCGCTGCTGGAGAGCCTGGCGGACGCGTTCGGACCGTACTTGTCGCTGTTCACCTCCGACGGCTCCGGTGACTCGTCGCGCGGGTAGCGGGCGAGCAGGACCAGCACGCCGGGCAGGCTGGCCACGAGGCTGAGCACCCCGTAGACGACGGCGACGGCCAGCCCGCTGCTCGCCCCGAGGCCGGCCGCGCCGAACGCCCAGGCGGTGACGCCCTCGCGGGGCCCCCAGCCGCCGACGTTGAGCGGCAACCCCATGGCGAGCAGCGCCAGCACGGCGATCGGCAGCAGTGCGGCGACGGAGGCGTCGGACCCGGCGACGCGGGCGGCGAGCACGAACATCCCGATGTGCCCGGCGAGGACGACCAGGGACGACAGCGCGACGCCGGGACCGTTGCGCCGGGACAGCAGCCCCTCGCGCACCCCCTCCAGCGTCCGGCCGTACCGTGCGGGCGTCCGGTTCATCCGCAGGGCGAGCACGACGGCCAGCGCACCCACCAGGGCGAACAGGACCACCGGCGCGAGGTCCCGGGCCTGGTTCAGCACCGGTGACGGCATGGTGAGCAGGACGCCGGCGCCGACGACCGCCAACGCGAGCTGTCCGGCGACCCGTTCGAGGACGACGGCCCGGACACAGCGGCCGAGGTCGCGGGTGCTCTGCCCGTGCCGCACCGCCCGGTGGACGTCGCCGAGGACGCCGCCGGGGAGCGCCGCGTTGAGGAACAGGGCACGGTAGTAGGCGGCGACGGCGGGCCCGAGCGGCAGCCGGATCTCCAGTCCCCGGGCCACCAACTGCCAGCGCCAGGCGCTGAACACGGTCGTGACGACACCGATCCCGACAGCGGCGACCAGCGATCCGCCGTCGATCCGCCGCAGCCCGTCCAGGAAGACACCGGTACCGAGCCGCCACAGCAGGACGGCGAGGATGACGACGCCGACGGCACTGCCCACGTGGGTGCGCACCGCCGGTGCCGTGAGGCGGGCGAGGGCGCGGCGCCACCGAGGGGTGTGGGGGGTGGCGGCTTCGGGGCGGGGGGTGGAGACGATCACGCCGATACGGGAATCGGCGACGGCGACGTCCGGCGGGGGGACGGCCGTGACGGGGGGTACGAGGACGATGTCGGCGGTGTGCGGGGTGCGGCCGGTGAGGGTGGCGGTGGCCTTCCTGAGTGTGGCGGTGGCCTCGCTGAGGGTGGCGGTGGCCTCGCTGAGGGTGGCGATGGCCTCGTCCTCGGCGGCGGAGACGTCCCTCCCCGTCACCCCGTACGCCCGTACCGTCTCCACGCTCATGCCGCGCCGCCCGTCGGCCGGGACAGCGCCAGCAGGTCCGTGTGATGGACGAGGACGGTCAACTCGCCCGCCTCGCACGCCTCCAGGCGCTCACGGAGATACCGTTCGGCCCGCTCCTTCAGCTCCGGACGCTGCTCCACCGCCGCGCCGACCCAGCCGCGCAGCCACTGCGCGGTGAGCGCGGCCTCGGCGGGACCGAGCCGCCAGGGGCTGGGGTTCAGCCGTACCGTCGCCCCGCGCTCGGAGAAGGCCTCGCAGGCCGCGGTGACCGAATCCGGACCGAGCAGGCCGGAGCGGCGCTGGTGGGCGTTGAACGCCTCCATGATCTCACGGTCCATCGGGTGGGACGGGGTCAGGTCGACGCGGCCGGCCACCGACAGGGTGAGCAGCGCCGGGCAGCCGGCTCCGGTGCAGGCCTCGGCGAGGGTGTCGATCTCCTCGCGGGTGAGGACGTCGAGGAGTGCGGAGGCGGTCACCAGGGAGGCGCCGGCGAGGGCGTCCGCGGTGAGCCGGGCGACGTCGCCGCGCCGGGTCTCGACGGTGACGCGGCTGCCGTCGGCGGCCACGCGCGGGGAGGCTACGGCGGCGAAGTGCAGCAGGTAGGGGTCGCGGTCGTGCAGGACCCAGTGCTGGGCGCCGTCGAGGCGAGGAGCGAGCCAGCGGCCCATCGAGCCGGTACCGCAGCCGAGGTCGTGGATGACCAGGCCGGACTTGCCGGGCAGGTTCGCCAGCCGGATGCGCAGCGGGTCGAGCAGGTCGTGCGCCCGTGCGGCCGCGTCGGCCGGCTCGCGCAGCTGCAACCACTCGGGCGCGTAGCGGGGCTGCTCGTCGGGACCGTCCTCACGGAGCCGTACGGTGGGACGCTCGCCGGGACGGGCGGCGGTGGGCCCGGCGCCAGGGATCACGGAGTCGGCGGACGGGTCGGGCGTCACGGACGGCGTGGGCATGAGGGGCACCTCCGCGGTTCCGCTCGCGCTCATGGACGGCGTGACGGACGCCTCGGCGCTGCTGCCTGTGCTCGCCGGGGTCAAGGGAGAAGCCTCCCCAGTCGCCGAGGTCAGAAGCGCCGCCTCCCCGCTGACCGAGGGGAGTCGGGAGGCCTCCATGCTCGCCGAGGGCAAAGGGCCCGTCTCCGTGCTCGCCGAGGGCAAAAGGCCCGTCTCCGTACTCGCCGAGGGCAAAAGGCCCGTCTCCGTACTCGCCGAAGGCAAAACGGATGCCTCTCCGCCACCGCCCGGCTCGGCTCGTCGTCCCGGCTGGGACGGGATCCTGCCGCTGCGCTCCGTGGTAGCCGTCTTCCTCATGCCGCCCTCCTGGGTTCGTTCGGCAGTCGGCCCAGTACTCCGGCCAGGCTGCGGGCCGTGGTCGCCCAGCCGTCGAGGGCGGCCCGGCGGCTCCGGGCAGCCGCCTTCAGCCGGCGTCGTACGTCCGCCTCGTTGAACCAGCCGCGCAGTTCGGCCGCGAGGGCGGCGGGGTCCTCCGGCGGGACGAGGATGCCGGGCACTCCCCCGTCGGGGGCGCGTCCGACCGCCTCGGGCAGGCCGCCGACGTCGGTCGCGAGGACCGGGATGCCGCGGGCGAGGGCCTCCGTGACCGCCATGCCGTAGGTCTCGGCGTAGGAGGTGAGGACCATCAGGTCGGCGGCGGCATAGCTGGCGTCGAGCTGGGCGCCCGCCTGCGGTCCGGCCAGCTCCAGCCGGTGCTCCAGGCCGTGCTTCGCGATCAGGGCCCGGAGTCGGCCGACGTACTCGGGGTCCTGGCCCAGGCCGCCGACGCACACGCAGCTCCACGGCAGGTCCCGTACCGTCGCGAGCGCCTCGATCAGCCGGTGCTGTCCCTTGCGGGGCGTGACGGCGGCGACGCACAACAGGCGGGAGACGCCGTCGGTTCCGGAGGCGAGCGGCGCGATGTCGGCGCCGGGGGCGGCGACATGGACGCGGTCGGGGGCCAGGCCGTGGTGGGAGACGAGGCGGCGGACCGCCCAGTCGCTGGTGGCGACGACCGCGGGGACCGCACGCAGCACGGCACGTTCCTTGGCGTCCAGCTCGGCGGCGAGCAGGGGGTCCAGGCCGGTCTCGTCGCCGAGCGGAAGGTGGACGAGGACGGCGAGCCGCAGGCGTTCCGCCTCCGGGACGACGATCTCGGGGACCCCGCAGGCGACCAGGCCGTCCAGCAGGACGACCGTACCGTCCGGGAACTCCCGCAGGATGCGCGCGAGTTCGGCGCGGGCCGCGGCACCGGGCCGGGGCCACTCGCCGTCGACCGCGTGCTTGTGGACCTGCCAGCCGAAGCCGGGCAGGTCCAGACTGACCCGCCGGTCATAAGCGTTGCCGCCGCTGGGGGCCGCCGGGTCGTCGACCCCGCCCGGCATGACGAAGTGCACGGAACTCAGGGACATGGGGATGATGTCCGCGTTCTTGAGAGTGGCGTGCTGGACGGGCACGTAACCGAGCGACGGTGCCGCGGTCTTCTCCAGGGTCGTGTCGGTCACAGCGCACGCTCGTAACTCGCCCACGCGACATGCGACTCGTGGAGCGTGACGCCGATCGCGGCGATGCCCCGGGCCCCTTCGCCGAGCGCGCCCTTCTCGATGCGCTCGGCGAGCCGGTCGGCGATGACCTTGGCGAGGAACTCCGTCGAGGTGTTGATCCCGGCGAAGTCGGGCTCGTTGTCGAGGTTTCTGTAGTTCAGCTCGGCGACGACGGCGCCGAGCTCCTGGGTGGCCAGTCCGATGTCGACGACGATGTTGTCGTCGTCCAGCTGTTCCCGGCGGAAGGTGGCGTCCACGAGGAACGTCGCTCCGTGCAGGCGCTGCGCGGGTCCGAAGACCTCGCCGCGGAAGCTGTGGGCGATCATGATGTGATCGCGGACGGTGACACTGAACAACGGACGACCCTCCAGGTGCGGCGCGTCTGATCCCCTCGGCCTGATCGCCGCCGGGATGCCGTGTAGTACGGCTCTTCGCTTCCCCGTGTTCAGCCCGATCTCACTCTTTTCTCAGGTCAGGCGCTCTTGTCGTACCTGATGCGGTGACAAAGGGCCGGAATCTCCCCCGCCGCGAGCTTCGGCATCACCGCCGGCAACTCCTCGAACACGCTTTCCCCCGTGATGAGCGCGTCGAGTGACGGGTCGGCGAGCAGTTCGAGGGCGAGGGCGAGCCGGTCGGCGTAGCTGCGGCTGGCGCGGCGGGCCGGGGAGACGGTGCCGACCTGGCTGGAGCGGATGACGAGGCGGCGGGAGTGGAAGGCCTCGCCGAGCGGGAGGCTGATCTGCCGGTCGCCGTACCAGCTCAGTTCGAGGACGGTGCCCTCGGCGGTGAGGAGTTCCAGCGCGCGGGTGAGCCCTTGTTCGGTGGCGCTGGCGTGCACGACGAGGTCGCACTCCCCGAGCGCGTCCCGCGGCAGCGCGAAGTCGACGCCGAGCGCCTCAGCGGTCTTGGCGCGGGCCGGATCGGCGTCGACGAGCTGCACCCGTACGCCGGGGAAGCGGGCCAGCAGCGCGGCCACCGAGCAGCCGACCATCCCGCCGCCCACCACCGCGATCCGGTCCCCGACCAGGGGCGCCGCGTCCCACAGGGCGTTGACGGCGGTCTCCACGGTGCCGGCGAGGATGGCGCGTTCGGCGGGCACGGAGTCCGGTACGACGGTGACGGCGGCGGCCGGGACGACGTACCGCGTCTGGTGCGGGTAGAGGCAGAAGACCGTGCGCCCCAGCAGCTCCGCCGGCCCCTCCTCGACCTCTCCGACACTGAGGTAGCCGTATTTCACGGGGGCGGGGAACTCGCCCTCCTGGAAGGGTGCCCGCATGGCCGCGTGCTGGCTCGCGGGGACCCCGCCGCGGAAGACGAGGGTCTCGGTGCCGCGGCTGACGCCGGACCACAGGGCGCGGACCAGCACCTCGTCCGCGGCGGGGGCCGGAAGGGTGACCTCCCGTATCCCGCCCTCACCCGGCCTGTTGAGCCAGAACGCCCGTGCGGTGCGGTTCATCGGCATCCTCCTGAACGATCGGGAAGTGGTTCACGTACCGAGGTGTGCACAGGTCGCGCACAGTACGCGGCGTTGATCGACTCTGTCACACGGCCGGAGGATGTTCGGTGGCCCTGAACAACACTTACGACGCAAGGCTGGTCCAGCAGGAGACCGCGGTCGGAGCGGGTGTCCAGATCCTGTTGCTGGCTCTGCTCGGCACCGCGATCGGCATGGGGCCGGCGGGCTGGCTGACCGGCCTCGCCTTCGCCGTGGCCACCTGGGCGGTGCTCTCCCGGGCCCTGCACCGCACCCAGCCCCGCTCGTTCGGCCCCGCCAACCGGGTGACTCTCGGCCGCTCCATCCTGGTCGGCGGGGTGACCGCCCTGGTCGCCGACTCCTTCCAGAGCTCCCCGCCGGTCACGCTCTTCGTCGGCCTCACCGCGGTGGCTCTGATCCTCGACGGCGTGGACGGCAAGGTGGCCCGCCGCACCGGCACCTCCACCCCGCTCGGCGCGCGCTTCGACATGGAGGTCGACGCGTTCCTGATCCTGGTGCTGAGTGTGTACGTCTCGATGTCCCTGGGCCCGTGGGTGCTGCTGATCGGCGGCATGCGCTACGCCTTCGTGGCCGCCGCCCGTGTCTGGCCGTGGCTCAACGCCCCGCTCCCGCCGAGCATGGCCCGCAAGACGGTCGCCGCGCTCCAGGGCGTGTTCCTGCTGCTCGCCGCCTCGGGCCTGCTGCCGTACGCCCTGGAGTTCGCGGTCGTGGCGACGGCGCTGGGGACGCTGGTGTGGTCGTTCGGCCGGGATGTGCTGTGGCTGCTGCGGACCTCGCAGATCGAGACGCTCCTGGTGGAGGACGTGCGCGAACTGGTCGCCGGATGAGCTACGTCCCGCGCGGCAGCAACGCGATCGCCGCGGCCGGTACGGCCGCCAGGGCGAGCCACGCAGCGGCCGCGGGCAGCCCCGTGTCGAGGAGCGTGCCCGTCGCCGAGCTGCCGATCAGGACCACGAGGCCGGACACGGAGGACAGCGCCCCGGTGTAGAGGCCGAGGCGGCCGTCCTCGGCGAGGTCGGGGACCCAGGCGCGGGAGACCGGGGCGACGAGCATCTGGCCGAGGGTGAGCAGGACGACGAAGCCGGCGGCCGGGAGCAGCCCCGCCGTCCCCGTCCGTTCGGCGGGACGGGCCAGGGCCACGACGGCGAACCCCGCGGAGATCAGCAGCAGCCCCACGGCCATCGAGCGGCGCGGCTCCAGCCGATCCCCCACCCAGCGCGTGACCGGCAGCTGCGCGGTCACCACCAGCAGCGACGACAGCGCGAACAGCCAGGCCAGCGGCGCCTGGGTGCCGGTGACCCGCTCCACCTCCGCGGGGAGGGCGAGGTAGAGCTGGTTGTAGGCGAGGAGACAGGCGCCGTACGCGCAGCACAGCGCGAGGAAGCGCCGGTTGCGGAGCAACAGCCGTACCCCGCCCTCGAGTCGGACGCGCTCACGGCCCGGGATGTGCTGGGGCAGCAGCCAGGCGTGACCAGCGAGCACCAGGACGAAGATGCCGGCACCGGCCAGGCACACGGTCCGGAAGTCCACCGAGAGCAGCAGCGCGCCGAGCAACGGCCCTACGAACGCGCCCGCTTGGCCCGCGACCGTGAACAGGGCGAGGACGCGGGTGCGCGAGGTGCCGGTGGCCCGCTCGTGCACCACGGCCTGCCGGGCGACCTCGGACTCGACCGCGGGTGAGAACAGGGCGGCGGCGAAGCCGATCAGCAGGACGGCGCCGATGACCGCCCAGGTCCGCGTCGCGTACCCGAGCCAGGCGAACCCGGCGATCCGCAGCGCGCAGCCCGCGAGGACGACGGGTCGGATGCCGTACCGGTCGGCCAGCGCCCCGCCCACCACGAACAGCCCCTGCTGGCTGAAGGTCCGCAGCCCCAGCACGAAGCCGACGAGCCAGCCCGCCATGCCCACCGCCTGCCCGAGATGCCCGGACAGGAAGGGCAGTACGGCGAAGAAGCCGACGTTGAAGGCGAGTTGGGTGAGGATCAGCAGGCGGAGGAGAGGGGTCAGGCGGGCCCGTCCGGGTGCCTTCCGCGGGCCGGTCGACAGCGCGCTCATCCCGCTCCCGCCCCTTGCTTGGTACGAGGCTGCTGTCGGAGCACCTCCACCGCCGTACGCCGTTTCCGCCGAGGCACCCGTATCCCGCCCGCCGCCGTCACCGCCAGCGCGCCCAGCAGGGCGAGGGCCGCGGCCGGGGCGAGGACGGCCCAGGGGGCGCGCTCGGCGTAGGGCTGGTTCTCGGCGAGCAGCAGGCCCCACTCCGGGGCCGGCGGCTGGGCGCCCAGGCCGAGGAAGGTGAGCGAGGCGAGCGCGAGGGCGATGCCCGGGAGCCGCAGCAGGGCGTGGCGGGTGACGGACGGCAGCACGGCGGGCAGGAGTTCGTGCCGGAGCAGGTACCAGGAGTCGGCGCCCAGGCCGCGGGTGGCGGTGATGTGGAGGGCCGCGCGTTCCTGGCGTAGCAGTGCGGAGGTGTGGGCGGCGAGGGGTGCCCAGGCCACGGTGCCGACGGCGAGTGCGGGGGTGGCCGGTCCGCCGCCGACGACCGCGGTGACCAGGAGGGCGACCAGGACCGGCGGCAGGGCGACGACCGTGTCCACGAGGGGACCGGACAGGCGGGGCAGCAGGCCCAGCAGGACGCCGGTCAGCAGGGCCGCGGCGCTGATCAGGAGGGCGAGCAGGAGCGTGTCGAGGGCGCCGTGGGCGACGCGGGCGAGGACGTCCCGGCCGAGTCCGTCGGTGCCGAACGGATGCTGGAGCGACGGGGGTCGGAGGCGTTCGCCGGTGTCGAGGGCGAGCGGGTCGCGGGGCAGGCCGAGGGCGATGACCAGCGCGAGGAGGCCGCCGTACGCGAAGGGCTGGAGTGTGCGGGCCGGGGGTTTCGGGCCGTGCAGGGACGGCAGGGCGCCGTCGCGCAGGGCGGGGCCGACGAGGAGGCGGCCGGCGAGGGCGGCCAGGCCTGCGGCGGCGGCTGCCAGCAGGACGAGGGCGAGGGTGCCGGCCTGGAGGACGGGGAGGTCCTGGGCGAGGGCGGCCTGGAGGGTGGTGCGGCCGAGGCCGGGGATGTCGAAGATCTGTTCCACGGCGACCGCGCCGCCGGTCAGGCCGACCGCGAACAGGCCGGTGTTCGGGAGCAGTCCGGGCAGACAGCGGCGGATCGCCTGGCGGGCGACGCTGCGGCCAGGCAGTCCGCGGGCGGCGGCGGCCAGCGCCCAGGGTTCGGCGAAGGCGCCGGGCAGCAGGTCGTCGAGGAGCCGGCCGAGCACCGCCCCGGTGGGCAGACCGAGGGCGAGGGCGGGCAGGATCGTCCACCGCGGCCCGTACCAGCCGAGGGCGGGCAGCCAGCCGAGTTGGACGCCGAAGACGGTGGCGAGCACGGACGCGGTGAGGAACTCGGGCAGCGCGGCGAGGACCGCGGAACCGCTGCCTCCCGCCCGCCGTCCGCCGAGCCGCCGGCGGGCGCCCAGCCACAGGGTGCGCGCGCAGATCAGCGCGGCGGTGACGGCGGCGACCGTGAGGGCGACCGCCATCAACAGCAGGGAGGCGCCCAGCGCTTGCAGGACCGCGGGCGTGACCTCGGCGCCGGAGATCCACGACCGCCCCGCGTCGCCGCGCAGCCACTTCACCAGCAGGTGGAACGGGCCGTCGTCCAGACCGAGTTGGGCGCGGATGTCGGCCAGCACCGCGGGGTCGGGGGCACGTTCGGCCGAGCGGGCCTTGAGCACGGTGAGCGCCGGATCGGTGCGGGTCAGCCACGGCAGCAGGCCGATCGCGCACACGAGGGCGGCCGCGATCCCGGCCCGCCACAGCAGCGCGGCCGCTCGGTTCCGCACGGGTCAGCGCCGGGTGCCGGTGCCGACGAGGGTGCGCTCGTACGGGTCGAGGAGCGCGCCGCGCACGCCGCTGCCGACGCCGGTGATGATCCGCTGGTGGACCAGGGGGACGACGGCGTCGGTGCCGAGGATCTCGGCCTCGGCGGTCATGACCGCGCCCTGCCGTTCGTCGGTGTCGGTGACCCTCTCGGCGTTCGCGACGGCCTTGTCCACGTCCTTGTCGCAGAGTTGGGCGATGTTGTAGCCGCCGTCGCAGGTGTAGTCACTGGCGAGGACGGAGACGGGGTCGCCGGTGTCCACGAGGGTGTTGCGAGCCAGGACGAACGCGTCGAACTTCCCGTCCAGCGCGTCGGTTTCGAGCCGCGAGTACTCGCGCACCTCCAGGTCGACGCGGAATCCCGCCTTCTCCAGCTGCTGCTTCAACACCTGGGCGACCTCGGGGAGTTCGGGACGGTTGTCGTAGGTGGCGAGGGAGATCCTGGTCCCGTCGGCGTCGGCGTCGGTGGCCCGGGCCCGGCCGGTCGGCGCGGTCCGCTTGCCCTCGGCCCAGGTGACGGCGGGCCCGTAGATGCCAGTGCCGGCATCCGCGTAGCTCTCGTAGACGTCCTTGGCGAACACGGAGGTGTCCACGGCCTGACGGGCGGCGGCCCGCAGACCGGCCTTCTTGAAGGGCCCGGACCGCGCGTTGAGCAGCAGGCTGGTGGTGCGGGTGGTCGCGGTCGTCCTGCGCATGCCCTGGTCGAGGGTGGCGGCCTGGGCCACGGGTATCGCCTCGGCGAGGTCGACCTGGCCGGTGCGCAGGGCGTTGGCGCGGGCGGTGCCGTCGGCGACGAACTTCACGTCGATGCCGGAGGCCTGGGCCCGGCCGCCCCAGTAGTCGGCGAAGCGGTCGAGGGTGGCGGCAGTGGTGCCCATGACCTTGGTGAGCTCGAAGGGTCCGGTGGCGTGGCCGACCGGGTCGGCGCGGCCCTCGTCGGCGTACGCCGCGGCGGAGAGGACGGCGAGGCTCGGGCTGGACAGGCGCAGCGGCAGCACGGGGTCGGGGTCCTTGGTGGTGACCCGTACTTCTGTGCTCCCCTCGGCCTGCGCGGTGAGGGTCACGCCGACGAGGGCGGCCGGAGCCGGCCTGGCCTCGATGGCGTGGGTAAGGGAGGCGGCGACGGCGGCCGGGGTGACCTCGGTGCCGTCCTGGAAGGTGGCCTCACGCAGGGTGAACCGCCAGGTGCGGTCGTTCTCGCGGCGCCAGGAGGAGGCGAGCGCGGGGGCGGCGGCGCCGTTGGCGTCGAGGGCGGTCAGGCCCTCGGTGACGCCGAGGCGGCTGAGGATCGTGGCGTCGGCGCCGTACGGCGAGAGGTTCTCGGCGGGCGGGAAGGCGAGAGCGATCCGCAGCCGGGAGCCGTCGCCCGTGTCGTCCGGCGTCCCGTCGGCGCCCCCGGAGGCGAAGCAGCCGCTCAGGACGGGGGCGAGCAGGAGTGCGGAGAGCAGTCGGAGGCGGCGCATCGGCCGGTCACCGTCCCATCGGAAGGTCGAAGTGCAGGACGCCGTTGCCGCCGTCCGGGTCGTCGCGCTCGTCGTGCACGAGCGTGCCGAGCGACCGCCAGAAGGCCTCGGCGCCGGGGACGGACGGATCGGTGTGCAGATATACGGCGCGGTAGGCGCCGTCCGCCGCGGCGAACGCCAGCAGCTCGGCGACCAGCCGGCGGGCGAGGCCGCGTCGGCGGTGCTCGGGGCGGACGTAGAGCCGGCGCACCTGGGCGGTGTCCCCGGAGGGGTAGCGCTCGGCGATGTGGCGGGGGTTCGGCGGGTGGGCGGGTCCGCGCGCGTCGAGAGCGCCGGTGGCGACCACCTCGCCGCCGTGCGGGTCGACCGCGACGAGGAGCGTGTGGCGGGGCGGGGTCAGATAGGCGGTGGCCGGGTCGATGATGTCGCCGTGCCAGCGGGGCACGTACCCGGTGCCGAAGTCGCGGTAGACGGTGTCGAGCATCACGGCTCGCGCACCGTCCAGATCGTCCGGGCCCGCGGCCCTGATGCTGTAGTCACGCACTTGCACATCATATGCATTAAGGACGAGTGCTTGATCAACAGCCGATTTGACAGTGATCGAGGACACCCCTAAAACCTACCGACATGACATCCATTTTCAAAAACGCCGAGGCTGTCCCGCCGAGGTGGCGCTGATGCGCATCGCCTTCGTCGGCAAGGGCGGCAGCGGCAAGACCACCCTGTCTGCCCTCTTCTCCCGCCACCTCGCCCGGGCCGGCGCACCGGTCCTGGCCATGGACGGGGACATCAACCAGCACCTGGCCGAGGCACTGGGCCACCACGGGCCGCCGCTCGACGCCCCGCCCCTGGGCGCACACCTGACGGCCGTCAAGGACTACCTGCGCGGCACCAACCCGCGCATCGCCTCGGCCGAGGCGATGATCAAGACGACGCCGCCGGGCCGCGGCTCACGCCTGTTGTCGCTGCTCGGCGACGACGAACTCCACGCCCGCCATGTCCGGCACGTGGGCGACGTACCGCTGATGGTGACGGGCGAGTTCGACGAGAGCGACCTCGGGGTGGCGTGCTACCACTCCAAGCTCGGCGCGGTGGAGCTCTATCTCAACCACCTGGTCGACGGACCCGGCGAGTACGTGGTCGTCGACATGACGGCGGGCGCGGACGCGTTCGCGTCGGGCCTGTTCACCCGCTTCGACATGACCTTCCTGGTGGCCGAACCCACCCGGAAGGGCGTCTCGGTCTACCGCCAGTACCGGGACCACGCCCGGGAGTTCGGAATCCGTGTCGCCGTCGTCGGCAACAAGGTGACCGGCGAGGACGACCTGCTCTTCCTCAAGGAGGAGGTGGGCGACGACCTCCTGACCCACCTCACCCAGTCCCCGTACGTCCGGGCCGCCGAACAGGGCCGCGCCCAGGGCGAGCTGGAACCCCAGAACCAGCACGCCCTGAGAGTCCTGCGCGAAACGGTCGACGCCCACCCCCGCGACTGGCCCCGCCTCCACCGCCACGCGGTCGAGTTCCACCTCCGCAACGCCCGCGCCTGGGCGGGCGAGGACCTGGCGACGCAGGTGGACCCGGAGTTCGTACCGGGCCGCGTCCCCCACTCCTGACCCGACCAACCCCCTCACAGCACAGACAGGACCACCCCCATGTCTCTCGACGTCTCCCCTCAGCTCCTCGCCGCAGCCGAACAGGGCGCCGTCCGCGAGGAGGACTTCGTGGACACCGTCCGCACGTCCCTCCCCTACGCCTACGGCCTCATCGCGTCCCTCGCGGGCGAACTCAAGTCCGGCACCGCCGACTTCACCGACAACCAGACCCCTCCCCCGTCCGAGAAGGAGCGCGGCCAGCTCCTGCGCGCCCTGGCCAGCGACGCGATCCGGGGCAGCCTGGAACGCCACTTCGGAGTGACCCTGGCCTTCCAGAACTGCCACCGGGTGGCGGCGTTCCGCCCTGGTGCGGAGACGAGCGAGACGTACACCCGCTTCACCTCGCTCCGCTCCCAGATCCTGAACCAGTCACCGGAGTTCAGGGACTGCTGACGACGCTCAGGCGGCTCCGTCGATCTGGGCGCGGATGGAGGCGTCTGTTATCTCGCTGTCCGCCGCCAGCAGCATCGCCTTGCTGAGGATCACCGACAGGCGGTCGTCCTCGAACGGCAGGAAGACCTTCGCGGTGGTCCTGTCGCGGGACGGGACGATGCACAGGTAGGAGTCGTCGGGCCGCATGAGGATGTTGGCCGAGCCGAGGTGGATGCGGTAGGTGCGCAGGTCGCCCCGGACGGTCAGGAAGCGGTCGTCCAGTGTGCAGCGGTCCGCGATCTTCAGGCGGGGCAGGATGCGGGTGAGGGCGTCGCGGCGGGCCTCGGCGGTCTCCGTGAGGCCGGCGAAGCCGGCGCGTTCCCAGTAGGCGCGGGCCGGGCCCTGCTCGGTCCAGTCGGGGTCCGCGGCGATGGAGGTCACGCCGACGAAGAGGTCGACGTCGCGCATCGCCTCGCTGAAGACCAGCGGGGGCACCTCGGACAGTGGGGCCTCCTGCCAGCGGGCGTCCACCTTTCGGTCGAAGCGGACCCGGTCCGTGGCGGCCACCGGGTCGTCGTCCGCCCAGTCCACGAAGGTGTGGGAGAAGCGGGCCCGCCAACGGCCGGACACCAGCACGCGGGTCGCTTCGTCGCCGTCGCCTCCGTCCCACGGGCCGAGCAGCCGGCTCGTCCAGCCGCGGGCCCGGAACAAGCCGCGCATCCTGCGGTAGTGGACGAGGTGGGCGGCGAAGCGCAGGGAGTGCAGGCGGGTCTCCTCCTCGGCCGGGGTGAGCCGGTAGATCTCGCGGAAGGCCTGCTTGAACGGCTGTCTCAGCTGCCCGTCCACCAGCCTGTCCCGCCAGGCGCTCACGGTCTCGGCATCGGCGCGCATCGGGTGCCACAGACGCACGGAAGCGTCGTCGGGGGCGTCGGGGAGGTCGTCCACGGCCGGGAGGAAGGCCTGCCACGTGCCAGGGGCCGTCTCGATCTCCCAGATCAGTCCGCCGACGACCGTCCAGGCGAGCGGGTGCCCGGCGAGCCGGGTGCGCCACCAGCCGTAGGCGTGGACGGCGTCGACGGGCAGCCCGCCCTCCAACGCCCGGGCCAGTGTGGCCAGTTGGAGGTCGACCCGCTTGACCAGCTCCCGCAGCTCCTTCACCAGGTCGGCGTGGTCGCGGCGGACCGGTGCGGGCACTCCGCGCAGTGGGCGGCCGTCCTTCTCCCATGTCAGCCGGGCGGTCTCGGTGACCGTGACGACGGCCGTGTAACCGTCGCCCGCCGGCCTGCGCAGGACACCCTCCTCGTCGAAGTCCAGTTCTGGCAGGCGCAGGGCCACCTCCGTGCGCTGGGCCAGCGCCGCCTCCACCTTCTTCAGCAGCTTGTCGAGCTGCTTGGGCACGCCCGCGTGCCGGGTGACCGAGCGAGCGGTCCGGATCGCGGTGACCGCCTCCGGCGTCGGGAACTCCTTTGCGGCGCGCACCAGTTCGTACAGGAGCGCCTGCGACGGCACTGCCCTCGCCGCGGTCGGCGCCACCGCGATGCCGGGCAGCAGCCGCGCGCACACTCCCGGCAGCCACTCCTCGTCCCGCAGCAGCGCCACCCGGGCGGCCTGTCCGAGCACGGCGACCTCACGTGCCGTGAACGCCTTGTCGGCCAGGTACGGGATCGCGCCGGACCGGATGCCGTCGGCCCGGTCGGCCGCCGCTTCCAGGGCGCGCCGGGTGAAGTCGACGTACGGCGGGAGGTCGGCCAGCTTCTGCCACACCGCGGGGGGTGACTCCGGCTCGCTGTACGTGTCGACCAGGTCGAGCTCCGTCATCACGAGTCGCTCCGCCGGGGTGAGCCCGGTGAGGACGTCCACCTCGTCCATGGCGATGGGCCCCTCTCCGAGCCGCTCCGCCACCGCGCGCAGTGCCGTGTCGTCCGCGAGTCCGGCGACCAGGAACAGCGAGTACGGATGCGCGATGCTCTTCCGCGCCACCAGACTCTCGGTCAGGGCCCGGGCGGGCTCCGCCAGCTCGGGCCACGGGCCGGCACACTCCACCAACGCCGTCACTCCCGGCGCCAGGTCGACCGCCCACTCGCTGTGCCGACTCCGCACGACAAGCGCCTCGAACAGGCGGCGACAGGCGTCGGGCGTGACACGCGGCCGCCGCTCGTCGGCCGCTTGCCGCACCGCCATGGCTGCCCGCCAGGTCGCCGGTGTGACGTCGGCGTGGTGCACCCGGTGGGCGGCCGGGAGCAGCTCACCGAGCTGTTCGTCGGTGAGCCCCGCCAGGTCGGCGGACCGGACGTCCCGTTCGAAGGCCGCATCGGACAACGTCCGCGCCAAGTCGTCGTAGAGCATGCGAGGGATCATGGCAGGCGGCACTGACAATGCGGGCTGCCGCCGATGCCCCGACCCGCCCGGACTCCGCTCCCAGCCGTGCTCCGAGCCTCGCTTTCAGTCCCGCGGAAAGTCCTCCACCGCCTTCACCCCCGCAGAAACCCCTCCACCGCCTTCACGAAACTCCCCGCGTCGTCCAGCCACGGAAAATGCGCCGCCCCCGCCTGCACCACCGACTCGGCCTTCCCGAACAGCCCCGCGTACTCCCCCATCGCCCGCGGCGGTGCCGCCACGTCCACCTCGCCCGCCAGCACCAGCACCCGCCCCGCGAACTCCGCCAACGCCGCCCGTGTCGCCTCCGGATCGAAGGCTCCCGCCGAGCCGTACACCCCCGCCGCCTCGCCGTTGCGCTGCTCCGCCTCCGCCGCGCGCACGGCCCGCGCCCGCTCGTCCCAGCGGGCGAACCAGAACGGGGCGACGGCCTCCCAGTCTCCGCCCGCCGCGCGCCCTTCGGTCACCGCCTCCAGCGCCGCGTACGCCGCGTCGAACCACTCCTCGCCCCGGCGCAGCCGCGCGGCCCCCAGCCGGTCCTCGGCGGTGATGTCGATGCCGACCGCGTACACGCTCGGGGTGATGAGGGCGAGGCGGGCGACCCGGTCGGGGCGGTGGGCCGTGTAGAGGGCCGCGAGGTTCGCGCCGGCGCTGTGCGCCAGCAGGTCCACCCGCTCCAGGCCCAGTGCGTTCCGCAGCGCCTCGACGTCGTCCACCAGCCGGTCGCAGCGGTACGACGCCGGGTCCGCCGGTGTCGCCGAGTCACCCGTCCCCCTCAGGTCCAGGCGGATCAGGGTGCGGTGGGCGGTGAGGCCGCCCAGGTCGCCGAGGTAGGCGGAGGCCTGCATGGGGCCGCCGGGGAGGCAGATCACAGGCGGGCCGTCGCCGGTGGCGTGGTAGGCGAGGACGGTGCCGTCGGGGGCGTTGAAGGTAGGCATGACGTGAGCCTTTCAGCGGGCCTCACCTGCGGCAACGGATTTAGTCCGGGACGTTCAGCTCGGCGACTCCGCGCCCTCACGCGCGTAGTACCACCACGTCACGCCGATGCAGGTGACGTAGAAGGCCACGAAGCCCCACATCGCGCTGGTGACGGCGAAGTTGGCGAACAGGGCCGGGATGAAGAAGAAGCCGTAGGCGGCGACGGCGGCGGTGAAGCCGGTGACCGCCCCCGCTTCCGTCTCGGTCTGCCGCAGGGCCTTGGTGTACTCCGGGGTGCCCTCGGTCAGGCCCTTGAGGTGCTGGTTGCGGAAGATGACGGGGATCTGACGGAACGTCGAGCCGTTGCCGATGCCGGAGAAGAAGAACGCGGCGAGGAAGCAGGCGAAGAAGCCAGCGAAGTTGCCGGTGTCGCCACCGCTCGGGAGGAAGGTGATCACGCCGATGATCGAGGCGGCCATGCCGACGAAGGAGAGGATCGTGACGCGGGCGCCGCCCAGCTTGTCGGCGATCCAGCCGCCGGCCCAGCGGGCGAGGGCACCGAGGGCCGGGCCCATCCAGGCGTAGGTGGCGACGGAGTAGGCCGGGAAGGTCGTCTTGATCAGCATCGGCAGGGCGGCGGCGAAGCCGATGAAGGAGCCGAAGGTGCCGACGTAGAGCCAGGTCATCACCCAGGTGTGCTTGCGGCGGAAGATGACCTTCTGCCGGGCGAAGGAGGTGGACGCGGTCTTGAGGTTGTTCTGGCCGAACCAGGCGACGGCCGCCAGGACGATCAGGACGGGGACCCAGACGAAGGCCGCGTTCTGGAGGTAGACCGTCTCGCCGGTCCTGGAGTCGGCCTGGCCGGAGCCGATCGCGACGACCGAGCTGGTGATGACGATCGGGGTCAGCAGCTGGACCACCGACACGCCCAGGTTGCCGAGGCCGCCGTTGATGCCGGTGGCGTTGCCCTTCTCGCGCTGGGGGAAGAAGAAGCCGATGTTGGCGAGGGAGGAGGAGAAGTTGGCGCCGCCGATGCCGCAGAGCGCGGCGATCACGGCCATGGTGGTGAAGGACGTGGAGGTGTCCTGGATCGCGTACCCCAGCCAGATCAGCGGGACGATCAGGACGACCGTGGACAGCGCGGTGAAGGTGCGCTGGCCGATGCGCGGGCCGAGGAAGGTGTAGATCATCCGGGCCGTGCCGCCGGTCAGACCGGGTATCGCGGTGAGCCAGAACAGCTGCGAGGTGGTGAAGGAGAAGCCGACGTCGGCGAGGTTGGTGGCGGTGACGCTCCACACCTGCCAGACGACGAAGGCCACGAGCAGCGCCGGGACGGCGATCCAGAGGTTGCGCCGGGCGACCCGCTTCCCCACGGAGGTCCAGAAGAGCTCGTTCTCGGGCTCCCAGTCGGTGATGTCCCGGCCGGGCCGGTACTGGGCGAGGTCGTACGACCGCCCGGCGACCGTGGTCGTCGCTTCTTGTACGGCAGGCATGGCTGTTCCTGGTGGTGAGGAGGTTGTCCTTGCTTCTTCAGCCTCCTCCCGCGGTAAGGGGGACAGCAGAGTCCTAGGGCGCGACCACGAACCGCCCTAGGACCCGATGAGCTGGGACTTCCGGCCCGTCCGCCGTCTACGGGGACTTCCGGCCAGTCCGCCGCCTATGCCGCGTGCCGCTCCCGTCCCCGGTGGGCCCGGATGATCTCCGCGTACCGGTGGCCGGAGCCCTTGATCGTGCGGGTCTGGGTGCGGTAGTCCACGTGGACGAGCCCGAACCGCTTGTCGTAGCCGTAGGCCCACTCGAAGTTGTCGAGCAGCGACCAGGCGAAATAACCGGCCAGCGGGGCGCCCTTGCGGGCGGCGGAGGCGCAGGCGGCGAGGTGCCGGGTCAGGTAGTCCTGCCGCTCCGGGTCGTGGACGGTGCCGTCGGGGCGTACGACGTCGGGGTAGGCCGAGCCGTTCTCGGTGACGTACAGCTTGCGGGCGCCGTACTCGTCGGTGAGGCGGAGCAGCAGGGTCTCGATGCCGCTCGCGTCGATCTCCCAGTCCATGCCGGTGCGGGGGACGCCGTCACGGCGGACGGAACGGACGTACGGGGCGGGCCCGTCGGGGTCGTCGGCGACGGTCTGCGGGAAGTAGTAGTTCAGGCCGAGCCAGTCGAGCGGGGCGCCGATGATCTCCAAGTCGCCCGGCTTCTCCGGGAGGTCGACGCCGTACACCTCCCGCATGTCCGCCGGGAAGCCGCGGCCGTGGACCGGGTCCAGCCACCAGCGGTTGGTGTGGCCGTCCATGCGGCGGGCGGCGCGCAGGTCCGCCGGGCGGTCGGTGGCGGGGTGGATGGTGGAGAGGTTGTTGACGATGCCGACCTGGGCGCCGGGGGCGGCCGCGCGGATGGCCTGGGCGGCGAGGCCGTGGCCGAGGAGCAGGTGGTACGAGGCACGGACCGCCGCCGTGAGGTCGGTCCAGCCGGGGGCCATCGTCCCTTCCAGGTGGCCGATCCACGCCGAGCACAGGGGCTCGTTGAGGGTGGTCCAGTGGTGCACCCGGTCGCCCAGCCGCTCGGCCACGGCCGAGGCGTACGCGGCGAAGTGCTCGGCGGTCTCGCGCTCGGGCCAGCCGCCGCGGTCCTGGAGGGCCTGGGGCAGGTCCCAGTGGTAGAGGGTGACGGACGGGGTGATGCCGGCCGCGAGCAGGGCGTCGATCAACTCGTCGTAGAAGGCGAGGCCCTTGGGGTTGACCGGGCCGTCGCCGCCGGGTACGACCCTCGGCCAGGCGACGGACAACCGGTAGGCGTTGGCGCCCAGTTGACGCATCAGCCCGATGTCCTCGCGCCAGCGATGGTAGTGGTCGCAGGCGATGTCGCCGGTGTCGCCGTTCGCCACCTTGCCGGGGGTGTGCGAGAAGGTGTCCCAGATCGACGGCGATCGGCCGTCCTCCGTCACGGCTCCCTCGATCTGGTAGGCGGCTGTGGCCGTGCCCCACAGGAAGTCGTGCGGGAGTGCGGCGAGATCGATGGTCACGAAAGTCCTTTCAGGAGTGGTCACTTGACGGCGCCCGCCGTCAGACCGGCGACGAGATAGCGCTGGAGGAGCAGGAAGCCGGCCACCACCGGGACGCTCACGACCAGTGAGGCGGCCATGATCTGGTTCCAATACACGTCGTAGAGCGTGGAGTAGCCCTGGAGGCCGACGGCGAGGGTTCTGGTGGTGTCGTTGGTCATCACCGACGCGAACAGCACCTCGCCCCAGGCCGTCATGAAGGCGTAGACGGTCACCGCGACGATGCCGGGGATCGCGGCCGGCACGACGACCCGGAAGAGCGCGCCGAGCGGTCCGCAGCCGTCCACGAGGGCCGCCTCGTCCAGATCCCGCGGCACCGAGTCGAAGTACCCGATGAGCATCCAGATCGAGAACGGCAGGGAGAAGGTGAGATACGTCAGGATCAGTCCGCCGCGCGAGCCGAACAGGGCGATGCCGGTGGCGTTGCCGATGTTGACGTAGATCAGGAACAGCGGGAGCAGGAAGAGGATGCCCGGGAACATCTGCGTCGACAGGACGGTGACCGTGAAGACGCGTTTGCCGCGGAAGTCGTAGCGGCTGACCGCGTAGGCCGAGAAGACCGCGATGACCACCGAGCAGACGGCGGCCGCGCTCGCCACGATCAGGGAGTTCACGAAGTACCGGGCGAGCGGGACCGTCGACCAGATGTCGATGTACGGCTGGAAGGTCAGCTCACTCGGTATCCAGCGGAACTTGCCGGTGACGTCCGCCAGCGGCTTCAGCGAGCTGGAGATCATCACGTACACCGGCAGCAGCACGAAGCCGGCCAGCAGGGTCAGGAACACGCGCCGGGTCCACAGGAAGGACCGCGGCGGCGCCATGGGGGAGCTAGGCACGCGACGCCCTCCGTCCGCGCGAGGTGACGGCGAGGTACACGCCCGTCACGAGGAGCAGGAACAGCAGCAGGAGCACGGACATGGCGGAGCCGGTGCCGAAGTTCCAGGTGACGAAGGAGGCTTGGTAGATGTGGACGGAGATCAGGTCCGCGGCCTCCGGCGCCGACTTGCCGAACAGGACGTACGGCGTGTTGAAGTCGTTGAACGTCCACAGGAACAGCACCAGGATCAGCACCTGGTTCACCGCGCCCAGCGACGGCAGGGTGATGCGGCGGATCTGCTGCCACATCCCGGCGCCGTCGAGGGCGGCGGCCTCGTACAACTCCCGTGGGATGTTCTGGAGTCCGGCCATGACGATGAGGAAGGCGAACGGCCAGCCCTTCCACACGGACACGACGAGCAGGGCGATGAAGCTGTTGTCGCCGATGAGCCAGAAGGACGGCTTGTCGGTGACGCCGAGCTGGTCGTGCAGGACGTGGTTCACCAGGCCGTTGTCGTGCTGGAACATGAACACCCAGGTGATGACGGCCGCGTAGACCGGCAGCGCGTACGGCACCAGGAACAGGGCGCGCAGCAGGCCGCGGCCGCGGAAGGTGTCCTGCATGCAGATCGCGGCGGCGGTGCCGATCAGCCAGCACAGGCCGACCGAGGCGAGCGTGAAGCCGACCGTGACGAGGAAGGAGTGCAGCAGGGCCTCGCCGACGGGGGCGTCGAAGTCCACCGACATCCGGAAGTTGTCGAGGCCGGCCCAGGGCGCGGCGCCCCAGTCGCGGATGTAGAACTGGGTGAGTTCCTTGAAGCTCATCACGATGCCGATGACCATCGGCACGAGATGGACGAGGAGCTCGAGGATCAGGGCGGGCAGGAGGAGCAGGTAGGGCAGTCCGATGCGGCGGACGCGGCCGGGGACCCGGCGGCGCGGGCCACGCGCCGCCTTGTCGCCCGACTCCCCTTTGCGCACCGGGAGTTCGACAGTGCTGGTCATCAGGGTCACGCCGCCGGCATCTGCGCCTGGGCCTTCTCCAGGGCCGCCTTCACCGACTCGGTGGTCACCGCGCGACCGGCGGCCGCGTCGGCGAACAGGCCCTTGATGGCCGTGCCGACCGCCGTCTCGAACTGCGATTCGTCGGCGACCTGCGGGGCCGCGACGGCGCTGGTGGCGAGGGTGTTCTTCAGGACGCCGTTGGCCGGGGTGTTGAAGGCCGGGTCCGCCTGGGCGCCCTTGACCGGCGGGATGGAGCTGTAGGCGGTGTTGAGGATCTTCTGCTCGGCGTCGCTCGTCATGAACTTCACGAACTTCTTGGCGCCGTCGAGGTTGTCGGAGTTCTTGAAGACGGCCAGGTTGATGCCCATCACCATCGAGTTGACGCCGGTGCCGGTGCCGGGGGTGCCGGACTGCACGGGCACCGGGGCGATGCCGAAGGAGTCCTCGCTCATGCCCTGGGACTTCAGGTTCGCGGACGCGGACTGCCACAGCAGCATGGCCGTCTTGCCCTTGGCGAAGTCGCTGACCGACTGGTTCTGCGCGTACTCGGCGTTGCCCGGCGCGATGACCTTGTCCTTGGCCATCAGGTCGACGAACTCCTTGACGCCGGCGACCGCCCCGTCGTTGGTGAAGTCGGGCTTGCCGTCGGCGGTGAAGAAGTCGCCGCCGTGCTGCTCGGCGAAGACGACCGCGTGGTGGATGTTCTCCGACGGGTTCGCGCCCTCGACGCCGAGCGCCCACTTGCCGCCCTTGGTCAGCTTCTTGCCGTCCTCGACGAACTCGGCCCAGGTGGCGGGCGGCTTCGTTATGCCCGCGTCGGCGAACATCTTCTTGTTGTAGTAGAGCGCGTACGACATCGAGTACAGCGGCACCGCGGCCGGGTCCTTGCCCTCGGCGCCGGTGGAGCCGAGCGCCGAGTCGACGAAGCGGTCCTTGCCGCCGATCGCCTCGAAGTTCTTCGCGTCCCACGGCAGCAGGGCGCCCGTCGCCTGCAGGGAGGCGCTCCAGGTGTTGCCGATGTTCAGGACGTCGGGGCCCTGGCCCGAGGTCGTCGCGGTGAGGATGCGGTTGAGCAGATCCGACCAGGGCACGACCTCCACCTTCACCTCGATGCCGGTCTGCTTCTTGAACTTGTCGAGTTCCGGCTGGAGGACCTTCTTGTCGACCTCGACGCTCGCCCCCTGGTTGGAGGCCCAGTAGGTGAGCGTCTTGGGAGAGTCGTTGGACCCGCCCTCGGTCGACGAACCGCCTCCGCAGGCCGACGCGGCCAGGGCGAGAGACATGGTGACGGCGCCTACGGCCGCGGCTCGGATGCTGCGCATGGCTCCTGGTGTCCCTTCAGGGAATGCACTCATGACTTAATTTAGGACGTGAGTTAAACGCCACGCGTTCGGCGCGTCAAGGGGTTGAACAGCACTTGTTGAACTCGGCGGCACCTCTTGACGTCCGCGTTTGAACACTGAAGCATCCCTCGGCGAGAGAGCGCTCCCAACCCTTCCGCCGTTCACTTCCCGAACGAGAACCTTTCTGATCAAGGAGCCGCCCATGAGTCCGTCCCCGCTCAGCCGGAGAACCGTCCTGGGTGCCGCGGTGCCCACCGCCCTCGCCCTGTCCGCGACCCCGTCCTGGGGGCGCCCGAAGGCCCTCCCCGGAGGCGGCGACCTCGGCCCGAACGTCCTGGTCTTCGACCCGGACACCCCGGACATCCAGGCGAAGCTGGACGCGGTGTTCGCCCGACAGGAGTCGGCCCAGTTCGGCACCGGCCGCTACGCGCTGCTCTTCAAGCCCGGCACCTACCACGGCCTCAACGCCCAGCTCGGCTTCTACACCTCGATCGCGGGTCTCGGCCTCTCCCCCGACGACACGACCATCAACGGGGACGTGACGGTCGACGCGGGGTGGTTCGGCGGCAACGCCACGCAGAACTTCTGGCGTTCGGCGGAGAACCTGGCGCTGGTCCCGGCGAACGGCACCAATCGCTGGGCGGTCGCGCAGGCCGCGCCGTTCCGCCGGATGCATGTCCGCGGCGGCCTCAACCTCGCGCCCACCGGCTACGGTTGGGCCAGCGGCGGCTACATCGCCGACAGCCGCATCGACGGTCAGATCGGCCCGTACTCCCAGCAGCAGTGGTACACCCGGGACAGCGCGATCGGCAGCTGGCTCAACGGCGTCTGGAACATGGTGTTCTCCGGCGTCGAGGGCGCCCCCGCACAGAGTTTCCCGAACCCGCCGTACACCACCCTCGACACCACACCCGTCTCCCGCGAGAAGCCCTTCCTGTACCTCAGCGGCAGCGAGTACCGGGTCTTCCTGCCGTCCCTGCGCACCAACGCACGGGGAGTGACGTGGGGCAACGGCACACCCCGGGGCACATCGCTCCCCCTCTCGCGGTTCTACGTCGCCAAGCCGGGCGTCTCGGCCGCGACGCTGAACCAGGCCCTCGCCCAGGGGCTGCACCTGCTGCTGACGCCGGGGATCTACCACGTCGACCGGCCGATCCAGGTGAGCCGCGCCAACACCGTGGTCCTCGGCCTGGGTTACGCGACCCTCGTGCCGGACAACGGCGTCACCGCCCTGAAGGTCGCCGACGTGGACGGCGTGCGGCTGGCCGGGTTCCTGATCGACGCCGGGCCGGTCAACTCGGCGTCCCTGCTGGAGGTCGGCCCGAGCGGCGCCTGGCGGGACCACTCCGCGAACCCCACCACCGTGCAGGACGTGTTCATCCGCATCGGCGGCGCGGGCCCCGGCAAGGCCACCACCTCCATGGTCGTCAACAACCGGCACACCATCGTCGACCACACCTGGGTCTGGCGCGCCGACCACGGCGAGGGTGTCGGCTGGGAGACCAACCGCGCGGACTACGGCGTGGTCGTCAACGGCTCCGACGTCCTCGCCACCGGCCTGTTCGTGGAACACTTCAACAAATACGACGTCCAGTGGTTCGGCGAGCGCGGCCGCACGATCTTCTTCCAGAACGAGAAGGCCTACGACGCCCCGAACCAGGCCGCGATCCAGAACGGCGCGGTCAAGGGCTATGCGGCCTACCGGGTCGCCAACTCCGTCACCACGCACGAGGGTTGGGGACTTGGCAGTTACTGCTATTACAACGTCGACCCCACGATCGTGCAGCACCACGGCTTCGCCGCCCCGAACCGGCCGGGAGTGCGCTTCCACGACCTGCTGGTCGTCTCACTCGGGGGCAACGGCCAGTACGAGCACGTCATCAACGAGACGGGAGCGGCGACATCGGGCACGTCGACCGTGCCGTCCACCGTGGTGTCGTATCCCTGACGAAGCTTGACGGCTCGTCAGGTGCGGGCGGCCATGGCGGCCTCCCGCACCGCCGGGGCGATCTCCTGGGCCCAGCGGCCCAGTGTCACGTCGGCCGGGGTGCCGTCGTCCACGCGGAAGTGCACGAACCCGTGGGCGCCGAACTCCAGGACGGCCCCGGTGAGTTCCTCGACCCACTGCGCCACCGAGCCGCCCCGCCACACGCCGCCGGCGTCACGCGGGGCGGCGACGGGCGCGGCGGTGATGACGCCGGGGAGGTTGTACACGGTGACGATGTCGGCGGGGTCACGGCCCGCCGTCAGGGCGGCCTCGTCGATGACGGGCCGGGAGTCGCGGTAGCGCGGGCTCAGCCAGTCGGCGGCGTGGCCGGGGATCCACCCGTCGGCCACCCTGCCGGTGGCGGCGAGCGACTTCGGCCCGACCGAACCGGTCCACACGGGCGGCACCTCGGCCGCGGCCGGTTCGAGGCCGTGCACCTGGTAGAACTCCCCCTCGAACGTGACCGGTTCGCCGCCACCACCGAGCAGCCTGATCAGGGTGACGGCCTCCTCGAAGGCGCGCACGGCGGCCCCCGGCCCGAGGCGCTCCACCCCGAGCCGGGCGATCTCGTCCCACAGCCCGCCCGCCCCCATGCCCAGCACCAGCCGGCCGCCGGTCAGCGCGGACAGCGAGGTGACCGTGCGGGCCAGCACCGGCGCCGGGCGGCTGGGCAGGTTGCTGACGCTGACCAGGGCCGAGACGCGCTCGGTCCGCCCGAGCACGACCCCGACCTGGGCGTACGCGTCGAGTCTGGCCGCGTAGTAGGGGTGGTCGGAGACGGTGACCAGGTCGAGGCCCTGCCGGTCGGCCTGGGCGGCGAGCCGCAGCGACTCCCCGATGTCAGCGACGGCTGTGCTGATACCGGTACCGAACACCGGCTTGTGCGATGACATGGTGGATTCCACCCTCCCCGTCGACTGCGTGCCCCTCCCCGGGAGCACCTTTTCGGTTCGCACCACGAACGTTATTCGTTCGCGGTGCGAACCGACAACGGGACCTGTGACCTAGGACCGCAGCCCCAGAACTACACAGCCGCCACCCCGGACGGCGCCGGGGCGTACCCCGTCGGCCGGGCCGTGAACGTGCCGCGGCCCTGGGTCCGGCTGCGCAACCGGGTTGCGTAGCCGAAGAGTTCGGCGAGCGGCACGGTGGCCGTGACCACCGCCGAACCGGCACGTGCCGCCGAACCCGTGACCCGGCCGCGCCGGGCCGCGAGGTCGCCGAGCACACCGCCGACCGCGGCGTCCGGCACGGTGACCGTGACCTCGGCGACGGGTTCCAGCAGCACCATGGTGCAGGCTCGCAGCGCGTCCCGGAGCCCGAACCGGCCCGCCGTGCGGAAGGCCGTGTCGGAGGAGTCCTTCACATGGGTGGCCCCGTCGGTGAGGGTGACGCGGAGCCCGGTCACCGGGTGACCGCCGAGCGGGCCCTCGGCCAGGGCGTCCCGGCAGCCGGCCTCGACCGCCCGGACGTACTCCTGCGGCACCCGCCCGCCGACGACGGCCGACCGGAACTCGAACCCGGCGTCCACGGGCAGCGGCTCCACGTCGAGGACGACATGCGCGAACTGACCTGCTCCACCGTCCTGTTTGACGTGCCGGAAGACGAACCCGGACACCCCGCGCCCGACGGTCTCCCGGAGCGCCACCCGCGGCCGCCCGGCGTTGACGTCCAGCCCCTGGTCACGCCGTACCTTCTCCAGCGCGACCTCCAGATGCAGTTCGCCCATACCGGACAGCACCGTCTGCCCGGTCTCCGGGTCGGTCCGCACGACGAGCGACGGGTCCTCCTCGGCCAGCCGGGCGAGCGCCTGGGCGAGCCGGTCGGTGTCGGTGGACCGTACGGCCTCGACCGCCACGGACACGACGGGTTCGGCGGCACCGGGCGGTTCGAGGACGAGCGGGGCGTCCGGCGCGCACAGCGTCGACCCGGCGCGGGCCGCCTTCAGCCCGACGACGGCCACGATGTCCCCGGCGACCGCCCGCTCCAGCTGGGCGTGCCGGTCGGCCTGCACCCGCAGGATGCGCCCGATGCGCTCGGTGCGCCGTACGCCCGAGTCCCACACCGTGTCTCCCTTCTCGATCGTTCCGGAGTAGACCCGGAGGTAGGTGAGGCGTCCGGTCGGGGTCGCGTTCACCTTGAACACCAGCCCCGCGAACGGCGCCGCCGGGTCGGCGGGCCGCTCCTGCCCGTCGCCCTCGCCGGTGCCGCGTACGGCGGGCACGTCGAGCGGCGACGGCAGATAGGCCACCAGCGCGTCGAGCAGCGGTTCGACACCGCGGTTGCGGTAGGCCGAGCCGCACAGGACCACGACCCCGTCGCCGGAGTGCGTGAGGTCGCGCAGCGCATCGCTGAGCGTCCGCGCGTCGAGCGCCGACCGGGCGCAGAACTCCTCCAGCGCGCCGGGGTGGAGTTCGGCCACCGCTTCCTCCAGCAGCCTCCGCCGTCGCGCCGCTTCCTCGGCGAGTGCTCCCGGGATCTCCTCTGCGACCATGTCGTCGCCGTCGGCCCAGGTCAGCGCCCGCATCCCGACCAGGTCGACCACTCCGCGGAAGCCGTCCTCCGCCCCGATGGGCAGCTGCACCACGAGGGGCGCCGGGTGCAGCCGCTCCCGGATGGAGGCGACGGCGGCGTCGAGGTCGGCGCCCGCGCGGTCCATCTTGTTGACGAACGCGATCCGCGGAACGCCGTACCGGTCGGCCTGACACCAGACGGACTCGCTCTGCGGCTCCACGCCCGCGACGGCGTCGAACACCGCGACCGCGCCGTCGAGGACGCGGAGCGAGCGCTCCACCTCGTCGGCGAAGTCGACGTGCCCCGGGGTGTCGATCAGGTTGATGCGATGACCGTCCCAGGCACAGCTGATCGCCGCCGCGAAGATCGTGATGCCGCGATCGCGCTCCTGCGGGTCGAAGTCGGTGACGGTCGTACCGTCGTGGACCTCACCGCGCCGGTGGGTGGTGCCGGTGGCGAACAGGATCCGCTCGGTGACGGTGGTCTTGCCGGCGTCGACGTGGGCGAGGATGCCCAGGTTGCGGACGGTGGCGAGAGGGTTGCTGCGAGTACGCACGGCCCATGGCCTTTCGAGGTGTTCCGTGAAAAAAGGGGCAGCGCGATTCCCGTACGAAACACATGGCTTGACGATGCGTCAGGAGTTCGTGACGGGCATCCGGCACCGGCCGCGCAGCGGGCGCCGGGCGGCCGGGGACACGAGGATCACCTCGTACCGGGTACGGGAAGCGACGACAGCGGTGCGGTCACACACGGCCGGGCTCCCCTCGTTCGTCACGGATCTCTTTGATCTCGTGGTGAGTGTAGGGAGGGGACGGGAAGGTCGGCACATGATTATTCGACGGCCGCCCACAGCACGGAAAACAGCTGTGCGGGTCGAGGAGATCCTCGACCCGCACAGCTGTGCTTACTCTCTGTGTCCGAGGGGGGACTTGAACCCCCACGCCCGATAAAGGGCACTAGCACCTCAAGCTAGCGCGTCTGCCATTCCGCCACCCGGACTAGGTGTCTGCCGCCTGGCCGGGGGTGTTCCCCGCGGCGACATGGACAACAATACCAAGCTTTCGGAGTGCCTTTCACCTGCATATCCGTCCTCCGGACAGCCGTCCCCCGCCACCTGCGGCAGGCCCCTCACGGCCACACCCTGCGCGACCGGGCGGTTACCGTCAGCGCGGCCGGTTCCCCCGCGCGTGGTACATCTTCCGCGTCTGCTCGGTGTGGGTCCGCATGGCCTCGGTCGCCCGGTGTTCGTCGCGGTCCGCGATCGCGGCGATCAGTTCGCGGTGCTCGATCCAGGACTGCTGTCCGCGCTGCCGCGCCACCGGCGTGTAGTACCAGCGCACCCGCCGGTCGACCTGGGCGGCCAGCTCCGCGAGGACCTTGTTGCCCGCGAGCTCCATGATCTTCGCGTGCAGTCGGGCGTTGATCGCGACCGCGCCGTCCACGTCGTCGGCCGCGACGGCTCGCTCGCCCTCGGCGCACAGCTCCTCGAGGGCGGCGATGGCCGCACTGCCGGCGATGGCCGCACTGCCGGCGTTGGCCGCGGCGAGCCGGGCCGCTTCGGCCTCCAGGAGGGTGCGGACGGTGAGGAGCTGGTCGGCCTCCTCCTCCGTCGGTTCGTGCACGAACGCGCCCTGGGCCGGGCGCAGGTCCACCCACCCCTCGGTGCTGAGCCGCTGCAGTGCCTCGCGCACCGGCTGACGCGAGACGCCGAGGTGCCCGGCGAGCTCGCTCTCGACCAGATGCCGGCCGGGCTGCAGGGCACGGGTGGTGATGAGTTCGAGGAGTGCCTCGTAGACACGGTCGCGCAGCGGGCCGGGACGTTCGAGCTTGGGCACCGCACCCTGTGGCAGGCCAGTCGTCGACAACATCACGGCCCCTCCTCGTCGGCGTCGTCGCTGCGTGCAGGAGGCAATTATGGATTGGCTTTCGCCTACAGTCTACGGCGCACAAACGCGCGGAAGTCTTGCTGGCACCTCTTCCATCCTGTAGACAATATTTCGTCGACATGATTCGACGGCGGCGGGACCCTGAGTGGCGGGGAGCGCCCCCTGCGCCGCAAGGGTCCCGCTTCAGCCCACCAACTGCCCCTGCTCGGAGGCGACATGGAAGATCTGCATCCCGAGGTGGTCCTGGGAATGGCCGCCCAGGCGCCCGACGGCATCGTGATCATCGACGGCGACGGCCTCATCCGTTACTGGAACCAGGGCGCGGAGCGTATCTTCGGGTTCTCGGCGGCTGACGTGGACGGCCGGAGTCTGGACGTGATCATCCCGGAGAAGCACCGCAAGCGGCACTGGGACGGCTTCCAGGAAGCCATGGACCGCGGCACCAGCAAGTACGGCGAGGCGGACCTGCTGAACGTGCCCGCGCTGGCCGCGGACGGGCGCAGGATCTCCATCGAGTTCAGCGTGGTCATGCTCCCGGCCGCCGACGGTGCCATGTACTGCGGTGCGGTCATCCGGGATGTGACCGCGCGGCGGGAGCGGGAGCGCGAGTTGATGCGGCGGCGCGCCGAGGCGACCGTCTGAAGCTCCCGGCACGCACCTGAGTGGGGGCCGTTGCCTCAAGGCAACGGCCCCCACTCACATGTCACCCCTGCCTACACGATGACGCCGTTCTCCTTCAGGCGGCCGATGGTCTCCTCGTCGTAGCCGAGTTCGACCAGGACCTCGGAGCTGTGTTCGCCCAGCAGCGGGGCACCGGTGATGTCGGGCTTGAAGGAGGAGAACTTCACCGGGCTGCCCACGGTGAGGTAGGTGCCGCGTTCCTTCTGCTCGACCTCGACGACCGTGCCGCTCCTGCGCAGGTCCTCGTCGTAGGCGATCTCCTTCATGCTCATCACGGGGGCGCAGGGCACCTCCCATTCGCGCAGGATGTTCACCGCCTCGTACTTGGTCTTGTCGGCGAGCCACTTCTCGATCTCCGCGAAGATCTCGAAGATGTGCGACTGCCGGGCGCGCGCGGTGGCGTACTCCGGGTCGTCCGCCCACTCGGGGTGGCCGATCACCTCGGCCGTCCGCTTCCAGTTCTGCTCCTGGACGGTGAAGTAGATGTACGCGTTCGGGTCGGTCTCCCAGCCCTTGCACTTGAGGACCCAGCCGGGCTGGCCGCCGCCGCCCGCGTTGCCGCCGCGCGGGACGACGTCGGTGAACTCGCCGTTGGGGTACTGGGGGTACTCCTCCAGGTAGCCGACCCGCTCCAGGCGCTGCTGGTCGCGCAGCTTGACGCGGCACAGGTTGAGGACGGCGTCCTGCATGGAGACGGAGACCTTCTGGCCCTTGCCGGTCTTGGTGCGGTCGATGATCGCGGTGAGGATGCCGATCGCCAGGTGCATCCCGGTGTTGGTGTCGCCGAGGGCGGCGCCGGAGATGGTCGGCGGGCCGTCCCAGAAGCCGGTGGTGGAGGCGGCGCCGCCGGCGCACTGGGCGACGTTCTCGTAGACCTTGAGGTCGTTCCAGGACGACTGGTCGTTGAAGCCCTTGACCGAGCCGAAGATCAGGCGCGGGTTGAGCTCCTGGATGCGCTCCCAGGTGAAGCCCATGCGGTCCAGGGCGCCTGGCGCGAAGTTCTCCACCAGGACGTCGGCGTCCTTGATGAGCTTCTCCAGCACCTCCTTGCCCTCGGGGGTCTTGGTGTTGATGGCGAGGGAGCGCTTGTTGCTGTTGAGCATCGTGAAGTAGAGCGCGTCGAGGTCCTCGATGTCCCTGAGCTGACGGCGGGTCACATCGCCGCCGTTGGGGCGCTCCACCTTCAGGACGTCGGCGCCGAACCAGGCGAGCATCTGTGTGCAGGCGGGACCGGCCTGGACCCCGGTGAAGTCGATCACCTTGATTCCGGCGAGCGGCTTTTCACTCATGTCTGCTTCCTTTGCGTGAAGTTACGTGGTCACTTCTTGGCCGGCGTGATGTTGCCGACGGTGATGCCCTTGGGGTTGAGGTGCGAGATGTGGCCGCTCTCGGTGCCGGCCGAGGGGTCGATGACGCAGTCGATGAGCGCCGGGCCCCCGGAGGCGAGGGCGTCGGTGAGGGCGGCGGTGACCTCGGCGGGGGTGGTGGCCCGGTAGCCCTTGCCGCCGAACGCCTCGATGAGGAGGTCGTGGCGGGCCGCCGACATGAGCGTGGTGGGCGCGGGGGCGTCGTCGTACGGGTTGGTGTCGTCGCCGCGGTAGACGCCGCCGTTGTTCATGATCACGGTGACGACCGGCAGCCGGTAGCGGCAGATCGTCTCGATCTCGATACCGCTGAACCCGAAGGCGCTGTCGCCCTCGACGGCCACGACCGGCTGTCCGCTCTCGACGGCGGCGGCGATGGCGTACCCCATGCCGATGCCCATGACGCCCCAGGTGCCGCTGTCGAGGCGGTGGCGCGGTACGTGCATGTCGATGACGTTGCGCGCGATGTCCAGGGCGTTGGCGCCCTCGTTGACGAGGTAGGTCTCCGGGCGGGCGTGGATGACGTCGCGTACGGCCTTCAGGGCGCCCATGAACTGCATGGGGTGCGGGTCGGCCGCCAGCCGCTGGGCCATCTTGGCGACGTTCTGCGCGGAGCGCGCCCCGAGTTCGTCGCGCCAGGCCGAAGGGGCCTGGATCTGGCCGGGCTTGGTGCGTTCGGCGAGGGCGTCGAGCACCGACTCGATGTCGCCGACGAGCGGCGCGGCGATGGGCTGGTTGCTGTCCATCTCCTTGGGGTCGATGTCGATCTGGACGAACTTGGCGTCCGGGTTCCAGCCCGCCTGGCCGTGGCCGAGGAGCCAGTTGAGGCGGGCGCCGATCAGCAGGACGACGTCGGCCTTCTTCAGGGCCAGGGAGCGGGCGGTGGCCGCGGACTGCGGGTGGTTGTCGGGCAGCAGGCCCTTCGCCATCGACATCGGTACGTACGGGATGCCCGTGGACTCGATGAACTCCCGTACCTTGTCGTCCGCCTGGGCGTACGCGGCGCCCTTGCCCAGCACGATCAGCGGGCGCTCGGCGGAGGCCAGCAGCTCGATCGCGCGGTCCACGGCGTCGGGGGCGGGAAGCTGGCGCGGCGCGGGGTCGACGAGGCGGCTCAGGGTCCTCTCCCCCTCCGCCTTGGGCATGATGGCGCCGAGCACCGCGGCGGGGATGTCAAGATAGACACCGCCGGGGCGCCCGGAGATCGCGGTGCGCAGGGCGCGGGCGATACCGCGGCCGATGTCCTCGACACGGCTGACGCGGTACGCGGCTTTGACGAACGGCTGGGCGGCGGCGAGCTGGTCCATCTCCTCGTAGTCGCCCTGCTTGAGGTCGACGAGGTGACGCTCGCTGGAACCGGAGATCTGCACCATGGGGAAGCAGTTGGTGGTCGCGTTCGCCAGCGCGACGAGGCCGTTGAGGAAGCCCGGTGCCGACACCGTGAGGGCCACGCCCGGCTTCTTGGTGAGGTAGCCGGCGGCGGCGGCCGCGTGTCCGGCGTTGCTCTCGTGCCGGAAGCCTATGTAGCGGATGCCCTGGGCCTGAGCGAGGCGGGCGAGGTCGGTGATCGGGATGCCGACGACCCCGTAGATGGTGTCGACGTCGTTCATCTTGAGCGCGTCGACGACCAGGTGGTACCCGTCGGTGAGGTCGGTCGGCACGTCGGCTGCTGCCGCGGTCTCCTGTGTCGAGGGGGCGGTCATGGTCCGGGGTCCTCCTTGGGCAGGTCCTGCCGGTGCGGCTACTCCTCTCACCATCCGCAGCGCGTTCGCCCACGTCCAAGACCCATCGGCGACCAGCCGATAAGCAACTTCTATCGAGAGCCGGCGCAGGCCCTCACAACTGCCTTGATAGCCGCCCGTTATCGACCGTTCGGCAGTGCGTATTGGACGACCGGCGGAGGTCGCCGCAGGCTCGCAGAGGACTGTTCCGTCGGACCTGGCGCTAGGGGGGTGGGGTGATGGCCGCTGTGGTCGATGCATCGGTGCGCGACGCGGGCCGGTACCGGCCTCCGACGCTGACAGGCCTCGTCGACCTCCTCGACCGGCAGGTCCGGGAACGTCCGTACGCCCGTGCGCTCGTCGTCGGCGGTGAGCGGGTCCATCTGTCCTACCGCGCCCTCGCCGCCCTGGCCGACGACGTGGCCGCCCGGCTCGGCGGGGCGGGGCTGCGCCGCGGCGACGCGGTCGGGGTGCTGTCCGCCAACACGGCCGAGTTCGTGGTGGCGTTGTTCGGAGCGGCACGGGCCGGGCTGGTGGTCGCACCGCTCGACCCGGCGCTCCCCCAGGCACAACTCTCGGCCCGCGTGGGTGCGTTGGGTGCCCGGAGCGTGCTGGTGGGACCGCCCGTCGCGGACGCTCGACTGCCGGTGCCGGCGTGGCCCTTGCGCGTCGGCGCCTCCCGGGCGGGCACGGCATCGGTCACCCTCGACGTCGGCTCTGCGGCCCATGTTCCGGGAGCCGCAGACCGCGGTCCCGCCGCCCATGCACCGGGAGCCGCCGCCGAGTTGTCGGCGGACGACGCCCTCGTCATGTTCACCGCGGGGACCAGTGCCCGGCCGAAGATGGTCCCGCTGACCCACGCGAACGTCACGGCGTCCGTGCGGAACATCTGCGCCAGTTACGAGTTGGGGCCGGGAGACGCGACGGTGGCGGTGATGCCGTTCTTCCACGGGCACGGACTGTTCGCGGCACTGCTGGCCTCGCTGGCGAGCGGCGGTTGTGTGCTGCTGCCCGAGCGGGGGCGGTTCTCCGCGACGACGTTCTGGGACGACATGCGGGCGGTGGCGGCCACGTGGTTCACGGCGGTTCCGGCCATGCACGAGATCCTGCTGGACCGGTCGGAGCAGGAGTATCCGGGGGCGCAGGCGCCGCCGCTGAAGTTCGTCCGCAGTTGCAGCGCTCCGCTCAACACCGCCACGCAGCGGGCGTTGGAGCGCACGTTCGGCGCGCCCCTGCTGTCGGCGTACGGGATGACCGAGTCCTCGCACCAGGCGACCAGTGAACCCCTGCCGGGACGTGGGGAGTTGAAGCAGGGCTCGGTCGGCCGGCCGACCGGCGTCGAGGTCCGGGTCGTCGGCCCCGGCGGGGTTCCCCGCCCCGTGGGTGTGGAGGGCGAGGTGTGGGTGCAGGGGCCCACGGTCGCCCGCGGGTATCTCGGCGACGCGGACGAGACGTCGTACATCTTCGTCGACGGCTGGCTGCGCACCGGTGACCTGGGCATGCTGGACGCGGACGGATATCTGTCGCTCACCGGGCGGATCAAGAACCTCATCAACCGCGGTGGGGAGAAGATCGCGCCCGAGCATGTGGAGGACATCCTCGCCGGGTGCCCGGGGGTGGCGGAGGCGGCCGTGTTCGCCGTACCGGACGCGACGTACGGGCAGCGGGTCGGGGCCGCGGTGGTGGTGCGGGACGGGGAAGGCGTGGACGCGGCGGAGATCCTGCGGTACTGCCGGGACCGGCTCGCCGCGTTCGAGGTGCCCGACCGGCTCGACGTGGTCGACGCGCTGCCGTACACCGCCAAGGGAGGACTCGACCGGAAGGCCGTACAGGCACGGTTCGCGTCGTGAGCGTCAGGGGACGGTCCGCACGAGGTGTTCGGTGGGCAGGGGCCGGGCGAAGACGTCGTCCAGGGACAGGCCCGTCGCCGCGTTGACGAAGGCGCGGGCGGCGACCGAGCCGGGGGTTCCGGCGTGGATCGCCACCGAGACCTGGGCGCCGGCCTCCGGATCGACCAGGGGCAGCGCCCGGGTGCGGCCGACGACCGGCATCGCGCGCAGCCAGGTGTGCGGGACGATGCTCGCCCAACCGCCGCCGCCCACATGGGCGTAGAGGGAGGCGATCGAGTCCGTCTCGATCTGCGGGGTCACCATGAACCCCTTCTCGGCGAAGACGGTGTCGACGATCTGCCGGATGCGCATGTCGGGTGTCAGCAGGGCGAGCGGCAGTTGGGCCGCGTCCGCCCAGGTGACGGTGGCGGACTGGGTGACCGGCTGGTCGTCCGACACCAGCAGCATGTACCGCTCCTGGTAGAGCGGGACGACCTGGAGGCCCTCCTGGTCGCCGGGGTCGAAGTGGGCGATCGCCACGTCGAGTTCGAAGTCGCGGAGCTGGCGGTGGAGTTCCTTGGTCGACAGCCGGGAGCGGACCTGCACCTTGGCCAGCGGGTGGGCGGCGCAGAACGCGGCGACGGGCAGCGCGAGGGTCGTCGAGGCCGTGGGGTCGGTGCCGAGCCGCAGGGTGCCGGTGATGCCGGACTGGACCGCGGCCACCTCGGCCTTGAAGGCGTCCTGTTCGGCGAGGATGCGTTTGGCCCAGACGACCAGCCGCTCGCCCTCCGGGGTGAGGCCCTGGTAGGTGTGCCCGCGGTTGATGAGGGTGACGTTCAACTCCCGTTCCAGCTTGGCGATCGCCGCCGACAGCGCCGGCTGCGACACGAAGCAGGACTCGGCCGCCCGGGCGAAGTGCCGCTCCCGCGCCACCGCCACGAAGTACTCAAGCTGCCGGAACAGCATGAACGACTCCTCTCTCGCCGGGCAGGCGGACCCGGAGGCTGCAGACGGCCGACCCAGATACTGTATGCAGTATCCGTTCGACGTGTACAGCCCCGGGCACGCCCCGGCGCTGCCTCAGCGGAGGAGCTCCACCGCGGCGACCACCAAGGGGTCGAGACCGTCCGCGCCGGCGTCGGCGTACTCGTACAGCCGGGCGCGCATCCGCGGGTCCCAGAACCGGTCGATGTGCCCCGCGATCTCCGCCGCGGCCCGCTCCTCGGGCAGGTGCCGGAGGTTCCTGGCGATGTCGTTCGCCATCCGCTGCTCGGACGGCACGGTGGCTGTCATCTCAGCTCCCCGCCGTCGCCAGGCCCACCTGCACGGCGGTCACCTTGTACTCCGGGCAGTTGGTGGCCCAGTCGGAGTTCTCGGTGGTCACGACGTTCGCGCCGGTCACCGGATGGTGGAAGGTCGTGTAGACGACCCCGGTCGGCATCCGGTCGGAGATCTCGGCGCGCAGGGTGGTCTCACCGACCCGGCTGGCCAGGGTGACCAGGTCACCGTTCTTGATGCCGCGGTCCTCCGCGTCATGCGGGTGCAGTTCGAGGATGTCCTCGGGGTGCCAGGCGACATTGCCGGTACGACGGGTCTGCGCGCCGACGTTGTACTGGCTCAGGATGCGGCCGGTCGTCAGGACCAGCGGGAAGCGCCTGGTGCTGCGTTCGCTGGTCGGCACGTACGACGTGACCACGAACCTGCCCTTGCCGCGCACGAATTCGTCCACGTGCATGATGGGCGTGCCCTCCGGTGCCTCCTCGTTGCAGGGCCACTGCACGCTGCCGAGCTTGTCGAGCAGTTCGAAGGAGACGCCGGTGAACGTCGGGGTCACGGCGGCGATCTCGTCCATGATCTGGCCCGGGTGGTCGTAGGCCATCGGGTAGCCCATGGCGGTGGCGATCTCGCTCACGATCTGCCACTCGTGCTTGCCGGTCTTGGGCTTCATCACCGCGCGGACGCGGTTGATGCGGCGTTCGGCGTTGGTGAAGGTGCCGTCCTTCTCCAGGAAGGAGGCGCCCGGCAGGAAGACGTGCGCGTACCTGGCGGTCTCGTTGAGGAACAGGTCCTGGACGACGACCAGTTCCATGGCTTCGAGCGCGGCGGTGACGTGCTTGAGGTTGGGGTCGGACTGGGCGATGTCCTCGCCGTGCACGAACAGGCCCCGGAAGGAGCCGTCGATGGCCGCGTCGAACATGTTGGGGATGCGAAGTCCCGGCTCGGCGAGGAGAGTTCCACCCCAGAGGTTCTCGAAGACGGTGCGCACCGCGTCGTCCGAGACGTGACGGTAGCCGGGGAGTTCGTGCGGGAAGGAGCCCATGTCGCAGGAGCCCTGGACGTTGTTCTGGCCACGCAGCGGGTTCACGCCGACGCCGTCACGGCCGATGTTGCCGCACGCCATCGCGAGGTTGGCCATCCCCATGACCATGGTCGAGCCCTGACTGTGCTCGGTGACACCGAGGCCGTAGTAGATGGCGCCGTTGGGCGCGGACGCGTACAGCCGTGCGGCGGCGCGGAGTTCGGCGGCGGGTACGCCGGTGATGTCCTCGACCGCCTCCGGGCTGTTCTCGGGACGGGCGACGAACTCCGCCCAGTCGTCGTAGCCTTCGCAGCGCGCGGTCACGAAGTCCCGGTCGACCAGGTCCTCGGTGACGACGACATGGGCCATGGCGTTGACCACGGCCACGTTGGTGCTGGGCCGCAGCTGGAGGTGGTGTGCGGCCTCGATGTGCGGCGAGCGGACCAGGTCGATGCGGCGCGGGTCGACGACGATGAGCTGGGCGCCCTCGCGCAGCCGGCGCTTCATCCGGGAGGCGAACACCGGGTGCCCGTCGGTGGGGTTGGCGCCGATGACCATGATGACGTCGGCCTCGGCGACCGAGCGGAAGTCCTGGGTGCCCGCGGACTCCCCGAAGGTCTGCTTGAGGCCGTAACCCGTCGGGGAGTGGCAGACGCGGGCGCAGGTGTCGACGTTGTTGTTGCCGAAGGCCGCGCGGACCATCTTCTGGACGACGTACACCTCCTCGTTGGTGCAGCGCGAGGAGGTGATGGCGCCGACCGCGCCCGAGCCGTGCCGGTCCTGGATCTCCCGCATCCGGCGGGCGACCGTGCCGATCGCCTCGTCCCACTCGACCTCGCGCCACGGGTCGGTGATGCGGTCGCGAACCATTGGCTTGAGGACGCGGTCGGGGTGGGTGGCGTAGCCGAAGGCAAAGCGGCCCTTCACACAGGAGTGGCCCTCGTTGGCGCCGCCGTCCTTGTACGGGACCATGCGCACGAGTTCGTCGCCGCGCAGCTCGGCCTTGAAGGAGCAGCCGACGCCGCAGTAGGCGCAGGTGGTGACAACGGACCTGGTGGGCATGCCGAGTTCGACGACCGAGCGCTCCTGGAGCGTGGACGTGGGGCAGGCCTGGACGCAGGCGCCGCAGGAGACGCACTCGGAGTCCATGAAGGACTCCCCCGCGCCCGGCGAGACCTTGGAGTCGAATCCGCGGCCCTCGATGGTGAGCGCGAACGTGCCCTGGACCTCGCCGCAGGCGCGGACGCAGCGCGAGCAGGCGATGCACTTGGACGGGTCGAAGTCGAAGTAGGGGTTGGAGGTGTCCTTCTCGGCGTCGAGGTGGTTCGCGCCCTCGTAGCCGTAGCGGACCTGCCGCAGACCCACCACGCCTGCCATGTCCTGGAGTTCGCAGTCGCCGTTTGCGGGGCAGGTCAGGCAGTCGAGGGGGTGGTCGGAGATGTAGAGCTCCATGACGCCCTGGCGGAGCTTCTCCACCTTCGGTGTCTGGGTGCTCACCTTCATGCCGTCCGAGCAGGGGGTGGTGCAGGAGGCCGGGGTGCCGCGGCGGCCGTCGATCTCGACCACGCACAGACGGCAGGAGCCGAAGGCCTCCAGGCTGTCGGTGGCGCACAGCTTGGGTATGTCGACGCCGGCCTCCGCCGCGGCGCGCATCACCGAGGTGCCCTCGGGCACGGTCACCGGTAGGCCGTCGATCTCGACGGAGACCGTGGCCGGGCCCGGTCGCTCCGGTGTTCCGAAGTCGGGTTCCTTGAGGAGCGTCATACCGTGCCCTCCGTCCTCGTGTTCACGGGGTGGATGTCCAGGAGCGTGCGCCCGCCCAGGAAGTCGTCGGGGAAGTGGGTGAGGGCGCTGCGCACGGGCATCGGGGTGAGCCCGCCCATCGCGCACAGCGAGCCGTCGGTCATCAGGTCGCAGAGGTCTTCGAGCAGGGCGAGGTTCTCGTCGCGGTGCGTACCGGCGACGATCTTGTCGATCACCTCGACACCGCGTACGGCCCCGACCCGGCAGGGCGTGCACTTGCCGCAGGACTCCTCCGCGCAGAACTCCATCGCGAAGCGGGCCTGCGCCGCCATGTCCACGGTGTCGTCGAAGACGACGACCCCGCCGTGCCCGAGCATGGCGCCGGCCTCGGCGAACGCCTCGTAGTCCATGGGCAGGTCGAACTGCGACTCGGGCAGATACGCGCCGAGCGGCCCGCCGACCTGGACGGTCCGCACGGGGCGCCCGGTGCGGGTGCCGCCGCCGTAGTCCTCGATCAGCTCGCGCAGGGTGATGCCGAACGCCGTCTCGACGATGCCGCCGCGGGCGATGTTGCCGCCGAGCTGGAAGACCTGGGTGCCGCGGGAGCGGCCGACGCCGAGGTCCTGGTAAGCCCTCGGGCCGTCGGCGAGGACGACCGGGACGGTGGTGAGCGTCAGGACGTTGTTCACCACGGTCGGTTTGCCGAACAGGCCCTCGATCGCCGGGATCGGCGGCTTCGCGCGCACCATGCCGCGCTTGCCCTCCAGGCTCTCCAGCATGGAGGTCTCCTCGCCGCAGATGTACGCGCCGGCGCCGACGCGGACGTGCAGGTCGAAGTCGAGCGGCGAGCCCAGGATGCCCTGCCCCAACCAGCCCTGTTCGCGGGCGAGTTCGATGGCCTCGCGCATCGTGGCGACGGCGTCCGGGTACTCCGAGCGGATGTAGACGTAGCCCTCGCTCGCGCCGACCGCGTGCGCCGCGATGGTCATGCCCTCGATGAGCAGGAACGGGTCGCTCTCCATGACCATCCGGTCGGCGAAGGTCCCGCTGTCGCCCTCGTCCGCGTTGCAGCACACGAACTTCAGCTCGTCGGCGCAGTCCAGCACCGTCTTCCACTTGATGCCGGCCGGGAATCCGGCGCCGCCTCGGCCTCGCAGCCCCGACTCGGTGACGGCGGCGACGACATCCGCGGGGGCCATGGCGAGGGCGGCGCGGAGTCCCTTGAGGCCGCCGTGCTCCACGTAGTCCTGCGGGGAGAGCGGGTCGGTGACGCCGACTCTGGCGAAGGTGACCCTCGTCTGCCGTGCCAGCCAAGGGAGTTCGTCGACGAGGCCGAGCCGCAGCGGGTGCCGCGCGCCGTCGAGCAGGCCGGCCGCGAGGAGGCCGTCGACGTCCTCGGGGGCCACGGGGCCGTAGCCGACGCGGCCCTGTGGGGTGACCACCTCGATCATCGGCTCCAGCCACAGCATGCCGCGCGATCCGTTGCGTACGACGTCGATCGCGAAGTCCCCACGAGTGGCGGCGCGTTGGAGAGCGGCGGCCACCTCGTCCGCGCCGACGGAGCGGGCCGCCGAGTCGCGGGGAACGTAGACCGTCGCGGCGACGTGGGATGCGCTGTTGCCCGCGGGGGAAGCGTTGTTGGCGGCGGGGGAAGCGCTGTCGGTGGAGTGGGAAGCGCTGTCGGTGGCGCGGGAAGCACTGTCGGTGGAGTGGGAAGCGTTGTTCATGATCAGACCGTCCCGTCGAGGATCGAGCCCAGGCGGGCCGGGCCCACTCGTCCGTACAGCCGTCCGTTCGCCTCCACGGACGGTCCCAGCGCGCAGTTGCCCAGACAGAAGACCTGCTCGACGGTGACCGAGCCGTCGGCCGCGGTCTCCCCCAGGGGGAGTCCGGCTTCGCGCGCGTAGCTCACCAGGCGGTCGGCGCCCAGGGCTTGGCAGGCCTCGGCGCGGCAGATGCGCACCGTGATGCGGCCCGCCGGTTCGCGGCGGAAGTCGTGGTAGAAGGTCACCACTCCGTGGACGTCCGCCCGGGAGAGGTTCAGTTCGTCGGCCAGCACCGGGATCGCCTCCTGCGGCACATGGCCCAACTCGGCCTGTACGGCGTGCAGTACGGGGAGCAGCGCGCCACGGTGTCCCCGGTGGTCGGCCACCGCCTTCCGGACCACGCTCTCGACCGTCACGTCACTCCCGCTGGTCGTCATGATCGCTTCGCCTTCCGTGACACGGGTCCCCGGCGAGGGTTGCAGGAGACTGAGACAATACCCCATACAGGCTTCTGTATACAGACGACAGTCGCGGTGAACCGTCTGCTGCAGGCCTGGCGGACCTCCAATCCACAGGTCACGCCATGTTGCATACCAAAACCTGTATCCTGAAGCCGCTGTCGGCCCTCCCCGGCGGCCGATCCTCTCGGCGGCAGAACAGGACAACCATGCGCGAGGCACTCACAGCCGCTGCGACCCGGCGCGTCGCCCGCCCGGCGCCCCTGCGCCAGGCCGTGTACGACGCCCTGACCGAGCTGATCGTCAACGGCTCCCTCAAGCCCGGCCAGCATCTGGTCGAGGCCGAACTCGCCGAGCACCTCGGGGTCAGCCGCCAGCCGGTGCGCGAGGCCCTCCAGCGGCTCCAGACCGCCGGCTGGGTCGACCTGCGTCCCGCGCAGGGCGCCTTCGTGCACTCCCCCACCGAGGAGGAGGCCGCCCAACTCCTCGGCGTCCGCGCGGTCCTGGAGACCTACTCGGCGCAGCTCGCCGCACAGAACGCCAAGCCCGAGGACGTCGAGCGCCTCTGGGAGTTCCACCAGGAGGGCGTCGACGCCCTCGCCGAGGGTGACGTCGAGCGGCTGGTCGCCGCCAACACGGCCCTGCATTCCTTCATCACCTCCGTGGCCGCCAACGACGTACTGGCGGAAATGCTCGGGCAGGTGGGCCAGAAGGTGCGCTGGTACTACACCCCCATCGCCAAGCCCCGCGGCAAGGAGGCCTGGAACGAGCACGCCCAGCTCATCAAGGCCCTCGCCAAGGGAGACGCGGACCGGGCTGGCGAGGTGATGCGCAAGCACGCCGAGCGCACGGCCGACTTCTACCGCAGGCAGTCCGCCGCCAAGTCCGGGCGGGACTGACACAACTCACCGCTTCCCTCGGGAAGTTCAGGACGGCGCCAAGGAGGCGGCCGGTCGGGGGGTCGTGACGCCGACGACCTGCGGAGCCTGAACGCCGGCGCTCCCGGCGGCCCGTAGCTCGCGCAGCCACGGCAGGACCGTACGCCTCAGGATGTCGAGCCCGGCGCCGTCCGCGCCGAGCATCGCGTCGGCGGGGACGAGGACCGGGTCGGCGAACACCGTCGACGTCCCGCTCCCGCACGGACCCGCACCGCCCGGCCGGGCCGGCACGAACAGGTCCGGGGCGTGCGCCGGAACCCCCCACAGCGTGAGCCCGTCGAGCCTGTCCCGCGCGGCGAGCGGCCGGGAGGACCACACATAGCTGTCGGCCTCCCCTGCCGCCACCACCCGGTACTTACGGGCCCGCAGCGCGACGACATCACCGGAGCGGACGGCAGTGGAGTGCGGCGCGAGAAGGCCGCCCTCCCCGAACGCATCCGTCTCCCCGAACGCATCCGTCTCCCCGAGCGCATCCGTCTCCGCGAGCGCTCCCGTCTTCACGAGCGCATCCGCCTCCCCGAGCACATCCGTCTCCCCGAACGCTTCGGTCTCCGTGAGGGCGAGACTGCTCAGATGACGGCCCGCCGCGATCTCCGCGCGCACCCAGGAGCCGCCGTACGCCTCGATGACGGCGACCGCCGCGTAGTGGGACTGGAGGACGGCCGCCGTGGCCGGGCAGACGCGTGCCGTACGGGCCACCACGTCCGCGGCCTCCGGCAACCCCTCTCCCCCGCCGCCGTACGCGGTGGAGACGGTGAGCCCCAGCAGTCCGGCGCGGCCGAGGGCCGTCACCGCACCGCGGGGGAACCTGCCCCGCACACCGGTCAGTTCGGCGGCGGGGGCGATGACACTGGTCAGGATTTCGGAGAGAGCGGTGCGGTAGGACACGGGGCGACCCCCTTGGGTGGCCAGTGGGTGATCGTGACGATTGTATACAGTATTCTGGATGCGTGAGCGGGTCAACGGGCCGAGGCGGCCTGACCGTCGATCTCCCGTAGCAATCCCGTCCGCACGTCGAAGACGAAGCCGCGCACGTCGTCCGTGTGCCGCAGGAACGGCGAGGTCCGCACCCGTTGCATGGACTGGCGTACGTCCTGGTCGACGTCCCGGAAGGACTCCACGGCCCAGGCCGGGCGCTGGCCGACCTCCATCTCCAGCTCGGTGCGGAAGTCCTCGGTGATCGCCTCCAGACCGCAGCCGGTGTGGTGGATCAGCACGATGCTGCGGGTGCCCAGCTTGTGCTGGCTGATGGTGAGGGACCGGATCACGTCGTCGGTGACCACACCGCCCGCGTTGCGGATGGTGTGACAGTCACCGAGCTCCAGGCCCAGCGCGGCATGCAGGTCGAGACGGGCGTCCATGCACGCCACGACGGCCACGCCCAGGACGGGGCGGGCGTCCATGCCGGGATCGGTGAACCCGTCGGCGTAGTCCCGGTTCGACTTCACGAGCCGGTCGGTGACCGCCATCAGATCACTCCCTGCGACTTGAGCAGCGGCAACTCGTCCCGGGTCAGGCCTAGTTCACGGACGTAGACGTCTTCGTTGTGTTGGCCGAGGAGGGGGGAGGGGGTGATGCGGGTGGGTGAGTCGGAGAGTTTGAGGGGGTTGCCCACGGTGGTGTAGGCGCCGCGTTCGGGATGCTCGACGGTGACGATCATGTCGTTCGCGGCGAGTGAGGCGTCCTCGATGATCTCCCTGGTGGACAGGATCGGCCCGCACGGAATGTTGTGGCCGTTCAGCTCCTCCAGCACCTGCCACTTCGGCAGCGTGCTCGTCCATTCCTCGATCAGCTGGAACATCTTCGCCAGCTTCGGCAGCCGCGCCTGCGGCGTCGCCCACTCAGGATCATCCGCCAGCTCCGGCCGGCCGATCAGCTCGGCGATCGGCTTCCAGCCGACCGGCTGGACGATGACATACACGTAGTCGTTGGGCCCGCCCGGCGCACACCTGACCGCCCACCCCGGCTGACCCCCACCCGAGGCGTTCCCGGAACGCGGCACCTCGTCACCGAAGTCCTCATTCGGATACTCCGCCAGCGGACCGTGCGCCAGACGCTGCTGATCGCGCAGCTTGACCCGGCACAGGTTCAGCACCGCATGCTGCATCGCCACATTCACCCGCTGACCCCGCCCGGTGCGCTCCCGCTGCAACAACGCGGCCAAAATCCCCGCGACCGCGTGGATGCCGGTCCCGGAATCCCCGATCTGCGCCCCCGTCGCCATCGGCGGCCCGTCCGCATCACCGGTCGTCGCCATCGACCCGCCCATCGCCTGCGCCACCACCTCATACGCCTTGAAGTCCACATACGGACCGGCCCCGAAGCCCTTGATCGACGCGTACACGATCCGCGGATTGATGCTCTTGATCCGGTCCCACGTGAACCCCATCCGGTCCACCGCCCCCGGCCCGAAGTTCTCCACCAGCACATCCGACCCACGGATCAGCTCGGTCAGGATCTCCCTGCCCCGCTCGGTCTTCGCGTTCAGCGTGATGCTGCGCTTGTTGCAGTTGAGCATCGTGAAATACAGGGAGTCCACATCCGGCAGATCCCGCAACTGGCCCCGGGTGACGTCCCCGCCCGGCGCCTCCACCTTCACCACGTCCGCTCCCAGCCACGCCAGCAGCTGCGTCGCCGACGGACCCGACTGCACATGCGTCATGTCCAGGACCCGGACGCCCTCAAGAGCCATCGTCATGCTCGCCACCCATCCCTCTTCGTTTTGCATATTGCATACCGGCAGAGTGTTGTGTGTGCCGCTGGCGGGGGGGGCCCGGGGGGGGGGGGCGCCCGCCGCCGCCGGCATTCGGCGACAGCGGGTCATCCGGGGCGTGTACGGGGTGGGGCGCGCCCCCCCCCCGCTTCTGTTTGCCTTTGGCCAGCGGGGGGGGGGGGGGGGGGGGGGGGGGGGGGGGGGGCCGGGGGGGGGGCCCCCCCCCGCCGCGTCGGCCTTACGGCATCAGCTGGTACTCCGGGAAGTTTCCGGGCAGGCGCTCGTCCGCCGGGCCCTGGGTCACCGCGCGCACCAGCAGCTCACCGCCGACGAACGCGCCGCGCCAGGACGCGCCGAAGCCGCCGAACAGCTCGTCGCGGTCGCCACGGGAGCGTGGCTTGCCGTGGCCGATCTTGAAGGCGCGGATCTGGGGTGCGAGCCGGTCGAAGGTCGACTGGTCGTCCGTGGACAGGGTGGCGACCAGGGCGCCGTTGGAGGCGTTCATGGCGGCCAGCAGCTCGGCCTCCGTGTCGACCAGGACGATGGTGTCGACCGGGCCGAAGGGTTCCGCGTGGTGCAGCGGGGAGGACGGGGGCGGGTTGAGGAGGGTGACGGGCTGGACGTACGCCGAGGTGTCCTGGCCGGGCAGGAAGCGGGCGTCGGCATGCGAGCCGCGGTGCAGCGGGACGGCGCCGCGGCTGATGGCCTCGGCGATCTGGTCGTGCAGCTCCTTGGCCTTGGCCGCGTTGATGACCGGGCCGAAGTCCAGGGCCGGGTACGGGTCGTCGGCGTGGGCGACCGCCAGCGGGTGCCCGACGCTGAGCGAGCGCACGGCCGGGAGGTACGCGGCGAGGAACGCGTCGAACAGCTCGCGCTGGACGACGAAGCGCGGGTATGCCGTGCAGCGCTGCTTGCCGTAGTCGAAGAGCTTCGGGATGACGGCTGTCAGCGTGTCCCAGTCCGAGTAGTTCCAGATGCCCCAGGTGTTGAGTCCCTCCTGTTCGAGGATGTGCCGCTTGCCGAGGTCGGCGACGGCCGTGGCGACTGCGGCGCCCGTGTCCCGGCCGCCGACGAAGGAGACGCAGCCGATCTCGGGCGCCTTGACCAGTGCCTCCGACAGCTCACCGCCGCTGCCGCTGACGAGGGTGACGGGGATGCCCTCGCGGGCGGCGAGGGCGCAGGCCAGGGTGAGGCAGGCGACGCCGCCGTCGGTCGGGGTCTTGGCGATGACCGCGTTGCCCGCCAGTGCTTGGACCAGCAATGCGTGAACGAGCACGCTCATCGGGTAGTTCCAGCTCGCGATGTTGGACACCGGGCCGTCCAGGGGTGCCCGGCCCGCGACCATCGGCTCGATGCCGTCGACGTACCAGCGCACCCCGTCGATGGCCCGGTCGACGTCTGCTTGGGCGAGCCGCCAGGGCTTGCCGATCTCCCAGACGAGGAGGAGCGCGAGCAGTTCGCGGTGCTGGGTGAGGGCGTCGAGGGTGGCCGCGACGCGGACGCGGCGCTCGACAAGCGGGACGTGCCGCCAGGCGCGGTGCTGGTCCAGGGAGGCGCGGACGGCTTGGTGGGCGGCGTCGCGGTCGAGGCGGGGCGGGCCGGCGATGGGGCTGCCGTCAACCGGGCTGGTGCCGGGCAGGGCCCGGCCGTCCGCCTGCCAGCCGGCGTTCCAGAGGTTGAGGACGCGGTCGTCGCGGAACGCCTCGGGGGCGACGGCGAGGCAGCGCTGCCAGGCGTCGTCCCAGGTCGTGCCGGACTTCACCACGAGGGGGGTGGAGTTGAGGGTGGGTGTCATGCGGTGTCTCCGCTCTCGGTGCACAGTCGGGGGCGGGGGGGTGATGCCTGCCGGATCGCGTGGGAACGCGTGTCCGCGCGGCCGACGGCCGCTGGTGCGGGGAGATTGCGGTGGCGCCGGATGTGCGCCCCGCGGTTACTCCGTTGTTCCCGGCAGGGTCTCCGTGTCAACCACTGAGTGGTGCCAGGTTCCAGCGTGGGTGGTGTCAGGCGCCGGTTTCCAGCCGGGCGAGCACAAGGCGGGCCGTCTCGGTCGGGGTGTTTCCGACCTTGACACCGACCGCCTCCAGGGCCTCCTTCTTCGCCTGCGCGGTGCCGGAGGAGCCGGACACGATGGCGCCCGCGTGGCCCATGGTCTTGCCTTCGGGCGCGGTGAAGCCGGCGATGTAGCCGACGACCGGCTTGGTGACGTGGTCGCGGATGTAGGCCGCGGCCCGTTCCTCGGCGTCTCCGCCGATCTCCCCGATGAGTACGACGAGTTCGGTGTCGGGGTCGTCCTGGAAGGCGGCCAGGCAGTCGATGTGGGTGGTGCCGACGACGGGGTCGCCGCCGATGCCGACACAGGTCGTGAAGCCGATGTCGCGCAGCTCGTACATGAGTTGGTAGGTGAGCGTGCCCGACTTGGACACCAGGCCGACGCGGCCGGACCTGGTGATGTCCGCGGGGATGATGCCCGCGTTGGACTGGCCCGGAGTGATCAGACCAGGGCAGTTGGGACCGATGATCCGGGTCCCCTTCTCCTTCGCATACGAGATGAAGGCGACGGAGTCGTGGACGGGGATGCCCTCGGTGATGACGACGGCCAGCCCGATGCCGGCGTCGGCGGCCTCGGTGACGGCCGACTTGGCGAAGGCGGGCGGCACGAAGACGACGGTGACGTCGGCCCCGGTCGCGCGCATGCCCTCGGCGACCGACCCGAAGACAGGGACGGCCCGCTCGTCGAAGTCGACGGTCCGCCCGGCCTTGCGCGGGTTGACACCGCCGACGATGTTCGTGCCGGCGGCGAGCATGCGCCGGGTGTGCTTCATGCCCTCGCCGCCCGTCATGCCCTGGACGAGGACCTTGGACTCCTTGGTGAGAAAGACGGCCATGTCCCGCTCCTTCAACTGGTGTTGGCGAGTTGGGCGGCGCGGCGGGCGGCACCGTCCATGGTGGTGGCCTGCTGGACGAGAGGGTGGGCGCGGCCGTCGAGGATCGCACGGCCACGGGCGGCGTTGTTGCCGTCGAGGCGCACCACGAGCGGCTTGGTCAACTCGACCGCGTCGAGGGCCTGCACGATGCCGTCGGCCACCGTGTCGCAGGCGGTGATCCCGCCGAAGACGTTGACGAACACCGACTTCACGGCGGGGTCGGAGAGGATGACGGACAGCCCGTCGGCCATGATGCGGGCCGAGGCACCGCCCCCGATGTCGAGGAAGTTGGCGGGCCGGGCACCGCAGCCGGCGACCACGTCGAGCGTCGACATGACCAGGCCCGCGCCGTTGCCGATGATGCCGACCTCGCCGTCCAGCTTGACGTAGTTGAGGCCCTTCGCGGCGGCGGCAGCCTCCAGCGGATCGTCGTGCGCGATGCTCTCGTCGCCCCAACGGGCCTGCCGGAAGCGTGCGTTGTCGTCGAGCGTGACCTTGCCGTCGAGGGCGAGGATCTGTCCCTGCCGGGTGCGCACGAGCGGGTTGACCTCGACGAGGAGGGCGTCCTCGCGGACCAGAACCTGCCACAGCCGTACGAGAACGTCGACGGTCCGGTCCGGCAGCCCGGCCGCGTCGGCGATCTCCTGCGCCTTCGCCGAAGTCACGCCCTCCACAGGGTCGATGTGGATGCGCGCTACCGCCTCCGGCCGGTCGGCGGCCACCTCCTCGATGTCCATGCCGCCCTCGGCGGAGGCGATGGCGAGGAATCGCCCGACGGCGCGGTCGAGGACGTACGAGACGTAGAACTCCGCCTCGATGTCGACGGGTTGGGCCAGCATGACCTTGCCGACCGTGTGCCCCTTGATGTCCATGCCGAGGATCTGACGGGCCGTCTGCTCCGCCGCGGGCGGATCGGCGGCGAGCCGCACTCCTCCCGCCTTGCCCCGGCCCCCCGTCCTCACCTGCGCTTTGACGACCACGCGGCCACCGAGTCCGCGGGCGATCTCGCGGGCCTCCTGCGGCGAGTCGGTGACCTCCGCCCGCGGCACCGCAATGCCGTGCTCTTGGAAGAGTCCCCGCGCCTGATGCTCGTACAGGTCCATGATTCGGCTCCCGTCTTAAAAGTGGTGCACGACCCCTGGACATCACCCATCGGATGCGGGATAACAATCTTCATACAGTATTCGTCGACTGTATGCAATGTGCCAAGCGAGGTGACCGTGACAGCGAAGGCTCTTGAAGGCGTCCGCGTCCTGGACATGACGCACGTGCAGTCAGGCCCGTCGGCGACGCAGTTGCTGGCGTGGCTGGGAGCGGACGTGGTCAAGCTCGAAGCACCGGGCGGCGACATCACCCGCCGGCAACTTCGCGACCTCCCGGATGTCGACTCCCTCTACTTCACCATGCTCAACTGCAACAAGCGCAGCATCACGCTCAACACCAAGACCGAGCGCGGCAAGGAGATCCTGACCGAGCTGATCCGGCGCTCCGATGTGCTGGTGGAGAACTTCGGGCCGGGGGCGGTGGACCGGATGGGGTTCACGTGGGACCGGATCAAGAGCATCAATCCGCGGATCGTGTACGCGTCGATCAAGGGCTTCGGGGAGGGGCCGTACACCGGGTTCAAGGCGTATGAGGTGGTGGCGCAGGCGATGGGCGGGTCGATGGCGACGACCGGTGATGCGGACGGGCCGCCGATGGCGACGGGGGCGCAGATCGGGGACTCCGGGACCGGCATCCACGCGGTCGCGGGGATTTTGGCCGCGTTGTTGCAGCGGGAGCGTACCGGGCGGGGTCAGCGGGTGAATGTGGCGATGCAGCATGCGGTGCTGAACCTGTGCCGGGTCAAGCTGCGGGATCAGCAGCGCCTGGCGCACGGACCGCTGCCGGAGTATCCGAATGAGGACTTCGGTGACGAGGTGCCGCGCTCCGGGAACGCCTCCGGTGGGGGTCAGCCGGGGTGGGCGGTCAGGTGTGCGCCGGGCGGGCCCAACGACTACGTGTATGTCATCGTCCAGCCGGTCGGCTGGAAGCCGATCGCCGAGCTGATCGGCCGGCCGGAGCTGGCCGATGATCCTGAGTGGGCGACGCCGCAGGCGCGGCTGCCGAAGCTGGCGAAGATGTTCCAGCTGATCGAGGAATGGACGAGCACGCTGCCGAAGTGGCAGGTGCTGGAGGAGCTGAACGGCCACAACATTCCGTGCGGGCCGATCCTGTCCACCAGGGAGATCATCGAGGACGCCTCACTCGCCGCGAACGACATGATCGTCACCGTCGAGCATCCCGAACGCGGCGCCTACACCACCGTGGGCAACCCCCTCAAACTCTCCGACTCACCCACCCGCATCACCCCCTCCCCCCTCCTCGGCCAACACAACGAGGAGATCTACATAGGTGAACTCGGCCTGGGTGACGAGGAATTGCGTCTGCTGAAGACGGGCGGGGTGATCTGACGTGACGTGAGTGAGCGAGGGGCCGACCGACGGTGCGCGTCGGCGAGGCCCCGGGACCCGTGTGCGCACGAAAGGCATTTGGACAGGGGGCGCTGGCCAGATCTTTCGACGCAAGGAGTCTTGACCAAGATGACAACCATCGACTATTCGGCGTCCGTCCCGTATCGGGAGGTGACGGACCGCAACGGCCGCGTGTACCGCATCGGGGAGACCGATGTGGACATCATGGGCCGCAAGCGCAGGTGGATGGTCATCCTGCCGTGGGTGGGCATGATGGGCATCAGCTCCGCCGAGTACGCGTTCACGTCGGCGGAGGACACCCTCCACGACGCGCATCTGTGGAGCAGCGGCCACATCTTCTGGCTGATGGGCGTCTGGGTGTTCTTCCAGGCTGCCGTGGCCTTCCCCGCCGGCCAGCTGCGCGAGAGCGGCAGACTCCCGGCCCGTACGGCGATGATGCTCGGCGCGGTCGGCACGATGCTCGGCTATCTGTCGCTGGCGTTCGCGCCGAACGTGCTCGTGGCCTACTTCGGCTTCGGCATGTGCAGCGGTATCGGCGCCGGTCTCGTCTACGCGACCTGCGTGAACATGGTCGGCAAGTGGTATCCGGAGCGCAAGGGCGGCAAGACAGGCTTCGTCAACGGCGGTTTCGCGTACGGCTCGGTGCCCTTCGTGTTCCTGTTCACCTCGTACATGGACCTGAGCAACTACCAGACCGTGCTCGCCAGCGTGGGCGTCGGACTGTGCCTGGTCGTGGCGTCGGCCGGCTGGTTCTTCAAGGACCCGCCGAAGAACTGGTGGCCCGCGCACGTCGACCCGCTGAAGGTCACCGACGACCCGAAGATCCGCCGGGCGCTGGAGAAGAACCCGCCGTCCCCCAAGCAGTACACCCCGAAGGAGGCCTCTCGTCAGCCCGTTCTGTGGATGATGTGGTTCTGCCTGCTGTGCACGGCCGGCATCAACATCTTCGGTATCGCCTTCCAGGTGCCGTTCGGCAAGGACATGGGCTTCGCGGGCGGGATCGTGGCCACCGCCATGTCGCTGAAGGCGATCGTCAACGGCACCGGCCGTGGCGTCATCGGCTGGATCTCCGACCGGTACGGGCGCCGCAACACGTTGATCATCGTGTGTCTGGTGCTGGGCACCGCCCAGTTCGGTGTGCTGGTCTCGGGCCAGATGGGCAGCATGCCGTTCTTCCTGTTCTGCTCCATGGTCTCCGGCTTCGGCGGCGGCGCGATCTTCCCGCTGTTCGCGGCCATGACGGCGGACTACTTCGGTGAGAACAACAACGCGTCCAACTACGGCATGGTCTACAGCTCGAAGCTCATCTCCGGTCTCGTGGGCTCCGGAATGGGTGCGGTGGTCGTCGACGCATGGGACTACGAGGGCGCGTTCGTCCTGGCCGGCTCCATCGGCCTGTGCTCCGCCGTGCTCGCCGTGTTCCTGAAGGCGCCCGGCACGCCGAGGACCAGCCGCGGTATCGCCCCCAACCCCCAGCCGCTCGGCGAGGAAATGGCCTGACACGCGTCCTCTGAAACGAATGGCCTGACACGGAGGAATTGCCCAGCAATGACGGCGGACCCCATCGCATCGAACGACTCGACCACCTCCCCCGACGCCGCACACCGTCCCTACCGAGAAGTGACCGACGCGCACGGACGGGTTTTCCGCGTCGGTGAGACCGACCGGGACATCCTCGGTCACTCCCGCAAGCTCATGGTGTATCTGCCGTGGATCGCCATGATGGCCATCAGTGTCTTCGAGTACGCGTACGGCTCGGCGGAGGACACCCTGTCCCACGCCCACGGCTGGACGCAGAGCAACACCTTCTGGATCCTCAGCGTCTGGATCTTCTTCCAGGCCGGCGTCGCCTTCCCGGCGGGCTGGCTGCGCGAGAAGGGCCTGCTGACGGCTCGCAAGGCCATGTACGCCGGTTCAGGGCTGTGTCTGGTCGGGTTCCTCGCCCTGTCGCACCTGAGCAACGTCTGGCTGGCGATCCTGGGCTTCGGCGTCGTCGGGGGCATCGGCGCCGGGCTCGTCTACGCGACCTGCATCAACATGGTCGGCAAGTGGTTCCCCGAACGCCGGGGAGCGAGGACGGGGTTCGTCAACGGCGGCTTCGCGTACGGGTCGCTGCCGTTCATCTTCATCTTCAACTACGGCTTCGACACCGCGAACTACCACCGGGTCCTGGACCTGATCGGCTGCTACATCATGATCGTGGTCTTCGGGAGCGCCTTCTTCTTCAAGGACCCGCCGAAGAACTGGTGGCCCGCGGACATCGACCCGCTGACCTACGCGGGCAACGGGAAGAACGCCACGAGTCTTGCCAAGAACCCTCCGGCGGCACGGCAGTACGCGCCCAAGGAGGCCATCAGGACCGGCATGCTCCCGCTGATGTGGGTCCTCATCGTGATGACCGCGGGAGTGTCGATCTTCGGCATCTCCTTCCAGGTCGACTACGCGAAGGAGGTGGGCTTCGGCCCGCTGGTGGCGGCGTCCTCGATGGGTGTCATGGCGGTCATCAACGGCATCGGCCGCGGTGTCGTGGGCTGGCTGTCCGACAAGTGGGGCCGCAAGCAGGCCCTGGTGTTCGTGATCGTCGTGCTGGGCCTGGCCCAGTTCGGCGTGATCTGGGCCGGCGACATCAGGAGCGAGTCGCTGTTCCTGTTCTTCGCGTTCCTCTCCGGCTTCGGCGGCGGCGCCTTCTATCCGCTCTTCGCGGCGCTGACGCCGGACTACTTCGGGGAGAACTTCAACGCCACCAACTACGGTCTGGTGTACAGCGGCAAGCTGATCAGCGGCCTGTTCGGCGGCGGCCTCGGCTCCATGGTCGTCGCGGCCTGGGGGTACGACGGGGCGTACGCCCTGGCCGGCGCCGTGTCCATGGTGGCGGCGGTGCTCGCCCTGCTGCTGCGGCAGCCGGGCCGGACGCCGGTGCCACAGCCGACACCCGTGGCATAGCGGCAGCGGCACGCGCGCGTGAGGAGGCCCTCCCCGGATCGGACATCGGGGAGGGCCTCCTCATGCACCGCCGTCGTCCCTCAGCACTTCTCGCGCAGGGAGTGCAGATAGGCGCTGGAGCGGCGGGCGAAGGTGAACGACTCGGTGGGCTGGTCGTGTTCGGCCTGCCAGTGGTGGGCCAGGCGCTCGCCGCGCAGCCGGGTCACGGCGGAGATGAAACGCTGGTAGTCGATGTCGCCGTCGCCGACGTCGGTCATGCGGTAGCCGTAGGTGTCGGCCGGATCGCTGACACCGTCCTTGACGTGGAACAGCGGGTAGCGGTGCGGCTGCTTGAGGACGTAGTCCAGCGGCTCGAAGGGGGCGGGGCTGCCGTCGGGGCGCTTGGAGAAGCGGAACTGGCCCGAGTAGGCCCAGAAGATGTCCATCTCCAGGAACACCAGGTCCGGATCGGTCTCGGCGAGCAGCACGTCGTAGAGACGGACCTTGGGGTTGTCGGTGGCGAAGGAGAACTCCTCGGAGTGGTTGTGCTGGTAGAACTTCATGCCGCGCGCCCTGGCCGCCGCGCCGTAGGTGTTGAACTCCTCCGCCGCCCGCTTCCAGGCGTCCACGGTCGAGCCGTAGCGGAACGGGCCGGAGGCGGTGCCTATGTGCTTCAGGCCGAGGGCCTGGGCGTCGTCGAGGACCTTGGTGAGGTTCTGGGCGAAGGTGTAGGCGTTCGGGTCGTCGGAGTAATAGCCGACGTGGCTGCCGATCGGGTTCAGGCCGTGGTCCCTGGCCAGCCGCCTGAGCTGGGCGAGGGTGATGGGACCGGCCGAGCCCTGGGTGTATCCGGCGAACTCGACCTCGTCGTAGCCGTACTTCTCGAGTTCGGCGAAGACGGGGGCGAAGCCGAGGGTGGAGACCTTGTCGCGGAGGCTGTAGAGCTGGATGCCCAGCCGGCCGGGCGGCAGGACGGGACGGCCACGGCCGGCGGCCCCGAGTTCGGCTGCGGCTGCGGTCGCCGGGGTCGCGGCGGCGCCGAGCAGTGCGGCGGCTGTGGCGCCCGCGGCCACACCGAGCATGCCTCGTCTGCTGAGGCGGTGGCCGAGCTCGGGGTCGGGCTGGGACATGCGGCTCATGTCTGGGTCTCCTCGGGGTCGGAGGGCGTTGTCAGTGGCGGGTGCTTCACTGGTGACCAGTCAGGAAAGTCCGGCCAGTCGCAGCAGGAGTGACTTCACGTCGGTGGCCGCGACGCGGTCGTCGACGGCTCGGGGGGTGGAGCAGATGAGGAGCGGACCTTCGTCGTCGCTCGCCGGAAGGCGGCCGTGGCTGCCGCGAATAGGCGAGGGGTCCAGGGGCACGACCGCCATGCGGTAGCGCAGGCCGAGTTTCTTGCGGGCCAGTGCCCCGGCCGCCTTGACCTTGACGTACGGGTCGAGGGGATCCATGAAGAGTTCGACCGGGTCGTAGCCGGGTTTGCGGTGGATCTCGACGAGTCGCGCGAAGTCGGGCGCGTGGTCGTCGTCGAGCCAGTAGTAGTACGTGAACCAGGCGTCCGGCTCCGCGACGGCGACGAGCTCGCCCGCGCGCGGATGGTCGAGGTGATGGGTCTTCTTGCCCTCGTCGTCGAGGAGCTGCTCGATGCCGGGGAGGTCCGCGAGGGCGGCCCGGGTCGCCTCCAGGTCCTCGGCTCGTCGTACGTAGACATGGGCGATCTGATGGTCGGCGACCGCGAAGGCGCGGGAGGCCATCGGGTCCAGGTACTCCATGCCGTCCTGGGTGTGCACCTCCAGCAGTCCGGCGCGGCGCAGGGCGCGGTTGATGTCGACGGGCCGGTCCGCGCGTGTGATCCCGTACTCGGACAGCGCGACGACGGTACGGCCCTGCGCGCGGGCGTCGTCCAGGAGCGGGGCCATGGCACGGTCCAGGTCGGCGGCCGCCTTCAGGGAGCGTGGGTCGTCCGGGCCGAAGCGCTGCAGGTCGTAGTCGAGGTGCGGGAGGTAGCAGAGGGTCAGGTCCGGGTCGCGGGTGGCCATGATGTGGCGGGTCGCGTCGATGATCCACTGGCTGGAGACCAGGTCGGCGCCGGGTCCCCAGAAGTGGAAGAGCGGGAAGGTGCCGAGTTTCTCGGTGAGTTCGTCGTGCAGGGCCGGGGGCCGGGTGTAGCAGTCGGGTTCCTTGCGGCCGTCGGAGTAGTAGATCGGCCGGGGGGTGACGGTGAAGTCGGTGTCGGCGCCCATGGCGTACCACCAGCAGATGTTGGCGACGGTGTAGCCGGGGTGGGCGCGGCGGGCGGCGTCCCAGAGCTTGTCGCCGGTGACCAGCCCGTTGTGCTGACGCCACAGGAGTACGTCGCCGAGGTCGCGGAAGTACCAGCCGTTGCCGACGATGCCGTGCTCGGCGGGGTGGGTGCCGGTGAGGAACGTGGACTGGGCGGCGCAGGTGACGGCGGGCAGGACCGTGCCGAGGGCGGCGTGGGAGCCCGCCTGGGCGAGCCGTTTGAGGTGGGGCATGTGGTCGAGGAGGCGAGGGGTGAGGCCTACGACGTCCAGGACGAGGAGGGGGGTGGGAGCCGGGTCGGTCCGCTCGGTGCTCCGGGTGCTCATGGCAGCTCCTTCAGGCCGAGGCCGGTCAACAGGTCGCGGGCGAGGGTGAGTTCGGCGGCGATGCCGTCGGCGAGCTGGGTGCGGGCGCGGGGGCGCAGCTCGGGCGGGAGTGCCTGCCAGGTGTAGGTCTCGACCTCCAGGTGGCGGGTGAGCGGGTGCGGGCCGCCCACCAGCCGGGTCAGCGTGTCCTTCAGGACGGGGAGGGTGGAGGTGAGGGGCGCGGCGGGGGCCGCGTGCAGCGGGACGTGGAAGTGGGCACGCCAGGGTGCGCCGTCGGGGAGCGCCTCACCGGCGAGGGCTTCGCCGAGGTCGTCGGTGCCGCGCAGGCCGGCGGCGGTGGCGGTGCGGGTCTGGTGCAGGAAGCGGGGTTCGTCGAAGGCGGCGAGGGCGGCGCGGACCTCGGGGAGATGGGGGTGCTCGGCGTGCAGGGCGGCCGACAGCTGGGACTTGACGATGGTGACGCCGGCCGTGGTGAGGGCGTCGACGGCGGTGTGCGGGTCCTCGAAGGAGGTGGCGAGGTGACAGGTGTCCACGCAGATGCCGATGCGGGGGTGGGCGATCGCGGTGAGCGGGGCGAGGGCGTCCCGGGTGGTCTCGACCACGCAGCCGGGTTCGGGTTCGAGGCCGACGCGGAGGGAGCGGCCGGTCAGCTCCTGGAGGGCGTCGAGGCGTTCGGCGAGGGTGCGCAGGGCCTTCTCGGTGCGGCCGGCGTCGTGGGCGGTGCGCCAGGCGAGCGGCAGGGTGGAGATGCTGCCCTCGGTGACGTCGTCGGGGAGGAGTCCAGCGAGGACCCGGGCGAGGGCGGTGGTGTGCTCCAGGCGTTCGGGGTCGGCCCAGTCCGGTTTGTAGACGCGGTACTTGACCTCCCCGGCGCCGAACCCTTCGTACGGGAAGCCGTTGAGGGTGACGACCTCCAGGCCGCGCCGGTCGAGTTGGGCGCGCAGGGTGCGCAGGGCGGCCGGGTCGGAGTCGAGGGTGCGGGCGGCGTCCGCGGCCAGCCACAGCCCGATGCCGAGCCGGTCGCGGCCGAGGCGGCGGCGGACGGGTTCGCAGTGGTCGCGGAGCTGGGTGAGGACGCCGTCGAGGGTCTCGGCGGGGTGGACGTTGGTGCAGTAGGTGAGATGGACGGTGGAGCCGTCGGGGTGGCGGAAGCGCATGCCCTACTCGCCCCCACGCAGGATGGAGTTGCCCTCATGGGTGGCACCGGCGGCCGGGGTGCCCTCGGAATCGAGGGCGAGGCGGCCGCTGATCCCGTAGAAGGCGACCGGGTTGCGCCACAGCACCAGGTCCACGTCGTCCTCGGTGAAGCCGTTCGCGAGCATGGCGTCGCCGACCCTGCGGGTCTTGAGCGGGTCGCTTCTCCCCCAGTCGGCGGCGGAGTTCACGAGCACCTTCTCGGAGCCGTACCGCTTGAGGATCGCGACCATCCGCTCCTCGTCCATCTTGGTGTCGGGATAGACGGAGAACCCGAGCCAGCCGCCGCTGTCCTTGGCCTCTTTGACGGTGGTCTCGTTGAGGTGGTCGAGCAGGACGTGCTCCGGGGGCAGCGCGGACTCCCGGACGACGTCGAGGGTGCGGCGCAGACCGGCCAGCTTGTCGCGGTGCGGGGTGTGCACGAGGGCGGGCAGCGCGTGGTCGGCGGCGAGCTGGAGCTGGGCGGCGAGCGCGGTGTCCTCCGCGGGGGTCATGGAGTCGTAGCCGATCTCGCCGACGGCGACGACCTGGTCCTTGACGAGATACCGGGGCAGTTCGTCGAGGACGGGCACGCAGCGCGGGTCGTTGGCCTCCTTGGGGTTGAGGGCGAGCGTGCAGTGGTGGGCGATGCCGTACTGGGCGGCGCGGAAGGGCTCCCAGCCGAGGAGGGCGTCGAAGTAGTCGAGGAAGGAAGCGGGCGAGGTGCGGGGCTGGCCGAGCCAGAAGGACGGTTCGACGACGGCGCGGACGCCTGCGGCGTGCATGGCCTCGTAGTCGTCGGTGGTGCGGGAGGTCATGTGGATGTGGGGGTCGAAGATGCGCATCAGGACTCCTCGCCGTCGGTGCCGCGCGGGCCGGGGGCGGTGGCCGGTGCGGGTGGGGTGGCCGTGGGGTCGGTCAGGGTCAGCACCCGGTGCAGGTCCGCGGGCACGGATCGGCCCGCGGCGGTGCGTTCGGCGGCGTAGTCGCCGAGCATGCGGGCGAGTTCGGCGTCGGCGTGGGCGCGCCGCTCCAGGTCGGCCACCGCCGCGACGGGAACGCCGGTGAACAGGCACTTCAGTACGGCGTGCCGCCACTGGTGGGGGTCGAGGTGCCGGGCGGTGTAGGGGCCGACGGCGGCGGCGACGAGCCGGGTGTCGTTGGTGCGCAGGGCGTCCTCGACGAGCGGGAGCGCGTCCGGGCCCGGCACGAGGTGGGGCAGGGCGTGCAGGACGGCGCGGCGTTCGGCGGCGGTGCCCTGCTGGTAGACGCGGGTCAGGGCGGCGGCGTCGGCGCGGGCCGCGTGCAGGATCAGGACGCGGGCGGCGTCGGCGTGCTCGGCACCGCAGCGCCGCCCCGCCTCGGCCAGCCGCAGCTCCCACACGGAGATGGGGCCGTGCGTGCCGGGATGGGTGCCGGCCTCGTCGAGGGCCTGGTCGAGCCAGGCGCGGGCGCCTCCGGTGAGCTGGGAGTCGAGGCGGCGGTGGAGGTCGGCGGGGTGGATGCGGGCGAGGTCGTCGCCGTCGACGGCATGCACGGGGCTGTCGTTGTCGACGCCGTGTGTGGGGCTGTCGGTGTCGCCCACGGAGCTGTCGCTGGTGGCGGTGTCCGCAGGGTTCATGGGGCTGATGCGGCTCATGGGGTGCTCCCTTCTGGGGTGGCGGAGGGATCGCCGGGACGTGGTGCGCGATCGGGGGACGCGGTGGGGCGGGCTGCCGCGCGGAGGAACGGGAGGGACTGTTCGGCGTAGTGGGGGCCGGCGTGGGAGTGGCGGGGCAGTTCGACGACGGTGAGGCCTCGGTAGCCGGTGTCGGCCAGGGCGGCGAGGACGGGCGGGAAGTCGATCTCCCCGTCCCCGAAGGGGAGGTGTTCGTGGACGCCCCGGCGCATGTCCTCGATCTGGACGTGGCGCAGCCAGGGGGCGGCGGCGCGTACGCAGGCCTCGGGAGGGAGGGGTTCGAGGCACTGGCAGTGACCGATGTCGAGGGTCAGGCCCAGCGGCTCCGGGTCGTCGAGCAGCCGGCGGAGCCGGTGGAAGTCGGCGAGGGTGGCGAGGAGATGGCCGGGTTCGGGTTCGACGGCGAGCGGCATGCCGGCGGCGGTCGCGGCGTCCAGTACCGGGGTCAGCGCCTCGGCGAGCCGCTTCCATGCCAGGTCGGTGTCGGTGCCGGCCGGGGTGATCCCGCTGAAGCAGTGCACGGCGTGGGCGCCCAGGTCGGCGGCGACCTGTACGGCACGGACGAGGAGGTCGACACGGCGGGCGCGGTCGTCGGGGTCCGGGTCCAGGAGGGACGGGCCGTGCTTGCGGCGCGGGTCGAGGACGTAGCGGGCCCCGGTCTCCACGGTGACGCCCAGACCGAGTGCCCCGAGGCGCCGGGCGACGCTTCGGGTGCGGGCGGCCAGGTCGGGGGCGAGCGGGTCCAGGTGCATGTGGTCGAGGGTCAGACCGACGCCGTCGTAGCCGAGGTCGGCGAGCAGACCGAGGGCGTCGTCGAGACGGAGGTCGGTCAGGCCGTTGGTGCCGTAGCCGAAACGGAGAGGGGTGCGGGGCCGGTGGGCGCCGGGGGCGGGGCGGGTCATGTGACGCTCACTTTCCTCGCGAACTTCCTTCCGAGCGGGGCGAGTGCGGCGACGAGGAGGGCACCGGTCCGGGCTCCGGAGCGGGCGGCGAGAGCGGCCTGGAGGGGAATGGTGGCGCGGATGCCGCTGCCGACGGCGCGTTGGGTGAGTGGGGGTGAGGGGTTGAGGGCGGCGTGGAAGTAGGGGCGGACTACGGTCGCGGCGTACGCGGCGGAGAGGGCGGTGCGCAGGGCGGTGGTGCCAAAGGTGCTTAGGGCAGTGGCTGGAGTGGCGGTCCCTGGGGCGGTGGCGGGTGGGACATGGAGGGCGGCTTGGACGACGCGAGCGGGTACGCGGCGGGCCGGCGCCGCGCGCATGCCACGCAGGGCGCCCCCGCCCCCGCGCGGGACAGCGACGTCGGCCGCGGCACCGAGCAGTCGACGGCCGGCGGCCAGGGCGGTGTCGGTGAGGGTTGATGTCGTGCGGGGGATCAGGTCGGCGTCGATCGCACCCGAGGCCGTGGTGCCCGGCAGGCCGAGGGTGGTTGCTCTCCCTCGGTCTGCCGGGAGACGCGGGGTGATCAGTCGGGTGAGAAGGGCGGTTGCGGCCAGGGCGGCCAAGGGCGGCAAGGGTGAGCCGTCTCGGGTCTCCTGGCGGGAGACGGTGGTCACCGCGAGGGTGTGGGTGCCGAGCAGGGCCGCTGAAGGGACGGCCTCGCGGGTGTGGCCGGTCGTGGCCGCGGCGCCCAGGAGCAGGTCGAGGCCGCGGGCCGTGGCCATGGCGGCCGGGCCCGCGGGGGTGTGCTTCAGGGCGAGGTCGTAGGCCCACACGGTGGTGGCCAGGGGTGCGGCCACCGCGAGGGCGGGGCGGCCGGCGCGGGCGGCGAGGGTCAGGCCGGCCGCCGTGAGGACGCAGGCGGCCGTCAGTGCCTCGGCCGGTCGGATGCGACCGGAGGGGATCGGCCGGTGGGGGCGTTCGACGGCGTCCTCCGTCCGGTCCGCCCAGTCGTTGAGGGCCATGCCGGCCTCGTACAGACAGAGGGAGGAGCCGATGGCGAGCAGGGTGCGGGAGTTGGCGTGCGCCGAGGTGGCCGCCGCGCCGGCGAGGACGTCGCCGGGGACGGTGAACAGGGCGGGCAGCCGCAGGAGTTCGGCCCAGGCACGGGCACGCCCCGACCGCCGGGAACGCACGGCTCGCCCCGGCTTCACTGCGCCCCTCCCCGCAGCCCGGCTCGGCCCGGACCGTCCTGTCCGTACGCATCACCGGGTCTGCCGAGGCTGCCGGAACCGCCCGGCTCACCCTGTCCGCCGGAACCGGCCGACCTCTTCTGTGCGTCAGAGCCCTCGGCCCGTCCCAACCGTCTCGCCCACCCCACCAACGCCTCGTACTGCTGCGCCAGCGCCGCCGGCCCCTCGCCCACCGGGTCCTTGAAATAGAAGCCGAGGTCGGTCAGGGGGCCCGACAGGCCCGCCTCGTGGGCTCGGGCCGTGAGGCGGGCCAGGTCCAGGACGAGGGGGGCCGCGAGGGCGGAGTCGCAGCCCTGCCAGATGGTCTGGAGGACCATGCGGGTGCCCAGGAAGCCGTCGAAGGCGATGTGGTCCCAGGCCGTCTTCCAGTCGCCGAGCGCCGGGACATCGTCGATGTGGACCTCGCCCTCCGGGGCCGTGCCCAGGGTGTCGGCGAGGACCCGTTCCTTGCCGGCGTTCTTCGCCGCCGCGGCGGCCGGGTCGGCGAGGGCGGCGCCGTCGGCGCCGCCGAGCAGGTTCGTCCCGGACCAGGCCCGTACGTCCAGCGCCCGCTGGGTGAACATCGGCCCGAGGACGGAGCGCAGCAGCGTCTGTCCGGTCTTGCCGTCGCGGCCCGCGTACGGGAGTCCGCTTGTCGCCGCCAAGGTGGCAAGTGCCGCGTGGTGCAGGCCCGTTGAGGGAGTGAAGTTGACGTAGGGGCAGCCCGCGCGGAGCGCTGCGGCCGCGTAGAGGGAGCTGGGCGGCAGCTCGTGGTCCGCCGGTGCCGGCTCCGTGGACGCCACGTTCACCACCACGGCGCGCGTCAGCCCACACCGTCGTACGAAGTCCTGGATGTCCGCGGCGAAGGCGGCGATCAGCTGGGCATCGGTCCGGTGGTCGCCCGGGACCGGTCCGCCCGGCCTGATCTCCGCGTCGGCGGTGGCGAGTTCGGTGGCCACGGCGGCGGGGAGGCCCGGCGGGAGGACCCCTCCGGTCGCGAGTGCCTCGGCCCGCTTCGGGAGCGGGCAGTCCACCGTGTCGTGGCCGCCGAAGACGAGGGCGGACAGCGGCGGCAGGCCGCTGCCGGCGAAGGCGGGTGTCTCGGTGACCAGCCCGGTCGGCGGGTGCAGGCCCGCGGTCACGGCGGCGGCCCCGGCCACGACGGTGGTGGCGACGGAGCCGCGCGCACCGATCAGCCAGACGCCGACCCGGGATGAGGAAAGGGGCGCGGACATGGGCAGCCTCCTTGTCGTACGCGTCACCGGTGAAACCCCCGACGGGGAAGCCCGGTCCGGAGGGTGGGAAGACGGCGGGCGGGGGTCCGGCGTCCCCCGCCCGCCGCCGCTCAGTCGCCCGGCGCGGCCTGCGCGGCCTTCACGGGCAGTTCCTTGATCCGGACGTTCCGGAAGGACACCTGGTCGTCGGCTCCGTGGTTCTGGATGCCGATGTGTCCGTCACGCAGGCTCCGGGCCGGGTCGGTGTTGGTGAAATCGTTGATCCTCACGCCGTTGAGCCAGACGCGGAGCCGTTCGCCCTCCACGCGGATCTCGTACGTGTTCCACTCCCCCGGCGGGTTCAGGGCGCGGTCGCGCTTCTTTAGGTCGGCGGACCGGAAGCCGTAGACGGAGCCCGTCGTCTTCTCGGGGACGTCCGTGGCGTCGATCTGGATCTCGTAGCCGTTGTTCACGGCGGACCACGGGTCGTCCGAGGGCGGGAAGCCCACGAACACACCGGAGTTGTCGTCGCCGGCCATCTTCCAGTCGAGCTTCAGGGAGTACGAGGTGAAGCCCGACGCGGCGTACCAGAGCATCCCCATCCCGCCCGACGAGGTGAGCGTGCCGTCGTCGGAGAGGGTGAAGGAGCCCGGACCCGCCTGCTGCCAACCGTCCAGCGAGGTGCCGTCGAACAGCGGCCGGTAGCCGTTCTCCGGGCGGCAGTCGGCATGGGCGGCGCCGATCGCGTAGCGGATTCCTCCCGCGAGGTGTTGGCGGAACAGCGGGTCGGCGTACGACTCCTTGGTGTGGCCGCCGCCCGTGTAGAAGGCGCGTCCGCCTTGGTAGTTCTGGCACCAGGCGATCGGATGGTCGCCGTTCATGGTGCCGCCGGTGTACGAGGACTCGTCGAGGGAGGCGAGGACGTGGGCCTTCTCCCGGGGGTTGGAGCGGTAGTTGTACCACTCGTCGGTCCGGTTCCAGGTCCGTGCCAGGCCCGAGGTGGCGGGGTGGGCGCGGTCCTCGACGGTGACCGTCGCGGGCTGGATCGCGGGGTGCGACTGGAAGTAGGCGCCGGCGAGCCCGCCGTAGAACTCCCAGTCGTACTCGGTGTCGGCGGCGGCGTGGATGCCGACGTAGCCGCCGCCGTGCCGGATGTAGCGCTCGAACGCGGTCTGCTGGGCGGCGTCGAGGACGTCGCCGGTGGTGGACAGGAAGACGACCGCGTCGTAACGGCGCAGGTTGCGGGAGGTGAAGGCGGCGGCGTCCTCGGTGGCGTCGACGGTGAAGCCGTTGGTCTCGCCGAGCTGCCGCACGGCCGCTATGCCTTCGGGGATGGAGTCGTGCCGGAAGCCGGCGGTCTTGGAGAAGACCAGGACTCGCTTGCCGTCGTGGCCGCCCTGTGAGGCGGCCGGTCCTGAGACACAGCCCAGGAGCACCGCGGCCCCCGCAACTGCCGTCGCCGTACGTGTGGTTGCGCGCATCGCGTGTTCCTCCTCAGGCGTGCCGGGATACACCTTCATCCCGGGCCGAGTTGACGAGCAGTCAGTTGCCGAAGGCCGCGTCGAAGGAGGTGGTCGGGGGCTCGAAGTCGTACGCCTTGAGACTGCGCAGCGCTTCGGGGGCGCCCTGGAGGCGGTCCATGCCGGCGTCCTCCCACTCCACCGAGATCGGCCCGTCGTAGCCGATGGAGCGCAGCATCCGGAAGACGTCCTCCCAGGGCACGTCGCCGTGTCCGGCGGAGACGAAGTCCCAGCCTCGGCGCGGGTCGCCCCAGGGCAGGTGCGAGCCCAGCCGGCCGTTGCGGCCGTCGAGGCGCTTGCGGGCCTCCTTGCAGTCGACGTGGTAGATCCGGTCGCGGAAGTCGTACAGGAAGCCGACCGGGTCCAGGTCCTGCCACACGAAGTGCGAGGGGTCGAAGTTCAGCCCGAACGCGGGCCGTTGGTCGACGGCTTCCAGGGCGCGCCGGGTGGTCCAGTAGTCGTAGGCGATCTCGCTGGGATGCACCTCGTGGGCGAAGCGCACGCCCTCGGCGTCGAAGACGTCCAGGATCGGGTTCCAGCGGGTGGCGAAGTCCTCGTAGCCGCGCTCGATCATCGCCTCCGGGGCGGGCGGGAACATCGCCACCAGATGCCAGATCGCCGACCCGGTGAACCCGATGACGGTGTCCACCCCGAACGCGGCCGCGGCCCGTGCGGTGTCCGCGATGCGGGCCGCCGCCCGCTGCCGCACCCCCTCCGGATCGCCGTCGCCCCAGATGTCGCCCGGCAGGATCGCCTGGTGCCGTTCGTCGATGATGGCGTCACAGACCGCTTGACCGACCAGGTGGTTGGAGATCGCCCAGCACTTCAGACCGTATTTCTCGAGGAGTTGGTGGCGGGACTTCACATAGCCGGGATCGGCGAGCGCCTTGTCGACCTCGAAGTGGTCGCCCCAGCAGGCGAGTTCGAGGCCGTCGTAGCCGAAGTCACGGGCCAGACGGCAGACCTCCTCCAGGGGGAGGTCCGCCCACTGGCCGGTGAAGAGCGTGAACTGGCGCGGCATAGGGGAAAACCCTCCTCAGACGGTGATGGGCGTGTAGACGGAGTTCTTCTGCGCGCTCTCCTCCACGGCGGCGAGGACCCGCTGCACCTGGAGGCCGTCCGCGAAGGACGGGTCGGGGCGGCGGCCCTCGGCGACCGCGTGGACGAGGTCGCGGGCCTGGTGGACGAAGCTGTGCTCGTAGCCGAGGCCGTGGCCCGGCGGCCACCAGCCCTCCAGGTAGGGGTGGTCGGGCTCGGTGACGAGGATGCGGCGGAAGCCGGCGTGCGCGCCGGGTTCGGTGCCGTCGTGGTACGAGAGTTCGTTGAGGCGTTCCAGGTCGAAGGCCAACGCGCCTTTGTCCCCGTTGAGTTCGATGCGCAGGGCGTTCTTGCGACCGGTGGCGTAGCGGGTGGCCTCGAAGGTGGCGAGGGCGCCGGAGGTGAAGCGGCCGGTGAACAGGGCGGCGTCGTCGACGGTGACCGGGGCGGTGCCTCCGGCCGACACGGCCGACAGTCCCTTCACTGCGCCGGCCGGCAGGGGCCGTTCGTGCACGAAGGTCTCGGTGATCGCGGACACCCCGGCCAGCCGCTCCCCCGCCAGGTACTGGGCGAGGTCGACGATGTGCGCGCCGAGGTCGCCGAGCGCGCCGGAGCCGGCGTACTCCTTGCGCAGCCGCCAGGTGAGCGGGAACTCCGGGTCCACGAGCCAGTCCTGGAGGTACACCACGCGCACGTGCCGCAGTTTTCCGACGCGGCCCTCGGCGATCATGTTCCGGGCGAGCGCGGTGGCGGGGACCCGGCGGTAGTTGAAGCCGACCATGGCCAACTGGCCGCGCCCATAGGCCTCTTCGGCCGCCCGCGTCATGGTCTCGGCCTCCTCGACGGAGTTCGCCAAGGGCTTCTCGCACAGCACGTGCTTGCCTGCGGCGAGGGCGGCGACGGCGATCTCGGCGTGACTGTCGCCGGGGGTGCAGATGTCGACGAGGTCGACGTCGTCGCGGGCGATCAGCGCCCGCCAGTCGGTCTCGGCCGCCGCCCAGCCGTGTTTGTCGGCCGCCGCCCGCACGGCGTCCGGGTCGCGCCCGCAGATCGCGGACAGGACCGGCTGCCGGGGCAGGTCGAAGACGTGTCCCGCGGTGCGCCAGCCCTGGGAATGGGCGGCGCCCATGAAGGCGTAACCGACCATGCCCACGCGGAGCGGCGGCTTGTCGGCGCCTTCTCCTTCTGACTGCTGCGGCTGTGCCATGCGCAATGTCCTCCTCGTCGTCGTGGCGCGGTGGGGGGTGCGGTCCGCCCGGCGGAGTCGTCCGGTCCGCCGGGCGGAGCGGCTCACTTGAAACCGGTGGACATGTACTGGTCGACGTTGGACTTGTCGACGACGGCCGAGTAGAGCGTGATCGACGCCGGGATCTCGAACTCGGCGAGGCCGCCGACGCCCTTGCTCTGGCCGAGGGCGCGGGCGAGGTCGATCGCGGAGGCGGCCATGGTCGGCGGGTACAGGACGGTCGCCTTGAGGACGCCGTCGTCCTTCTTGATGGCCTGGAAGGCGGACAGGGCGCCCGCGCCGCCGACCATCAGGAAGTCGTCGCGGCCGGCCTGCTCGATGGCGCGCAGCGCGCCGACGCCCTGATCGTCGTCGTGATTCCACAGCGCGTCGAACTTCGACTGGGCCTGGAGGAGTTGGGCCATCTTCGCCTGCCCGGACTCCACCGTGAACTCGGCGGCCTGGCGGGCCACCTTCTTGACGTTGGGGTAGTTCTTCAGGGCGTCGTCGAAGCCCTTGGTGCGCTGCTGGGTGAGCTCCAGGTTGTCGAGCCCGGCCAGCTCGATCACCCGGGCGTCCGACTTCCCCTTGAGCTTCTCGCCGATGTAGTGCCCGGCGTTGAGGCCCATGCCGTAGTTGTCGCCGCCGATCCAGCAGCGGTAGGCCTGGGGGGAGTTGAAGATGCGGTCGAGGTTGATGACGGGTATCCCGGCGCGCATCGCCTTCAGGCCGACCTGGGTGAGGGCCTTGCCGTCGGCGGGCAGGATCACCAGGACGTCGACCTTCTTGTTGATGAGGGTCTCGATCTGGCCGATCTGGGCGGCGGTGTCGTTGGAGCCCTCGGTGATCTCCAGCGTCACGTCGGAGTACTTCTTCGCCCGGCTCTTGGCGTTGTCGTTGATGGCGTTGAGCCAGCCGTGGTCGGCCTGCGGGCCGGCGAAGCCGATGGTGACGGCCTTGCCGGGCTTGTCGTCGGCGGCCGGCTGGTCGTTCGCGGCCGGTTCGTCGCCGGAGTCGTTACTCGTGCAACCTGCGAGGACGGCACCCGCGGATACGGCGGCGGCCCCGAAGAGCAGTCCTCTGCGTGTGGGGAGCTGTGTCATGGCGGTGAACCCTTTCCTCAGGTCGTGCTTGCGGTACGGCGCTGGACCAGCACGGCGGCGACGATGATCGCGCCCTTGGCGATCTGCTGGACGTCGCTCTGCAGGTTGTTCAGGGCGAAGATGTTGGTGATCGTGGTGAAGATCAGGACCCCGAGCACGGAGCCGGTGATGGTGCCGCGGCCGCCGCTGAGCAGCGTGCCGCCGATGATCGCGGCGGCGATCGCGTCGAGCTCGTAGAGGTTGCCGTTGGTGTTCTGGCCGGAGCCGGACAGGATGATCAGCAGGAAGGCGGCGATGCCGCAGCACAGTCCGGACAGCAGGTAGAGGTAGAGGCGCTGGCGGCGGACGTCGATGCCGGCGAGGCGGGCGGCCTCCGCGTTGCCGCCGACGGCGACCGTGCGGCGGCCGAAGGTGGTGCGGTTGAGGACCAGCCAGCCGATGACGGTGACGACGGCGAAGACCATGACGAGCGGCGGGATGCCGAGCACGTACGCGTCGCGCAGACCGAGGTCGAGGACGGAGTCGACGGTGACGATCTGGGTCTTGCCGTCGGTGATCTGCAGGGCGAGGCCGCGTGCCGAGGCGAGCATGGCGAGGGTGGCGATGAACGGGACCATCCCGCCGTACGCGATGAGCAGTCCGTTGACGAGGCCGCAGCCGAGGCCGACGAGCACGGCGGTGAGGAGGATGCCGCCGAAGCCGTACTCCTGGGTGGCGACCGTGGTGGCCCACACCGAGGCGAGGGCGACGATCGCGCCGACGGACAGGTCGATGCCGCCCGACATGATCACGAAGGTCATGCCGACGGTGACGACGCCGATCACGGAGGCCTGGGTGAGGACGAGCTGGAGGTTGCGGGTGTCCAGGAACTCGTCCGGCTTGGTGATGCCGCCGACCAGGATCAGCGCGGCGAGCACTCCGAGGAGGGACAGGGTACGGACGTCGGCGTGGGCGAACAGGCCACGCCAGACGGGGGGTTGACCGGCCGACGGCACCTTGCCGGTGTCGTCCCGGGGCGGGGAGGCATGCTGCGTCATGACGCCGGACTTCCTTCCATGACGAGGTCGAGTACGCGGTGTTCGTCGAGCTCGCGGGCGGGGGCGCTGTGGACGACGCGCCCCTCGCGCAGCACCAGGACACGGTCGGCCAGGCCGAGCACCTCGGGGACCTCGCTGGAGACCAGCAGCACGGCCAGGCCCTCGTCGGCCAGCCGGCGGATCACGGCGTACAGCTCGGCGCGGGCGCCGACGTCGACGCCCCGGGTCGGCTCGTCCAGCAGCAGGACCTTGCAGCCGCGCAGCAGCCAGCGGGCCAGGACGGCCTTCTGCTGGTTGCCGCCGGACAGGGTGCGCACCGGCACGGCGGGGTTGTCGGGTCGCAGCGACAGTTCCCGGGTGGCGGCCCGGGCCGCGCCCCGCTCGGCGCTCCGGTCGAGCCAACCGCCGCGCGAGAAGCGGGACATGGAGGAGACCGAGACGTTGCGGGTGACGGACTCCAGCATCAGCAGCGCCTGCGCCTTGCGTTCCTCGGGGGCGAGCCCGAGTCCGGCGCGGACGGCGGCGCGCACGCTGCCGGTCTTCAACGGCCGCCCGCCGACGCTCACTTGCCCGGCCGAGGGCTTGCGCGCCCCGTAGATCGTCTCCAGGATCTCGGAGCGTCCGGAGCCGACCAGTCCGGCGAGTCCGACGATCTCCCCGGGATGCACGGTGAGGTCGAGCGGCTCGAACTCGCCCTCCCGGGCGAGCCCGCGCACCTCGAGGACGGGGGTGCCCTCGGGGGCGGCGGCGGGCCGGTCCGGGAAGACGTACTCGACGTTGCGGCCCGTCATCAGGGCCACGACCTCGCTGGTCGGGGTCGTCTTCGCGGGCAGCCCGCCCGCGACGGCCCGGCCGTCCTTCAGCACGGTCACCCGGTCGCCGATGCGCCGGATCTCCTCCAGCCGGTGGGAGATGTAGACGACGGCGACGCCGTCGGCGGTGAGGTCGCCGACGATGCGGAACAGGTTGTCGACCTCGTCCGGGTCGAGGGCCGCGGACGGCTCGTCCATGACGATCAGCCGTACGTCGTGGGAGAGGGCGCGGGCCATGGAGACGATCTGTTGCTGGGCCGCCGACAACTCGCCGACCAGGCGCCCGGGATCGATCTCCGCGTGCCCGAGCCGCTTCAGGAGCTGGGCCGTCGAGGCTCGCGCGCTCCTCCTTCGCACGACGAAGCCGGCGGCCGTCGGCTCATGGCCGAGGTGGACGTTCTCGGCCACGGACAGGTGCTCCACCAGGTCGAGTTCCTGGTAGATGGTGGCGATGCCGAGGCGCATGGCGGCGATCGGCGAGCGCAGGGTGACCGGCTCGCCGCGCCAGCTGATCACGCCGTCGTCGGGCTGGTGGGCACCGGCCAGCACCTTGATGAGGGTGGACTTCCCGGCCCCGTTCTGACCGAGGAGGCAGTGCACTTCACCGGCCTGGACGTCGAGGTCGACGCCGTCGAGGGCCCGGACTCCGGGGAAGGACTTGGTGATGCCGGACATGGTGAGCAGCGGAGGTTCTGGTGCCATGCGGATTCCCCTTGGCGGGCGTGCGGGCCGGTTTCAGGGCAGGGCGAAGCAGCGGGTGCGAGGGCAGGGCGAGGCAGCGAGTCGTACGGAGTGACGCGCGACGAGGTGGATGGCGAGTCGTACGGAGTGACGCGCGACGAGGTGGATGGCGAGTCGTACGGAGTGACGCGTGACGAGGTGGGTTACGCGGGCGAGAACAGGTGGTCGCTGATCAGCCGGGCCGCGCCGATGACTCCGGCGGTGGGGCCCAACTCCCCGAGAACGATGGGCAGGTTGCCGGTCGCGAGCGGCAGCGACTGGCGGTAGACCTGGGTGCGGATGGCGGCCAGCAGGGTGTGGCCGAGGCCGGTCACGCCGCCGCCGATCACCACCAGGCCGGGGTTGAAGAAGCTGACCAGGCCGGCGATGACCTGGCCGGTGTGGTTGCCGCCCTCACGGATCAGGTCGAGGGCGGTGGCGTCACCGGCGGCGGCCGCCGCGGCGACGTCGACGGCGGTCAGGGTGCCGTTGGTCTCCAGCCGGCCGGCGAGTTCCGCCGACCGCCCCTGCTGGGCCGCCTCCACGGCGTCCCGGGCGAGCGCGGCGCCGCTGAAGTGGGCTTCCAGGCAGCCCCGGTTGCCGCAGGCGCAGGGCCGCCCGTCGGGCACGGCCTGAATGTGCCCGATGTCGCCCGCGCTACCGGTGACACCCCGGTGGACACCCCCGCCCACCACGATGCCGCACCCGATACCGGTACCGATCTTCACGCACAGGAAGTCACCCACGGAACGCGCGACACCCGCATGCTGCTCCCCCATCGCCATCAGGTTCACGTCGTTGTCGACCATCACCGGACAGCCCAGCTCCTGACTGAGCGCCTCCCGCACCGGGAAACCGTCCCAGCCCGGCATGATCGGCGGCGCCACCGGCACACCCTCCGGGAAACGCACCGGCCCCGGAACACCGATACCGGCCCCGTCGAAACCCTCCGCAAGCCCGGTGGCCTTCAACTTCGCCGCCATGGACAGGACCTGCTCGAACACCGCGACCGGACCCTCACGGACATCCATCGGCTGGTTGAGATGACCGAGGATCTCCAGCTCCGCATTGGTGACGGCCACGTCGACCGAGGTCGCACCGATGTCGACACCGAGGAAACGCAGCCCCGGGTTGAGCCGGATGTTGTGGGAACGGCGGCCACCGCGCGAGGCGGCGAGCCCATCGGCCACCACCAGGCCCGTCTCCAGCAGCCGGTCCACCTCCACGGCCAGCTTCGACCGCGACAGATCCACCAGGTCGCCCAACTGCGCCCGGGAGTTGGGACCCCCGTCGCGCAGCAGCTTGAGCAGCCGGGCCTGATGCGTGTTGGCGGGACGTGCCGTCATACGTCTCACTTGCCCCTCCCCGCCTCGACCGGCCGACTGCCGTCGTGCTTTCGAGGGGAACGTAGCAGCGGCTGCCGTACCTGGGAAGAAGCTGTGCACGAATTGATGTCGACTTCTTCCACTCACAGGACAAAGAAAGGGTGCCGGGCCGTCCGGTGCGGCCCGGCACCGCGTCCCTCATACGATCTGATCATCATCGACACAGGGGGACCACATGAACTCCGCAGTGGAGGAACCGGACCGCAGGGTCACGACGCTCGAGCTCTTCTTCGACCTCGTCTTCGTCTTCACCCTCACCCAGCTCACCGTGCTGCTCGCCGGTGACCTGTCCTTCGCCACGGCCGCTCGCGTCGCGCTCATCTTCCTCGTGCTGTTCTGGATGTACGGGGCCTACGCGTACCTCACCAACCAGGTCCCGCCGGACCGCCCGTCACGGCGGCTGGGGCTCATGCTCGGCATGGGCGGGTTCATGGTCTGCGCGCTGGCGGTCCCCCGCGTCTTCGACGACACCGGCGTGGTCTTCGGGCTCGGCTTCCTGCTGGTGGTCGTCGTACACACCGCGCTCTACACCCGCAGCCACGGCCGGGACTCGATCTGGTACGGCGTCCCGAACGCGCTGGCCGGCGTCTCGGTGACGGTCGCGGGCCTGCTGGACGGTTTGGCCGCGGACGGGCTGTGGGTGCTCGCGCTGGCGTTGCAGTTCGTGACGCCGTACATCGCCGAGCGCGGTCCCGGCCGGGCCGACGGCCGCACTCCCGAGGCACTGCGTGCCCAGCTCGGCAGCCTGAACCCCGCGCACTTCGTGGAGCGGCACGGGCTGCTGCTCATCGTCGCGTTCGGTGAGTCCGTCATCGCGATCGGCATCGGCATCGGCGATCTGCCGCTCACGGCGGGCCTGTTCGGCGGCGCGTTCCTGGCACTCGCCCTGGCGACCGCGCTGTGGTGGACGTACTTCGTCCGGGACGAGGAACGGGCGGAGGAGGTCTTCCGCGCCACGCCCGCGGCGGCCCGTTTCCGGCTGGCGATGAACGCGTACTACTACGCCTTCCTGCCGATGCTGCTCGGCATCGCCTTCCTCGCGGCGGGCGTGAAGAAGACCCTCGGCCATCTCACCGAACACCTCCACACCGGCCCGGCGTTGGCCCTCGCGGGCGGCGTCGCCCTCTTCCTCGCCGGTGACGTGGCGTTCCGCGCGACCCTGCGCCTGCACCCCGTCCGCTTCCGCGCGACGGCAGCGCCGGTGGCCCTGGCGGCGGCACTGCTGGGTGTGCGGACGTCGGCGGTGGTCGAACTGCTCGCCTTGGTGGCGCTGTTGGTGACGATGCTGGCGGTGGAGGCACGGTGGGGCGAGAGGGACCGGGAGCCGGCACGGATCGGGGTGAGGGCCACGCCGACTCCGGACTGAGGCCCCACCGACCCGGACGGGACTGGGGGCGCACCCGACCCCGGACGGAACTGAGGGCCCGCCCGACCCCCGACGGAACTGCGGGCCACTCGCCCCCGGACGGAACTGCGGACCCGCCCGACCCCGGACGGAACTGAGGGCCCACCCGACCCCCGACGGAACTGAGGGCCCGCCCGACCCCGGACGGAACTGCGGGCCACCCGCCCCCGGACGGGTCTGCGGCCCCACGCGCCCTCGGACGGAACTGAGGGCCCACCCCGCCCCGGACGGGACCGAGGACCCACCCAACCCCTGACCTGCGCCTCAAAACTCGACGTGGGGAGGGACCGGTCCCACCCCTCCCCAACTCCCGGCCTACGCCTAGGACTTCGCGCGGGCGTGATACGAGCGGCGGGTGTGCTCCGTGTGTTCGCGCATGAGGCGGCTCGCCAGCGCCTCGTCCCGTGCCTCGATCGCGGCGATCAGTTCGCGGTGCTCGATCCAGGACTGCTGTCCGCGCTGCCGCGCCACCGGCGTGTAGTACCAGCGCACCCGCCGGTCGACCTGGGCGGCCAGCTCCGCGAGGACCGTGTTGCCCGCCAGCCGCATGATCGTGGCGTGGAAACGGGCGTTGAGGACGACGGCCGCGTCCACGTCGTCCGCGGCGACGGCCGCGAGGCCCTCCGCCAGGATGTCCCGCAGGGCCGCGACACCGGCACTGTCCGCGTCGACCGCGGCGAGCCGGGCCGCCTCGGCCTCCAACAACGTGCGTACGGTGAGGAGTTGGTCGGCCTCTTCGTCGGTGGGCTCGTGCACGAACGCGCCCTGGGCGGGCCGCAGATCGACCCACCCCTCGGTGTTCAGCCGCTGCAGCGCCTCGCGCACCGGCTGACGCGAGACGCCGAGGTGCCCGGCGAGCTCGCTCTCGACGAGATGCTGGCCGGGCTGGAGAGCCCGGGTGGTGATGAGTTCGAGGAGTGCCTCGTAGACACGGTCGCGCAGCGGGCCGGGACGTTCGAGCTTGGGCACCGCACCCTGTGGCAGGCCAGTCGTCGACAACATCGGTCCGTCCCTCCGGGCAGCGCGGGCACTTGCAGCCGAAAGCCAGTATGAATTGGCTTTCGTCTACAGTCTACGGCGCCTTCCTGTCATGAGCGCCTCACGGGCACCGCACGACCTGCCCCGCGTACGACAGGTTCCCCCCGAACCCGAACAGAAGCACCGGGTCCCCGGAGGACAGCGCCCCCTGCTCGACCAGCTTGGAGAAGGCGAGCGGAATGCTGGCCGCCGACGTGTTGCCCGACTCGGCGACATCGCGGGCCACGACCGCGTTGACGGCGCCGATCTTCTGGGCGAGAGGCTCGATGATCCGCAGATTGGCCTGGTGCAGCACGACCCCGGCGAGGTCCTCGGGCGCGAGCCCCGCCTTCTCGCAGGCCTTGCGGGCGATCGGCGGCAGCTGGGTGGTCGCCCACCGGTACACGCTCTGCCCCTCCTGGGCGAACCGCGCGGGCTGCCCCTCGATGCGCACCGCGTGCCCCATCTCGGGCACCGACCCCCACAGCACCGGCCCGATGCCGGCCTCGTCGCCCGGCGGGCAGGCCTCGACGACCGCGGCCCCCGCCCCGTCCCCGACGAGCACACAGGTGGTGCGGTCGGTCCAGTCGGTGACCTCGGACATCTTGTCGGCGCCGATGACGAGCGCCCGTGTCGCCGCCCCGGCCCGCACGGTGTGGTCGGCGGTGGCGAGCGCATGGGTGAAGCCCGCGCACACCACGTTGACGTCCATAGCGGCCGGCGAGGGGATGCCGAGCCGGGAGGCGACCCGGGCGGCCATGTTCGGGGACCGGTCGACGGCCGTCGACGTCGCCACCAGGACCAGGTCGATGTCACCGGGCACGAGCCCGGCGGCGGCGAGCGCCTTGGCGGCGGCGTGCGCGGCCAGCTCGTCGACGGGCTCGTCGGGCCCGGCGATGTGCCGCGTACGGATGCCCACCCGGCTCCTGATCCACTCGTCGCTGGTGTCCACCATGCCCGCCAGGTCCTCGTTGGTGAGTACCTTGGCGGGCTGGTAGTGCCCGACGGCGGCGATACGCGAGCCGTTCATTGGGGGTCCCCCTCGTGAAAACTTGGGTAGCGGGATCCACCAGTCTGGTGAGTGACTCACCGGTACGGCGTCAGGTAAGGCGACAGGAATCGGGCGCCCGGGTTGTCGGCTTCTGTCAGGCCCTCGGACGCCCGAACAGCTACCGAACAGTCACCCGGTGAACAGCTGCGTCGCCTTCTGTACGAGCTCGTACACCCCGTAGGCGAGCGGCACCCCCACCCAGAGCCAGGCGAAGGCGATCAGCGGCCGCCGGTCAGGCGGACTCTGCGGACTGCTGTCGTGCTGCGACATCGGCGGCCTCCCTCGGTGCGGGGATGTGGTGACGGGAGTGGACGGGCCGGACCAGCTCGTTGGCGACGAACCCGACCGCCAGCAGCCCGATCATGATGAACAGGGACAGGGTGTAGAGGGAGGAACCGCTCTTGCCGGCCTCCTCCTGCCGGTCGGCGATCCAGTTCACGATCAGCGGCCCGAGCACACCGGCCGTGGACCAGGCGGTGAGCAGCCGTCCGTGGATGGCGCCGACCTGGTACGTCCCGAAGAGGTCCTTCAGATAGGCGGGGATCGTGGCGAAGCCACCACCGTAGAAGGACAGGATCACCAGCGCGCAGAGCACGAACACCGGCTTGGACGAGTCGCCGACCAGCGCGATGAGCAGGTACATCAGCGCACCCACGCCCAGGTAGAGGCGGTAGATGTTCTTGCGGCCGATCAGGTCCGAGGTGGACGACCAGCCGATCCGGCCCGCCATGTTGGCCGCCGACAGCAGCGCGACGAAACCGGCCGCGGCGGACGCTGACACCGTTGTCGAACTGTCCTTGAAGAAGTCCGTGATCATCGGGGCGGCCTTCTCCAGGATGCCGATGCCCGCGGTCACGTTCATGCAGAGCACGACCCACAGGCTCCAGAACTGCGGGGTGCGCACGGCACTGCGCGCCGAGACCTGCGGCCCGGAGGTGACGCTGGGCGCCCCCTCCACCGGCTTCTCGGTACGCGGTACGCGTACGAGCAGCACGCCGAGGGTCATGAAGACGGCGTACGACAGGCCGTGCACGAGGAACGCCAGCGCGATCCCGGAGCTGTCGGAGCCGAACGACTCCAGCATCTGCGCCGACCAGGGCGAGGCGATCAGCGCGCCGCCGCCGAAGCCCATGATGGCGATGCCGGTGGCCATGCCGGGCCGGTCCGGGAACCACTTGATCAGGGTGGAGACGGGCGAGATGTAGCCGATGCCGAGGCCGATGCCGCCGACGAAACCGTAGCCGAGGACGATCAGCCAGTACTGCTCGGTGGCCGCGCCCAGCGCGGAGAGCAGGAACCCGGACGAGAAGCAGATGAGCGCGACGGTCATGGCCCAGCGCGGCCCGTTGCGCTCCACGAGCGTGCCGCCGAAGGCGGCGGACAGGCCGAGCATGACGATGCCGAGCTGGAAGGGCAGGGCGCTCTGGGTGCCGCTCAGACCGAGGGCGGACTCCAGAGGCGGCTTGAACACGGACCAGGCGTAGGCCTGACCGATGGAGAGGTGGACCGAGAGGGCGGCGGGGGGAACGAGCCAACGGCTCCAGCCGGCCGGTGCGACAGGGGGACTCATGATCCCGGACAGTAGGGAGATACACGGGAGTTGAGAAGGCGGCACGTCGACCGTATGCGATGAGCGGTATGCGGGGCGCGCCGAACGGTCGGGGCATCCGGTGTCCGGGCGCGGTCGCGCGGCGGTCCACCGCCGCGCGAACCCTTGCCGCCCTGGGTTACATACTGTAGACAATATGTCGTCGACATACTTCGACGGTTCCGCGGTACACCCTCGACCGAACGGAGCTCCCCAGCATGAAAGTCGCAGTCCTCGGCGCCGGAGCCATCGGCGCCTACGTCGGCGCCGCCCTGCATCGCGCAGGTGCCGACGTGCACTTGATCGCCCGTGGACCGCATCTCGCGGCCATGAGGCGACACGGTGTCCAGGTGCTCTCTCCCCGCGGTGACTTCACCGCGAAGGCGCACGCCACCGACGACCCGGCCGACATCGGCCCGGTCGACTACGTCTTCCTCGGGCTGAAGGCCACCTCGTACGCGGCGTGCGGGCCGCTCATCGAGCCTCTTCTGCACGACACGACCGCCGTCATCGCCGCCCAGAACGGCATCCCCTGGTGGTACTTCCACCAGCACGGCGGGCCCCACGACGGGCGCCGGCTGGAGAGTGTCGATCCCGGCGGAGCGGTCAGTGCGGTGCTCGCCCCGGAGCGGGCCATCGGATGTGTGGTCTACGCGGCCACCGAGCTCGAAGCCCCGGGTGTGGTGCGGCACCTGGAAGGCACCCGCTTCTCCATCGGCGAACCCGACCGCAGCGTCTCCCCCCGCTGCAAGGACTTCAGCGAGGCCATGCAGGCCGGCCTGCTGAAATGCCCCGTCGAACCCGACCTCCGCAACGACATCTGGCTCAAACTCCTGGGCAACATCTCCTTCAACCCCATCAGCGCCCTCGCCCGCGCCACCATGCGCGAGATGTGCCGCCACCACGGCACCCGCCATGTCATCGAGACGATGATGGAGGAAACCCTGGCCGTCGCCGCCGCCCTCGACTGCCACCCCGACATCACCATCGAACGCCGCCTGGCCGGCGCCGAAAAGGTCGGCGACCACCGCACCAGCACCCTCCAGGACCTCGAAGCCGGCAAACCCCTCGAACTCGACGTCCTCCTCACCGCCGTCCTCGAACTCGCCGGCCTCACCCGCACTCCCACCCCCACCCTCGCCACCATCCACGCCCTCAGTGACCTCCTCGCCCACCAGACCGCCGCATGAACGAACACCGGCAGAAGACGTATCCGCGGCTCACGCATCCGCTTGTGCGGGACGCGCGGGACGCGGAGTTCCGCCGGGCGAGCTGGGACGAGGCGCTGGACCGGGTGGCGCGCGGGCTGCGGCGGCATCGCGGGGCGTTCGGGATGCTCTCGTGCGCCCGGGCGACCAACGAGACGAACTATCTGGCGCAGAAGTTCGCCCGGGTCGTGATGGGCACCCACACCATCGACTCCGGCGGCCGCGGACGTCACACCGCGAGCGTCGCGGGGCTGGCGGCCGCGTTCGGCGCGGGGGGCGGGACATCGTCGTACGAGGAGATCGAGCGGACCGATGTCGTGGTGCTGTGGGGCTCCGACGCCGGGGTGGCGGACCCGGTCTTCTTCCAGCATGTGCTGAAGGGTGTGCAGGCCGGCGCCCGCCTGTACGTGGTCGACCCGCGGCGGACGTCCACCGCGGAGTGGGCGGAGGGCCGGCTCGCGCTCAACGTCGGTACGGACATCGCGCTGGCGCACGCGATCGGGCGGGAGATCATCCAGGCGGGCCTGGTCGACGAGACGTTCGTCGGGCGGGCCACGAGCGGCTTCGAGGAGTACCGGGCGCTCGTGGAGCCCTGGACACTGTCGCTCGCACAGAAGGTGACCGGCGTACCTGCCCCGGCCATAAGGGAGTTGGCGCACGCGTACGGCCGGGCCGAGCGCGCCCAGCTCTGCTGGACCCTCGGGGTCACCGAGCACCGCAACGGCACCGACAACGTCCGCGCACTGATCGACCTCGCCCTGCTGACCGGCCATGTGGGCCGCCCCGGCTCGGGACTTCAGCCGTTGTACGGCCCCGGCAACGTCCAGGGCGTCGTCGACATGGGTGCCGTACCGCATCGTCTGCCCGGCTTCCAGGACGTCCGCGACCCGGACGCGCGGCTGCGCTTCGAGTCGGCGTGGGACACCGTCTTGCCGGCGCAGCCCGGGCTGGACCTGGCGGAGATGTTCGAGGAGATGGAGACGGGCGGGGTGCGTGCCGTGTACTGCGTCGGCGAGGACCCGGCGCGCTGGTCCGAGGGCGATGGCGGGCGGGCGGTGCGGCGTCTGAAGGCGCTGGACTTCCTCGTCGTGCAGGACGCTTTCCGCACGAGCACGGCCGAGCTGGCGGACGTCGTGCTGCCCGCGGCCTCGGGCCGGGCGGAGTCCGAGGGCACCACCACCAACGGCGAACGGCGGGTTCGGCGCATACGCAAGGCCGCCGAGCCGCCCGGGGAGGCCCGCGCGGACGTCGACATCATCCGCGACCTGGCCGGACGCCTCGGACATGTCTGGGCGTACGCCGACGCCGAGGCCGTCTGGAACGAGCTGCGGTCGGTGTCGCCGGACCACTACGGGATGACGTACCGGCGCCTGGAGGAGCACGACGGCCTCCGGTGGCCCTGCCCGAGCATCCGCGATCTCGAACCGCCGTATCCGCACGGCAGGTTGTGGGAGGCCGACCCGGCCCGGCGGGGCAGGCGCGCGCCGTTCGGGCTGGTGCCGCAGGTCCCGCCGGCCGACCTCACCGACGAGCGGTTCCCGATCCGCCTCACCACGGGCCGACGGCTCGACTCCCCTGTTCCGGGCGGGAGTACGCCGTCCCCGTCGCGCCTCGGGGCGTGCGTCGAGCTGTGTCCGGAGGACGCCGAGCGCTATGGGGTGGTGGTCGGCGAGAAGGTGCGGATCACCTCGCGGCGCGGCTCCCTCGTCGCATCCGTGTGGATCGACACCGCGCTGCGACCGGGGCTCGCCTTCACGACGCTGGGTCTCCCCCACGGGACGGACGCCGATCGGCGGACGCCGGCGGCCCGCTGCCCGATCGCGGGCGCCGCCGAGTACCGGGCGACGGCGATCCGCGTCGACAAGCTCCCGCTCGTCACCTCTGTGGGGTGACGCGACTGTGCACCTGCGCCGCAAACAGCATCGACGGCTCACCGTGGCACCTGGCCGAGGCGTACGGGCTCGCCCCCGGCCACCCCCTGCTCTCGGTCACCCTACGGCCCGCGCCCTGCCCGCCGACCCTGCGCATGCAGGACAATGAGATCGTGAAGGTCACTTCCCCGCACGACGGCCCGGCGACCCGCGGCCATCTCCGCGCCAAGGGCCGCTTCGGCCACCAGTACATACAGAACCGGGACTGATCAGCCATGGGACGAGTCACGGAACGACGCAAGGTGATCCGCATCCGCGACGGGGCGGTCTCCACCCGGCCCGACACGCTCGTCGCCGAGGAGCCACTGGAGATCCGGCTCAACGGCAAACCGCTCGCGATCACCATGCGCACCCCCGGCGACGACTTCGCGCTCGCCGCGGGGTTCCTCGTCAGCGAGGGGGTCCTGGCCGAGCAGAGCGACCTCCAGAACATCGTGTACTGCGCGGGCGCCACGGTCGACGGCTCCAACACCTACAACGTGGTCGACGTGCGGACCGCGCCCGGCGTCAAGATCCCGGACATCACCCTCGAACGGAACGTGTACACGACCTCGTCCTGCGGGCTGTGCGGCAAGGCGAGCCTGGACGCGGTGCGGACCACGGCGCGCTGGCCCATCTCCGACACTCCCCCGGTCCGGGTCGACCCCGAACTGCTCGCGAGCCTCCCCGACCGGTTGCGCGCGGCACAGCGGGTGTTCGACCGGACCGGGGGTCTGCACGCCGCCGCACTGTTCAGCGGAGAGGGGGAACTGCTGGACATCCGGGAGGACGTCGGCCGGCACAACGCGGTCGACAAACTGGTGGGGCGGGCGTTGCAGAGCGGCGGGCTGCCGTTGTCACAGGCGATCCTGCTGGTGTCCGGGCGGGCCTCCTTCGAGCTGGCGCAGAAGGCCGTGATGGCGGGGATCCCGGTGCTGGCGGCGGTCTCCGCCCCGTCCTCGCTGGCCGTGGACCTGGCCGCGGAGACGGGGCTGACGCTGGTGGGGTTCCTGCGGGGCCGGTCCATGAACGTGTACGCGGGCGAGGAGCGCGTCGCCCTCCGGGCCGCGTCGGCCCAAGGGTGAACCGGGGGGCGGTCAGGACGCCGTGAAGTGGACCTCCGCCGAGTGCACCACCGTGCCGAGGCGGGGGAAGTCCAGCCGTACCGACGCGTCGTGCTCCGCCGCCGTGAGCGCCGCCATCGCGTTCTCGACGAAGACCAGGTCGTAGCCGAGGTCCCCGGCGGCCCGGGCCGTGGACTCCACGCCGAGGTTGGTGGCGATGCCGCCGAACACGAGGGTGGTGACGCCCCGTTCGCGCAGCCGCTCGTCCAGATCGGTGCCCTGGAAGCCGCCGATGGTGCGCTTGACGACCTCGATGTCGCCGTCCCCGGCCAGGCCGGCCACCAGCCCGCTGCCGGGCGGCTGTTCGGGGACGCCGGGGCGCTCGACGCGGACGAGGACGACATGGGCGCCCGCCGAGCGGAAGGCGGTCGCCAACTCCTGGGCGGTGCCGAGGACTTCGGTGCCCTTGCGGGGCTCCAGGGGCAGCGCGACGATCCGGTCCATCAGATCGACGAGGACGAGGGCGCTGCGCGCGGGGTCGAGCGCGAGGGGTGCGGTCATGACGGAACGTTATCCGCCGTCAGCCCTCCGTACCGGAAATCCGGATCAACAGGCCGATGAAATGGTGGCGTTCGGCCGCCCGCGGAACACCGCCCCATGGACCACATGAGCGCCGGCCACTAACGTCCCGTGGGTGCCCCACGACGTACGAGCACGACAGCGGACGGGAACGGGGCTCGGTCTGGTGCTGGCCCTGGTTCTCGGGGCCGTGCTGCTCACGGCCCTGCCCGAGGACGAGGACCGGCCGGACACGCGCGGCTGCGTGCCGCGTACCGTCGGATCGTGGTCGCCGGACGAGCCGCTCACCTCCGAGTTCGCCCGGTACGGCGACGACGCGACCCGCGCCGACGACTGGACCGGCGGCGACGGCACCCACTCGGTGCGGCTGCCGGACGGGCGGGTGCTGTGGCTGTTCTCGGACACCTATCTCGGGCAGGTGTACGCGCCGCCCAACCCGGTCGGGGAATCGTACGCGTGGCGGGACACCGCGGCACCGCTGGTGCGCAACTCGGCGGTGCTGATGCGGGACGGGCGGCTGGAGAGCACGCTTCCGGCGCCGCTGTTCCCCGACCCCGGGCCGAATCAGTGGCGTTGGCCGGTGGCGGCGCGGGTGGAGCCCCGGTCGCCGGGGTCGTCGGAGCAGGTGCTGCGGGTGGTGCTGTGGGTGCGCACGGCGGCGGCCGCGCCGTGGATCTACGGGACGCCCACGGCCACCGAGGTGGCCACGCTGTCGCTGCCCGACCTGCGGGTGGAGTCGATCGTCAAGGTGCTGGACCAGCAGCTGGTCCCCGACCCGTCCCGGCGGGTGCTGTTCGGTACGACGCTCGTCGAGCAGGGCGGGTGGACCTACGTCTTCGGTGGCGACGACGGCCAGGCGGCGTCCCGGCCGGTGTCGTCGGCGTACGCGGCACGGGTCCCGGACGGCAGGCTCGGCGAGCCGGGGGCCTGGCAGTACTGGGACGGTTCCGACTGGCGGGCCGGGGCGAGACCGGCCGCGGTGCTCGGCGACGAGCGCAGACGCACGGGCGTGGGCAGCGCGTTCTCGGTGGTGCGGGCGGACGGGACGTATGTGCTGTTCACGATGGCGGCGGGGACGGCGGGGCTGACCACCGTCACCTCGTACTGGGCGTGCGCGCCGAGCGGGCCCTGGCACGGGCCGACGAAGGACTTCACCCCCGCGCTGCCGGAGGGGCAGGTGGCGGCCTACAACCCCCAGGTCCACCCGGCCCTGGGCGGCGGCCGGCTGGTGCTCAGTTACGACGTGAACTGGCTGGACCCGTCCGCCGCGGCGGCACAGCTCAACCGGAACGTGTCCCTGTACCGACCGCGGTTCGTGACGCTGCGGTTGAAACCCGTGCCGTGACGCCCGGCTCGGGGTCGTGGGCGCGGCGCTTGGCGATGACCGCGCAGACCATCAGCTGCATCTGGTGGAAGAGCATCAGGGGCAGCACGGCGAGCGAGGCGTGTGCGCCGAACAGGACGCTCGCCATGGGCAGTCCGGAGGCGAGGGACTTCTTGGAGCCGGCGAACTGGATGGCGATCCGGTCCTCGCGATCGAAGCGCAGCGCCTTGGACCCGTACCAGGTCAGCGCGAGCATCACGGCGAGCAGCACCGCCTCGACGGCGAGCAGTCCGGCCAGCCTGAGCGGGCTGACCTGGTGCCAGATGCCCTGGACCATGCCCTCGCTGAACGCGGTGTAGACGACGAGGAGGATCGAACCGCGGTCGACGAGGCCGAGGACCTTCTTGTGCCGGGTGACGAAGCCGCCGATCCAGCGGCGCAGCACCTGCCCCGCGACGAACGGCACCAGCAGCTGGAGCACGATCTGCACCAGCGAGTCGGCCGAGAAGCCGCCCGCACTGCTGCCGAGCAGGGCCGCGGCGAGCAGCGGCGTGATGACGATGCCGACGAGGGAGGAGAAGGAGCCGGCGCAGATAGCGGCGGGCACGTTGCCGCGGGCCATGGAGGTGAAGGCGATCGAGGACTGGATCGTCGAGGGGACGAGGGTGAGGAAGAGCAGGCCCTGGTAGAGGGGCTGGGTCAGCAGGACCGGGACGAGGCCGCGGGCGGCCATGCCGAGCAGCGGGAAGATCACGAACGTACAGGCGAGGACCGTGACGTGCAGGCGCCAGTGCTTGAGGCCGTCCAGGGCTTCGCGGGTGGACAGGCGGGCGCCGTACAGGAAGAAGAGGAAGGCGATGGCGGCCGTGGAGGCGCCGGACGCCACGTCCGCACCCGTGCCGCGCGCCGGAAGGAGGGCGGCGAGGCCCACCGTCCCGAGGAGCAGCAGGATGTACGGGTCGATCGGCATCCGACTCGGCCGGCGCAGGCGTTTCACGGTGCTCCACATACTCGTCGTGCTGTCGGCGGTACCGGGGCCGTGCGACCCCCCTCCATCGTCCTCCTCCCTCCCCTGATCGGGAATCCTTCATACCGCTCTGACTGTCATCACGTCTCGCGATAACGTGGGCGCCATGTACGACCCTTCCCAGTTGCGTACGTTCCTGGCGGTGGCGCAGACCCTGAGCTTCACCCAGGCCGCCCGGCGGCTGGGGCTGCGACAGTCCACCGTGAGTCAGCACGTACGGCGGCTGGAGGACGCGGCCGGGCGGCAGTTGTTCACCCGGGACACCCACTCGGTGGAGCTGACGGAGGACGGCGAGGCGATGCTCGGCTTCGCGCGCCGCATCCTGGAGGTGCACGAGCAGGCGTCGGCGTTCTTCACGGGTACCCGGCTGCGCGGCCGGCTGCGCTTCGGGGCGTCGGAGGATTTCGTGCTGACCCGGCTGCCGGAGATCCTGGAGCGCTTCCGCCACGACCATCCCGAGGTCGACCTGGAGCTGACCGTGGAGCTCTCGGGCACGCTGCACGAGCAGTTGGCGGCCGGGAAGCTGGACCTGGTCCTCGCCAAGCGCCGCCCGGAGGACCCCCGTGGTGAACTCGTCTGGCACGACCGCCTGGTGTGGATCGGCGCGGAGCGCCTCCGCCTCGACCCGGACCGCCCTGTCCCCCTGATCGTCTATCCGCCCCCCGGCATCACCCGGGCGCTCGCCCTCGAGGCGCTGGAGCGGCAGGGCCGCGAGTGGCGGATCGCGTGCACGAGCGGCAGCCTCAACGGCCTGATCGCGGCGGCCCGCGCCGGACTCGGCGTGATGGCCCACTCCAGGGGCCTGATCCCGCCGGGGCTGGTGCGCGTGCCGGAACGCTCCGGCCTGCCGGAACTGGGCCGCGTCGACTTCGTCCTGGTCCACGGCCATCGCCGTACGACGTCCCAGGGCGCGGCGGACGCCTTGGCGGCGGCGGTCCTGACGAGCGGGGACCGGCTGCACCGAGGCTAGGTCTCGCCTAGGGCTTGGCGTACGTCAGCTGTTTCACCTGGCGCAGGAACGGTGTCACCTCCACGTGCCGGACGCCGTCGAGTTGGCCGACGGGGCCGCTGAGGTAGGCGTAGAGGGCCGCCGTGTCCCGGACGACGACGGTGACGAAGAGGTTGGAGGGGCCGGCCGTGGCACTGGCGAAGGCGACCTCGTCGTGGGCGGCGAGGGCCTGGCCGACCGAGTGCAGGGCACCCGGGGCGGTCGTGATCCACAGGACGGCGGCGCGGCGGAAGCCGAAGACCTCGGTGTGGTACTCGAGGTCGATGTAGACGGCGCCCGAGGCGAGCAGCGCCGCCAGCCGGCGTTTGACAGCGGACTCGGAGCGGCCGGTGGCGCGCTGGAGTTCGGGGTAGCCGGCGCGGCCGTCGCGTTCGAGGACGGCGAGGAGGGGTTCGTCGTCCGGGTCGATCCGGGCCGGTCCCGGGTCGGGCTCCGGGTGCGCGCGCAGCGCGGCGATCTGCTCGTCCGTGAGCAGGCCGAACTTCTTCGACCAGCCGCTGGGGCCGCCGTAGAAGCGGTGGAGCAACTGGTGGGCGCGGATGTCGACGACGCTCGGGGTGCGGGGGAGCTTGCCGAGCAGGAGTTCGTCGTGGTCGCCGGGGCTGCGGGGCCGGGTCATGCAGACGATCTCGGTGCCTCCGGAGGCGAGGCCGATCCAGCCCGTGTCGGGCCGTTTGGCGAGGGCCTCCGAGATGGCAGCGGAGCTGTCGGGGGCGCAGCGGAAGCGCAGCATCCACTGGTCCTGGCCGAGCCGGTATCCGTCCCGGATCGCCACGACCCGCAGCCCCGCCTCGGCGCTGAGCCGGCGGAAGCGGCGCGCGATCGTCTGGTCGGAGACCCCGAGCACCGTGCCGAGCCGGCTGAAGGAGGCCCGGCCGTTGACCTCCAGCCCGGCCAGCAACTGAAGGTCCAGCCGGTCGAGTGTGGAGTATTCCGTCTCCAGCATGCCCAATCCTGTCGAGTTCCGGCGCTTCGCTGCCCCCTACTGCCGCGATAGGCCGCGCCGAGTCCATCGTACGGAGGCACACGCATCCCACCGGCGAGGAACGGACGAGGAGTTGAGGACATGCGTACTTGGGGGCCGCTGACGGCGGTGTGTCTGGGCACGTTCATGTTGTTGCTGGACGTGACGATCGCGATCGTCGCGCTGCCGGACATGGCGGCGGCGCTGCACGCGTCGCTGAGCGATCTGCAGTGGGTGATGGACGCCTACGCGCTGGCGCTGGCCGCACTGCTGCTGGGGGTGGGCGCCGCGGCTGATGTGCTCGGGCGGCGGCGCGTGCATGTGACCGGGGTCGTGGTGTTCGCCGGGGCCTCGCTGCTGTGCGGCCTGTCGTCCGGCCCGACGATGCTGGTCGCCGCGCGGGCGCTGCAAGGGGCGGGCGCGGCGGCGACGCTCGCCACGACGTTGCCGCTGCTGGCGTCGGTCTACCAGGGGCGGCGGCTGTCGGTCGCGCTCGGCACCTGGGGCGCGGTGGCAGGCGCGGCGTCCGCGGTGGGCCCGGTGCTGGGTGGACTGCTGACGGACGGGCCCGGCTGGCGGTGGATCTTCTACGTCAACCTGCCGGTGAGCGTGGTCGCGGTGTGGCTGACGCTGCGCGCGGTGCCGGAGTCGCGCGGGCGGGCCGGACGGCGGGTCGACTGGGCGGGGACGGTGACGTTCGCGGCATTCGCGGGCGGGGTGACGTACGGGGCGGTGCGCGCCGGGTCGCTCGGCTGGGGCGCCACGGGCACCCTCGTCTCCTTCGCGGGCGCGGCCCTCGCACTGGTCTGCTTCGTGGTCGTGGAGGGGCGGGTCGCCGATCCGCTGATCGATCCGCGGCTGTTCCTGAAGCCGGCGTTCTCCGGGGTGATGGCGGGCGCGTTCGCCTTCAACGCGGCGGCGTTCGGTGTGATGGCGTACACCTCGATCTGGCTGCAGACCGTGCTGGGGATGTCTCCGGTGCGCGGCGGCCTGGTGTTCCTGTGGCTGTCGCTGGCCGCGTTCGTGGTGGCGGCGGCGGGCGGGCGGCTGCTGCACGGGGTGCCGGCCCGGTTCACGGTCGGGGGCGGGCTGCTGCTGATCGGCGCCGGGCAGTTCTGCATGGCGTTCCTGGACGCCGGTTCGACATCGACGGCGCTGATCCCGGGGCTGCTCCTGGTGGGTGTGGGTACGGGCCTGGTGGCGCCCTCGGTCGCGGGGGCCGCGCTGGCGACGGTGGAGCGGGAGCGGTCGGGCATGGCGAGCGGCGCGGTCAACACCTTCCGGCAGTTCGGGTACGCGCTCGGCCTGGCCTTCTTCGGCACGGTGCTGACCTCCCGGATGGCGGACGCGCTGCCGCGCGACGCGGCGCACGCGCTGGCGGGCGGCGGAGCGGGCGCGCTGCGCGGCACCTTCCCGGAGCACACGCTGCGGGCCGCGTTCGCCTCGGGGCTCAACACGGCGGCGGTGACGGCCGGCGCGGTGGCGGTGGTCGGCGGCGTGCTGGTCCTGGCCCTGCTCAGGACGCCGGGCGCGGTGCGCACGGGTGTGACGAAACCGGCCGCGACGACGCTGACGGAAGAGAAAGCGACACAGCGGAACTGATCGTTCCGACGGGACGGGCACGGGGTGGCCGGGTCGTACAGATTCGGTGGAGATTACGGCCCCGAAACTTACGCAACCGTCAGTTTTCTGTCCGACCCTTCCCCATGTGAGCGCATTTTCCGGCGCTGACCAGCCGCTACCTGAACGTCGGTCGATTCCGCACCCCCTCCCGCCCCGTCGGCGGGTGGGGTAGCTTTCACGGCGCTGTGCGGAGCGTCGAACCAATGTCGAGGGAGCGGGGTTTGCGCGAGTTCACCAACCCTCCGTTGGCGTTGGCACCCCCGGTGGGCGGATTGGCCGACGTGGTGTTCGACCATGCCCAGGAGGACCCGCTGCGCGTGGCGCTCGGCCGCAAGGACGAGTCCGGTCAGTGGCGGGACGTGACCTCGGCCGAGTTCCGCGACGAGGTGCTCGCCCTCGCCAAGGGACTGCTCGCCCGTGGCATCCGGTTCGGTGACCGGGTCGCGATCGTCTCCCGCACCCGCTACGAGTGGACCCTCTTCGACTTCGCCCTGTGGACGATCGGCGCCCAGGTGGTGCCGGTCTACCCCACCTCGTCGGCGGAACAGTGTTTCTGGATGCTCTACGACGCCGAGTGCACGGCCGCGATCGTGGAGCACGAGGACCACGCGATGACCATCGCCACCGTCATCGACCGGCTGCCGCAGCTGCGCGAGCTGTGGCAGCTGGACGCGGGCTGTGTGCAGGAGCTGTACGACGCCGGCGCCCATCTCGACGACGACGTGGTCCACCGGCACCGGCAGGCGGTCACCCCCGACTCCGTCGCCACCATCATCTACACCTCCGGCACCACCGGCCGCCCCAAGGGCTGTGTGATCTCGCACGGCAACTTCATGTACGAGGCGGACACCGTCATCGAGCGCTGGGAGCCGGTGTTCCACTCGAAGAAGGGCGACGAGGCCGCGACCCTGCTCTTCCTGCCGCTCGCCCATGTCTTCGGGCGGATGGTGCAGGTCGCCGCGATCCGCGGCCGGGTCCGCTTCGGCCACCAGCCGCAGATGAACGCCGCCGCGCTGATGCCCGACCTCGCCGCGTTCAAGCCGACGTTCTTCCTCGGGGTGCCGTACATCTTCGAGAAGGTGTTCAACGCCTCGCGCCGCAAGGCGGAGAAGGAGGGCAAGGCGGGCGCCTTCGAGAAGGCCGTCGACATCGCGGTGAAGTACGCCGACGCCATGGAGGCGAAGGCCTGGGGCATCGGGCCCGGCCCGTCGGCGGGACTGCGCATGCAGCACCAGCTCTTCGACAAACTCGTCTACTCCAAGATGCGCGCGGCGATGGGCGGCCGCATCAGACAGGCGATGACCGGCGGTTCGGCCATGGACCGCCGGCTCGGCCTGTTCTTCGCGGGTGCGGGCATCCACATCTACGAGGGCTACGGCCTCACCGAGTCGACGGCCGCCGCCACCGCGAACCCGCCCGAGCGCACCCGCTACGGCACCGTCGGACAGCCCATCCCCGGCATGACCGTGCACATCGCGGACGACGGCGAGATCTGGCTGCGCGGCGCCAACGTCTTCCAGGGCTACCTCAACAACCAGAAGGCCACCGACGCGACCCTGCACGACGGCTGGCTCGCCACCGGGGACCTGGGCTCCCTCGACGAGGACGGCTACCTCACCATCACCGGCCGCAAGAAGGAGATCCTGGTCACCTCCGGCGGCAAGAGCGTCTCCCCGGGCCAGTTGGAGGAGCGCGTCCGGGACCATCCGCTGGTCTCCCAGTGCATCGTCGTCGGCAACGACCGCCCGTACGTCGCCGCCCTGGTCACCCTCGACCAGGAGGCCGTCGAGCACTGGCTGGCGATGCGCGGCAAACCGCGGATGACAGCGGCCGAACTGGTGCGGGACGCCGATCTGGAGACGGAGGTCCGGCGGGCCGTGGTCGCCGCCAACACCCTGGTCTCACAGGCCGAGTCGATCCGGACCTTCCGCATCCTGGCCCAGCCGTTCACCGAGGAGCACGGCCTGCTGACGCCGTCGCTCAAGCTGAAGCGCAAGGCCATCGAGAACGCGTACGTCAACGAGGTCGAGGCCTTGTACAGGGCTTGAGGCCGATTCCGGGATATTTGGTGAGATTCCGTCATCTACCGCCCGATTCCGTCGTCAGGAATGCATCACGGCTCGTGATCGTTGACGATGGGAGTACCACCTGACGACAACCGTAAGGATCAAGAGCTCGTGAGCAGCAAGGTCCCCCCGATCATCCTGAACAACGGCGTCGAGATGCCCCAGCTGGGCTTCGGCGTCTGGCAGGTGCCGGACGACGAGGCGCAGCAGGCGGTCGCGACCGCCCTGGAGGCCGGGTACCGCAGCATCGACACAGCGGCGATCTACGGCAACGAAGAGGGCACCGGCAAGGCCATCACCTCCTCCGGCATCCCCCGCGAGGATATTTTCGTCACCACCAAGCTGTGGAACGGCGACCAGGGCTACGACTCCACCCTGCGCGCGTTCGACACCTCCCTGGAGAAGCTCGGCCTCGACTACGTGGACCTGTACCTGATCCACTGGCCGCTGCCGGCCCGGGACAAGTACGTCGACACCTACAAGGCGTTCGAGAAGCTGCACGCCGACGGCCGGGTCCGCGCGATCGGCGTCTCCAACTTCTACCCGGAGCACCTCCAGCGGCTCATCGCCGAGACCTCGGTCATCCCGGCGGTGAACCAGATCGAGCTGCACCCGCACCTCCAGCAGCACGCCTCCCGCGAGTTCCACGCGGAGCAGGGCATCGCCACCGAGGCCTGGTCCCCGCTCGGCCAGGGCAAGGGCCTCCTGGAGGTCCCGGCGATCGTCGCCATCGCCCAGAAGCACGGCCGCACCCCGGCCCAGGTGGTCCTGCGCTGGCACCTCCAGCTCGGCAACGTGGTGATCCCCAAGTCCGTGACCCCGTCGCGGATCAAGGAGAACATCGAGGTCTTCGACTTCAGCCTGGACACCGAGGACCTGGCCGCGATCAGCGCCCTCAACGAGGACCGCCGCATCGGCCCGGACCCGGCGACGTTCGACATCGGCTGAGGCCATGCACCGGGGAAGGCCCGGACGGGACGACCGTCCGGGCCTTCGTCATGCCCGCGTGCGGCTGGTCACCGTGGCGTAGGCGCTGACCAGGATCAGCGCACACCCGCCCCACTGCGCGAACGTCGGCCGCTCCCCCAGCACCACGGCACCCAGCACCAGCGCGCCCACCGGCGTGAGCAGCAACAGCACCGCGCCGACATGGCTCGGCAGGTGCGGGGAGTTGAGGGCGACGAGGAGCCAGCCGATCATGCCGCTGCTGACCGCGGCCACCGCCAGCCAGCCGAGGGCGGCAGCAGGCGGGGTCAGGTCGAGGGCGCCCCAGGCCCAGCCGCCGAGGGCGGAGAAGACGGTGGCGGACATCACGACCACGGTGTACGTCGTCACCACATGGCCCTCGAACCCGCCGCGGCGCAGCAGGAAGAGAAAGCCGGAGTAGCTCAGCGCGGCCAGCACCGCATGGACGGTGCCCGCCGTCGGGTCGCTGCCGCTCGCGCCCTGCTCGAACAACCCGCCGGTGAGCACCACCCCCGCGCCCAGCACCGGCAGCCAGAGCAGGAAGCGGCGCGGCACGTGCTCGCGGTCCACCGCCCATGCCAGCAGCGGCACCACCACGACCTGCACGTTCACCAGCACGGTCGACAGCCCCGCGCCCACCTCGGTGATGGCCCTGGACCACAGCAGCATGTCCCCCGCGAACAGCGCGCCGCCCGCGACGCCGTACAGCAGCCGGCGCCGGGGCGGCGGACCCTCGCGGCGGTACTCCGGCAGGGACAGCAGCACCAGGACGGGCATGCAGAGCAGACAGCGGTACACCGAGGCGGTTCCGGCATCCGCGTCGGACAGCTCGATGCAGACCGGCGACAGCGACAGCACCACCGCCCCGACCGTCTGCCCGGCGCGCGGCCCGCCGGGGAGCCGGGCCGTGAGCGGCTGCTCCCGCGCGGCTTTGGTGCCGGTGCTGGTACGTGCCATGGCGCGGGATCCCTCCGACGGACACGGGACCGCCCGCCTACCCGTCCCCCCGTAACGCATGCATCGGCCACCGACCGGCGCTCACCTCAGTTGGGCTGCCCGATCGGCCGTACGACGACCGTGTTGACGTCGACTCCCTCGGGCTGCCGGATGGCCCACACGACCGAGTCGGCGATCTGGTCCGCGGTGAGGAGATGGCCCGGCGGGAGGCTGCCGTAGCTGTCCCAGAACGGGGTCTCCGTCCGGCCGGGCGCGATGTGGGTCACGCCCACCCCCCACTCGGTGACCTGCCGCCGGGTGTTCTCGGCCAGCCCGGTCACCGCCCACTTCGTCGCCCCGTAGATGTTGCCCGGCCCCGGCACGAAGCCGGCGACACTGCCCACCAGGACGATCCGGCCGCGGGTCTCCTTGAGGGCGTCGATCGAGGCGCGGATCAGCAGGGCCGGGCCGAGGACGTTGGTCAGCACCATCTCGGTCCAGCCGGACGGGTCGCCCTCGGCGACCGTGTCGTGGGTGGCGAAACCGGCGTTGGCGACGACCGTGTCCAGCCGGCCGAAGGACTTGAGTGTCGTGTCGACCGCCGCCTGGACGTCCCCGTACTCGGCCGCGCTCCCGACGATCGTCAGCAGGCCGTCAGGATGGCCGAGTTCCTCGGCGAAGCCCCGCAGCCGCTCCTCGCCGCGGCCGGTGACGGTGACCCGGTGTCCCGCGTCCAGCAGTTGCCGCGCGACCGCGGCGCCGATGCCGCTGCCGCCCCCGGTGATCAGTGCGACCGGTGCATCACTCATGACTACCCCCTGTTTTCGGTGAACGCCGGGCAGTAGATCACTTGGAGCGTTCTCGAAGTCAAGGGCCGGAGGCGGCGGAGAGGCGTCAGACCGGACGGACCGCCGTGTGCACCGTGCGAGCCGTCAGGACGAACACGTCCGGGCGGTGGTGCAGGCTCGCCTTGTCGTCGGGGTCGACGAGCCGGTCGAGGGTGGCGCGGTCGTCGGCGTCGAGGCGCTCACCGAGGATGTCCCGCATCCGGGTGAAGGCGGTGACGGCGCACCGGCGGGCCCGGTCGGTGGTGGGGGCGGGCAGGTCGAGGAGGAAGCTGCGGGTGCCGGTCGGCCGCAGCCCCACGGACGTCATCAGCGCCGCCCAGTCCTCGATCTCGTCGACCGAGCCGGGCAGCGCGGCCCGCATCTCGGTGAACCACTCCTCGTGCACCGCGTCGAGCCGGGCCTGGAGCCCCGGCCGGCCGATGCCGATGTCGCGCGGCAGATACCGGGTGGGCAGGCTGCCCTCCAGCAGGGCCAGGGTGCCGCCGGGCGCGAGCCGCGCGGCGAACGCGGCGAGGGCCGCCTTCTGGTCGCCGAGGTGGTGCAGGCTCCAGCTGGCCCAGAGCAGATCGGCGGGATAGTCCAAGTCGTCGAGCACCTCGGGCAGTTCACCGGCGAGCGTGCCGAACCGGTCCGCGACGCCGAGCCGCCCGGCCCGCTCCCGGGCCCGCTCGAGAAGCGGCTCCGACCCGTCGACGGCGACGATCCGGGCGCCGGGAAAGGTGTCGGCGAGCAGACACGACACGACCCCGGGCCCACTGCCCGCGTCGACGACGAGCCCTGGCTCGGTCTGCCGCTTGGCCAGCCAGGCCATGGCGTGCTCGTACAGCGGCGTGTACAGCTCGGCCTGGTCCTCCAGCATCGGGGCCATCTCGGCCCAGTCGATGTCGGTGTGGTCGTGGTGGGCGTGCGCGTGCTGGTGGGTGTGGTCGTGCGCCATGGTGGTCAGCCTCTCGTCCGTGTGCGGCCAGCGTGCGCCGACGCACCGGGAGGAGGCCAGTAGCGTTGCCGGGACGGCAAAAAACGGGACACGGATGATGCCGCCGGGGCCTGTCGGAGCTGCACCGACAAACCCCGGCGGCGACGGACGCCCCTGAGGGGCGCGGGGAACTGCGCGATCAACCACACTCAACCCGCGGCCCCCGAACCACCGTTACGGCAACGGCGGGTACGCGTTCTGCATCAGCTGCTGGAACTGTGCCGAGAACCAGTGGCCGCTCAGCGGCGCGTTCGGCAGCGCACCGGACATGTGGTTGTTGTTGCGCGGGTTGCCCGTGTACGTCGGGTCGCACATCCGGTCGAAGCCCTTGCCCTCGTCGTTCGGGATGGCGCTGCTCGCGCCGTCGGACTCGCCCGGGGGCTTGATCCAGACGTAGGCGTCGATCCCGGCCGCGGGACTGGCCTGCGGACGCTCACCCAGGCCGGCGCCGGACTGGTTGCACCAGTTGCCGGTGTTCAGGCGCCGGTCGATACGGCCGCCGTCGACATAGGTGTCCACATCGGTCTTGGCGCCGGGACCGGTCGGCCGGGCGCTGCCGCCCCACCCGTTGCGGGAGGTGTCGATCAGCATGCCGACGCCCGAGGGGAAGCCCTGGCTCACGGCCTCCTGCCGGAAGGCCTGGGCGTAGGAGAGCTCGTCGACGTAGCGGTTCCAGTCGACCCACTTCGACTCGCGCACGGACTTGCCGTTCACGGAGTCGTTGATGGTGTAGTACGGCTCCTTGAGCGCGCTGTAGTTGGCGGTGTTGGTGATGAAGCCGTGGACGTCGTTCACCGTGGCGCCCTCGGCGGTGGCCGCCTGCTTGATCGTCTGGACGGTCGCCGAGAAGTTGTCGTCCCAGCCGAGCCAGCCGTGGTGCCCGGCGTCCACGTAGTTGTAGACGTTGGGGACGTCACCGAGCTTGTTCAGCGCGTAGCCGACACCCTTGATGTAGTTGCCGTTGGACTTCATCGTGTCGCAGTTGGGGGTGGCGGTGTTGCGGGGCGAGACGTTGGTGACGAGGTTCGGCAGGGAGTCGAGCTCGACCGTGGTGACGATCCGCAGCGAGGCGTACTTGGGATCGGCGAGGATCGCGGCGATCGGGTCGATGTACTGCGTCTTGTACTTGTCGATGTCCGTCGGACCGAACTCACCGTTGGAGGCGAGCGCGGCACAGTCACGGCCCGGCAGGTCGTAGATCACCAGCTGGACGGCGAGTTCGCCGCTGCCCTTCTGCTTCAGGGCCTCGTCGAGGTGGGCCCGCAGACCCATCTTCCCGCCGGCGCCGTTGATCGCGGCCACCCGGTCCAGCCATACGCCGGTGGGCTGGTTGGCGATCCGGCTGCCGCCGGGCTCGGAGGCGGCATTGGCGGACCACTCCGGGTTCACGTACACCTTGGCGCCGGAGTACGGATTGTCGACGCGGCTGCCGGTGCCGGGGTCCGGCGGGTTCGTGGGGCCGCCGCCACCGTCGTCGACGTTGCAGGTCACACCGTCGAGGGTGAAGGTGGCCGGGACGGCGTTGGTGCCGCTGTAGGTGCCCTGGAAGCCGAAGCTGGTCGAACCGCCGGTGGGGAGCGTGCCGTTGTAGCTCTCGTTGAGCGCGGTGACGGCCGTGCCGCTCTGGCTGACCTTGGCGTTCCAGCCGCTGGTGACCTTCTGGTTACCGGCGTACGACCACTTCACCGCCCAACTCGACTTGGCGGCACCGTTGTTGGTGATCGTCACGTTGGCGGTGAAGCCGGTGCCCCAGTCGTTCTGCACCTTGTAGTCCACGGTGCAGGGGATCGCCGAGATGCCGACGTCCCCCGGGTAGGCGGCGACCGCGGTGCCGGAGGCGCCGGCTACCAGGGCCATCGCTGCGAGGAGCGCAGTTCTGGTACGACTCATGAGTGCGGGTTTCCTTCTCGGTTGCGGGTGTCAGCCGTTCAGGGCGCGCAGATGGTCATGCAGCCCGATCCGTCGATACAGGCCGAAGGGGCGCCGGAATACGCCGAGTTGATGTGGGACAGGTCGAGCCGGCACTCGGCGTGCGGCGAAACGCGTCGCGGCACCCTGACGGACCCGACGAGGGTCACGGCGCCGGCGACGGCTAAAAGTACTGAACGCGGGGGGTGTCGCATGAGCGACTCCTTGCAGATCAGCGGGCCGTGACGGCCGCGTCGACTGATGGAATCGCTCCCACTGGTGCCACCGAAGCTAGCGCCAAGTGACGTTAAAGAACAGATGCGTCACTTGACTTTCCTCAACCACATTCATCGAATCTTTTCGACTCTTCAAGCACCTTGACCCCTCACCCCCTCGTCTCCACTATGGGAGCGCTCCCACTGGTTCAAGCCTTGACTTCTCCGAGCCGCAAGGAGGAACCAGCACATGGCACCGAGAAGGAGACGCCGGACTGCCCGGCGTTTATGGACGGCTGTCGTGGCCGCGCTGGCGCTGCCGTTCACGATGCTGAGTACGGGTTCAACTCCCGCACAGGCAGCAGCAGTTCAGTGCAGCGTCGACTACAAGACCAATGACTGGGGTTCCGGCTTCACCACGGACGTGACGATCACCAACCGCGGTACGGACCCCATCAGCGGCTGGACGCTGACGTACGCCTACGCGGGCAACCAGAAGCTCTCCAACGGCTGGAACGGAACCTGGTCCCAGTCCGGTCAGAACATCACAGTGAAGAACGCCGCGTACAACGGGACCATCGCGGCCGGCGCCGCGGTCTCCACCGGCGCGCAGTTCAGCTACAGCGGCACCAACGCCGCGCCCACGTCGTTCGCGGTCAACGGGACGACCTGCGTCGGCGCCCACCAGCCGCCGATCACGGTGCTGACCAGCCCGGCCGCGGGCGCCGTCTACACCCAGGGCGATGCCGTCCCGCTCGCGGCGACCGCCGCGGCCGCGGACAACGCGACCATCAGCAAGGTGGAGTTCTACGACAACACCACGCTGCTGGGCACCGACACGACCGCGCCGTACTCTCTTTCGGTCTCAAGTTTGACCGTGGGCAGTCATTCCCTGCTGGCGAAGGCGTACGACAGCCTGGGCGCGTCGGCGGAGTCCACCCCGGTCGGCATCACGGTCGCCTCGGGTCCCGCCGTGGTGGCCTCGACCACCCAACTCGCCGTCCAGCAAGGCAAGACGGCCACCTACGACGTCAAGCTGTCGACCCAGCCGTCCGCCAACGTGACCGTCACGACGGCACGGGCGAGCGGCAACTCGGGCCTGTCCGTGACCGGCGGGGCTTCCCTGACCTTCACCCCGTCGAACTGGAACACGGCCCAGAAGGTGACCATCACCGCCGACTCCTCGGGCACCGGCGCGGCGACCTTCGAGTCGTCGGCCACGGGCCACGCGAAGGCGGCGGTGACGGTCACCCAGATCGCCGCGTCGAAGGAGTACGACGCCCGCTTCCTGGACCTGTACGGGAAGATCACCAACCCGGCGAACGGCTACTTCTCACCCGAGGGCATTCCCTACCACTCGGTGGAGACGCTGATCGTCGAGGCGCCGGACCACGGCCATGAGACCACGTCGGAGGCGTACAGCTACCTCCTGTGGCTCCAGGCCATGTACGGCAAGGTGACGGGCGACTGGACCAAGTTCAACGGCGCCTGGGATCTCATGGAGAAGTACATGATCCCGACCCACGCCGACCAGCCGACCAACTCCTTCTACAACGCCTCCAAGCCGGCGACCTACGCGCCCGAGCTGGACACACCGAACGAGTATCCGGCGAAGCTCGACTCGTCGGTCTCGGTCGGCTCCGACCCGATCGCGTCCGAACTGAAGTCGGCGTACGGCACGGACGACATCTACGGCATGCACTGGCTCCAGGACGTCGACAACGTCTACGGCTACGGCAACGAGCCCGGCAAGTGCGAGGCGGGCCCGACGGCGACCGGGCCGTCGTACATCAACACCTTCCAGCGCGGTGCGGAGGAGTCGGTGTGGGAGACGGTGCCGCAGCCGACCTGCGACCAGTTCAAGTACGGCGGCAAGAACGGCTACCTGGACCTGTTCACCGGTGACTCCTCCTACTCCAAGCAGTGGAAGTTCACCAACGCCCCCGACGCCGACGCGCGGGCCGTGCAGGCCGCGTACTGGGCGGACGTCTGGGCGAAGCAGCAGGGCAAGGGCAGCGACGTCTCCGCGACCGTCGGCAAGGCCGCGAAGATGGGCGACTACCTGCGCTACGCGATGTACGACAAGTACTTCAAGAAGATAGGGAACTGCGTCGGTCCGTCGGCCTGCGCGGCCGGCACCGGCAAGAACTCCTCGATGTACCTGCTGTCCTGGTACTACGCATGGGGCGGAGCGACGGACACCAGCGCCGGCTGGGCCTGGCGCATCGGTTCCAGCCACGCGCACAGCGGCTACCAGAACCCCCTGGCCGCCTACGCGCTCAGCTCGTTCGCCGACCTGAAGCCCAAGTCCTCGACGGGCGCGGCGGACTGGAACACCTCGCTCACCCGGCAGCTGGAGTTCTACCGCTGGCTGCAGTCGAACGAGGGCGCCATCGCGGGCGGTGCGACGAACAGCTGGGCGGGCCGCTACGCGACCCCGCCGGCCGGGAAGTCCACCTTCTACGGCATGTACTACGACCAGCAGCCCGTCTACCACGACCCGCCGTCCAACCAGTGGTTCGGCTTCCAGGCGTGGTCGATGGAGCGGGTCGCCGAGTACTACCAGCAGACGGGGAACGCGCAGGCCAAGGCGGTCCTCGACAAGTGGGTCGACTGGGCGCTGTCCAAGACCACGATCAACCCGGACGGCACCTACCAGATCCCCGCCACCCTCCAGTGGTCGGGCCAGCCCGACACCTGGAACGCCTCCAGCCCCGGCTCCAACAGCGGGCTGCACGTCACGGTCGCCGACTACACCAACGACGTCGGCGTGGCCGCCGCGTACGCCAAGACCCTGACGTACTACGCGGACCGCTCGGGTGACACCGAGGCCGCGACGACGGCGAAGAAGCTCCTCGACGGCATGTGGGGCAACTACCAGGACAGCCTGGGTGTCGCGGTGCCGGAGAACCGGGCGGACTACAACCGGTTCGACGACGGCGTCTACATCCCGTCCGGCTGGACCGGCACGATGCCGAACGGCGACGCGATCAACTCCTCGTCCACCTTCGAGTCCATCAGGTCCTTCTACAAGAACGACCCGGCCTGGTCGAAGATCCAGGCGTATCTCGCGGGCGGCGCGGTGCCGTCGTTCACGTACCACCGTTTCTGGGCCCAGGCGGACATCGCCCTGGCCATGGGTTCGTACGCGGAGCTTCTCGAATAACCAGTCCCCGCTAAGGGCTCCGCGTACATCGCCGGGTGGCCCCCTCCCGCACTGGGGGCCACCCGGCACCTCTCACCCTGCGCAGAAAGCGCTTGCCCCCGCACGCCCATCCCGTCCTCCCCCTCCGCTCCACCCCCACATCCCGGAAAGGACACCCCCGTGCGAAGAACCCGCATCCTCACGGCCGTCCTCGCTCTCGCGGCCGGCCTGCTGGCGGGCACCCCGCCCGCGCTGGCGGCCGGCAGCGCGTCGAAGGTGACGCTCGCCGCGGACACGTACAGCTGGAAGAACGCCCGCATCGACGGCGGCGGTTTCGTCCCCGGCATCGTCTTCAACCGCTCCGAGAAGAACCTCGCCTACGCCCGCACCGACATCGGTGGCGCCTACCGCTGGCAGGAGTCGAGCAAGACCTGGACGCCGCTGCTGGACTCGGTCGGGTGGGACGACTGGGGACACACAGGCGTGGTCAGCCTGGCCTCCGACGCGGTGAACCCGGACAAGGTGTACGCGGCCGTCGGGACGTACACCAACAGCTGGGACCCGGGGAACGGCGCGGTCCTGCGCTCCTCGGACCGCGGCGCGAGCTGGCAGAAGGCCGATCTGCCGTTCAAGCTGGGCGGCAACATGCCGGGCCGCGGCATGGGCGAGCGGCTGGCGATCGACCCGAACAAGAACAGCGTGCTGTACCTGGGCGCGCCGAGCGGCAAGGGCCTGTGGCGGTCCACGGACTCCGGCGCGAGCTGGGCGCAGGTCACCAACTTCCCCAACGTCGGCAACTACGTGCAGGACGCGACCGACACCTCCGGCTACGCCAGTGACAACCAGGGCATCGTCTGGGTCACCTTCGACGAGAAGACCGGTACGTCGGGCAGCGCGACGCAGACGATCTACGTCGGGGTCGCCGACCTGCAGAACTCGGTGTACCGCTCGACGGACGGCGGCGCGACCTGGTCACGCCTCGCCGGTCAGCCCACCGGATACCTGGCCCACAAGGGCGTCCTGGACGCGACGAACGGCTATCTCTACCTCGCCTACAGCGACAAGGGCGGCCCGTACGACGGCGGCAAGGGCCGGCTGTGGCGGTACGCGACGGCGACGGGCACCTGGACGAACATCAGTCCGGTGGCGGAGGCGGACACGTACTACGGCTTCAGCGGCGTGACGGTCGACCGGCAGCACCCGGCGACGCTGATGGCGACGGCGTACAGCTCGTGGTGGCCCGACACGCAGATCTTCCGCTCGACGGACAGCGGCGCCACATGGACCAGGGCCTGGGACTACACCTCGTACCCCAGCCGCTCGAACCGCTACACGATGGACGTCTCCAGCTCCCCCTGGCTGACCTGGGGAGCGAACCCGTCGCCTCCCGAACAGGCGCCGAAACTCGGGTGGATGACGGAGTCGCTGGAGATCGACCCGTTCAACTCGAACCGGATGATGTACGGGACGGGTGCGACGATCTACGGCACGGAGAACCTCACCAACTGGGACTCCGGGAGCCAGTTCACCATCAGGCCGATGGTGCAGGGCCTGGAGGAGACGGCGGTCAACGACCTCGCCGCTCCCCCGTCGGGTGGGGCGAAGCTGTTCAGCGCACTCGGTGACATCGGCGGCTTCCGGCACACGGACCTGACCAAGGTCCCGTCGATGATGTACACCCAGCCGAACTTCACCACCACGACCAGCCTGGACTTCGCGGAGACGAACCCGAACACGGTGGTCCGCGTCGGCGACCTGGACTCGGGCCCGCACATCGCGTTCTCGACGGACAACGGTGCCAACTGGTTCGGCGGGACCGACCCTTCGAGTGTGAGCGGCGGCGGCACGGTCGCGGCGGCGTCGGACGGCAGCCGCTTCGTGTGGAGCCCGGCGGGCGCGGGCGTCCAGTACACCACGGGCTTCGGCTCCTCCTGGTCGTCATCGTCGGGCATCCCGGCGGGCGCGACCGTGGAATCGGACAGGGTGGATCCGAAGACGTTCTACGGCTTCAAGTCGGGCAAGTTCTACGTGAGTTCGGACGGGGGCGCGACCTTCACGGCCTCCTCCGCCACCGGCCTCCCTTCCGGCGACAGCGTCCGCTTCAAGGCGCTGCCCGGCACGAAGGGGGATGTGTGGCTGGCGGGCGGCGCGAGTGACGGCGCGTACGGCCTGTGGCACTCGACGAACGGCGGCACGACGTTCACCAAGCTCTCCAACGTCGAGCAGGCCGACGCGATCGGCTTCGGCAAGGCGGCGACGGGTGCGTCGTACCAAACCCTGTACACCAGCGCGAAGATCGCGGGCGTCCGCGGCATCTTCCGCTCCACGGACCAGGGTTCGACCTGGACCCGCATCAACGACGACGCCCACCAGTGGGGTTGGACGGGCGCGGCGATAACGGGCGACCCGAGGGTCTTCGGCCGGGTCTACATCTCGACGAACGGCCGAGGCGTCATCTACGGCGACACGAGCGGCGGAGACGACGGTGGCGGCGGCACGGACCCGACGCCCACGCCCACCGGCGCCTGCGCGGTGACCTACAAGATCACCAACCAGTGGTCGGGCGGCTTCCAGGCAGACATCCAGCTCAGCAATACGGGCTCAAGCGCCTGGAACGGCTGGACACTGGGCTGGTCCTTCCCCAACGGCCAGACGATCACCCAACTCTGGAACGCCGACCACACCCAGTCGGGCACGACAGTGACCGCGAAGAACGTCACATGGAACGCCAACGTGGCGGCAGGCTCCTCGGTGAGCTTCGGCTTCACGGGGAGCTGGTCGGGGACGAACGGAAAACCGACGTCGTTCAAGATGGGCGACCAGACCTGCACGGTGAGCTGAGCCTCAGGGCGTGTGCCGGTCAGGCACACGCCCCACGTTCAGCCCAGGCTGGCGGCGAGTTCGCCGTTCTCGGCCTCCTCGGCCGTCAGCTGCAGGGTGCCTCGGTGCGACACCTCGACCTTGTAGAACTTCTCCCCCTTCGGCACACCGTCAATGGCGACGCCGAAGGTGCAGGTCGTGCCGTACTCGTCTTCCTCGCTGTCGCCGAGGGCCCCGGTGGCGACGACATCTCCGCCTGCCCCGTACACGGTCACGGACGTGCCTTCCGCGATGTCGTCGTAGCCGCTGTCGTACTGGCCCCGGCAGCCGTCGTCACCGTCACTGACGACTTCGTCGGTGAGCGTGAAGCTGCCTTCGAGCGTGAACGTCTCCGGCCCGCCGGAACCGGCGGCTGTGATCGCCCACACGCCGCCGACCACAGCCGCACCGAGCACCAGACCGATCAGACCGGAAGCCAACGGGCTGGGCCGTCGGCCTGTCGTCGCCGCCGTCGGGGCGACGAAGGGTGTCGGCGCAGCCAGTGGCACGGCGGACGGCGGGCCGGGCGGCATCGGCGGCAGGTCTTCGTGAGTCATCTTCCCCCCACATGTGCATGGAGTGTGGAGGTTATCCGCCACGTCAGGCCGATCCCGCTCCGCCGGTTGAAGATTCACCGGTTCGAGATCCGCAGCCTCATGGGGTGCACACCGCCGGCCGCGGCGCCGTAGTCATCGTCGCCACCCGGCACCGGAAGGTTGCCGCTCAGCCGGCGTACCGCGCCGCCAACTCCCTGACCGTCGCGGCGAGTCGCTCACGCAGCTCCGGCGGCTCCAGCACCTCGACACCCGCGCCCATCGACAGGAACTCACCGACCGCGCGGTCGATCGACTCGATCGGGACCCTGGCCTGCCTCCAGCCGTCGCCGTCCACCGGTCCGTACGGTGTCGCCCTCGCGTGCGTCACCCCCGGCGCCAGCCGCACCAACGCCTCCTCCCGGTACAGGCGTTCGTGGAAGTCGCGCTGGTACGCCCTCCAGTACGCGGGCAGATCGAAGTCGTCGGGGCGGCTGAACTCCTCGTCGGACGTGGCGAGTTCGAGGATCTGGTCCACGCGGAACGTACGCGGCCCCGGCCCCGCCACCACGTACCAGCGTCCCGCCTTCAACACCAGCCCGTACGGCTCGAGGCGTCGCTCCACATCCGTCGGCCGGGCCCAGCGGCGGTACCGCACATGCAGCACCCGGCCGTTCCAGACCGCGTCCGCCACCGTCGGCAGGTGCGGGGTGTCGTCGGCCTCGGCGTACCAGCCGGGCGCGTCCAGATGGAACCGCCCGCTGATCCGGTCGGCGTGGGCACGCAGCTCCGCCGGCAGGGCGGCCCGCACCTTCAGCTGGGCGGCCGCCAGCACGGACCCCAGCCCCAGCTCGGCGGCCGGACCGGGGGCGCCCGCCAGGAAGAGGGCCTCCGCCTCGTCGGCCGTCAGGCCGGTCAGGCGGGTGCGGTAGCCGTCGAGGAGGCGGTAGCCGCCGGCATGACCCGCGTCGCCGTACAGCGGGACCCCGGCCGCGCTGAGCGCCTCCACGTCCCGGTACACCGTGCGCACCGAGACCTCCAGCTCCTCCGCGAGCTGGGCGGCGGTCATCCGCCCCCGGGTCTGGAGCAGGAGCAGGATCGAGACGAGGCGACTTGACTTCACTGACACAGGATGTCAGGGAAGTCGCCCTACCGTCCCTCCCATGAGCTTCACCGAGAAACTGCTGACCGTGCCGCCGCCCGTCGAGGTCGCAGGCCGGTACATCAAGCGCTACCACGTCACCACCGACCCGGCCGGCATCGCGCCCGACGTCGAGAAGGCGGCGTACGAGATCCTCCCGGAGCTGCTGCCGGAGCCGGACGGCACTCCGCCCGCGGCCTTCGTCGTGCTGCACCGGGGCGAGGACACCGGCGCCTATCTCAACGTCTACAGCTGGGTCTGGGACAACGTGCTGCACTTCCGGGGCGCCGCGGCCGGGCAACCCGCCCTGGGATGCCCGGACATCGACCCGACCCACTTCATCAGGCCCGAACTGCCCTGGATCGGCTGCGTCTGGGAACTGCCGCCGATCCTGCACGAACGGGACGCCTGGGTACGGCACCTGCTCGCGCCCGAAGTCCCGGACCTGGCCGCCTACGTGGCCGACTCCCTGCCCGCAGGAACCACAGGAGACCGCCCATGAGCAGCCCGCACGACTTCGACTTCCTCCACGGCGACTGGCGGGTGCTCAACCGCCGCCGCACCGACTTCCTCGACCCGGACAGCGACTGGGAGGAGTTCCCCGCCACCAACCGCTGTTGGCCGCTGTTCGACGGCGCCGCGAACGTCGACGAGATCGACATGCCGCATCTGTCGGCGAAGGGCGCGACCCTGCGGCTCTTCGACCGGGAGAGCGGGCGGTGGTCGCTCAACTGGGCGTCCAGCCGCACCGGGACGCTCTTCCCGCCGGTCGTCGGTCAATTCACCGAAGGACACGGGGAGTTCTACGGCGACGACACGCACGCCGGCAAGGACGTGCGGGTGCGGTTCGTGTGGTCCGACGTGTCCGACGCCGGCGCACGCTGGGAGCAGGCGTTCTCCCTCGACGGCGGCGGCACCTGGCTGACCAACTGGGTCATGGAGTTCACCCGGGCTTCCTGAACGCCCGCAGCGCGAAGACGGGGTCGGCGCGCGGCCGGTCCTGGTCGGGCAGGGCTTCCAGGCGTATGGCGAGTTCCTCGGTGCGCGGGTCGCCGGGCGGCAGCATGGTGAACCAACCGCGCCGCAGGTCGGCGGCGGTGCGCCGGGGACTGCGGCCCTGCCCGAGGCCGGTGAAACGGGCCCGCCCGGCGGCGACCAGGCCCTGCGCGGCGGCGTACGACTCCACCCGGCGCGCGGCGTCCGGGGCGGGCCGGCGCGGGCGTGGGGCGAGGACGGCGTCGACGTCGCTGCCGACGTCGTGGGCGGCGGCCTTGTCGACGGTGGTGACGTACACGCCGCCGGGCCGCAGCACCCGGGCGCACTCGGCGACGATGCTGCGGGCGTCGTCCGGGTCGTGGATGAGGTGCAGCAGCCACACGCTCGTCACCGCGTCGAACACCCCGTCGGGGAACGGCAGTCGGCGGCTGTCGCCGAGCACGATCGCGCCGGGCAGCCGCGTCGCCGCCACGCGGGCCATGCCGTACGTCAGGTCGGCGCCCGTCACCCGCAGCGCGGGCCGCGTGGTCGCGTACCGGCGGGTGACGATGCCGGTGCCGCAGGCCACGTCGAGGAGGCGGCGGGCATCGGGCGGGACCAGGCCGAGCACCGCGTCGGCGGCCGCGGCGGCGCGGGGTTCACCGCCGCGGGTGGCGTCGTAGGCGTCGGCTTCCTTGTCGTAGTCCAGCACGCCGTCACTGGGCTCCGTGGCCGGGGGCCAGCGCCGCCACCCGCTGGGCGAGCTCGAAGTCCTTCTCCGTGACGGCGCCGCCGACACTGTGGGTGTTCACGCTCAGGGCGACCGTGTTGTAACCGAGGGTGAGGTCGGAGTGGTGGTCCAGCTCTTCCTGGACCTGGGCGATGTGGACGACCATCGCGGTGGCCGCGAAGTGCGAGGACAGCCGGTAGGAGCAGGTGAGGCGGTCACCGTCGACCGACCAGCCCGGCAGTTCCGCGAGCCGGTCCTCGATCTCCTTCTGCGACAGCGGTTCGACGGCCATGACGTCGCTCCTTCCTGGACTGCGGGTGCGGTGGGGGTGTTCTCTCAGCGTGCCACAGGCGGGGCGCGGAACGCCTGGTCAGAAGGGACCGCGCCGTCCGATCGCGCCGGATTTCTCTTCGCGGGCGCCCCCGGCCTTCGTCTACGGTCGTCGTATGACCACCACCACTGCCGACGACCGGGCCGTGGGCCCGCTGCTGCGGGCCTGGCGGGAGCAGCGTCGGGTCAGTCAACTGGAGCTGGCGCTGCGGGCCGACTCCTCCGCGCGGCACATCAGCTTCATCGAGACGGGGCGTTCGCGGCCGAGCGAGGAGATGGTGCTGCGGCTGGCGGAGCACCTGGACGTGCCGGTCCGGGAGCGCAACGCGCTGCTGCTGGCGGCCGGTTACGCCCCGCGCTATTCGGAGACCCCGCTGGCGGCCCCCGAGCTCGACGCCCTGCGGGACGGCATCGAGCGGCTCATCCAGGGCTACGAGCCCTACCCGGCACTGGTGTTGGACGCGATGTACAACGTGGTCGCCGCCAACCGCGGCATCCTGATGCTGCTCGACGGCATCCCGGAGTTGTTGCTCGCACCCCCGCTCAACGCCATGCGGCTGACTCTGCACCCGGAGGGCCTGGCGCCCCGCATCCGCAACCTGCGAGCCTGGCGCGGGCATCTCCTGGAGCAGATGCGGCGGCAGGTCGCCCTGCGCCGCTCCGAGCCGTTGCGGGCGCTGTACGAGGAGGTGGCGGCGTATCCGCTCGCCCACGACAACGACGAGGACGACGAGAACGACCACGGCGAGGATCTGGAACCGCCCGCCTACTTCGCGCTGCCGATGCGGATCGAGCACGAGGGCCGGGTGCTGTCGTTCGTGTCGTCCATCTCCACCTTCAACACCCCCATGGACGTGACCGTCGCCGAACTGGCCATCGAGACGTTCCTCCCGGCCGACCCGGCGACGGTCAAGTACCTTCAGGGGTTCGTCTCCTGACGCGCCCTCAGGGCGGCGTGCTGGAGGGCGGACAACTGGGCTGTGGACGTGGCGGATCAGCCTCCGTCGAGGTGGGCGCGCGGCGCGGGAGAGGTGAACCCGGGTTCCGGACCGGAGTGCGCCGCCCCGGAACCCGGTGACTCCACCATCCCGCGCCCGCCCTGAACGGTCGATTACACGCGGGGGAATTGCGTCCCCCACACGCGGACCGACGCCCTCCACCACCCGGCGTGGCCAAGGCCCTCCAGTGCGCCCCGCGTGGCGAGCGCCTCACCACCGATCACGTGAGACTGACAGCGGAACATGACACACTGCCTCGGATACTTCGGCGCGTAGGGGAGGCGTGGCGTGAGTGAGCGGCGGCCTGCGCCCACGGTGGGCCAGGTGGTGCTCGGCAAGCGGCTCCAGGAGCTGCGCGAGGCGGCCGGGTTGAAGCGCGAGGAGGCCGCGAAGGTCCTGCGCGTGGCTCCGGCGACGGTGCGGCGCATGGAAATGGCCGAGGTCTCCCTGAAGATCCCGTACGTCCAGCTGCTGTTGTCGACGTACGGCGTCTCCGCGGAGGAGGCGGACGCGTTCGTCGCGCTGGCCGAGGAGGCGAACCAGCCGGGCTGGTGGCAGCGGTTCCACGACGTGCTGCCGGACTGGTTCAGCCTGTACGTGAGCCTGGAGGGCGCGGCCCGCATCATCCGCTCCTACGAGCCGCACTTCGTGCCGGGCCTGCTCCAGACCGAGGCGTACGCGCGTGCCGTGATGGAGGCGGGGACGATCGCGCAGGCCGGCCCGGACACCGTCGAGCGGCATGTGGCCCTGCGGATGACCCGCCAGCAGCTCCTGGAACGCCCCGACCCGCCCCACCTGTGGGTGATCATGGACGAGACGGTGCTGGCCCGGCCGGTCGGCCACGGCGGTCAGGTCATGCGGGAACAGCTGGACAAGCTGCTGGAGTTCGCCGAACGCGACCGGATCACGCTGCAGATAGCCGAGTTCGCCGCGGGCCCGCACCCGGGGACGTACGCCCCCTTCTCCCTCTTCCGCTTCGCCGAGCCCGAACTGCCGGACATGGCGTTCACCGAGTATCTGACCGGCGCCCTGTACCTGGACTCCCGCAAGGAGGTCTCCCTGCATCTGGAGGTCCTGGACCACATGACGGCGCGCGCGGCGTCGGCCGAGCGCACCAAGAAGATCCTCAGGGAACGCCGCGCCGCCTACTGAGCCCTTCGAGCACCGAGGAGAGACCGCCGCATGACCGGACCGGAAGCCGCGCCCAGCATCCTCGACACCACCCGGCCCCATCCGGCCCGCGTGTACGACTGGTGGCTCGGCGGCAAGGACAACTACCCGGTGGACGAGGCGCTGGCCCGCCGGATCCTCGCCTCGGACGGCACCGTGGTGCGCGGGGCGCGCGCCAACCGCCGGTTCATGCACCGGGCGGTCCGGACGGCCGCCGAGGCGGGCGTCCGCCAGTTCCTCGACATCGGCACCGGCATCCCGACCGAGCCGAACCTCCACCAGGTCGCCCAGGAGGTCGCCCAGGACGCGCGCGTCGTGTACGTCGACAACGACCCGATCGTCCTGCGCCACGCCCAGGCGCTCCTGCGCAGCACCGCCGAGGGCGCCACGAACTACGTGCACGCCGATGTCCGCGCCCCGGACACCATCCTGCGCCTGGCCGCGCAGACCCTGGACTTCTCCCGCCCGGTCGCGCTGTCACTGGTGGCGCTCACCCACTACCTCGGCGAGGACCCGGACGGCGACGACGTGTACGGCCTGCTGGAGCGGTACGTCGCCGAGCTCGCCCCCGGCAGCTACGTGATCCTCTCCCAGGTCACCCCCGACCTGAGCCCGGAGGCCGTCGGGAAGGCCGCGGAGCACTTCCGGGCGAGCGGTACGCCGTTCCATCCGCGCTCGCTGGCCGAGTTCTCGCGTTTCTTCGCCGGTCTGGAGCTGCTCGGCCCGGGCGTGATCCCGGTGACCGGCTGGCGGCCGGAGCCCGTCGACGTCGAGGCCCAGGCGGAGGGCGTCGTACCGGTGTACGCGGGGGTGGCCCGCAAGCCCTGACCCGTCGTACGCGCACCCGTACGGGTGCCGTGAACAGGTGCGTTCCCGCCCTGGCCCCTAGCTTCGGAAGCACGGGCCAGCAAGGGAGCGCATGTGACCGACACCCAGATACCGCCCACCGAGCCGGGTGCGGCGCTGCTGAAGGCCGGGCGTTTCTTCCGGCCCGGCACGCCCGCGCCCGACCTGCACCGCATCGAGCTGACCGGCGGGCGCGAGGCGGACGCCTTCTACCGGGACCGGTGGAGCCACGACAAGGTCGTGAACTCCACCCACGGCGTGAACTGCACGGGTTCCTGCCGGTGGAAGGTGTACGTCAAGGACGGCATCATCACCTGGGAGACGCAGCAGACCGACTACCCGAGCGTCGGCCCGGACCGCCCCGAGTACGAGCCGCGCGGCTGCCCCCGGGGGGCCGCGTTCTCCTGGTACACGTACTCCCCCACCCGGGTTCGCTACCCGTACGTCCGCGGTGTCCTGCTGGAGCTGTACCGCGAGGCGCTCGCGAGGACCGGCGACCCGGTGCTGGCCTGGCAGGACATCCAGAACGACCCCGAGCGCCGCCGCCGCTACCAGCAGGCCCGCGGCAAGGGCGGCCTGGTCCGCGCGACCTGGGACGAGGCGGTCGAGATCGTCGCCGCCGCCCACGTCCACACGATCAAGACGTACGGCCCCGACCGCATCGCCGGTTTCTCCCCCATCCCGGCGATGTCGATGGTGTCGCACGCGGCCGGAGCGCGCTTCCATTCGCTGATCGGCGCCCCGATGCTGTCGTTCTACGACTGGTACGCCGACCTTCCCGTCGCCTCCCCGCAGGTCTTCGGCGACCAGACGGACGTCCCGGAGTCGGGCGACTGGTGGGACGCGGCCTACCTGATGATGTGGGGCTCGAACGTCCCCGTCACCCGCACCCCGGACGCGCACTGGATGGCCGAGGCCCGCTATCGGGGCCAGAAGGTGGTCGTGGTCGCCCCCGACTACGCGGACAACGCCAAGTTCGCCGACGAGTGGCTGCACCCGCACCCCGGCACGGACGGGGCGCTGGCCCTGGCGATGGGGCACGTCATCCTGAAGGAGTTCTTCGTCGACCGTGAGACACCGTTCTTCACGGACTACGTCAAGAAGTTCACCGACCTGCCGTTCCTGGTGACGCTCACCGAGAAGGACGGCGCGCTCGTCCCCTCGAAGTTCCTGCGCGCCACCGACCTCGGCCAGGAGGGCGAGGGCGCGGAGTGGAAGACGGTGGTGCTGGACGCGGCGAGCGGGCGCGCGGTCGTCCCGAACGGCTCCCTGGGCTTCCGCTGGACCGACTCGGGCAAGGGCCGCTGGAACCTCGAACTCGGCGCGATCGAACCGACGCTGACCCTGCACGGCCAGAACATCGCGACCGGCGTCGAGGTCCTGCTCCCGCGCTTCGACACCGAGGGCGGCGAGCACGGCCAGGGCCGCGGCGACGTCGTACGCCGTGGCGTACCGGCCACCCGGCTCGGTGGTCCGGACGGTCCGCTGGTGACGACCGTGTTCGACCTGCTGCTCGCCCAGTACGGCATCGAGCGGGCCGGCATGCCCGGCAGTTGGCCCGCTTCCTACGAGGACGCCGAGGCGCCCGGCACCCCGGCCTGGCAGGAGGTGCACACCTCGGTACCGGCCGCCAAGTGCGTCAAGATCGCCCGGGAGTTCGCGCGGACCGCCGAGCGCTCCAAGGGCCGCTGCATGATCCTCATGGGCGCCGGCACCAACCACTGGTTCCACTCCGAGACCATCTACCGCGCCTTCCTGGCCCTGCTCCAGCTCACCGGCTGCCAGGGCCGCAACGGCGGCGGCTGGGCACACTACGTCGGCCAGGAGAAGTGCCGCCCGGTCACCGGCTGGGCGACGCTGGCCGCCGCGTCGGACTGGTCGCGGCCACCGCGGCAGATGATCGGCACCGCGTACTGGTTCCTCAACACCGATCAGTGGCGCTACGACCACTTCACCGCCGACGTGCTGTCCTCGCCGCTCGGCGAGGACCGGTTCAAGGGCATGACGGGCGCCGACTGCCTTGCCCAGTCGGCGCGTTCGGGCTGGATGCCGTCGTACCCGACCTTCGACCGCAACCCCCTGGAGCTGGGCGAGGTCTTCGGCGACCCGGTGGCCAAGGCGGTGGCCGAACTCCGCGCGGGCACCCTCAACTTCGCCTGCGAGGACCCGGACGCCCCGCAGAACTGGCCGCGCGTGCTGACGCTGTGGCGGGCCAACCTGCTCGGCTCGTCGGCGAAGGGCGCCGAGTACTTCACCCGGCATCTGCTGGGCACGCACTCGTCGTTGAGCGCCCGGGAAGCGGAGCCGCACGAGCGGCCCAGGGACGTGAAGTGGCGGGAGGAGGCCCCCGAGGGCAAGCTCGACCTGCTGCTGTCGCTGGACTTCCGGCAGACCTCGTCGACACTGCTGTCGGACGTCGTCCTGCCGGCCGCGACCTGGTACGAGAAGCACGACCTGTCGTCCACCGACATGCACCCCTACGTGCACTCCTTCACCCCGGCCGTGGACCCGCCCTGGCAGGCCCGCACCGACTTCGACACCTTCAAGGCGCTGGCCGACCGGCTCAGCGAGATGGCGGTCCTGCACCTGGGCACCCGCAAGGACCTGGTGGCGTCCCCGTTGCAGCACGACACCCCGGGCGAGACCGCCCAGCCCGGCGGGGTGGTCCTGGACTGGAAGCGCGGCGAGTGCGATCCGGTGCCCGGGAAGACGATGCCGAACCTGACGGTCGTCGAGCGGGACTACACGATGATCGGCGCCAAGTTCCGTGCCCTCGGCCCGCTGGTCGAGCAACTGGGCCTGCCCTGCAAGGGCATCGCCCTCAAGCCGGACGAAGAGGTGCGGCACCTGGCCGAGCTGAACGGCACCGGCTACGCGGGCCGCCCCGCGATCGACACCGCCGTGAAGGCCGCGAACACCATCCTCGCCCTGTCCGGCACCACCAACGGCCGCCTCGCCACCCAGGGTTTCCACACCCTGGAAGCGCGCACCGGGCAGGAGATGGCCCATCTGGCCGCCGAGCACGAGGGCAAGCGCATCACCTACGCCGACACCCAGGCGGCGCCCGTCCCGGTCATCACCTCGCCGGAGTGGTCGGGCAGCGAGTCCGGCGGCCGCAGGTACACGGCGTTCACGCTCAACACCGAGCACCTCAAGCCCTGGCACACCCTCACCGGCCGCCAGCACTTCTTCCTGGACCACGACTGGATCCACGAACTGGGCGAGGCGCTCCCCGTCTACCGGCCGCCCCTCGACATGAACAAGCTGTTCGGGGAACCACAGCTCGGCCCGGACGGGCAACGGGAGGTGACGGTCCGTTACCTCACCCCGCACAACAAGTGGTCCATCCACTCCGAGTACCAGGACAACCTGTTCATGCTGGCCCTCTTCCGCGGCGGCCAGACCATCTGGATGTCCCCGCAGGACGCGGACGCGATCGGGGTGAAGGACGACGACTGGATCGAGGCGGTCAACCGCAACGGCGTGGTCGTCGCCCGCGCGGTCGTCTCGCACCGGATGCCGGCCGGCACGGTCTACATGCACCACGCGCAGGAACGCACGGTCAACGTGCCGACGACGGAGGCCACCGGCAAGCGCGGCGGCATCCACAACTCCCTGACCCGGCTGATCCTCAAGCCGTCCCATCTCATCGGCGGCTACGCCCAGTTGAGCTGGGCGTTCAACTACCTGGGCCCGACGGGCAACCAGCGCGACGAGGTGACGGTCATCCGCCGCCGCAGCCAGGAGGTGCAGTACTGATGCGAGCGATGGCACAGATCGCGATGGTCATGAACCTCGACAAGTGCATCGGCTGCCACACCTGCTCGGTCACCTGCAAGCAGGCGTGGACCAACCGGCAGGGCATGGAGTACGTCTGGTTCAACAATGTCGAGACCCGCCCCGGGCAGGGCTATCCGCGCCGCTACGAGGACCAGGAGAAGTGGCGCGGCGGCTGGGAGCTGAACAGACGCGGCGCGCTGAAGCTGAAGGCGGGCGGCCGCTTCCACAAGCTCCTCGGCATCTTCTCCAACCCCAGGCTCCCGGAGATCAAGGACTACTACGAGCCCTGGACCTACGACTACAAGAACCTCACCGACGCCCCGCTCGGTGACGACTTCCCGGTGGCGCGGCCGGTGTCGCAGATCGACGGCAAGCCGATGAAGATCGAGTGGTCCTCGAACTGGGACGACAACCTCGCGGGTGCCCCTGCCTACGGCGACCTCGACCCGATGGTCGAGCGCACCCGCCAACAGGCGGCGGAGAAGGTGAAGTTCGAGTTCGAGCAGACCTTCATGTTCTATCTGCCGCGCATCTGCGAGCACTGCCTCAACCCGTCCTGCGTGGCCTCGTGTCCGTCCGGCGCGATGTACAAGCGGGCGGAGGACGGCATCGTCCTGGTCGACCAGGACCACTGCCGGGGCTGGCGGATGTGCGTGACCGGATGCCCGTACAAGAAGGTCTACTTCAACCACCGCACCGGCAAGGCCGAGAAGTGCACCCTGTGCTATCCGCGCGTCGAGGTGGGACTGCCGACGGTCTGCTCCGAGACCTGCGTGGGCCGTCTGCGCTATCTCGGCGTGATCCTCTACGACGCCGACAAGGTGACGGCCGCGGCTTCCACTCCCGACGAAAAGGGGCTCTACGAGGCCCAGTTGGGTGTCTTCCTCGACCCGGACGATCCCGCGGTGCAGCGAGCCGCCGAGGAGGCGGGGATCTCGTACGACTGGATGGAGGCGGCCCGCCGCTCCCCCGTGCGCGCGCTGATCAGCAAGTACAAGGTCGCCCTGCCGCTGCATCCCGAGTACCGCACGATGCCGATGGTCTGGTACATCCCGCCGCTGTCACCGGTCGTGGACGCGCTCACCGAGACCGGGCACGACGGCGAGGACGCGAGCAACCTCTTCGGCGCGATCGACACGCTCCGCATCCCGCTGGAGTACCTCGCGGAGGTCTTCACCGCGGGCGACACCGCACCCGTGCGGGCCTCCCTGGAGAAGCTCGCCGCGATGCGCGCCCACATGCGGGCGATCAACCTCGGCGAGGAGCCCGATCCGCGGGTCACCGAGGCGGTCGGGATGAAGCCGGACGAGATCGAGGAGATGTACCGGCTGCTGGCCATCGCCAAGTACGAGGACCGGTACGTGATCCCGACCGCCGCCGTGGGCGACGCCCGCCGACTGGAGGAGTCGGCGCTCCCGGAGGGGTGCAGCCTCGAATACGAGGGCGGCCCGGGTATGGGCGGCGACGGGCCGTTCGGCCAGGACTCCGGGCAGCGCAAGCTGCTGCCGGTGGTGTCCGTGGAGAACTTCCACGGACTGCGCCGTCGCCAGACGTCCGACGACCCCGCCGACGCCGAGGAGGTCTGATGCCGTCGTACGCCGTGCTCTACCAGGCAGCAGCGCTCTGTCTGACGTACCCCGACGACGACTTCCGCGCCCGGCTGCCGCTGCTGCGCGAAGCGGCCCCGCAGCTGCGGGAGTTCACGGACCACGCGGCGGTGACCCCGGCGCAGGAACTGGCCGCGCACTACGTCCAGGTCTTCGACTTCAAGAACCGGCACAGCCTGTACCTGAGTTGGTGGCAGGACGGGGACACCCGGCGGCGCGGCATGTCGCTGGTCCGCTTCAAGGACGTCTACCGGGCCGCGGGCCTCGAGTTCACCGGCGAGGAGCTGCCCGACTTCCTGCCCGCGGTGCTGGAGTTCGCGTCCCGCACCGGAAACACCGACCTGCTCACCGAACACCGGGACGGCCTGGAGCAGTTGCGCTCCCGGCTCACCGCCTTCGGGACCCCGTACGCGTCCGTCCTGGACGCCGTATGCGCCACACTGCCCACTCACACCGGGGTGCGCCGATGACCACACTCCTCTGGGGCGTGCTGCCGTACGTCGCCGTCGCCCTGCTCGTCGCCGGGCTCGTCTGGCGCTACCGCTACGACAAGTTCGGCTGGACGACGCGCAGTTCGCAGGTCCACGAGTCGAAGCTGCTCAACATCGCCTCCCCCGCCTTCCACTACGGCATCCTCTTCGTGCTGGCCGGTCACCTCGTGGGGCTGTTCATCCCGATGTCGTGGACGGACAAGGCGGGGATCAGCGAGCACACGTACCACCTGTTCTCGCTCTACGGCGGCACCGCGGCCGGCGTCCTCACCGTCGCCGGGATCGTGCTGCTGGTCTACCGACGGCGGACGCGGGCCCCCGTCTTCCGCGCGACCACCGCCAACGACAAGCTGATGTACCTGGTGCTGCTCGGCGCGATCGCGCTGGGCATGATCGCCAAGCTGACCCACGCCTCCGGCGACGGCTACAACTACCGTGAGTCCATCGCCCCTTGGGCGCGCAGCCTGTTCACCCTCCAGCCGGACATCGACCGCATGCACGGGGTGCCGGTGCTGTACCAGGTCCACGCGGTGATCGGGATGGCGCTGATCGCGTTCGTGCCGTACAGCAGGCTGGTCCATATGTTCAGCGCGCCGGTGCAGTACCTGTTCCGGCCGTACGTCGTGTACCGCAGCCGCGACCCCAGGCAACTGGGGCCGCGGCCGGAGCGGCGGGGCTGGGAGAAGACGGGGTCGTAGGGCTCAGGCGGCCCCGCCCTTCTGCTCCTTGTCGTCGTCGACGATCTCCGCGTCCACCACGCCCTCCTCGTCGGGAGGCGTGGTGGTCTGCTGTTCGGTGGCGGTCGGCTCCGACTGCTGGGCCTGCGCGTACATCGCCTGGCCCACCCGCTGGCTGACGGTGGCCAGGTGCTCGACGCCGTTGCGCAGGGCCGCCGTCTCGGCGTTCTGCTCCAGGAGCGTCTTCAGTTCCGCGATCGCCGCCTCCACCTCCGACTTGGTCTCGGCGGGGACGCGTTCGTCGTTCTCGCGGAGGAACTTCTCGGTCTGGTAGACGAGTTGCTCGGCCTGGTTGCGGGTCTCGGCTGCCTCCCGGCGCTTGCGGTCCTCCTCCGCGTACTGCTCCGCGTCCCGCATCATGCGGTCGATGTCGTCCTTGGGGAGGGCCGAGCCGCCGGTGACGGTCATCTTCTGCTCGCGGCCGGTCGCGAGATCCTTCGCGGAGACGTGCATGATCCCGTTGGCGTCGATGTCGAAGGCGACCTCGATCTGCGGAACGCCACGAGGGGCGGGCGGCAGGCCGGTGAGGTCGAAGACGCCGAGCTTCTTGTTGTAGGCGGCGATCTCGCGTTCGCCCTGGTAGACCTGGATGCCGACCGAGGGCTGGTTGTCGGTGGCGGTGGTGAAGATCTCCGAACGCCGGGTCGGGATCGTGGTGTTGCGCTCGATGAGCTTCGTCATGATGCCGCCCTTGGTCTCGATGCCCAGGGACAGCGGGGTGACGTCGAGGAGCAGGACGTCCTTCACGTCCCCCCGGACGACACCCGCCTGGAGCGCGGCGCCGAGGGCGACGACCTCGTCCGGGTTGACGCCCTTGTGCGGGTCCTTGCCGGTGAGTTCCTTGACGAGGTCCGTGACGGCGGGCATCCGGGTCGAGCCGCCGACGAGGATGACGTGGTCGACCGCGGCGAGCTTGATGCCGGCGTCCTTGACGGCCTGGTGGAAGGGGGTCTTGCAGCGGTCGAGCAGGTCTGCGGTGAGCTCCTGGAACTGAGCTCGTGTCAGTTTCTCGTCGAGGTGCAGCGGGCCTTCGGCGGAGGCGGTGATGTAGGGGAGGTTGATCGTGGTCTCCGACGAGCTGGACAGCTCGATCTTGGCCTTCTCGGCGCCCTCGCGCAGGCGTTGCAGCGCCATCTTGTCCTTGCCGAGGTCGATGCCGTACTGCCCCTGGAACTTCTTCACCAGGTGCTCCACGACCCGCTGGTCCCAGTCGTCGCCGCCGAGATGCGTGTCGCCGTTCGTCGCCTTGACCTCGATGACACCGTCGCCGATCTCCAGGAGCGACACGTCGAAGGTGCCGCCGCCGAGGTCGAAGACGAGGACGGTCTGCTCCTCGCCCCGGTCCAGGCCGTAGGCGAGGGCGGCGGCGGTCGGCTCGTTGATGATCCGCAGCACCTTCAGGCCCGCGATCTCGCCGGCCTCCTTGGTGGCCTGCCGCTGGGTGTCGTCGAAGTACGCCGGGACCGTGATCACCGCGTCGGTGACGTCCTCGCCGAGGTAGGACTCGGCGTCCCGCTTCAGCTTCTGCAGCACCCGCGCCGACAACTCCTGCGCCCGGTAGCGGGTGCCGTCGACCGACCCCTGCTCAGGGAAGCGCCAGTCGGCGTCGCCCATGTGCCGCTTCACGGACCGCGCGGTCCGCTCCACGTTCGTCACGGCCTGCCGCTTGGCGACCTCCCCGACGAGCACTTCCCCGTTCTTGGCGAAGGCCACGACCGACGGTGTGGTCCTGGCCCCCTCCGCGTTGGCGACGACCGTGGGGTCGCCGCCCTCCAGGACGGCCACCACGGAGTTCGTGGTCCCCAGATCGATCCCGACCGCGCGTCCCATCGCTGTCCCCTTCCGCCAGGGCACTTCCCGGACTCCAGCACAAAACTTGAGTGGGCTGTTGTCAATGCCGCGTCCCCCGAAAGCCGTGCACCCCCAAAGCCGGGTACCCCGAAATGGCGGATGCCGCGCCCCCCAGGGGGACGCGGCATCCGGGCACGTGCGGCTGTCAGGCCAGCTTCGCCGACAGGGTGATCGGCACGGCCTTGAGGGCCTGGCTGACCGGGCAGTTCACCTTGGCCTCCTCGGCCGCGGCGACGAAGGCGTCCTGGTCGATGCCGGGGACGGTGCCCTCCACGGTGAGGTGGATGCCGGTGATGCCCTCGCCCGGCTGGAAGGTGACGTCGGCGGAGGTGGTGAGCTTGGTGGGCGGGGTGCCGGCCCCCGCGAGGGCGTGCGAGAACGCCATGGAGAAGCAGCTGGAGTGGGCGGCCGCGATCAGCTCTTCGGGGCTGGTCTTGCCGTTCGCCTCCTGGGCGCGGGAAGCCCACGTCACCGGCTGCTGGGCGATGGCGCCGGAGGAGTCGAAGGAGACGACTCCGCTGCCCTCGAGCAGGTTGCCTTCCCAGACGGTGTGTGCGGAGCGCGTGGTAGCCACGGTCATTCCTTTCATGTGGTCCCGGTTCCGGGGTGTGGACCCCATCCGATCACATTCGGGCTTACCGCACCCGCCTAAGCGGCCCGCTGTTCGTCCTGGCGTTCCGGCAGCGGGACCTGGGGGCCGTCCGACTCGTCCAGCCACCGGCGCAGGACGCGGTGGACGTGTTCGGCGCCGACGAGTTCCTCCTCGCCGTCGACCGGTGCGGAGAGGGCCACCGGCGACAGCAGGAACGGCCGCCCCTGCGCGCCGCCGAGGCCGCCGTGCGAGCCGATCTGCTCCTCGAACGCGAGCACCTCGCCCTCGCCCGGGTCGTACCAGGAGTTGACCATGATGTCGGCGGTGTGCGCGAAGCCGTGCGTGCGGCGTACGGCGTCGGCGGCACCCGGCCCGAAAGCGGCCAACGGGCCCGGATTCCCGTCCAGTTGATCGACCGGGATCTCGGTGCCGAACGGCCCGAGCACCACCCCGCCGTGCTCCTCGCTGCGCACGAGGAGGAAGCCGATGCCGGGATGGTTGGCGAGCGTCGTCAGCAGCGCCGGGTGGCGGGCGTCGATCTCCTCCTTGCTCATCCGGTGCGGCACGTCAGGGAAGGAGACCAGCCCGAGGTTCCCGGACGCCAGCACGAGCGGCTCCGAGCTGCGCCGCGCGGGGCGGTGCTGCTCGCGGCCCTCCTCGACCGGCCGGCGCAGGGCGGCGCGGACGGCCGCGCGGGCCTCGGCCCCGCTGTGGGTGCGCTGCGCCTTGCGCGGCACGGGCAGTCCGCAGCCGGCCCGCACCAGGTCGCCGAGGGTGAGGCCGTAGCGGGTCCGGAAGGTCTCGCCGGGGCTCTGGCCGTGGTCGGACAGGACGACGATCCGGTACGGACGCGGGGCGTGTTCGGCGACGTTCTCGATCAACGCCAGGGACCGGTCGAGGCGTTCGAGGACCTTCTCGGCGTCCCGGCTCATCGGCCCGGAGTGGTGGGCGACCTCGTCGTAGGCGACCAGGTCGGCGTAGACGGCGGTGCGTCCGGCGAGCATGTCGCCCATCACCGCGGCGACCACGACGTCCCGTTCGACGACGGTCGCGAAGGCGCGGATGAAGGGGTAGAGCCCGCCGCGTCTCACGCGCGGGCGGACCCGGTGGACGCGGCCCCGGGTCGACTGCCCGATCTCCCGCCCGACTTCCGCGACGAACGACAGCGCGGTGCGCACGGCGTTGGCCGGGTCGGAGAAGTACGCGAAGTAGCCCGCCCGGGACCGGGTCTCGCGGCTGCGGCGACGGGTGGCGATGGACAGCACGAGCGCCTGCTCGTCGGCGCCGCCGCTGAAGAGGTTCCCGCGGCTGGCCCCGTCGAGGCTGAGGAGCCCGCCGTCACCGGTGCGTTCGACCGCCCGGCGCTGGAGCTCGGCGGCGCTGGTGGGGCGGTTGCAGACCATCACCTCCCTGCTGTCCTTCTCGTACCAGCGGAAGGCCGGCACGTCCTCGTTGCTCCCGTGCAGGATGCCGAGCTGGCTGGCGCCGGTCTGGCTGGACCAGTCGGTGCGCCACGGGGTGAGCCGGTGGGAGCCGGTGTCCAGCCAGCGGGCGAGGGTCGGCATGACGCCCGTACCGACGGCGAACCGCAGGACGTCGTACCCGACGCCGTCCAGCTGGAGGAAGACCACCCCAGGGGCGGACGGCGCGGCCGGGCCGCCTCTGCGGCGGCGGTCGGCGAGCCGGTACAGGCGGCGCCGGTAGGCGTCGTCGTCCCGCACGGCCAGGGCGGCGCCGGTCGCGGAGGCGACCGCCGACATCACAGCGGCGACCACCACCGCGGTCTCCCACGCGGCCGCGCCCCGCTCGGTCGGGTTCAGCCGCAGCGCCAGCAGGAGCAGGAAGCCGTTGAGGACGAAGACGAGCAGCCCGAGCACCAGGGCGGGCACGAGCAGCAGAAGGCGTACGAGGAGCGGCCAGACCAGCGCCGACAGGACACCGAAGGCACCCGCGCCGAGGGCCGCGGTGACGGCGATGTCGGTGGCGCTGTCGCCGTCCGCGGACCTGAGCTGGAAGTCCGGCAGGATGCCGGCGAGGACGAGCATGGTGATCGTGGAGACCGCCCACACCGCGACACTCCGCCCCGCCTGACTGGCGACCCGCCGCCAACGCCCGCCTCGCACGCCCCGCACACCTCACGTCCCCGGCCCGTCGTCGGTGCGGGCCTGTACCCACCCTGTCACAACGGACGGAGGTTCCCCGGAGTCTCCCCGGGGCGGGCCGGTGACCGTCCCGCGGGCAGCCGGGCGGCGACCACCGGCCGTCCCGCCGGGAGCCGCGGCGGCTACCGGCCGTCGTACCCGGCCGTCGGCATCGACAGCCGGCGGTGGATGCTGGCCTTCATCTGGGCGTCGTACGACGGTTCCGCCGACCCCACCGTCTCCACGCGCACCCCGCGGCGGGCGCACTCGGCGAGGAACTCCTCGGTGGAGGAAAGGGCGCTGTCCAGGACCCGGCGGCTGGGCGCGACGAAGAGGTCGGTCTCCGGGCGGACGCCGTCCCAGAGCACGCAGTGGTCGGGGCGCAGGCCGCGCACGAGGAGTTCCCGGCTGACGGTGTAGCCGCGCTCGGCGGCCCAGCGGGCGCACATGGCGTGCTGGCTGCGGGAGTCCACCAGGAAGGGGTCGGCCTCCAGCTCCTCCAGCGGCGTCAGACTCGCGATCGCCGTGACGCGGACCGGTCCCATGGCGTCCCCCTCACCTCCGGGTTTCGCCGCCGACCCTACTCCTGCCCGTAGGCTTCGGGGAGTCGCGCGAAGGAGGCAAAGAGGTGCCGGTGGAGATCACCTGGTGGGGGCACGCCACCTGCACGCTCCAGGACTCGGACGTCCGTGTGCTCACCGATCCCCTGTTCGCCCGCCGGCTGGCCCATCTGCGCCGCCGTCGGGGCGCGGTGCCGCCGCCCGGCGCCTGGCGCGCGGACGTGGCGCTCGTCTCCCATCTGCACTCCGATCATCTGCACATTCCGTCGTTGCAGCGGCTGTCCCCGGGCACGCGCCTGCTCGTGCCCCGGGGCGCACCCCGTGCGGTGCCCGGGCTCCGCCGGCTCGCCCACCTCCAGGTCACCGAGGTGGCGCCGGGCGACGAGACGGTGATCGGGGACGTGGTCGTCCGGACGGTCCCGGCCCGGCACGACGGGCGGCGGCTGCCCGTGGGCCCGCATCGCTCCCCCGCGCTCGGCTACGTCGTCGAGGGCGAGGCGCGCACCTACTTCGCCGGGGACACCGGCCTGTTCGACGACATGGCGAAGGAGGTCGGGCCGGTCGACGTGGCGCTGCTGCCGGTGGGCGGCTGGGGGCCGTACCTCGGTGAGGGGCACCTGGACCCGGGGCGCGCCGCGGAGGCGCTGGCCCGGCTGGACCCGGCCAGCGCGGTGCCGGTGCACTACGGCACGTACTGGCCGATCGGGATGGACGCCGTGCGCCCCCATGAATTCCATGCCCCCGGCGCCGAGTTCGTGCGGCTCGCCGCCGCGCGTGCGCCCGGTGTGGCGGTGCATCTGCTGGAGCACGGGGAGAGCGTGCGCCCGGAGGTGGCCCGGTGACGGTGACGTGGCTGGCCGCGGCCGTCAGGACCGTGCCGCCCGAGTCGACGCAGCAGGCGCTCGGGTATCCGTCGCTGTTCCTGCTGGTGCTGATCGGCGCGCTGGTGCCGGTGGTGCCGACGGGGGCACTGGTGAGTTCGGCGGCCGTGGTGGCGTTCCATCAGACGGCGCCGTTCTCGATGGCGCTGGTGTTCGTGACGGCCTCGCTGGCGGCGTTCCTCGGGGACATGGCGCTGTACTGGCTGGGGCGGCGCGGGATGAAGTCGAAGAACGGGTCGCGGTGGCTGGAGGCGATCCGGTCCCGGGCGCCGGAGGACCGGCTGACGCAGGCGCAGGAGAAGCTGGCCGAGCACGGGGTGGCGGTGCTGGTGCTGTCCCGGATGGTGCCGGCGGGCCGGATTCCGGTCATGTTGGCGTGCCTGATGGCGAAGTGGCCGCTGCGAAGGTTCGCCCGGGGCAATCTGCCGGCGTGCCTGGCGTGGGCGGTGACGTACCAGTTGATCGGGATTCTGGGCGGGTCGCTGTTCGACGAGCCCTGGGAAGGTGTGGTGGCGGCGATCGTGCTGACGGTCGCGGTCAGCGCGGCGCCGAGTGTGTGGCGCCGGGTGCGCAGGACCGCCAGGGCCTAGGTTCTGTGTGCGCCAGCCGTGACGAGGAGTTCCGCGGTCGCCGGGTGCGGGCCGTGGTTCGCCCACTCCAGCGGTGACCAGCCGGTCCCGTGGTCCTCACGGAGGTTCGGATCGGCGCCGTGCGCCAGCAGTTCGCGTACGGTCTCGAGGTGGCCCCAGCAGGCGGCCGCGCACAGCGGCGTCCCCTGCGAGCCGTCGCCCGCACTCTCCGTGTCGGGGGCGGCCCCGGCGCGCAGCAGCACGCGCGCGACCTCGGCCTCCCCCTGCACGGACGCCAGATAGAGCGGGGTGGCGCCGTCGTCGTACGGTCGCTCCGCCTGCGCTCCTCGCTTCAGCAGCGCCCGCACACGGACGGCGTCCCCCGCCAGGGTCGCCTCGAAGAGCTGACGGGAGAACTTCTTGTGCTGTCGCCGTTTCATGGCGGGCGAGGCTAGCGATCACAAGGACCGCGCGGCCACCGAAATTCGGCTCAGGCTCGCTCCAGCACCCGTGAGCCGCCCACCGGCAGGTCCCACAGGTCCTCCCGCGCGAGTCCCGCCTTCTCCCAGGCCGCCCGGACCCGCGTCAGCGGCTCCAGCACCGGCTCCGCGGACAGCACGAACGTGCCCCAGTGCATGGGGGCCATCCGTCGCGCCCCGAGATCCTGGGCCGCCCGCACCGCCTCCTCCGGGTCGCAGTGCACGTCGCTGAGCCACCAGCGGGGGTCGTAGGCACCGATGGGCAGCAGGGTCAGGTCGATGCCGGGGTAGCGGCGGCCGATGCGGGAGAACCAGTGGCCGTAGCCGGTGTCGCCGGCGAAGTGGACCCGCTGCCCGTCCGGGGCCGTGAGGACCCAGCCGCCCCACAGGCTGCGGCAGGTGTCGGTGAGGGTGCGCTTGGACCAGTGGTGGGCCGGGACGAAGTCGAAGCGGACGCCGTTCAGTTCGGCCGCCTCCCACCAGTCGAGCTCGGTGACCTGGGTGAACCGGCGGCGCCGGAACCAGCCGGCCAGCCCCGCGGGCACGAACACCGGGGTGTCGCGCGGGAGTCGGCGCAGCGTCGGGGCGTCCAGATGGTCGTAGTGGTTGTGGCTGATGACGACCGCGTCCACGCGCGGCAGCGCGCTCCAGGCGATGCCGACGGGGGTGATCCGCGCCGGGGTGCCGAGGATGCGACGGGACCAGACAGGGTCGGTCAGGACGGTCAGGCCGCCGATCCGGATGACCCAACTGGCGTGCCCCGCCCAGGAGACGGCGACGGTACGGGCGTCCACGCGGGGCAGCGGCGCGGGTTCGAACGGGAGCCTCGGGATGTCGGCGAGACCCTCCCGGCCGGGCCGCACGGAACCCTCGCGGGCGAACCGGGCCATGGCCTTGAGGCCGGGAAGCGGGGCGGTGAGCCGGTCGTGGAACGTACGCGGCCAGAACCGGCGCTCGCCGAGCGGGCGGGGTTCGGCGAGCGGCGGGAAGGGCGGTGCGAAGGAGGATGCGGCCGCCGGAGCGTCGGTTTCCGGGACGGTGGTGGCGGCCGTCGGAGCGTCGGGTTCCCGCACGGTCGTGCGGGAACCGGCTGCGCTCGAACCGGCCGTACTCGTGGACTGCTGCGTCATCGAGGAGGCTCCCATCGCTGAGCGTCGTCGCGGAGATCGTCGAAGACCGACTTCAAAGTGATCAACGCACGGTGCACGTGTGGCAGTTCCAACGGTGTGGTCGAACTGAGGCATTCCTCGAGTTCCCCGTCCGTCCCGGCGAGCAACGCCCCGGTCGACAGCCGCACCCGCAGCGCCCCCAGGTCGTCGCCGAAGCGATGGCCACCGGGGGCCGGCATCCCGAGCCGGGCGGTGAGGAACTCCTCCAGGTCCTGGGCGTCACCGACGCCGTGCGCGCCGAGCGCGGAGCGCAGCGGGCCGAGGTCGACGTAGAGGTGGCGGCCGGCCTGCGGGGGCCGGGCCAGGGCGCCGACCGAGACGACGGCGGTGTATGCGGCGGCGGCCACGCGCGCGTGCAGGCGTACGGCGGCGGCGACGCGGTCGGTCACCGGCTCCGGTTCCGGCAGCGCGTAGCAGGCCGCGGCGGCCACCGGGGCGGCCACCCGGGCGCCGAGGGCGGTGAGCACGTCGAGCACGCGCGCGTGGAGGCCGTCTCCGGCGTCCCCTTCGGGGAAGCGGGCGATCGCGGCGGGCCAGCCCGGCGGCAGCAGCGCGCCGGCGAGGTCGGTGACGACGGTGACCCGGTCGGGCAGCATCTCGGCGGGGCTCAGCCACATGGTGTCGTGCGGTGCGTGCACGGTGTCGCGCCAGGTCTCGTCACTGATCAGGTGCAGGCCCTCGTCCGCGGCGGCCTCCACGGCCTCGTGCAGCACCTCGGGCGGCGCCACGGTGGCGGTGGGGTCGTCGGCCACGGACAGCACGAGCAGCCGCGGGTCACCGCCCTCGTCGCGGACCCGGCGCACGGTCTCCAGCAGGGCGTACGGGTCCGGGACACCGCCGCACTCCGCCGGTGTCGCCACATGGAAGACGGGCCTGCCCAACAGGCGTGCGTACGGCGCCCACCAGGCCGCGCAGGGCCGGGGTACCAGGACGTCGCCGCCGAGGGCCGCGGTCAGCGCGAGCAGCAGGGACGGGGCGCCGGGGGCCGCCACGACACGCTCGGGCCCGGCGGACAGTCCCCGCCGGGCCCAGTAGCCGCACGCCGCGTCCAGCAGCCCGGAACCGCCCCCGACGGGTTCGCTGCCGCCCCGCGCCGCCGCCGCGGCGAGCACGGCCGACAGCTCGGGCAGCACGGGCAGCCCGTCGTCCGGCAACGGCGGGCCGTAGCGGACCGGGCCGTGGCCTTCGGGGTCCGTGCGCCGCATCCGTACCTCCGGGTGAGCCGCTGTGTCGCGGGGCCGTGGGCTGGGTCCTGTCCTTCCGGCGGGGGCGACGGGGGCGTGCGCCGCCACGCTTCGCGTACCCAGGGTGGCGCACGCCGATGTGGTCCCGCTCGAGTTGCGCCGGTCACACCGACCCCGGGAACCGCCTCACGCCTCCCCGCGGGGCGCCCTGCGGCGCAGCCGGTACACGGCACCCCCGAGGGCGCCCGCGATGAGCACACCGCCCGCGACCAGCGCCGGCACGGAGTCGGTGAAGGTCCCGCCGGTGCCGGCGTGCACGCCCCGCTGGACCGGTGCGCTGGTACTGGCGCACGGCTCGGCCCGCGGCTCGGTGCAGCCGTGTCCGGTGCCGCCGCCGTCGGTCACGTCGAACGTCGCGCTCCACGGCCTGCCCTGCGCCCCGGCCGCCGCCGGGCACGTCCCGTCCACGGTCCACGCCGAGTCGTCGCCGTAGTCGTCCGCGGGCGCGATCCGCGCGGTCCCCCGATAGGCGGGCCCGGCAGCGGCATCGTCGTTCCCGGGCACGCGCTGGAGCTGCACGGCCTCTTCGCCGAAGGCCTGGGAAGTGGCCTCGATGGTGGCGGGCGCGGTACCGCCGACCGGGTCGCAGGAGACCGAGACGGTGACGGTGCCTTCGGGCTCGACACTGGCGGGACTGACCTCGGCGGCCGGGTCCGCGAGCGCGACGGGCACGACACCGCCGAGAGCGGCACCCGCCACAACGAGGACGGACAGGGCACGCACGGTGCGGCGCATGAGGGGGGCTCCTTAGACCGCGGACAGATCACTGCGTCCATCACAGCCCGCCCACGCGCAGGACGCGCGCGCCAGAGCCCCATTAGCGGGACAGATAGACGCCGACCGGGTGAAACCCGCACCCGGCACGACATCCGCACCCCTACGGTCTACGTCCCGTCCTTCAACACCTGCTCCCGAACCAACCCACAACACCGGCTGATCAGCCGGGACACATGCATCTGCGAGATCCCCAGCTGCTCGGCGATCCGACTCTGGGTCATGTCCCCGAAGAACCGCATGTACAAGATCGCCCGTTCCCGCTCGGGCAGCGCGGCGAGCCGCGGTGCGACCGACTCCCGGTCCACCACCGTCTCCAGCGCGGGGTCCGGCGATCCCAGCGCGTCGCTCAGCGAGTACCCGTCCTCGCTGCCGGGCAGCTCCGCGTCCAGCGACAGCGCGGTGAAGCTCTCCAGCGCCTCCAGTCCGGTCAGCACGTCCTCCTCGCTCATCCGCGCGTGCTCGGCGATCTCCGCGACGGTGGGCCGGCGGCCGGGGATGGTCTGGGAGAGGTCCTGGCTCGCGAACCGCACCCGGTTCCGCAGTTCCTGCACCCGGCGTGGCACGTGCAGCGTCCACATGTGGTCGCGGAAGTGGCGCTTTATCTCGCCGGTGATGGTGGGCACGGCGTAGCTCTCGAAGGCGTTGCCGCGCTCGGGGTCGTAGCGGTCGACGGCCTTGACCAGGCCGAGGGCCGCGACCTGGCGCAGGTCGTCGAAGCTCTCGCCGCGGCTGCGGAACCGTCCCGCGAGCCGGTCGGCCATGGGCAGCCAGGCCTCGATGATCTCGCCGCGCAGGGTCTCGCGCTCGGGGCCGTCGGGCAGTCCGGCCAGTCGGCGGAAGGCGTCCGCGGTGTCGGGGGCGTCGTCATGCGGGTGATGCTTCGCGCTCGTACGCATGGCCATGATGCGTAGCAACTCCCTTGGTGGTGAGCCGGGTTGCGCGGTCACCGCGGGAGGCCGCCCCGGACAGGCACAGCCGTGGCGGCGCGAGGGCCGCTCCCACGGACGTGCCTCCTGTCCGAAGCACTGACAGTGCGCCTGCCCCCGGCCCTCGCCCGCAAACCGGGGCGCAGGTTTTCCCGGGGCCCCTGGGGTGACTCGGAAGGCGCTGCCTGTGCATTTCCGACGTCCGGGAGGTTTTCTCCATGAGCACCAAGGTCTCCGACCACATCCTCGAGCGGTTGCGCGAATGGGGTGTGGAGCATGTGTTCGGCTATCCCGGCGACGGCATCAACGGCCTGCTCGCCGCGTGGGGCCGGGCCGAGAACCAGCCGCGGTTCGTGCAGTCGCGGCACGAGGAGATGTCGGCGTTCGAGGCCGTCGGTTACGCGAAGTTCAGTGGTCGCGTCGGAGTGTGCGCGGCGACGTCGGGGCCCGGTGCGATCCATCTCCTCAACGGCCTGTACGACGCGAAGCTGGACCATGTGCCGGTGCTGGCGATCGTCGGCCAGACGCACCGCACCGCGATGGGCGGCTCGTACCAGCAGGAGGTCGACCTGCACACGCTGTTCAAGGACGTCGCCTCGGAGTTCGTGGAGACGGTGACGGTCCCCGAGCAGCTGCCGAACGTGCTGGACCGGGCGCTGCGCACCGCGTACGCCCGCCGCTGCCCCACGGCGATCATCCTCCCGGGCGACGTCCAGGAGCTCGACTACTCGCCGCCCACGCACGAGTTCAAGATGGTCCCGTCCAGCCTGGACCGCAGTTCGTGGACGGCCGTGCCGTCCGAGGAGTCCCTGAACCGGGCCGCCGAGATCCTCAACTCCGGTGACAAGGTCGCCCTGTTGGTCGGCCAGGGCGCGGCCGCGGCGCGGGCGGAGGTGGAGCGGGTCGCCGAGCTGCTCGGCGCGGGCGTCGCCAAGGCGCTCCTCGGCAAGGACGTGCTGAGCGACGAACTCCCGTACGTCACCGGCTCGATCGGGCTGCTCGGCACGCGTCCGTCGTACGAGCTGATGCGGGACTGCGACACCCTGCTGACCATCGGATCGTCTTTCCCCTACACGCAGTTCATGCCGGAGTTCGGCAAGGCGCGCGGGGTGCAGATCGACATCGACCCGCACATGGTCGGGATGCGTTATCCGTACGAGGTGAATCTCGTCGGCGACGCGAAGGCGACGCTGGAGCGGCTGATCCCGCTGCTGAACCGCGAGGGGCGCGGGCGGCAGTGGTACGACACGGTGTGCGACAACGTGCGGCGCTGGCGTGAGGTGATGGGGCGGCGGGCTCAGCTGTCGGCCGACCCGATCAACCCGGAGTACGTGGCCGCGGCCCTGGACCCGCTGCTGCCCGGCAACGCGATCGTGTCCTCCGACTCGGGTTCGGCGGCCAACTGGTACGCCCGCCATCTGACGATGCGGCCCGGCATGCGTTCCTCGCTGTCCGGCACGCTGGCGACGATGGGGTGCGGGGTGCCGTACGCCATCGGCGCGAAGTTCGCGCATCCCGACCGTCCGGCGATCGCGCTGGTCGGGGACGGGGCGATGCAGATGAACGGTCTCGCGGAGCTGATCACGGCCGCCAAGTACAAGGACCTGTGGGAGGACCCGCGGCTGGTGATCGGGGTGTTCAACAACCACGATCTCAACCAGGTGACCTGGGAGATGCGGGCGATGGAGGGCGCCCCGTCCTTCCTGCCCTCGCAGGAGCTGCCGGACGTGCAGTACGCCGCGTTCGCCCGTTCGCTCGGGCTGACCGGCATCCGGGTGGAGAAGCCCGAGGACGTCGAGGCGGGCTGGCGTGCGGGCCTCGAGGCGGACGGGCCCGCGGTGATCGAGTTCCTCACCGACCCGGCCGTACCGCCGATCCCGCCGCACGCGACCTGGGAGCAGATGGAGGCGACGGCCGCGTCGATCCTCAAGGGTGACGCGGACCGCGGGTCGATGATCAAGCAGGGGCTCAAGGCGAAGGTGCAGGAGTTCCTGCCGGGCCGGGACAAGAAGTAGCAGGCCCTGCCCGAACCCGGGCCGGGACAAGAAGTAGCAGGCCCTGCCCGGACCCGGGCCCCCTAGCCGAACAGCGCCTGGATGTCCGGCTTCTTGTCGCCGAAGAGGCCGTCCTGTTCGCCGAGGGAGGCCAGCTTCTCCAGGGAGGCCGTGTCGACCTCGGCGGGCCAGGCGGGCAGGGTGAGCGTGTCCAGCAGGCCCGCGTCGATCTTGGTGTAGGCGGTGAGGATCTGCCGCGCCTCGTCCGGGTGCTGGGAGGCGTACTTCAGCGACTCGGCCATCGCCTCGGTGAACTTCTTCACCAACTCGGGGTTGCGCTGGGTGATCTGCGTGGAGGTGAAGTACGTCGCCACGGTCAGTTTCGGGTCGGTCTCGGCGAACGGGGACGCCACGCTACGGGCGCCCTGCTGTTCGGCGATGGACTTCGCCGGGTCGCCCATCCAGGCGGCGTCGACGCGTCCGCCGTCGAGGGCGGCGGGCATCTGGTCGAAGGGGAGCTCGACGAACTTCACCTTGTCGGGGTCGCCGCCCGCCTTGCGCACGGACTCCCTGACCGTCGTACTCCCGATGTTCTGAAGGGTGTTGACCGCGACGGTGTGTCCGGCCAGGTCCTTCGCCGACTTGATGGAGCTGTCCTTCTTGACGAGGACACCGGTGACGTCGGCGCCGACCTTGCCGTTGGAAGCGGCCCCGTTGACCACGGACTTGACCGGGACGCCCTTCGTCTGGGCGATCATCAGCGACGTGGTGTTGCTGAACCCGAACTGGAACTGCCCGCTCACCACGCCGGGGATGATCGCGGCGCCGCCCTGCGCGGTCACGGTCTTCAGCTCGATGCCGCGGTCGGCGAAGAAGCCCTTCTTCTGTCCGAGGTACAGGGGGGCCACGTCGATGATGGGAATGATGCCGACGGTCACCTGCGTGGTCTTGCCCCCGCCGGCCGGCGAGGCGGCGCCGCTGCCGGAGTCGGAGGACCCGCAGCCGGCGGCGCCGACGAGCATCGCCGCGGTGAGAAGTCCGAGTGTGCGCCGCCGTTGCATGGGCTCCCCCTGGAGACTCGGACGGTCGAACCACCAATGGTGCGCAGATTCTTGACGCCCGCAATCTACACGCCCACCTTGGCCGTGTCAGTCCCCTGGACCGAGGTGACCGAGCGGAGTTCAGCTCTCTTGCGGCTCCGTGAGCGGCACCAGCTCCCTCACCTCGTCCCGCTGCTCGGGCAGCAGCAGCTCCTCGTAACGGCCCAGTGCCAGCACCACGCCGAGCATGACGAACGGGATCAGCACAGCGAACATCGCCATGACGGTTCCTTCCCCGGGATCGCGTGGGGGGCGTTGGGGGGGCGCCCGGCGGGTCTCCCCGGAACCGGAGCACAAACCCCCGTGTCGGCGGCGCGTGCTCGGGTACGCGGTCGCCACCCCCGAACATCTGGAGGGAGAGTCATGCAGCGAGGCAGCGACCGACTCAGCCGCCACCGCGACGACGAGATGAAACACGAGCTCCAAGGGCTGCTCCGATCCGGGCACCCCACCCGCACCGAGGAATGGCACGACCCCGAGCCGACCGCCGACGACGATCCCCAGCTGGCCGGCGGCCCGGTGACACCGGGCGGCGCCTCTGTGGGCACGGTCCGCCAGGAGCTGGCCCGCCATCTGACCCGCAGCGCCTTCCCGGCACCCCCACGCCACCTGGCCGGCACCCTGCGCCGGGCCTACGCGCCGGACACGCTGGTGGAGGCCGTGGAGCAGCTCCCGTCGGAGCAGCGCTACGGCACCGTCCAGGAACTGGCCGAGGCGCTGGTGCGGGAGGAGACGTAGCACGCCACGAGACCTACGGGTCGGAACGGCCGCGGTGGCCCCGTGGGCCGGAAACGCCGGAAACGGAGGAAGGTCCCCAGTGATGGCTGAATTCGTGAGGGACGTCATGACGCCGGGGGTGGTCGCGGTCCGCCCCGACGCCTCGCTCGTCGAGGCGGCGCAGCTGATGCGGGCGCAGGACATCGGCGATGTCCTGGTGGCCGACGGCCAGGAGGTCGTCGGGATGCTCACCGACCGTGACATCACGGTACGGGCGGTCGCCGAGGGCGCCGATCCGCTGACGACGAGCGTCGGCTCGGTGTGCAGCGCCGAGCCGGTGCTGGTCGCCCCGCAGGACCCGGTGACGGCCGCGGCGGCGCTGATGCGGGCGCATGCCGTGCGCCGGCTGCCGGTCGTCGAGGACGGGCTGCCGGTCGGCATGGTGAGCCTGGGTGATCTGGCGGAGGCGGAGGCCCCCGACTCGATCCTGGCCGACATCAGCCGAGCCGACCCGGACAGCAGGCCGGGCACCTATGGCGGAGCCGAGCCCATGGGCGGCAACCCGCCCGGCTCCCGGCCCGCGGCACCCGGTCGGGGTGGCCTGTGAGCCGCGACCAGGTTGCGCAGGTCAGCGCCTACGGCAGCGCCGTGGACGTACGCGAGGCCACCACCCGGTATCTGCTCTACGGACTGCTGCCCAGCTGGTTCGTGCCCGGTCTCGCCGACTGGGCCATGCACCGTCGGACCCGTATCGAGGACACCGCGGGCACCAAGGAGTCCCTGATCCACTCGCTGATGATGGCCGAGGTCGGCATCCCGATCGCGGCCACCCTGCGCTACGAGGTCAACCCGGCACTGCTCGCCGTGCAGTTGGGCGGCGCCGCGGTGCACGAGGCCACCGCGCTGTGGGACGTACGGACCGCCGTGCGCAGCGAGCGCGAGGTCAGGCCCATCGAGCAGCACATCCACAGCTTCCTGGAGTCGCTGCCGTTCGGTGCGCTGGCCGCCCTGATGTGTCTGCACGCCGACCAGGTGAAGTCACTCCTGCGCGGCGGCCGGGGCGATCCGGACGCCTGGCGGCTGGTGCCGCGCCGCCCGCAGCTGTCCCGCGGCTACATCGCGGGCATCACGGCCGCGATCGGCGCCTGTGTGCTGCTGCCGTACGGAGAGGAACTGCTGCGCTGCCGGCGTGCGGCGAAGCGGAGCAAGAAGCGCGCGAAGAGCGACGAGGCTCACTGGCGTGCCGCAAAGGGACGTTGAGGCACCGCTCACAGGACGTGCCGCGAACAGCCGTTGAGGCATCGCTGAGACGGCGTGTCACGAAAGGACGTGGAGACATCATGCGCATCGCATTCCTGACCGCACCCGAAGGCGTCGAGCAGATCGAGCTCACCGACCCGTGGCAGGCCGCCGTGGATGCCGGGCACGAACCCGTGCTGGTGTCGACCAAGTCCGGGGAGATCCAGGCGTTCGAGCACCTCGACAAGGCGGACACCTTCCCCGTGCAGGAGGTCGTGGGCGAGACGTCCGCGGACTCCTTCGGCGGCCTGGTGCTGCCCGGCGGGGTCGCCAACCCGGACTTCCTGCGGACCGACGAGAAGGCGGTCGGTTTCGTACGGGACTTCTTCGACCAGGGCCGCCCCGTCGCGGCGATCTGCCACGCCCCGTGGACGCTGGTGGAGGCGGACGTGGTCCGGGGCCGGGTGCTGACCTCGTGGCCGAGTCTGCAAACCGACATCCGCAACGCGGGCGGCAGCTGGGTCGACGAACAGGTCAAGGTCTGCGATCACGGCCCGAACAAGCTGGTCACCAGCCGCAAGCCGGACGACCTGAAGGCGTTCTGCGAGACGTTCCTGGACGTCTTCGCGAAGGAGGCCGCCTGATGACGGACCGCAAGCAGCAGCAGCGCGACGGCTTCCGGGCGGACGACCCCACGGCCGGCCCGCTCACCACCGACCAGGGCGTGGAGGTCGACCACACCGACGACTCCCTCGCGGCCGGGGAGCGCGGCCCGACCCTGATGGAGGACTTCCACTTCCGGGAGAAGCTCACCCGCTTCGACCACGAGCGGATCCCGGAGCGGGTGGTGCACGCGCGGGGCGCGGGCGCCTACGGATACTTCGAACCGTACGAGTCCTGCGCGGAGTTCACCCGCGCGGCCTTCCTCCAGGACCCGGCCGTGCGCACCCCCGTCTTCGTGCGGTTCTCGACCGTGCAGGGCCCGAAGGGCTCCGCGGACACCGTGCGGGACGTGCGCGGCTTCGCCACCAAGTTCTATACGTCCGAAGGCAATTACGACCTGGTCGGCAACAACTTCCCGGTCTTCTTCATCCAGGACGGCATCAAGTTCCCCGACTTCGTGCACGCGGTGAAGCCGGAGCCGCACAACGACATCCCGACCGGCGCCTCGGCCCACGACACCCTGTGGGACTTCGTGTCGCTCCAGCCGGAGACGCTGCACGCGATCATGTGGCTGATGTCGGACCGGGCGATCCCGCGCAGCTACCGCATGATGCAGGGCTTCGGCGTGCACACCTTCCGGTTCGTGAACGCGGAGGGGCGCGGCACGTTCGTGAAGTTCCACTGGAAGCCGAAGCTCGGCGTGCACTCGCTGGTGTGGGACGAGGCGCAGGAGTGCCAGGGCCGCAACCCGGACTTCAACCGGGGCGACCTGTGGGACGCGATCGAGGCCGGCGAGTACCCGGAGTGGGAGCTCGGTGTCCAACTCGTGCCGGAGGAGGACGAGTTCGCCTTCGACTTCGACCTGCTGGACGCCACGAAGCTCATCCCGGAGGAGCAGGTGCCGGTGCGGCCGATCGGCCGGATGGTGCTGGACCGCAACCCGGAGAACTTCTTCGCCGAGACCGAGCAGGTCGCCTTCCACACGGCCAACGTCGTGCCCGGCATCGACTTCACCAACGACCCGCTGCTCCAGGCCCGCAACTTCTCCTACCTGGACACCCAGTTGATCCGGCTCGGCGGCCCCAACTTCGCCCAGCTGCCGGTGAACCGGCCGGTGGCACCGGTGCGGACGAACCAGCGGGACGGGTACGGGCAGAGCAGGATCCACAGCGGTACGAACTACTTCCCGAACTCCCTCGGCGGCGGCTGCCCGGCCCACGCGGGCGCCGACGGCCACGCCTACACGCACTACGCGGAGCGCGTGGACGGCGCCAAGATCCGCCGTCGCAGCCCGAGTTTCCAGGACCACTACAGCCAGCCGGCGATGTTCTGGCACAGCATGGCGCCCTGGGAGCGGCAGCACATCGTGGACGCCTTCCGCTTCGAGCTCGGCAAGGTCGACGCGATGAGTGTGCGGACCCGTACCGTCGAGCAACTCGCGCATGTGAACGGCGAGTTGGCGGCCGCAGTGGCCCAGGGCATCGGCGTTCCGGAACCGGCCCCCGCCGAGGCGGCCCCGAACAAGGTGCTCTCCCCCGCGCTGAGCCTGGAGTCACTGCGCGGCGACGGCTCGATCCGCACCCGGAAGATCGCGGTGCTGGTGGCCGACGGCGTCGACGGCGAGCAGGTGACGTCGGTGAAGGAGGCGCTGACCGCGGAGGGCGCGATCGTCGAGGCGCTGGCTCCGCGGGACGGCACGGTCACGGGCGCCGACGGCGAGCCGTTCACGGTGGACCGCGCGCTGCCGACCGTCGCCTCCGTGCTGTACGACGCCGTCGTGCTGCCCGGCGGTCCGGTGGGTACCCCGCCGACCGTCTCCGACCAGGACGTGATGCGCTTCGTACGGGACGCCTACCGGCACGGCAAGCCGGTGGGCGCGCTCGGCTCGGGGGTCGGGGTGGTGACGGCCCTGGAGCCGGAGGGGGTGCAGCTGTCCGCGGAGTTCCACCAGGTGGTCGCCGACCAGGGCGTGGTCACGGACACCTCCCCCGGCCCGGCCGGCGAGGAGTTCCTGCGGGCCTTCACCGCCGCGGTGGCGTCCCACCGCCACTGGGACCGCCCCCCGGCCCACCACTAGGCCCCACCCGACGGCCCGGGTCGCCGGCGGTGTCCCGGGCCCGCGCCGGCCTCGGCCCGGGCCTCACCCGCGGACAGGTCAGACGTGGGGTGTCTCGGCGGATCCGCGGCCCCGTTCCCGGGCCCCCGCCCGCGTGCGGCCCGCGGCGACCGGGCGTTGCGGGTTGCGCCGCAGGTACTCGCCCTCCAGCTCGGCCATCCGGCCGTTGTGGGCGCGCAGCGCGTCGCTCGACGCGTGAAGCAGGGTGTCGTGGCGCGTGCGGTGGATGTTCTCCAGCTCTTTCATGAGCTGCTGATCGTCCAGGCGGCGGGGGTCGACTCCGGTCATGGCGGTGTCCCACTCTTCGTGTTCGTTCATGGGGTTCGGGTACCCGCCCGTTGAAGCACTACCGAAGCACTACTGAGCACTACTGAGCACTGCCTCCGAGCGGAATCCGGGAGAGAACCATGGATCTCGCCTATCTGCACCCACTCTACGAACATCCGGGCCCCTGGGCCTCCGTGTACGTGGACACCTCCCGGCACGCGGAGGACACCGCGCACGCGCTGCGTCTGACGGCCGCCGCGATGTCCCGCGAGCTGGCCGGACAGGGCGCGGACGACGCCACCTGCCGGGCCGTGGAGGGCGCGATCGAGGATCTGCGCCACTCCCCCGACCGGTACGGCAGGGCCCTCTTCGCCCGGGCGGGCGAGGTGGTCCTCGATCCCGTGCTGGCGCAGGCCCCGCCGGGCGGCAGCACGGCCCACTGGGCGCCGCTGCCCCGTACGACACCCCTGCTGGAGCCCGCCGGGGAGAACCCCGTGTGCGTCGTCGCCTACGTCAACCGCAAGGGCGCCGACTTCGAGCTGCGCAGTGCGCTGGAGCGGCGGCCGGCCGGCGCGGTGGTGGGCCGGCAGTGGCCGGTGCACCGCACGAGCAGCGTGGACTGGTCCGAGCGGCACTTCCAGCTGAAGGTGGAGAACACCTGGGAGCACAACGCCGCGGAGATCGCCGACGCGCTCACCGTCTGCCAGGAGGAGACCGGCGCCGACCTGCTGGTGCTCGTCGGTGAGCCGCGCGAGCGGCGTGAGGTGCACGATCGGCTGCCGCAGCGGATCAAGGACCTGGTGGCGCAGACCGAACACGGCACCGGCAGCCGGCTCCTGGACGACGAGGTCGAGCAGATCCGCACCGCTCATGTGCGGCGGCGGGCGGAGGCGGAGCTGGAGCGCTTCCTCGGGGCCCGCACCCCGGACGAGGAGGGCCGCGCCGGTGCCGTCGAGAGCCTTCCCGCGCTGGTGGAGGCGGCCCGTGAGCACCGGATCGCGGAACTCCTGATCCGCCCGGAGGGCCCCGACCTGCACCGGGACGTGTGGGTCGGCGAGGACCCCGACCAGCTGGCCGTGCGCCGCACGGAGCTGAAGATCCTCGGCGAGCAGAACTCGTGGGCGGCCCGCGCGGACGACGCCCTGATGCGGGCGGCGGCCATGACGGACGCCACCGCGCTCGCGCTCACCGAGCCGGGCGACGAGGTGCTCCCGGGCGGCCTGGGCGCCCTGCTGCGCTGGAAGTGACCGCCCCGGTGGACTACCGCGCCCGCTCCACCCGCCGCTCGTCCCACACCGGCTCCGGCGTCTCGCGGACGCGGCCGTCGCTGCCGAAGACCAGATAGCGGTCGAAGGAGCGGGCGAACCAGCGGTCGTGGGTGACCGCGAGCACCGTGCCGTCGAAGGCCTCCAGGCCCTCCTGGAGGGCCTCGGCGGACTCCAGGTCCAGGTTGTCGGTGGGCTCGTCCAGCAGCAGCGCGGTGACGCCCTGCAGCTCCAGCAGGAGGATCTGGAAGCGGGCCTGCTGGCCGCCGGAGAGGCGGTCGAAGCTCTGCTCGGCCTGGTTCGTCAGCTCGTAGCGGCGCAGCCGGGACATCGCCGCGCCCCGGTCCTGGGAGTGCTCGGTCCACAGGATGTCGAGCAGCTTGCGGCCCAGGAGCTCGGGGTGCGCGTGCGTCTGGGCGAAGTGCCCGGGCACGACCCGCGCGCCCAGCTTCCACTGCCCGGTGTGCGCGACCTCCTCCCCGGCCAGCAGGCGCAGGAAGTGCGACTTGCCGGAGCCGTTGGAGCCGAGGACGGCGACCCGTTCGCCGTAGAAGACCTCCAGGTCGAACGGCTTCATCAGGCCGGTGAGCTCGAGTCCCGCGCAGGTGACGGCCCGTACGCCGGTACGGCCGCCCTTGAGGCGCATCTTGATGTCCTGCTCGCGCGGCGGTTCGGGCGGCGGCCCGGCCTCCTCGAACTTGCGCAGCCGGGTCTGGGCCGCCTGGTAGCGGGAGGCCAGCTCATGGCTGATGGAGGCCGCCTGGCGGAGGCTCAGCACGAGCTTCTTCAGCTGGGCGTGCTTCTCGTCCCAGCGGCGCCGCAACTCCTCGAAGCGCGCGAAGCGTTCCCGCCGCGCCTCGTGGTACGTGGCGAACCCGCCGCCGTGCACCCAGGCGTCGGCGCCCGCGGGCGAGGGCTCCACCGAGACGATCTTCTCCGCTGCGCGGGCGAGGAGTTCGCGGTCGTGGGAGACGAAGAGGACCGTCTTGCGGGTCTCCTTCAGCCGCTCCTCCAGCCATCGCTTGCCGGGCACGTCGAGGTAGTTGTCCGGCTCGTCGAGCAGGAGCACCTGGTCGGTGCCGCGGAAGAGCGCCTCCAGCACGAGCCGTTTCTGCTCGCCGCCGGAGAGTGTGCGCACCTCACGGAACTGCGCCTTCTCGTACGGCACCCCGAGCGCGGCCATGGTGCACATGTCCCACAGCGTCTCCGCCTCGTACCCGCGCACCTCCGCCCAGTCGGCGAGGGCCTGCGCGTACTTCAGCTGGGCCGCCTCGTCGTCGACGGTCATGATCAGGTGCTCGGCCCGGTCGACGGCCTGCGCGGCCTCCCGGATGCGGGGCGACGCGACGGACACGAGCAGGTCGCGCACGGACGTCTCGTCGCGTACCGAACCGACGAACTGGCGCATGACGCCGAGGCCGCCGCTGACGGTGACGGTGCCGCCGTGCGGCTTCAGCTCGCCGGAGATCAGGCGGAGCAGGGTGGTCTTGCCGGCGCCGTTGGGCCCGACGAGGGCCACGGCGGCCCCTTCGCCCACGCGGAAGGACACGTCGCCGAGCAACGCCCTCCCGTCAGGGAGGTAGTACTCGAGGTGCGCCGCTTCCAGATGTCCCATGAGGCCGCATTGTGCGGGCCCGGGCGCACGCCGGGCAAACCGATATCCGACCCGCCGGGGACCGTGGCCCGGCCTCGGGGGCGGTTACTCGATCTCCTCGAGGGGCCTGCCCGCCGGTCCGGCCTCGCTGCCCGGGCCGGTGGCCCCGACGGGGGCGCCCTCCCAGGTCAGGGCCTTCCAGCCGTCGGAGGGCGAACCCTCCAGGATCACCACGCCGGTGTTGTCCAGGGGGCGGGCGGCGGCGAAGTCCATGTCGACGTTGTCGGCGCGGGCCGCGACCCACATCCGGATCGCCGCGCCGTGGCTGACCATGGCGACGGTCCCGGCGCCGCTGCCGGCGGCCTCGGCGATCACGGAGTCGTAGCGGGCGAGGGCCTCCACACCGTTCTCGCCGCCGGGCATGCGGCGTTCGACGTCCCCGGCCGACCAGGCGAACACGGTCTCCATGTACGTCCGGCCCGCCTCGGAGAACCCGTCCAGCATCTCCAGGTCCCCGGCGGAGATCTCCCGGATGCCGTCGCGGACCAGGACGTCCAGGCCGCGGGCGGCGGCCAGCGGAGCGGCGGTGAGCTGGGTGCGGACCAGTGTGGAGGCGTAGAGGGCCTCGATGTCCTCGTCCGCGAGGGTCTCGGGCAGCGCGGCCGCCTGCCGCTCGCCGAGCGGGGTCAGAGCCGCGCCGGGTATCGCGGTGTCGAGGAGGAAGTCGACATTGGACGGGGTCTGGCCGTGCCGGACGAGGAGCAGGCGCATGCGGTGAGCCTCCGTTGTCGTGACCGCTCCGGGACAAGAAACGGCCACCTCAGGGTACCCGCAGCGCATGACCCCTGACGTGGACCTCACCGCCCCGAAGCCCGGCCGGCACGCCGTGCGCGACGCGCTGCTGGCCCTCGACTGCCGGCTCTTCGAGTTCGCCGCCGAGCGGAACTGGCCGCTGGCCGAACCCGTCCTGCCGCGGCTGAGCCGCAGCGCGAACCACGGTGTGCTGTGGTTCGCGGCCGGCGCCGTGATGGCGGCCAGCCGCACCCCGCGCGCCCGCCGGGCCGCCGCCCGCGGCCTGGCCTCGCTCAGCCTGGCCTCACTGACGATCAACACCCTGGGCAAGCGGTCCGTGCGCCGCCCCCGGCCCGTCCTCGACCCGGTGCCGCTGGTACGGCGGCTGAAGCGGCAGCCCATCACCACGTCGTTCCCGTCCGGGCACGCCGCGTCGGCGGCCGCCTTCGCGACGGGCGTCGCCCTGGAGTCGCCGTCCTGGGGCGCGGCGGTGGGGCCGGTCGCCTGGTCGGTGGCGCTGTCCCGCGTCTACACCGGGGTGCACTTCCCGAGCGATGTGCTGGCGGGCGCCCTGCTGGGGGCGGGCGCCGCGTTCGCCGTACGGGGTCTGGTGCCGACCCGGGCGCAGCTCGGTACGCCGGCCCGGCCGCGGGCGGAGGTGCCCGCGCTGCCCGAGGGCGAGGGGCTGGTGATGGTGGCGAACAGCGCGGCCGGGACCGCCGAGCGGGTGCGCGCGCTGCAGGCGGCGCTGCCACAGGCCGAGCTCGTCGAATGCCGGCCCTCCGACATGCGGGCGGAGTTGGAGAAGGCGGCCACGCACGCACGCGTGCTCGGCGTGTGCGGCGGCGACGGCAGTGTGAACGCGGCCGCCGAGGTCGCCCTGCGGCACGGACTGCCGCTCGCGGTGCTGCCCGGCGGCACGCTCAACCACTTCGCCTACGACCTGGGCGTGGAGGGCGTCAACGACCTGGGCCGGGCGGTCCGCGGCGGCGAGGCCGTGCGGGTGGACGTGGGCCGCTTCCGCAGCGCCGGGACCCAGGGCATCTTCGTCAACACGTGCAGTCTTGGGGTCTATCCGGAGCTGGTGCGGGTGCGGGACCACTGGTCGAAGCGGATCGGCGGCTGGCCGGCCGGGGTGCTCGCGGCCCTGCGCGTGCTGCGCGCCGACCGGCATCCGCTGGAGGCCGAGTTCGGCGGCCGGACCCGCCCGCTGTGGCTGCTGTTCGTCGGCAACGGCACCTACCACCGGGTGGGCCTGGCGCCGGGCCGCCGCCTCGACCTCGCGGACGGGCAGCTGGACGTGCGGGTCGTGCACGGCGGCCGGCGCCCCGCGACGCGGCTGCTCGCCGCGGCCCTCGCCGGCCCGCTGACCCGCTCCCCCGCCCACGCGGCCGTCCAGGTCGGCCGGCTGCGCCTGACGGGTGTGGCGCCGGGCACGCTCCTCGCCTACGACGGTGAAGTCACCGAAGTCACCGACGAGGTGACGCTGGAAAAGCTCCCCGAGGCACTCACGGTGTACCGCCCCCTGCCCGATAGCTGACTCTCCGTCAGTCCACATAGCAAAACGCGGGTCTCATCATTCGACATGCGCGCGTACGGTGAAGGCGTACCGATCAGCCGGTACCGGCACCGCGTCGAACAGGGGAGTTCAGCCATGTCGAAAGCCAGGTCCAAGCCACAGGAGACCGCCGTCTACACGCACGGACACCACGAGTCGGTGCTCCGCTCGCACACCTGGCGCACCGCCGCCAACTCCGCGGCATACCTGCTCGGTTCGCTGAAGCCCCACATGAGGATCCTGGACATCGGCTGCGGCCCGGGGACCATCACCGCCGACCTGGCGGAGCTGGTCCCCGACGGCCATGTCACCGGCGCCGACCACGCCGCCGGCGTCCTGGACCAGGCCCGCGCCACGGCCGCCGCACGCGGTCTGACCAACGTGGACTTCACGGTCGCCGACGTGCACGCCCTGGACTGGCCGGACGACACGTTCTGCGTGGTCCACGCCCACCAGGTGCTCCAGCATGTCGGGGACCCGGTGCAGGCGCTGCGCGAGATGAAGCGGGTCACCAGGCCGGGCGGCTTCATCGCCGTCCGCGACTCCGACTACGCGGCCATGACCTGGTACCCGGCGTCGCCGGGGATGGACGACTGGCTGGACCTGTACCGGCGGGTGGCCCGCGCCAACGGGGGCGAGCCGGACGCCGGGCGCCGGCTGAAGTCATGGGCGCTGCGGGCGGGCCTGAGCGACATCACCGCGACCTCCGGCACCTGGACCTTCGCGACCGCCGAGGAGCGGGCGTGGTGGAGCGGTCTGTGGGCCGACCGCACGGTGGCGTCGGCGTACGCGGAGCGGGCCACCGAGGGCGGGCACGCCACGGCCGGGCAGCTGGCGGCGATCGCGGGCGCCTGGCGGGAGTGGGGCACGCGGGAGGACGCGTGGTTCAGCGTGCTGCACGGCGAAATTCTGTGCAGAAAGAGTGCCTGAATCTCCGTTTTCGGGAAACCCGGAATGCAGGAGGTTCACATTATGGTTGCCATTCTTCTGGTACTGCTTCTGGCATTGATTCTGTTCGGTGCCGGATTCGCAGTGAAGATTCTCTGGTGGATTGCACTGGCGGTACTGGTTCTCTGGCTGCTGGGATTCCTGATGCGGGGCACAACCGCAGCCGGAGGCCGGGGCCGCTGGTACAGGTGGTGAGTTAGTCCCGCGGCAGCAACGGTCCCAGCGGCCCGAGGTCCAGATTGAGGTCCTCGGGCCGCAGTCCGTAGCGCTCGCGCAGCTCGGTCATGCGCTCGTCGAGCAGCATCAGGGTCAGCCCGATGCGCTCCTCCTGCTCCTCGGTCAGCCCTCCGTCGTCGAAGCGGCGCAGCGCCTGGCGTTCCATGAGCTGGCGCAGCAACTCCACGACGGTCAGCACGAGTTTGACGAGGTCGCGTTCGACGGTGTCCGGTTCGAGGTCGAGCCGGTTGCGGGCACGGGTCACGTCAACTCTCCCCAGGGTGAGGGAACTTGCTCGTTCACGGAGCTGATCAGGGCATTGAGGTCGATGCGGACGAGGTCGACGTCCGCGATGCGCAGGGTGATGTCGCCCGTGATGACGACCCCGCCGGCCAGCAGCCGGTCGAGCAGGTCCACCAGGGCGATCTCTCGGCGTTCGACGACGGTCAAGGCTTCTCCCCCGCAAAGGAATAGGCGGCCCACGGGCCGGTGAGTTCCACTCGGAAATCGGTTGTCTCGTCCTTCGTCCGGTCGACGAGTTCCACGAATTCCTCGGAACGGGACCGCGGCACCAGATAGGCCGCATTCAGCACGTTGCGGCCCGCCGTGCCGGAGAGCGCGGCGTTCTGCGGCGGATGCAGCCGTGCATCCTCGGCGACGGCGGAAAGCGTTTCGTGCAGCCGGGTCGCGAATTCCTCGGCGCGCTGCCACAGGTCCTCGTGGGCGCGCACACTGGAGCGCCGCTGCCGCAGATAGTCCCGGCCCGTCGCGGGCTTCGCGGCCGGTGCGCCGGCGTCCGCGGGCCGCTCGTCGGCGTAGAGCTTCACCCCCCACTCCACCCGCCCTTCGAGCCGGTCGAGGGTGCGCCGGAAGTCGGCCTCCCTGGCCTGGAGCATCGTGCGGACGCCGCTGTCGTCGCGGAAGACGGTCGCGAGGCGCAGCGGCAGCGGGGTGGTGACGACGGTGAGGGCGTCGATCACGCCCTGGTGGGCACGGGCCGTCGCCGTCAGCCAGTCCAGGTCCTCCAGACGGGACCGGAGCGGCTCCTCCGCGAAGTCCCGCTCCGGCACATGGCTGACGACGGCGACGAGGCCGTGGTGGCTGAGCAGTCTGGGCGGATCACCGGCCACGCCGGTCAACTCGGCCTGCAACGGCGTGCCGAAGGGGCGGCAGACGGCGTACACATAGCGCAGCCCGGTCATCAGGCCTCCTTCTCCTGACCCCGCCCGGGCTCGAGCTGCGCGATCCGCTCGCGCAGCTCGGCGTTCTCCCGGGCGAGCTCCTTGCGACGGGCGCCGGAGGACAACGCGGGGTCGTCCTCCCACCAGTCGATGCCCATCTCCTTCGCCTTGTCGACGGACGCGACGATGAGCCGCAGCTTGATGGTGAGGAGTTCGATGTCGAGCAGGTTGATCCGGATGTCACCGGCGATCACCACACCCTTGTCGAGCACCCTCTCCAGGATGTCCGCGAGGTTCGCGCCGCCGCCGTCGCGACCGTAGGGGTCGGGCAGCCGGCCGGGGGTCGTCATCGACGGCTCCCGCCCTCGGCGTACTCGTACTCCTCCTCGTCGGCCCCTTCGCCCTCGTCCTCGTACTCGCCCTCGGGCTCCTCGGACTCCTCAGGCTCTTCCTCGGGCTCTTCCTCGGGCTCTTCCTCGTCCTCGTACTCCGCCTTCTCGTCCTCCTCCTCGGCGTAGGGGCCCTCCTCCTCAGCTTCCTCTTCCTCGCCCTCGTACGCCTCCTCGTCGCCCTGCACGTCCTGCTCGTCCTGCTCGTCCTGCTCTGCGTCCCGCTGCTCGTCCTCCTCCTCGGCCACCGCGTCCTCGTGGCTGCGGACGACCTCGCCGTCGCGGATCTCGCCGCGCCAGCCGTCCTCCGCCTCGCCCTTGAGGGTGACGTAGCGGACGTAGTTCTTGAGGTCGAGACGGGCCCGGCGGCCCTGGGCGCGCCAGATGTTGCCGGTCTTCTCGAACAGGCCCTTCGGGTAGTACTCGATCACCAGCAGCACCCGCGTCAGGCTGTCGCCGAGCCGGTGGAAGGAGACGACACCCTTCGTGGTGCCCTTGGCACCCTCCGACGTCCAGGCGATGCGGTCGTCGGGGATCTGCTCGGTGGTGTGCGCCTTCCAGCTGCGGTTGGACCAGAAGACCTTCAGCTGCCAGTCGGAGGTCGTGTCGTCGGCGCGGTTCGCGCTCTTCACGCCCTTGGCGAAGGTGCTGAAGTCCTGGAACTGCGTCCACTGGTCGTATGCCGTGCGCAGGGGGACGCCGACATCGACGTACTCCATGATCACGGTCGGCTTCTTGCCCGCCCCGCCCTTGCGCTTGCCCTTGCCGCCCCCCAGGTTCTGCAATGCGCCCATGACGTTCTCCTTGGCGCGGGAGGCGCCCACCTCCAGGGCGGAGCGCAGCGGCCCCTTGCCCTCGGCGATCTTGCGGCCGCCGTCGAGGGCGAGCTTGGTGAAGCCGGGGCTGTTGCCCTCGGCGATGTCGTTCAGTTTCAACGTGGTCTGGCCCAGCTTGCGGCCCGCGCCGATCAGCAGACGCTGGGCCTGAGCGGCGAGGAACTCCTGCGCCTCGGCCTTGAGCCGGTCGGCGGCCTCGCTGTGGGCGACCCCGCTGAGCGGGCTCGCCTTCGCGGCGCCGCCCGCGGCCGAGGCCGCGGATCCGACGGTGTCGGTCATCGGTCACCGCCTCCCTTCGACACACGAGAGCGGGCGCCGCGGGCCGAGGCCGTCTTCTTGGCCGCGGTCTTCTTCGCGCCGGCCGTCGCCTTCTTGGCGGGGGCCTTCGCCGCGCTCTTCTTGGCGGGTGCCTTCTTGGCGGCCGTCTTCTTCGCGGGCGCCTTCTTGGCCGCCGCCTTCTTCCGGGGCGGCTCGGGCTCGTCCCGCTCGGCCTCGGGCTCGTCGCCGCTCTCCTCGTACGCCTCGTCCTCGTCGTACTCGTCGGTCTCCCTGTCGTTCTCCTCGTCGTCGGCCTCGTCCTTCCCGGACCCGGCGGCCGAGCCGTCCGGCAGGGCGCCCGCGAGCTGGTCGCGCACCTGGGCGGTACGGCCGTGCAGACGGTCGGCGAGGGCGTCGAGCTGCCGCTCGACCATGGCGCCGGAGGCCGCCTTCCCGACCCCGCGCAGGTCCTCGCGGAGCTGGTCGCCGATCTCCTTGAACTGCGGGTTGTCCCGCAGCTGTCCGGAGACCAGGTCCGCGAGCGCCCGCGGGCTCAGCTGCATCCGTTTGCCGGCGACCAGGGTGCCGACGGCGAAGGCCAGTTTCATCTTCTTGGTACGCCCGAGGACGTATCCGGCCCCTACCGCGAGGCCCAGTCCCACTCGGTTCATCAACTCGTCCAGTCGTTGGTTGCCGCGCTCGAGCGCGAGCCGGTCTCCAGCCGGTCGAGGAGCTCGTCCTCCTGCCGGTCGAACTCCTCCTCGTCGATCTCGCCCGCCTCCAACCGCTCTTCCAGGCGGGCGAGTTCGGCCCGGACCGTGGCCGGGTCGTAGTAGATGCGCTCTGCCTCGCTCAGCACCTGTCTGATGACCCAGGCGCTTCCGCGTACGGGCGCGAACGGCAGCAGCAGCACCTCGCCGATGAGTCCCACGCCCTCACCTCACTCTCCGGAGCTCTCGGCGCCGGCCGTGGTGCCCGCGGGCTCGGCGGAGCCGGGCTCGACGAAGCTGTACGGCGGCAGCGGGCCGTTGACCCGCAGTTCGAGGTGGGGATGGCTCTTGCGGACCTGCTCGACCGAGGCGAGGAAGGTCTCGGCCTCGTCGCGGGCCACCAGGAACGACACGTTGGCGAGCCAGCCGCTGGACTCCGGGCCGTTGCTCACCGCCGCGGCGGTCGTCTCCAGGGCCTGCTGCACGTCGGCCGCGTCCTCGACCTCGCGCGCCTTGACCGCGGCGACCACCATCTCGCCGAGCCGCAGCTTCTCCTCGTAACTGCCGCCGCCCGCCTTCCGGTTGGCCTCGGTCAGGGCCCGCAGCTCGGGGTTCTCGGCCATCACCCGATGAAGCACCGCCTCCTCGTCGTGGGTGGCCTTGACGTTGTACTCGACCTTGCCGTCCAGGGCCCGGAGGCGTTCCTTGTAGTGCTCGGCGCGCTCGGCGAGCACCGAGGTGACGGTCTCGTCGTCGGGCGCCACGCTGCCGAACCGCATGGGCAGCACACAGCCGTCCGCGCCGGCCGCGGCGAGCACGTTCTGGTGGGCGAGCAGGTCCTTGCGCTTGGGCCGCAGCCCCTCGGGCGCGTCACTGACGACGGCCGCCAGACCGCTCTCCTCGAGGACGCGCACGGGCAGCTGCGGGTCGCCGACGCCCACCGTGTCCTCGGGCAGCGAGGCACGGGAGCCGTCGATGATGCCGTACACGTACGTGCTCACTCCTGCTCCTCCTTCCTGCGGGCCGCCGTCGACTTACGGGCGCGGGGCCGCTGCTGCTGTTCGGGCTCGCCCTCCTCGCGCGCCTGCTTGAAGGCGTCCGAGATGGTCTGCGCGGCGCCGGACAGCGCACCCTTGGACTTGCCGCGGGCGCCGGACTCGGTGATCTCGCCGACGAGGTCGGGCAGGCCCGGGTCCTTGCGCGGCCCTGCTTCCAGGTCGAGGCGGTTGCACGCCTCGGCGAAGCGCAGATACGTGTCCACGCTCGCCACCACGACCCGGACGTCGATCTTGAGGATTTCGATACCGACCAGGGAGACCCGCACGAACGCGTCGATGACGAGACCCCTGTCGAGGACTAGTTCCAGAACGTCGTAGAGGCCACTGCTGCCGCCTCCGCCGCCGGTCTGCTGTGCCGGGACAACGGTCATGCCGACCGCGCCTCCTTCTCTGCCGTGGTTTCTGTGTCGGGTGGGACGTCGATGCGGCGGTCTACCGGCCGCCGGACCGGTGTGCGTCGGCACGTCCGCGTTCGTAGCGGCGTACGCGCCGGTAGCCGGTGAGCTGCCCGTCGGGGTCAAGGTCGACCTGGTAGCTCGCCATCAGGCTCATGGTGTCGGGCACGCGGGCGAGCTCGAGGACCTCGACCTCCAGCGACCAGCCGTCCTCCGTCTGCTCGAAGGACGACACCGACTCGGCGGCCATGCCGGTCAGCTCCGCGAGCTGGGTGCGCGCGTCACGCAGCACCTGCATGGGGCTCGGCCGGTCTTCCGCCGTGTCGCTTTCCGCCCGCTTGGGGGATTTCTGTGAATCCTGCGTGTCTGATGTGTTTTTTGTGTTCGTCATGGCCACCTCTTGCTCCGGGTGGCCGCATGTCAGCCGGTCAAACCTTTACCGGGCGTGGAGGTGGGGCCAAAGCCCGCGCGGGCGCCCGTCAGCCCCGCATCGCGTTCAGCCGGCGCCGGGCCGGTCCGAGGGCCCGGCCCTTGCTCATCACCCCGGCCCACGGGTTGGTGCGGGCCTGGTCGACGGCGTCGGCGATGGTCCAGCGGCGGGCGTCGAGGCCGGAGTCGTCCAGCTGGGACCAGGACAGCGGGGTGGCCACGGGGGCGCCGGGCCTGGCCCGGACGGTGTAGGGCACGACCGCGGTCTGGGCGTAGCCGTTGCGCTGGACGTCCAGGTAGAGGCGGTCGCCGCGGTCCTTCTTGCGGGCGGCGGTGGTGAACCGGTCGGGGTGCCCGGCCACGAGGAGATCGGCGACGTCCTTGGCGAAGTCGCGCACCTCGTCGAAGTCGTCGTGGCCGTTGACCGGCACCACCACGTGCAGCCCGCGGGAACCGGTCGTCATCAGCGCCGACGGCAGTTTCAGCTCGTCGAGCAGTTCCGCCAGCAGCGTGGCCGCCGTGCGCACCGGCGCGAAGTCCTCGCCCTCGCCGGACGGGTCGAGGTCGAAGACCATCCGGTCGGGGCGCTCGAGCCGTCCGACCCGGGACAGCCAGCGGTGCAGGGTGAGGCTGGCCTGGTCGGCGAGGTACACGAGGGTGGCGGAGTCGTCGCACACGGTGTGGCAGACCGTTCCGCCCTCCTTGGCCACCTCGACGCGGCTGATCCAGTCCGGGTAGTTCTCCGGGGTGTTCTTCTGCATGAACCGGGGGCCGTCGATCCCGTCCGGATGGCGTTCCAGCATCAGCGGGCGGCCGCGCAGGTGCGGCAGCATGAAGGGGGCGACGGCCCGGTAGTACTCGACGAGATCGCCTTTGGTGTACTCCTTCGTCTCCCCGTTGCCCGGGAAGAGCACCTTGCCGGGCCGGTGCACCTCGACCGTGCGGCGTCCGGCCCGCACCTTCCGGACGTCGTCGGTCATCGCACGATCGCCTCTTCCACCAGCAGCTTCGCGGCCGCCGCGATGCCTTCGGCGTCGATGCCCGCGGCGTGCAGCTGCTCCTCGGGAGACGCGGAACCGGGCATCGTACGCACTCCCAGGCGCACCAGGCGCGGTACGGGCCGCCCGTCGGTGAACGCGTCGAGCACGGCGTCGCCGAGGCCGCCCTCCTCGTGGTGGTCCTCGACGGTCAGCAGACAGCCGGTCTCCTCGGCGGCCCGGCGCAGGGTGAGCCGGTCGACGGGCTTGACGGAGTACAGGTCGACGACCCGGACGGCGATGCCGTCCCGCGCGAGGGCGTCGGCGGCGGCCAGCGCCTCGTGCACGGTGACGCCCGCGGCGACGACGGTCAGCCGGTCGCCGTCGGAGGAGCGCAGCACCTTGCTGCCGCCGACCGGGAACTCCTCGTCCGGGCCGTAGATCACCGGGCTCTTGCCCCGCGAGGTGCGCAGATAGCGGACGCCGTCGAGACCGGCCATGGCGGCGACGAGCCGCGCGGTCTGGTTCGCGTCGCACGGGTACAGCACGGTCGAGCCGTGCACGGCCCGCATCATCGCCAGGTCCTCCAGCCCCATCTGCGAGGGCCCGTCCTCCCCGATGGCGACCCCCGCGTGCGAGCCGACGAGATTGATGCCGGCACCGCTGATGGACGCCATGCGGGCGAAGTCGTACGCCCGGGTCAGGAAGGCGGCGAAGGTGGCCGCGTACGGCACGAAGCCGCGCGCGGCGAGCCCCACCGCGGCGGCGACCAGCTGCTGCTCGGCGATGTAGCACTCGAAGTAGCGGTCCGGGTGCTCCTTGGCGAAGAGCTCGGCGCGGGTGGAGTCGCCGACCTCGCCGTCGAGGGCGACGACGTCGCCGCGCGCGGTGCCGAGCGCGGTGAGGGCGTGTCCGTAGGCGTCACGCGTGGCGATCTCCTCGCCCAGGTCCCAGGTGGGCAGGTCGAGGTGTCCGGCGCGCACGGCGTGCAGCATGCGGGCGGCGGGCGGCTCGCGCACCTCGATGCGCAGGTCACGGGGGCCGCCGAGTTCGGCGATCGCCTCGTCGGCGTCGGGCAGCGGCTTGCCGTGCAGTCCCTCGCGGTCCTGGACGCCCTCGACGCCCTTGCCCTTGAGGGTGCGGGCGAGGATCGCGGTCGGCTGTCCGGTGGTGGACAGGGCCTCGCCGTACGCCCGGTCGACGGCGTCCACGTCGTGGCCGTCCACCTCGACGGTGTGCCAGCCGAAGGCCTGGAAGCGGCGGGCGTAGGCGTCCAGGTCGTGGCCGTGCCGGGTGGGGCCGCGCTGACCGAGCCGGTTGACGTCGACGATCACGGTGAGGTTGTCGAGATGCTCGTGGCCCGCGTGTTCGGCGGCCTCCCACACCGAGCCCTCGGCGAGCTCGCTGTCGCCGCACAGCACCCACACCCGGTACCCGGTGCGTTCCAGCCGCTTGCCGGCCAGCGCGATGCCGACCCCGACCGGCAGCCCCTGCCCGAGCGAGCCCGTGGCGGTCTCGACCCACGGCAGCCGCCGGGGCGTGGGGTGCCCTTCGAGCCGGCTGCCCAGCTTGCGGAAGGTGAGCAGCTCCTCGTCGTCGATGGCGCCGGCGGCCTTGTAGGCGGCGTACATCAGCGGGGAGGCGTGTCCCTTGGAGAGGATGAAGCGGTCGTTGCCGGGGTGGGTCGGGCGGTCGAAGTCGTAGCGGAAGTGGCGGGCGAGGAGTACGGCCATCAGGTCGGCGGCGGACATCGACGACGTCGGGTGCCCCGATCCCGCGGCAGCGGCCGCGCGCACACTGTCGACGCGCAACTGCTGACCCAGGTCGGCGAGTTCGGCGGACTTCATGAGTCTCCTTCCGTGGGGGTGTCCGGGGTGTCCGGGGTACCGGGGTGCTTGACCGGGCCCGGGGGGTCGGCGGGCTCGCCGCCGGGCTGATTCTTGGCAGGCTCGGCGCCCGGCTGATTCTTCGCAGGTTCGCCGCCCGGCTGACTCTTTGCGGGTTCGCCGCCCGGCTGATTCTTCGCGGGCTCGGCGCCCGGCTGATTCTTCGCGGGCTCGGCGCTCGGCTGGCTCTTCGCAGGATCGGCTGGCCCGGCGGCTGGTTCGGCCGCGGGTGCAGGGGCGTCTGTCGTGTCCTCCTCGACAGCCGCGCCCGGCCCCGAGGGCCCCGAGCCCACCGCGCTGCTCTCCTTCTCCCGCCGTTGCGGCGCCCCGGGCACCCGGGCCAGTTCCGGCGACGCCGTGTCCAGCGGCACCGACCAGGACCGTACGAGGCCCAACTGGACGGCCTGGCGCGGGAGTACGGCGTCCAGCAGCCAGTCGGCGGTCACCCGGACGCGGTTGCCGGGCATCGCGGCCAGGTGGTAGCCGCGGGCGACCGGCCCCGCCAGCGGCCCGGGCAGCGGCACGCCCAGCGGGTTCGCCGCGGCCTTCGTGCCGCCCAGGTCGACGACGAAGCCCAGGTCCCGGTGCCGGTACGGGCGCCGCTCACCGACGCCGAGCGAGGCGGCGACGTTGCGGGCCGCGACATGGCCGTGCCGCCAGGCGTGCTGCGCGGTCATCGGCGTGAAGGAGCCGGGCTTGTCCAGGTCGGGCACGGCCGCCGCGTCGCCACACGCGAACACCTCGGGGCTGCCGGGCACTTGGAGATACGGGTCGACGATCAGCCGTCCCCGCTCCAGGGGTTGGCCGACGCTCTCGACGAGCGGATCGGGCCGTACGCCGACGCACCACACCAGCGTGCGGGTGGTGACGAACTCCCCGTCGGTCAGCAGTACTCCGTCGTGCGTGGCCTCCTTCACGGAGGTGCCCATGCGCACGTCGACGCCCCGCTCCCGCAGCACCCGGTCGGCGGTGCGGGAGAGCCGTTCGTCCATCTCGGGCAGGACGCGCGGCGCGACGTCAAGGAGCATCCAGCGCGGCCGTACACCGTCGCGCAGCGGCTGCCTGCGCGCCTGGGCGTCGGTGTACAGCTGCCCGTGCGCGGCCACCTCGGTACCGGTGTACCCGGCGCCGACCACCACGAAGGTGCGGCGGGCGGCGCGGCTCTCGGGATCGTCGGCCGCGGCGGCGAGCTCCATCTGCCGGGTGACGTGGTCACGCAGGTACAGCGCCTCGGGCAGCCCGCGGAAGCCGTGCGCGTGCTCGGCGACGCCCGGTACCGGCAGCAGCTTGTTGACGCTGCCGACGGAGATCACCAGCCGGTCGTAGGGCAGGGTGCCGGTCTCGCCCTCGGGGTCGGTGTAGTGCACGGTCCGCCCGTCGAGGTCGATGCCCTCGGCCTCGCCGAGCACCAGCCGCACCCCGGGCAGGGTGCCCGACAGGGAGACGGTGACCCGGCGTGGCTCCAGGATCCCGGCGGCCACCTGGGGCAGCAGGGGCAGGTACAGGAAGTAGTCGGTCGGGTTGAGCAGCGTGATCTCGGCCTGGTGCCGGGTGAGCCTGGACAGGGTGCGGGCGGTCCGGTACCCGGCGAATCCGGCGCCGACGATCACGATGCGGGGTCGACTCACGGTGCGCCTCCGGGGCTGTCGCGTACCTCGGGAGCCTTCCGCGTCCCCCTGGCCAGGGCGGCCAAACGTCCGCCGGTGACGGGGGCCCGTGCCGGGTGCGACCTCCGCCGGTTTCCGCCGTCGCCGCCGGGTACCCGGAGCGTGCCGTCGTACCACTGTCCTTGGAGGTCCCCCATGCCCGAGTACGGCTACTTCCTGTCCTGCGAGGAGTTCGGTCCCGCGGAGCTGATCGAGCAGGCGCGCATGGCCGAACAGGCCGGGTTCCGCGCGTTGTGGATCTCCGACCACTACCACCCGTGGAACGACGCGCAGGGGCAGAGCCCGTTCGTCTGGTCGGTGCTCGGCGCCCTCTCGGAGGCGGTGTCGCTGCCGGTGGAGACGGCGGTGACCTGTCCGACCGTCCGCACGCATCCCGCGGTGATCGCCCAGGCCGCGGCGACCACGGCGGTCATGACCGAGGGCCGCTTCCGGCTCGGCGTGGGCAGCGGCGAGGCGCTCAACGAGCACATCCTGGGCCATGTCTGGCCGCCCGCGAGCGTACGGCTCGAGATGCTGGAGGAGTCGATCCAGATCATGCGCCGGCTGTTCACCGGCGAGGAGGTCAGCCACCACGGCACCCACTACACGGTGGAGAACGCCCGCCTCTACACCGTCCCCGACGAGCCCGTGCCCATCGACATCTCGGGCTTCGGCCCGGCGGCGACCGCGCTCGCGGCCCGGGTGGGCGACGGCTACATCACGATGATGCCGGAGGCGTCGATGGTGGAGCAGTTCCGCAAGGGCGGCGGGGGCGCGAAGCTCGTGAGCGGCGGGACGAAGGTCTGCTACGGCACGGACCGCGACGAGGCGGTGCGCACCGTGCACCGGCTGTGGGGCAACCAGTTCCTGCCCGGTGAGCTGGCCCAGGTGCTGCCCTCGCCGCGCCACTTCGAGCAGGCGCAGACCCTGGTCACCGAGGACATGGTGCGCGACAAGGCGGTGTGCGGCGACGACGTCGACGAGCATGTGGCGGCCCTGTCCGCCTTCGCCGACGCGGGCTTCGACCGCATCTACGTCAACCAGATCGGCCCCGACCAGCGCGGCTTCTTCGACTTCTACCGTACGAAGGTGCTGCCGCAGCTCACGCAGGACTGACCATGAAGCTGCACCGTCCGGCGGTGTCGGTCTACACCGTGCCCACCGACGCGCCCGAGGCCGACGGCACGCTGGCCTGGGAGTCCACGACGATCGTGATCACCGAGGTGACGGCGGGCGACGCGACCGGCACGGGCTGGACGTACGGCCCGCAGGCGGTCGGCGACTTCCTGCGCGAGACGCTCGCCCCGCTGGTCGAGGGCCGCAGCGCGCTGGACATCCCCGCGACGCACGAGGCGATGTGCCGATCGGTCCGCAACGCGGGCCGGCCGGGCATCGCCGCCTGCGCGATCTCGGCACTGGACATCGCCCTGTGGGACCTCAAGGCCCGCCTCCTCGAACTCCCCCTCGCCCATCTCCTGGGCACCGTCCGCGAACGGGTCCCGGTCTACGGCAGCGGCGGCTTCACGACGTACGACGACTCGCATCTGGCCGCGCAGTTGGGCGGCTGGGTGCACGGGCAGCACATCCCGCGGGTGAAGCTGAAGATCGGCGAGAGCTGGGGCCGTTCGGTCCGGCGCGACCTCGCCCGTGTCCGCTCGGCCCGCCAAGTGATCGGCGCCCAGGCCGAGTTGTATGTCGACGCGAACGGCGCGTACACCCGCAAGCAGGCGGTGCGTGTCGGCGGGGAGCTGGCCGAGCTGGGCGTGAGCTGGTTCGAGGAGCCGGTGTCGTCGGACGACCTGACGGGGCTGCGGCTGGTCCGGGACGCGCTGGTGTGCGACGTGACGGCGGGCGAGTACGGCTACGACCTCCCGTACTTCGCCCGTATGATCGCCGCCGGCGCGGTCGACTGCCTCCAGATCGACGCGACCCGCTGCGGCGGCCTCACGGAGTTCCTCCGCGCGGCCGCCCTGGCCCAGGCCCACGGCCTGGAGGTCTCCACCCACTGCGCCCCGCACGCCCATGCGGCGGCCGCCGCCTCCCTCCCCAATCTCCGCCACATGGAGTGGTTCCACGACCACGTCCGCATCGAGGACATGCTCTTCGACGGCGCCCTGGACCCGACGGGCGGCACGATCCACCCCACCACGGGCCTCGGCCACGGGCTGACCCTACGAGCCGAGGAGGCCCTGGAGTTCAGGGTGGCGTGAGAGGCGTACGGGGCCGGCCCTCGCCTAACCCCGCCGCCGCACCGCCCGGGCGGTCAGGACGCCCGCTCCCACCAGCAGCGCGGCACCCGCCCGCCCGCGGTTGCGGGACAGCCATTCCTGTGGACTCCCCGGCAGCGACTCCTCGTCGAACCGCCCGTGCGCCCCGAAGTCCCGCCCGTGAGGACCGTCGGCCGGGCTCCACAGGTTGCCGACCGCTCCCTCCGCCGTCCCGTCCTGCTGCGCCTCGAACGCGTTGCGTGCCAGGTACCGGTCCAGCAACCCCGGCGCCACCGCGTTGGCGAGCAGTGTCGCCACCGTCGATCCGCCGACCCAGTACTCCCGCCGCCGCCCATGGGACGCGGCATGCACGATCGCCCGGGCCGCCACCTCCGGCTGGTACACCGGCGCGACCGGTCGGGCCCGTCCCGGCATGCGGCTCAGCACCCAGTCGAACTGCGGGGTGTTGACGGCGGGCAGCTGCACCATCGTCGTACGGACGCCGCTGCCCGCGTGCAAGAGCTCGCAGCGCAGCGACTCGTTGAACCCCTGGATGGCGTGCTTGGCGCCGCAGTAGGCGGACTGCAGCGGGATCCCGCGGTACGCGAGTGCCGATCCGACCTGCACCACGGTCCCCCGGTCGCGCGGCAGCATGTGCCGCAGGGCGGCCCGGGTGCCGAACACACAGCCCAGGTACGTCACTTCGGTCACCCGCCGGAACTCGTCCGGGGTGATCCGGGTGAACGGCGCGAAGACCCCGGCGAAGGCGTTGTTGACCCAGACGTCGATGCCGCCGAACGTGTCGGCGACCTTCTGCGCCGCGTCGTCGACGGCCTTGGCGTCGGACATGTCGACGGGGACGACGAGCGCCTCACCGCCGGCGCGCTGCACCTCGTCCGCCGCCGAGGCGAGACCTTCGCGGCCCCGGGCCAGCAGGGCGACCCGGTCGCCCCGGGCGGCGAAGGCCAGGGCCGTGGCCCGCCCCACGCCGCCGCTGGCTCCGGTCACCACCACGGCCCTGCCGTGCCGGGAGAGCGCGCTCCAAGGACGGCTCACCGCGCATCACGCCCGGTGGTGCGGCTGTTCGGGGTCGATGTCGTCGGGTCGCGGCGCCGCGCCGCTGCCGGGGATGCCGGCCGCGGGCGTGTCCGCGCCGGGGGCGCCGGTCGCGCCGGGGGCTGTGGGCGGCATCGGCGGATACGGCATGCCGAGTCCGCTGGGCGGCGCGCCGGGGGCCGTACCGCCCATGACACGGTCGCGGCCCGTGGTGAGGTCGGCCTCGCTCTTCGGGGTGTGCCGGGAGTGGGACGGCCGGGCCATGCCGCGCAGCACGAAGGCGACGGCTCCGAGGATCGCCGCGGTGATCAGCGCGGCGGCCCAGTCCGGCAGCCCGAGGGCGAGAACCAGGCCGAGCGTGAGGGCGAGGGCGGCGCCCGCGTACAGGGCGACGGCGCCGGACGCGGCGTACAGCATGGCCTTGCGGCGCTGCTTGCGGGTCTGTTCGCGCAGTTCGTCGCGCACGGTCTCGCGCGCGACCTGCGCCAGCTCGTCGACGAGATGCTTGTCCAGATGCTCAAGATGATCCAAGCGGTCCATGGCCGCCGGGTACCCGCACGCCCGTACGCATAACGCGGTCCGTCACGGCCGATTACCGCCGGGTAGGGGGCGGGGCGCCGGGTACCCGCCCGGCTCGCAGTCCCCTATCGGAGGGAAGAGAAGAGGATGACCGCGCACACCGACGTAGTGGAGCTGCTCAAGGGGCAGCACGCACGGATACGGGAACTGCTCGACGAGGTGGCGGCCACCAAGGGCGACGAACGGAAGCACGCCTTCCATGATCTCGTCCGGCTCCTCGCGGTGCACGAGACCGCGGAGGAAGAGGTCGTCCATCCCTTCGCCCGCAAGCACATCGACGGCGGTGAACTCGTCGTCAAGGACCGCATCGAGGAGGAGGAGCAGGCCAAGCGGGCGCTGTCGCGCCTGGACGACATGGACCCCGACTCCCCCGAGTTCCTCGATCAGTTCGCGGCGCTGCGGCAGGACGTCCTGGCGCACGCCGACAACGAGGAGCGCTACGAGTTCGCGCACTTCAACCAGGTCGCCGACCGCGACAGGCTGGAGAACCTGGCCCGTGCCGTGCAGGCGGCCGAGGCCCTGGCGCCGACCCGCCCGCACCCCGGGACCGACACCGCGCTGAAGAACGTGGCGGTGGGCCCCGTCGCGGCCGTCGTCGACCGTACCCGGGACGTCATTCGCAAGGCCATGGGCTGATCCACGCCCGGTGAGCGGCCGGGGCGAGGAGATCAGGTGAAACGATCTCCTCGCCCCGGCCGCCGCGACTAGGCTCGTCCGCATGGACATTCTGGGAGCCACGCTGCGCGTCTGCGTCGACGACCTGGAGACCGCGGTCCCCTTCTACGAACGGCTGGCGGGCGGCCCCGCGCTCCGCTTCGAGCGCGGCGGTGTCCAGGTGGCCGCCGTGGGCTGCTTCCTCCTGATGAGCGGCCCCGAGGCCGAGTTGGAGATCCTGCGCAAGGTCGCGGCGACGATCGCGGTCAAGGACGTCGACGAAGCCCACGCCGTACTGACCGAGCTGGGTGCGCGTGTGATCGCGGGTCCGGTGGGCACTCCGGCGGGCCGCAATCTGATCGCGGTGCATCCGGACGGGGCGGTGTACGAGTACGTGGACCGTCGGGTCTGAGGCCTCCTGGTCACCGCATGCGGAAGTCGTAGCGGGCCGGCAGCGGTTCGTCGCTGATCCGCTCCCACAGCCGGCCTACCGCCTCCGCCCCTTCCCGCAGATCCGCGACCTCGAAGCCTTCCTCGAACACGGCCCGCGCCTCGTCGCGCCTCCCCTCGGCGCACAGCAACTGGGCCTCGACGAACCGGAATCGGCCGCGTTCGCGGGTCGCGGGATGCAGCCGTTCCCACACCGTCCGCGCCTGTGCCGTGCGCCGCACCGCGAGCAGTGCCTCGATCGCCTCGCGGCCCAGCGCGGCCGTGGCCGCGGTCCATAGCTCGCCCGCGTCGCGCCGCTCCCGGCACAGGTCGTCGAAGGCCTCCGCGTACCGGCCGGCCGCCCGCTCGTGGTCGCCGATCTCCCGGTCGGCCACCGCGAGGCAGCGCAGCAACGGCCAGACGGACGGCGCGAGTTCGAGGGCCCGCTCCCAACTGCGCACCGCCTGCGCCCGGTCCCCGGCGTGCCACTGGGCGATGCCGAGGTGGTACTCGGTGAGCGGGGTGGCGGGCGCGGTCTCCAGCATGTCCCGCCAGTGCGGGGCGACCAGGGTCCCGCCGGGCGGCCGTACCCGGCGCGGCTCGGGCAGCACGCCGACCCGGAGCAGCTGCAGCCACGGCTCCTGCTCCTCGCCGAGGGTGCTCTCGTCGAAGGGCGTGCCGGGCAACTTCCAGTCAGCGCGCAGTACTTCGAGCGCACCCCAGCCGGAACCGGTGGCGAGGGTCTCACCGGGTTCGGTGTCGGCGTGCGGCTTCCAGGCGGCGTACGCGGCGTCCACGTCGGCGCGCGGCAGCACGGCTTCGAGCCGAGCCTCCACTTCCCCGGCCTCGGGCGCACAGCTCAACGGCCCGTACGCCTCCAGCCACGCCACCTCGCTCTCCGCCTCCAGCCGCACATGCTCCAACTGGGTGCGGGCGAGCCCCGCCTGGATCTCGCAGTAGCCACCGGTACCGGGTTCGGTCAGCCATTCCTGCCAGCGCCGCCCGCCCCTTCCGGCCCCCCAGATGAACAGCTTGCGCCCGCGCAGCACATCGGTGGACGTCTGCACCAGCCCGTGCCCTTCGTCGTCGAGGGCGGCGATCCAGCGGCGCCGGCCGTCGGGAAGGTCGTAGAAGTAGTCGGCCGCGTACGGGTGCTGCCGTAGTTCCTCGTACGACGGGACCGGCACCCGGCGCAGCCGGCGCTCGTACCCGAAGTGATAGGCCTCGTCCGCGGGCGCCAGGACCCGGCGTTCCTCCGGTACGGCGATGTTGGACCACCAGTAGGTCGGCACCGGCTTCTCGTGCGGATTGCGGACGCGGACCCCGACGTACAGGAAGTCGGAGCCCTCCGGCAGCCAGAGGTCGACCTGGAAGGGCAGGTCCCGGAGCCGTTCCCACTCCCACAGCCGCAGCATCTCGCCGCCGTCCGGGGCGGGGACGCGGGCGGCGTGCAGGGGTGAGCAGGCGAGGGTGGTGTGGCCGGTGGCGCCGATGTTCCATTCGATGCCGCCGGAGAACCAGGCGCCGTTGAGGGCGAAGTCGGCGGGCTGGAACACCGGGTTGCGGTACAGGAGTTCGCGGCCGGACGGCTTGTGGAGGAGGGAGGCGATCCGGCCACCGAGGCCCGGCAGCACGGTGACCCGCAGCCGGTCGTTCTCGATGACGAGCGTGTCGAGGGCGCGGGGCTCGCGCATCCGCTCGTAGCCGTCCCGTACCGGGACGGGCAGCAGGCTGCGCAGCGGCTCGTACCCGATCTGCCGCGCCATCTCGCGCGGGAGGCCCTCCCGGTCCTCGACACGGTGCAGCTCGTCGAGGGGCCGGAGCGGAGGCAGGGGGTTGTCGGGCCCCGGCTCCGCGGCGGGCAGCGTCACTACGTCACGTCGGATCGTCGTCACGATCACCATGGAAGCCGCTCGCCGGGGAGCTGACCAGGGGCGCTACCGGTCAGGATTGGGCAAAGGCGGACACGACGATGTCGGCGAGGAGGGCGCCCGCAGTGCCGTCCGGGTCCAGGTCGGGGTCGTAGATGGTGACGTTGAGGCCGACGCAGTGCGGGGACGCGAGCAACGGCCGCAGCAGGGCGACGAGTTCGTCCGGCAGCAATCCGTCCGGGTCGGGGCTGTCCACCGCCGGCATCACGGACGGGTCGAGGACATCGGCGTCCAAGTGGACCCAGAAACCCTCCAGTTCGGGAATCTCGAAGGCCTCGGCGGTGGCCCGCGCCAGCGCCTGCGCGCCCCACTCCCGGATGTCGCCGACGGTGACGACGGGGATCTTGAGGGCGGCGAGTTCGGCGCGGTCGTCCTCGAACGCGTCCCGGTTGCCGAAGAGCCGTACGTCCTCGTCCCGCAGATAGGGCTTGAGGCCCTCCAGGTTCGTGAGGTCGTTCTGTCCGCGCCCGGTGCCGAGGGCCACCTCCTCGCCTCCGGCCGCCCCGATCCGGTCGGAGTTGCCGGGGTGCCGGAAGTCGGCGGAGGCGTCCACCGCGACCAGCCCGTAGCGGCCCAGACGGCGCAGCGCGAGGGAGGCGCCGAGTTGGATGGAGCAGTCGCCGCCGAGGACCACCGGGAACTCCCCAGCCCGCACATGCCGCTCGATGCGGTCGGCGAGCTTCACGGTGTAGGAGGCCAGGGCAGCCGCGTTGAAGACGCCGTCGCCCTCCTGCCAGTCGCCCCGGTCGTAGCGCGGCGGCACGACCACGCCGCCCTCCAGGGCGCCCAGCCGCTGCACGATCCGCTGCTCGCGCAGCGCACCGGCCAGCTTGTAGCAGCCGGGGACGGTACCGGGCGCGGGCGGCCGCAGCCCGAGGTTGGAGGGGGCGTCCAGGACCACTCGGGTACGCATCGTCGCCGTCACTTCGCCTTCCGGATCATCTCGGCGGTGATGGCCCACCGCTCGTGGTCCCGCCAGGCCCCGTCGATGTAGAGCATGTCGGGCGAGTAGCCCTCCAGGCGGAAGCCGCAGGAGCGGGCCAGGCCGATCGAGGCGGCGTTGGCGGGCTGCACGTTGATCTCCAGCCGGTGCAGCCGCATCCCGCCGAAGGCGTAGCGCACGACGAGCCCGAGCCCCTCCCGCATCAGCCCCCGCCCGGCGGCATGGGCGAAGGCGCCGTACCCGAGCGCTCCGCTCAGGAAGGCGCCCTCGACGATGTTGTTGATGTTGATGTACCCGGCGATGGCCCCGCCGTCCTTCTCACAGACGAGGAACCCCACCTTGGTCGGGTCCTCGATCAGCCGCTGCGCGAAGCCGGCGAAGCCGCCCGCGCTGTCCGGCGGGAACAGCCACGGCTGATGCAGTTCCTTGCTCTCCCTGGCCCGGGCGGTGAACTCCGGACCGTCCTCGTAGGTGATGTGACGTATGCCCACGCGGGGGCCCTCGGCGAGGAAAGCGGATGAGGTGTGCGGCATCCCGCCACCCTACGACGGGCTAGCTTCTGCGCCTCATGAAATACGCCCCGCACAGGGCGCCGATGACGCCCGTGGCCAGCAGTGCCGTCCACAGGGGCATGGTGACCTCGGGGATCAGCAGTCTGATCCTGGTCTCGCCGGTGTTCTCGAAGATGAAGATGAGGGCGAGGACGGCGAGCAGCAGGACGACGATCCTCGCGGGCGTCACCGCGCTGCTCTTGCCGCCGGCGGTGCCGCCGCTCGCGGAGGTCTTCGGGCTCATGCGACCAGCGTGGGCCAGCAGGGTGTCCCCCGCCCGGCGGGCGCCGCCCACCGGGTGACTCAGCCGCCGGCCACGGGCAGCTCCAGCACTCCGGTGTCGCCGGGCGCGCTCACCACGGTCACCGGCTTGATCCCCCGGTTGCCGAAGTAGGCGTCGTCGCTCGCCGCCACCACGAACCGCAGCCGGTGCCCCTGCTCGTACCGGTGGACGATCCCCGGCAGCGTGACGGTGAAGCGCCGGGTCACGTCGCGCACCCGGACCGGCGCGACCAGCCGGTGCACCAGCGTCTGGGTGCCGTCGGGCGCCACGTCGTACAGCTTGGCGAACAGCACCAGCTTGTCGGCGGCGTTCCCGGAGTTCTGGGTCCGCTCGGCCTTGGGCGAGACGACCTTCAGCGTGGCCTTCGGCGCGCCCACGACGTCGGTGGCGCGGGCGAGCGGTTCGCTGGTCCAGCCGAGGTAGGTGCCGGCGGTGTCGTACGGCGCCGGGTCGGGCAGCCCGACGATCCCGGCCAGCGAGCTCTCGGAGTGGCTGGTCGGCACGAGCCAGTTGGTGTACGTCCGGCTGCCGCGCGTCACCTTGTCGCGGTTGTCGACGAGCTTGCCGTCCCCGGACAGGTACAGCTTCTGGCTGAGCACGGGCAGGCTGCCGGCGGTGGCGTAGGTGCCGTTCGGGTCGGTGATCCAGTCGCGGTAGTAGGCGAACGCGGGTCCGGTGTCGGTGTTCTTCTGCTTGCGCAGATAGCGGTCGAACCAGGCGAGGACGCGCTTGCCGACGTAGCTGGACTCCAGGTTGCCCTGGCTCAGGTCGAGTTCACCGGCGACCTGGCCCCCGCTGTGCCCCCAGGACTGCCAGATCATCTTGGCGGTCGTGCCCTGCGCCTTGAGTGTCTTGTACGTCGCTGTCGCCTCGTTCAGGTTGAAGAGGCTGTCGGTCTGTCCCTGGACGAGGAGCGTGGGCGCCTTCACCCGGCTCAGGTAGCTGACCGGGGAGACGCTGCGGGCGTAGGCGAGCAGCTCGGCGGTGTCGGCGGCGGGGTAGCTGCCGGAGTTGAGGGTGCGGACGGTGTCGCAGGCGTCGGTGACGAAGTGCAGACAGCCGAGGGAGTTGATGCGGGAGGGGTCGAGATTCGGCGTGGTCAGGGGCTGGCTCTCGCCGATGAGGTAGAAGCCGTTGGCCCACTGCCACTTGAAGGCGCCGGGCACCTCGCGGGCGGCGTTGTTCGGGTCCAGGGAGTACGCCAGGTCGTGCCAGGTGATCATCGGCACGAGCGCGTCCACGCGGTGGTCGACGGCGGCCGTCGCCAGCTGGATCGCGCCGCCGTAGGAGCCGCCGATCATGCCGACGCGCGGGTCGCCCTTGCGGTCGAGGGTGACGAAGTCGGCCTTGGTGCCGTCGTCGGCGGCCCGCTTCCCGGCGAGGAAGTCGATGAGCCCGGAGGCCGCCGTGCCGTCGATGTCCGGGTCGTCCAGGGAGATCAGGCAGCCGGAGTTGCCGAAGCCGAGCCCGGAGTAGACGAGCGAGACATAGCCGCGTTCGGCGAAGGCCTTGCCGATCACGTCCGTCGAACCGTCGGACTTGCTGCCGCCGAAGCCGTTGGTGGCGAGCACGGCGGGTGCCCGGTCGATGCCCGTGGGCCGGTACAGGTCGGCGTCGATCGTGCACGCGCGGCCGCCGGCCTGAACGGTGAACTTGAGGGCGGTGACGGTGTACTGACCGGTGGCCTGGGCGGGTGTGGCGAGTGTGGCACCTAGCAGGAGAGCGAGCGGGACGCTGTAGCCGAGCACACGACGGGACACGAGACCTCCACGCTGAGGACAACCCGACCTACCGACCGGTAAGTACCGGCCGAACGTCATGGTGTGACACGTGTCAGGCGCGGTCAATCACCGGGACGAGTGTTTCTTGACAGAAATTCAGCGGAGGGCCGGCTCCGCCAGGATCAACGTGCCCGAGTCGGCGTCGAGTTCGGCCGTGACCCCGAACGGGATCGTCAACGCCCCTTCGCAGTGCCCGAATCCGAACTCCTCCACGACCGGCACCCCGAGCCCGCCGAGCCGGTCGACGAGCAAGGCCCGCACCTGCGCGTACGGATCGCAGTCCTGCCAGGACCCGAGCAGCACCCCCCGCACCCCGTCGAGCCAGCCCGCGCGCAGGAGTTGGGTGAGATAGCGGTCGAGGCGGTACGTCTCCTCCCCCACGTCCTCCAGACACAGCAGCCCGCCCCGCGCGGAGGGCCGGGCGTGCGGGGTGCCCAGGTCGGCGGCGAGCAGGCAGAGGCAGCCGCCGAGCGTGACGCCCCGCGCACGGCCGGGGACCAGAGCCGTACCGCCGGAGGCGATCGTGCGGACCGTCTCCGGTGCGAAGAGGGTGGCTTTCAAATGCTCCTGTGCCCGCGCGTTCTTGATGAAGTCGATCCCGGCGGCCATCGGCCCGTGCAGGGTGACGAGGCCGAGCCGGTTCGCGAACGCCTCGTGCAGGGCGGTGATGTCACTGAAGCCGACGAAGACCTTCGGCCCGGCCGCCCTCATGGCGTCCCAGTCGAGCAGGTCGATCATGCGCTGGACGCCGTAGCCGCCGCGGGCGCACAGCACCGCGTCCACGGCCGGATCGCACCAGGCGGCCTGGAGATCGGCGGCCCGCTCCGCGTCGGTGCCCGCCAGGTAGGTGAACTCGTCGTGCCGGTCCAGCACATGGGGAGCCACCACCGGGTCGAGGTCCCAGCCGCGCAGCACGTCGAGCCCGGCCTGCAGCCGCTCCTCGGGCACGGGCCCGCTGGGCGCGACGACGGCGACGCGGGCACCGGGGGCGAGTCTGGACGGCCGGACGAGTTCTTTCACTTGCTGAGCTCCAGGGTCGGGATGCCGGCGAGTTCGTTCACTTGTCGAGCTCCAGAGTCGGGATGCCGGGCGGGTTGAGGACGAAGACCTGGGCATACAGGGAGAGTTCGGACTCCAGGGCCCTGATCATGGTCTCCGCCCGCCGGAACCCGTGCCCCTCCCCCTCGAAGGCGATGTACGCGTGCGGTACCCGCCGCCCCTCCATCCGGGCGAGGAACCGCTCGCACTGGGCGGGCGGGCAGATCACGTCGTCCAGCCCCTGGAGCAGCAGGAAGGGCGCGGTGATCCGGTCGGCGTGCTCGGTGGGCGAGCGCTCCGCGTACCGCGCGGGCACCTCGGCGAGCGGCCCGACGAGCGTCTCCAGGTACTGCGACTCGAAGTCATGGGTCTCCCCCTCACCCCAGCCGGCCAGGTCGAGGATGGGATAGACGATCGTCCCGCAGGCGTACACGTCGGTCGCGGTGAGCGAGGCGGCCGCGGTCCAGCCGCCCGCGCTGCCGCCGCGGATCGCCAGCCGGTCCCGGTCGGCGGTGCCCTCGTCGGCGAGGGCGAGCGCGACCGCGGCGCAGTCCTCGACGTCGACGACGCCCCACTGCTCGCGCAGCCGGTTGCGGTACTCCCGGCCGTGCCCGGTCGAGCCGCCGTAGTTGACCTCGGCGACGCCGATGCCCCGGGAGGTGAAGTAGGCGATGGACAGGTCGAGGACGAGAGGCGCCCGGCTCGTCGGACCGCCGTGCGCCCACACCACGTACGGCGGCAGCTCGTCGCCCGGCGCGACGCAGCCGGGGTGGTGGGGCGGGTAGACGTGGGCGTGGATCTCGCGTCCCTCGGGCCCGGTGAAGGTGCGGATCTGCGGCTCGGGGTAGTACGCCGGGTCCACGGAATCGTCGTGGGCGGCGCCGATCACCCTCGCCCGGCCCGTGCGGGTGTCCAGCTCCACCACCTCGTGGGCGCTGCGCGGACTGGCTCCGACGCCGACGACCCGCTCGCCGTGCACCGCGAGGGTGGACGCGAACTCCGTCCAGGGGCCCGCCGCGTCGACGACCTCCCCGGTCTCCGGGTCCAGCACCCCGAGCGCGGTGGCGCCCCGCCCGTGCACCACGGCGATCAGACCGCTCTCCAGCGGCGCGAACCAGCGCTGTCCCAGCTTCCACAGCGGCCCGCCGAACTCCTCCTCGCGCGGGCACACCGGCTCGCCGTCGCGGTAGAGGTTCCACCAGCCGGTGCGGTCGCTCGCGTACAGCAGGGCGCCGTCGTGCGCCCAGTCGACCTGGGCGATGGATTCCTCGGGGCCGCCGGCCACCGTACGCGGTTGGCGCAGGGCGCCGTCGTCGGCCACCGAGGCGAGGACCAGCTCCGTGCCGTCCCACGGCATCCGCGGATGGTCCCAGCCGAGCCAGGCCACATGCCGCCCGTCGGGGGAGATCCGCGGTCCGGTCACGAACCGGTGCCGGGCGTCGGTCAGTTCGCGGACGGCGTCCCGGTCCTGGGCGGCCGAGCCGTCCAGCGGCACCGCGGCGAGGACGCGGCGGACGTCGGTGGGGCCGTCGCCGGTGAACTCCTCCAGGACGCACCACACCTCACCGAGGCCGGGGCGGAGCACCGGGTCCGCCCAGCGCAGGCCGCCGCCCACCGGGGAGACGGGGGTCAGGGGACGCGGGTCGCCGCCGGGCTCGTACCGGTACAGGCGCTGATCGGCGAAGTTCACGAAGACGACGAGCGGCCGGCCGCCGTCGCCCATGGTCCCGGCCCAGGGCTGACCGCCGTATTCGATCACCCTGCTGCGGACGTTCCACGGCGCCGGGAGCACCGGCTCCTCGCTGCCGTCCGCGCGGCGCCGCACCAGGGTGCGCCGACCGCCCTCGGTGGGCCGTGGCTCGGTCCACCACGCCTCGTCGCCGACGAAGCCCACCCACTCGGGGTGCCCGTCGTGCGCGGCGGCGAGGGCCGCGTCGATGGGCGAGGGCCATGAACCGTAGGGCAAGGTCTGCACGTCGTCCCCCATGTGCCTAGGCGCTCCGCAGGAACCGGTCGAGGACGCGGACGCCGAAGTGCAGCGCCTCGACCGGGACCCGCTCGTCCACGCCGTGGAAGAGCGCCTGGTAGTCGAAGCCCTCCGGGAGCTTCAGCGGCGCGAATCCGTAGCCGGTGATGCCGAGGCGCGAGAACTGCTTGGCGTCCGTGCCGCCGGACATGCAGTACGGCACCACATGTCCCTCCGGCGCGAACTCCTCGACGGCCGCCCGCATCGCCGCGTACGTCGGTGAGTCCACCGGCGCCTGGAGCGCGACCTCGCGGTGGTGGAACTCCCACTCCACGTCCGGTCCGGTCAGCAGGTCAAGGGTCGCGCGGAACTCGTCCTCGCCGCCTGGGAGATAGCGTCCGTCGACGTACGCCACGGCCTCCCCGGGAATCACGTTGAGCTTGTAACCGGCGTCCAGCATGGTCGGGTTGGCGCTGTTGCGGACGGTCGCCTCGACGAGCTTGGCGGCCGGGCCCAGCTTCTCCAGCAGGGTGTCGACGTCGGTCAGGTCCGGTTCGATGCCGTACAGGACGGCGAGTTCGGTGAGGGCGGCCCGGACGGTCGGGGTGAGCCGCAGCGGCCACTCGTGCTCGCCGATGCGGGTGACGGCGGCGGCCAGGCGGGTGACCGCGTTCTCCTTGTTCACCTTGGAGCCGTGCCCGGCGCGGCCGCGCGCGGTGAGCTTCAGCCAGCCCGTGCCCCGCTCACCGGCCGCGATGGGGTAGATCCGGCGCCCGGCGCCGTCGTGGAACGTGAACGCCCCGGACTCGCTGACGCCCTCGGTGCAGCCCTCGAAGAGCCCCGGGTGCCGGTCGGCGAGAAAGCCGGAGCCGTCCTCGGCGCTGGCCTCCTCGTCGGCGGTGAACGCGACGACGACGTCCCGCCGGGGCCGCACGCCCTGCCGCGCCCAGGACCGGACCACGGCGAGGATCATCGCGTCCATGTTCTTCATGTCGACCGCGCCCCGGCCCCACACGACCCCGTCGCGGATCTCCCCGGAGAACGGGTGCACGCTCCAGTCCCGGGCCTCGGCCGGCACCACGTCCAGATGACCGTGCAGCAGCAGCGCGTCCGCCGACGGGTCGGTGCCCTCGATCCGGGCGACGACGTTCGTCCGGCCCCTGGTGCGCTCCAGCAGCACCGGCTCCAGGCCCGCCCCGGCCAACCGCTCCGCCGCGTACTCGGCGGCGGGCCGCTCCTGGCAGTCGCCCCCGCCCCGGTTGGTGGTGTCGATGCGGATGAGGTCGGACGTGAAGGTCACGACCTCGTCCATCGCCTGCCCGTCAGCCATACTGCTCCTCCACCGCGGCCGAGACGATCGTGGTGACCGCCTTGAAGGCGCGGATTCCCTCGTACATCGTGGCGCTGGTGTACGCCACCTTCCGCTCGCCGATCCGCCGCACACCGGGCACGACGGTCGCGGCCATCGCCAGGTGCTCGGCGTCGAACTCGAGCGCGATCGTGAACGGCCCCGCGTCGAACGGTTCGTGACGTACCGCCAGGGCCGCCGCCTCCTTCGCCGCCGCGCGGATGTCGGCCGCGGTCCTGGCCGGTGTCCGGCACACCGCGGCGTAGCGCGACACATGGTCCTTGACCGCGACCTTCAGCGCCTCCGGCGCGTACCCGAGCGCGTCCTCACAGGCCACGTCGTCGCCGGTGACGAGGATGACGGGTACCCCGTACTCGGCGACCACGCGCGCGTTGAGGAGCCCTTCGCTGGCCCGCTCGTCGTTCACCCACACCCCGGTGATGGAGTTGGCGAGGTACGTGTGCGCGAGGACGCCCTCCATGCCGGCCCCCGCGTGATAGCCGACGAAGGCGATGCCGTCCACGTCGCCGTGCTGCACGCCCTCCACCATGGACAGCGCCTTGTGCCGCCCGGTGAGCATCTCGGCGCGGTCGTCTAGGCGCTCCAGGAGCAGGTTGCGCATGGTCCAGTGCGCCTCGTTGATCAGCACCTCGTCGGCTCCGCCGTCGAAGAAGCCCAGCACCGCGGCGTTCACGTCAGAGGTGAACATCGCGCGGCACCGCTCCCACTGCGGAGTCCCCGGCAGCACGTCGGCCGGCCAGGTCACGCCGGTGGCGCCCTCCATGTCGGCGCTGATGAGGATCTTCATGCCGCCTCACGCTACGCGGTTCCGGCGCCTCCCGGCAGCCCTGTGGAAAACCCTCACCGGCACAGACCAGTGAATCTCACACCTCAGGCCGTACGCCCCACCACCTGCCACTTCGACGGCAGTTCGATGCGCACGCCGTCGGCGGTGTACTCCGTGGTGGTGAGCGGCAGTTCGCCGCTCGCGAGGACGCTGAGGCCGGCCGCGCTCAGATACTCGGGGACGGCGGCGTCGGAGACCTCGCCGGGCGCGATGCCGTGCCGGAAGACCGGCGCCAGCTTGGGCGGCGGGCCCGAGGGGCTCTGGGCCAGGCCCATCAGGACCGGCTTGGCGGCCTCGGAGAGCTCGACGAGGAAGGCCCGGCCGCGCTCGCCGAGGAGGGCGGCGAGCCCGTCGACGAAGGGCTGGCGGTCGTCGGGCTCGCACTGGTGCAGTACGCCCCGCACATAGACGTTGGCGTCGCCGAGCTCCGCGTGCAGTGACTCCGCCTCGCCCTTCCCGGCGGCGTCGAGCACCCGGTAGCCGGCCTGGCCCGCGGGGTCGGCGTGCCGGGCGTGCTCGACGGCCGCCTCGGACAGGTCGACGCCGAGGACGCGCGGGAAGCGGTCGGCGAGGAACCGGGTCTGGGTGCCGTTGCCGCAGCCGAGGTCGACCATGGGCAGGCCGGGGTCGGCCAACCGTGGTTCGAAGAGGGCGAGATGGAGACCGGCGGTGAGCGCGGGCTCCGCGTCCCAGAACACCGCCCCCTGCTCCTCGGGGGCCTCCCTCCAGAAGCCCTCCCAGGCCTCCCGGTACCGACTCGTCACGCTCATGCCCAACTCCCCAGGGTGCGTAGCCGACCCGTCGCGAGTGACGGGCCAGTACGGTCTATCGCGCCCTGGTTACGGCTACAAGCGCGGAGCGCATTCCTTCACCCCTCGTACGAGCTGTGCACGCCCCCGGGCGCCCCGCGCGCCCCGGCAGAGTGTCAGCGTCGCGGCAGGGTCTGTTCGAACCAGACGGTCTTGCCGGCGTTCGTCCGGCTCGCGCCCCACTCCCGCGCCAGCGTGCTGACGATGCGCAGGCCGCGCCCGAACTCGTCGTCGGGACCGGCGTTGCGCAGGGTGGGCAGTTCGTGGTCGTCGTCGTCCACCTCGCACAGCAGCGTCTCGCCCCGCACGAGCCGCAGCTCGACGGGGCGGCTGTGGGAGTGCCGTACGGCGTTGGTGACGAGTTCGCTCACCATGAGTTCGGTGGTGTCGGCCAGCCGTCCGAGGCCCCACTCGTGCAGCTGTTCCCGGACGGCGGCGCGGGCCCGGCCGACCTCGATCGGGTCGACGGCGAGCCGCCACTCGGCCACGTCGTCCGGCTCGATGCCGTTGAGCCGGGCCATCAGCAGGGCGACGTCGTCCTTGCGGCCGCCGCAGGTGTTGAGGGCGCGGATGATGGTGTCGCAGGCCTCGTCCATGGACGCGGCCGGGTGGGCGGCGGACTCGCACAGCGTGGCCAGTCCCACGCCGATGTCCTCGCCGCGCACCTCGACCAGTCCGTCCGTGCACATCACGAGCCGGTCGCCGGGCCGCACGCGCACGCGTACCGCCTCGAACGGCACCCCGCCGACGCCGATGGGCGCGCCGGTCGGCAGGTCGAGCAACTCGCTGCGGCCGTCCGCCGCGTGCACGATCACCGGCGGGATGTGGCCCGCGTTGGCGATGTGCACCTCACCGGCGATCGGGTCGTACACGGCGTACAGACAGGTCGCGAGGTAGGTGTCGCCGAGGCGCTGGGCGAGGTCGTCGAGGTTGCGCAGCAGCTGGGCGGGCGGCAGGTCCATGGCGGCCATGGTCTGCACGGCCGTCCGCAACTGGCCCATCATCGCCGCGGAGTTGAGGCCGTGCCCCATGACGTCACCGACGACGAGGGCGGTGCGGGCGCCCGGCAGCTTCACGGAGTCGAACCAGTCGCCGCCGACGCGGCCGAGGAGGGTGCCCGGCAGATAGCGGGTGGCGATGTCGCAGCCCGCCATGCGCGGCGGGATGTGCGGCAGCATGCTGTCCTGGAGGGTCTCGGCGACGCTCTCCTGGTAGGTGTACATGCGCGCGTTGTCCAGCACGAGGCCCGCGCGGGCGGCGAGTTCGGCGCCGGTGACCCGGTCCATGTCGTTGAACTCGACGCGCTCCGGGTGCCGCAGCAGGATCATGAAGCCGAGGACCACATTGCGGGCCTTGAGCGGGACGACCAGCATCGAGCGGTGGGTGATCAGGGGCCGGATGTCGCGCTTCTCGAACTGCGCGGCGATGGCGTGGCCCATCTCCTCGCTGATGCGGGGCACGAGGACGGGTTCGCCGGTGGTCATGCACTGGAAGAACGGCGTGTGGGCGGGGAACGGCATGGCCTCGCCGACCGGCACCACGTCGTCCCAGCGGCCGGGTTCGTCGGTGTGCTCCACGGCGACCCGGTGCCACAGGGTGGTGGTGTCCGGCACGCCCTCGGGGAACCCCTCGCCGGCGACGACCTGTTCCCGCAGATACGTGCCGGCGACGTCGGTGAAGCGGGGGACGACGGCGCGGCTGACCTCGATGATGGTCTTCGACAGGTCGAGGGAGGTGCCGATGCGGCCGCTGACCTCGTTGAGGAACTCCAGACGCTCGCGTACGGCGGCGTACTCGAGGTCCTCGCCGTCCTCCTCCGCGGGATCCTGGGGCAGCGCCAGACCCTCGGCCGCGGCGCGCGCGGCCCGCTCCCGGCGGGCCCTGCGCTCGGCGCGTCGCGGGACGCCCCAGTCGGGGGTCACCGGCACCCGGTCGTTCTGGCTGAACTCCAGGACGGGATAGCCCAGTTCCAGTACCTGGGAGACGATCCGGGCACCTTCGTCGACGCTCATGCTGGGCAGGATCTCGGGGAGCCTGCGGGCCAGTTCCTCGGCGCCGGGGAAGTCGGTGTGCAGCGCGAAGGCCGGGGCGATGCGCTCGACGGCGATCTCGTCATCGGGGTCGTCGGCCTTGAGGGCGTCCGCGTCGGCGGCCAGCACCAGCAGCCGCTCTTCCCCGGGTCCGACCAGGGGGTACGCCCACCAGAGCACGTCCCGCCGGTGGCCCTCGGCGACCGTGAGCCGGGCGCGGCCCGCGGCCGGGTAGGCGAGCCTGCCGCCGAGGGAGGACTCCAGATCGGGTCCGAGGCCGTCGTAGGCGTCGTACGCCCCGTAGGGCACGGTGTCTTCCTCGTCGGGCAGCGCTCCGGAGACGGGCAGCAGATCGACCGCGGCACGCCCGATCGCCTCTTCCTTGGCGGCGCCGAACAGGCGGCGCGCCCCTCGGCTCCAGTGGGACACGAGTCCGGCGCGGTCCACCACGACCACGGCCAGCGGAATGCGTCCGACCGGGGTGCTGTCCACCGCTCCGCTCTCAGCGCCGCGGCTGGGAGGTGTGTCCCTCTCGCTGCCACGGTCCATGGCCCAGGCCCTCTCTCCCACGGCTCCGCAAAGATCTGTGCCGACCGTTCCACCGTACGGCCGCGTCCGGTGGTGATGTGCGGCAATGCGGGAATTGACCCCGCCTGATCGCATGCCGTGCGCCCCGCGCACGCCCCGGCCGGACGGAAACGGCCGGTTGGGGGCACCGTGGGGTTACTGACGGGTTTTCCGCCGCTGTATCCGGCTTGCTCAGTCCTCGTGCCCCAGCTGGAGGTCCCGTTCGGTGCGGCCGCCGCCCGCGACCTGGAGGACGGTGGCGATGGGCGGGTAGCCCGCGGCGATGACCGTGTACTCGCCGGAGGAAAGGTCAATGAACCGGAACGTTCCGTCGGCGCCGGTGGTGAGCGTGTCCACGACGTTGCCCGCCGCGTCCAGCAGCGTCACGCGCGCGTCCTCGACGGGACGGCCGCCGCTCGCCCGTACCGTTCCGCGCAGCACGGCGCCGCCGGCGAGCTCGATGTCCTGGCGGGTCTCCCGGGCGGCCTGGACGGTGACGGGGAGCGCGGCCGGGCGGAAGGCGGGGGCGCTGGCGGCGAGGGTGTACTCCCCCGCCACGAGTTCGGTGATGACATAGCCGCCCTCGCGTCCGCTGCGGGTGGTGGCGACGACCTCGCCGTGCACGTTGGTGAGGGTGACAGTGGCGTCCCGCACGATGGCGCCGTCCGCGGTCACCACGCTCCCGGCCAGGCGCCCGGCGCCGCCGAGGACGACGTCGAGCTCGACGGGCCGCTCGCCGACGGTGACGGAGACGGCCTGCGGCTGGTGCCCGCCCGCCGCCGCGATCAGGACGTACGCCCCCGAGCCTGGCGTCGAGAGCGCGTACCGCCCGTCCTCGCCGCTCGCGCCCCGGCCGATCTGCTGCCCGGTGACGTCGATCAGCGTGAGCGCCGCGCGCGGGACGACGGTCCCGTCCGGGTGCTGCACCGTGCCGCACACCGGGATTCCGGCGGCGTACGGCGAACGCGCCTGCGGGATCGGCGTGTTCAGGGGTGCGGGCTCGGTTTCGGCGGCGTTGTGGGACACCAGTGGTTTCTCCTTGAGGAAGAAGGCGGTGAGCAGTCCGAGGACGAGGACCGGCACGAGGTAGAGGAAGATCCGCGGCATGGCGTCGGCGTACGCCTGGATGTAGGCGTCGCGCAGCCGCGGGGGCAGCGCGTGGACGAGCTGCGGGGTGATGGACTCGGCGTCGGGCAGCCCCGCGGTCGGGGGCAGGCGCTCGGCGAGGGCGTCGGCGAGCCGGTCGGCGAAGAGCGTGCCGAAGATCGCCGCGCCGACCGAGCCGCCGATCTGGCGGAAGTAGTTGTTGGCGCTCGTCGCCGTGCCGAGGTCGGCGGGGCGCACCGAGTTCTGCACGGCGAGGATGAGGACCGGCATCACCATGCCGATACCGGCGCCGAGGACGGCCATCCAGAGGCTGTAGTGCAGCCGGGGCGTGTCGGCCTCGAGCCGGGAGAGCAGCCACATGCCGAGGACGGAGAGCGCGCCGCCGAGGACGGGCCACACCTTGTAGCGGCCGGTGTGGCTGATGAGCTGCCCGGAGATGATCGAGGCGCCGACGATGCCGCCCATCATGGGCAGCATCAGCAGGCCCGACTCGGTGGCGCTGGCCCCGTCGACCATCTGCAGGAACGTGGGCAGATAGCTGGCGGCCCCGAAGAGCGCGACGCCGACCACCAGGCCCACCAGACCGGTGACGTTGAAGACCGAGTCCCTGAACAGCCGCAGCGGGATGAGGGGTTCGGTCGCGAAGTGCTCGGCGACGAGGAAGAGGACGGTGGCCGCCAGCGCGCCCGCGCCGAGCCCGAGGATCACCCGGGAACCCCAGGCGTACTCGGTGCCGCCCCAACTGGTCAGCAGCACCAGGCAGGTCGAGGCGGCGGCGAGCAGCAGCATGCCCGGGATGTCGAGGCGGGCCCTGGTGCGCGGCTTGGGCAGTTTGAGGACGGCGGTGACGACGGCGAGGGTGACCAGGCCGAAGGGGACGTTGATGTAGAAGCACCACCGCCAGGAGAGGTGGTCCGTGAAGTAGCCGCCCAGCAGGGGCCCTGCGACGGAGGCGAGGCCGAACGCGGCGCCGATGAGGCCCATGAAGCGGCCGCGCTCCCGGGGCGGCACGATGTCGGCGATGATCGCCTGCACGCCGATCATGAGGCCGCCCGCGCCGACGCCCTGCACCGCGCGGAAGGCGATCAACTGGTCCATCGTCTCGGCCCGTCCGGCGAGGGCGGAGCCGATGACGAAGACGACGATCGCGAACTGGAAGACGCCCTTGCGGCCGAGGAGGTCGCCGAGCTTGCCGTAGACCGGCAGGCCGATGGTGGCGGTGAGGAGGTAGGCGGTGATCGCCCAGGACATCTTGTCCAGGCCGTGCAGCTCGCCGACGATCCTGGGGAGCGCGGTGGCGACGATCATCTGCTCCAGCGCGGCCAGCAGCAGCGCGAGCATCAGCCCGAAGAAGACCAACCGCACCCGGCGCGGGCCGAGTTCGACGCTCCCGGCGGGTTCGGGGACGGCGAGCCGTGGGCTCTCCGGGGCCGGTTCGCCCCGGAGGTCCTCCTGCACCGCAGTGGTCCCGCCCACGTGTCCGCTCCCCTCGCCGCGCCTCACAATTCCCGCTTAATGCGACAACTGCGAGCAAGCGCGACGAGTTACGGCAGACCGGAGTGATGGACGGAGATCCACTCGATCCGGTGAGGGGAGCAACGTCCCCCGCTCACCGGGGACTTACTTCTCGACGTTCACCGGGGACCTACTTCTCGACCTCGGTGGCGAGGTTGGCGAGCAGCGCATCGTAGATCCGGCCGAGGCCCTTGGGGGCGAAGGTCTTCTCGAAGAAGCCGCCGATGCCGCCGGCGCCGTTCCAGACGGTGGTCACGACGACACGGGACTTGCCCTCACCGGCCGGCGTGACCCGCCAGGTGGTGACCATGGAGGAGTTGCGGTCCTTCTCGACGAGCTCGCCGTCGGTGGGCTCGCTGACCTCCAGGAGGCAGTCGCGCACACGCTTGCTGGTGGCCTGGAGCTTCCAGTGGACGAGGGTGCCCTCGCCGTCGCCGCCCTCGCGCACCTCGTACTCGCTGAAGTGCTCGGGCAGCAGCTTCTGCCGCGTGCCGCTGTAGTCGGCGAGGGCGTCGAACACCTTCTCCGCGTCGGCGGCGACGACCCGCTCGGTGGTGGCCTCGACCTGCGCCATTGCAATCCTCCAGGACCTGGATTTCGGGGGTGGGGCCAAGCCAACCACCCCGGTCCCCGGGCGCCCAAATCGGGGCCGCGCGCGACACGCGGGAGCGCCCCCGGAAAAGACAGTCGCACGATCAAGGGAACATATGTTCTATTCTCTGTTCAGTGCTACCGAGGAGGCCTCATGCGCTGGGAGAACCTCACAGAGTCCGCCGAACACGGCAGGGCGGACGCCGCCCTGTTCGGCGCCGACGCGGTGACCAGCCGGACGTTCGACACGCCCGAATTCGCCGGCATCACCTTTCACGAGATCCGGGCCCGGTCGATCATCAACCGGGTGCCCACGGTCTCCCGGATGTCCTTCCAGTGGACGGTCAATCCCTACCGGGGCTGCTCGCACGCGTGCGTGTACTGCTTCGCCCGCAAGACGCACAGCTATCTGGACCTCGACACCGGCCTCGGCTTCGACTCGCAGATCGTGGTCAAGACCAACGCCCCGGAGCTGCTGCGCCGCCAGCTCGGCTCACGCCGCTGGCAGGGCGAGCACATAGCGATGGGCACGAACGTCGACTGCTACCAGCGCGCGGAGGGCCGCTACCGCCTGATGCCGGGCATCATCGGCGCCCTCACCGACCACGCGAACCCGTTCTCGATCCTGACCAAGGGCACGCTGATCCTGCGCGACCTCGACCTGCTGAGGCGGGCGCACGAGGTGACGGACGTCGGCATCTCCGTCTCGGTCGGCTTCACCGACCCCGACCTGTGGCGGACCGTGGAGCCGGGCACGCCCGCCCCGGAGCGCCGCCTGGACGTCGTCCGCACCCTGGCCGAGCACGGCATCGGCTGCGGCGTCCTGATGGCTCCGGTGATCCCGTTCCTGAGCGACGAACCGGCCCAACTCCGCGCCACCGTACGGGCGATCGCGGCGGCCGGGGCGACCTCCGTCACCCCGCTGGTGCTGCATCTGCGCCCCGGCGCACGGGAGTGGTTCATGTCCTGGCTCGCCCACCACCATCCCTACCTGGTGCGCCGCTACGAGCGCCTGTACGCCGACGGCTCCTACGCGCCCAAGTGGTACCAGCGCCGGATCACCCGTCAGGTCCACGAGCTGGCCAGGGAGTACGGCATCGGCCCCACCGACCCGGGCATGCCGCGCCGGCTTCCGGAGCCGGAACCCGATCCGGTCGCGCCCGACTTGCCGGGAGGAACCCAACTCACGCTGATCTGAGAGCGTTCGAGCGCTTCCGGCGGCCCAATCGGGTCAAGTCTTGCCAGAACGCGTTCTTCCGGGCGCCCTTTCCGGGACGATGCGGCGAGGACCGTGAAACTCGCGGCCCGAAACCTCCGTCCTGGGAGGACTCCATGAGAAAACGCGCAGCCGTGCTGTGCGGCGCCGCTGTCGTCATGGCCGGGAGCTTCACCGCCCTGCCCGCCGACGCGAGCACTCCGCGCACCGCGGACACCGCTCCGGCCGCGAAGCTCACCTGGAAGAGCTGCGGCACCACGAACTACCCGACGCTCCAGTGCGCGTCCCTCAAGGTCCCACTCGACCACGACCGCCCGCACGGGCGGCAGATCACGCTCGCCCTGTCCCGCGTGCCGCACACCGCGAAGAAGTCCCAGGGCCCGCTGCTGGTCAACCCCGGCGGTCCCGGCGGCAGCGGTCTGACGCTGGCCGGCTTCGTGGCCGGTTCGCTGCCCAAGGCGGTCGCGGCGCAGTACGACGTCATCGGCTTCGATCCGCGCGGTGTGGGCAAGAGCAAGCCGGCGCTCGACTGCAAGCCCGGCCACTTCAACCCCGTCCGCCCCGACTCCGTGCCGAGCACGCCCGCGATCGAGAAGGCCAACCTCCAGCGCGCCAAGTCCTTCGCGGCCGCCTGCGGCAAGAAGTACGCCGACCTGCTGCCGTACATCAACACGGTCCAGGCCGTGCGGGACATGGACTCGATCCGTGCCGCCCTGGGCGCGAAGAAGATCAACTACTTCGGCTACTCGTACGGCACCTATCTGGGCGCGGTCTACGCCAAGCTCTTCCCGGAGCGCGTACGGCGGCTGGTCCTGGACTCGATCGTCGACCCGACCGGCATCTGGTACGACGACAACCTCGGCCAGGACTACGCCTTCAACGACCGCCACCTCGCCTTCATGGCCTGGGTCGCCAAGTACAACGCCACCTACAAGCTCGGCACCGATCCGGCGAAGATCGAGGCCAAGTGGTACAAGGTGCGGGCCCGGCTCGCGAAGAAGCCTGCGGGCGGCAAGGTGGGCGCCTCGGAGTTCGAGGACACCTTCATCCCGGGCGGCTACTACAACGGCTACTGGCCCTACCTGGCGGCGGCGTTCGCCGCGTACGTGAACGACAAGAACGCCGACCCGCTGGTCGAGGCGTACGAGAACTTCGCCGCCGTCGACGCCTCCGGCGACAACGGCTACAGCATCTACGCCTCGGTGCAGTGCCGTGACGCCGACTGGCCGCGCGACTGGAGCCAGTGGCGCGACGACAACTGGGCGGTGTACAAGAAGGCGCCGTTCATGGCCTGGAACAACGCCTGGTACAACGCGCCGTGCGCGTTCTGGCCGACCGGCTCCCTGGAGCCCGTGGACGTCGCCAACGGCGACCTGCCGCCGGTGCTGCTCTTCCAGGCGACGAACGACGCGGCCACCCCCTACCAGGGCGGCGTGATGGTCCACCGTCTGCTGCACGGCTCCAGCCTGGTGGTCGAGCAGGGCGGCGGGAACCACGGCATCACGCTGAGCGGGAACGCCTGCCTGGACAAGCACCTGGCGGCGTACCTGACCGACGGCACCGTGCCGCGCAGCGGCGGCGAGGTCGACGCGGTGTGCGACGCGCTGCCCGACCCGAAGCCGCTGAGCTCGGCGTCGGCGGCGTCGCGGGGCTCGACGCTGCACGGCATGCTCGGCTTCCGCGGCTGAGCGGCCTTGCCTGACGGCCCGTCGGGGGCGTTGTCAGACCCGTGGTCCACCATGGACGCATGAGTGAGCTGACCAGGATTTCCGCCCCCGACGGGCTCGCGCCCGCCGCCCAGTACTCCCATGTCGTGCTGGGCACCGGCACGTTCGTCGCGATCTCCGGCCAGCTCGCCCTGGACGAGGACGGAAAGATCGTCGGCGAGGGCGATCCCGTGGCCCAGGCCCGCCAGGTCTTCGAGAACCTCCGCCGCTGCCTGGCCGCCGCGGGCGCCGGCTTCGACGAGGTCGTCAAGCTCACGTACTTCGTCACGGACATGGCACACATGCCTGCGATCCGCGCGGCCCGCGCCGCGCACCTACCCGACGACCGGCTGCCGGCCGCCTCCGCGGTCCAGGTCGCGGCCCTGGTGCGGCCCGAGTTCCTGATGGAGGTCGAGGCGTTCGCGGTGATCGCCCGATGATCCAGGTCAGAGACATGACCCTCGCCGACTGCGACCGCGTCGCCGAGCTCCGCATCCGAGGCTGGCAGACCGCGTACCGCGGTCTGATGCCGCAGCCGTACCTGGACGCACTGAGCGTGACCGAGGACGCCGAGCGCCGTCGCGAGCGGTTCCGGCAGTCCGGCGGCAGCGTGGTGAACCTCGTCGCCGAGCAGGGCGGCGAGCTGGTGGGCTGGGCCGCGCACGGCCCGTACCGGGACGGTGAAGAGCGCACGTCCGACGCCGAGTTGTACGCGATCTACGTCGACGCGGCGCGGTTCGGCGGCGGCATCGGGCACGCCCTGCTCCAGGAGTCGGTACGCCGCTGCACGGCCGCCGGTCACCCCCGCCTGCTCCTGTGGGTCCTCAAGGGCAACGCCCGCGCCCGTGGCTTCTACGAGCGGGCGGGGTTCCACCCCGACGGCGCCGAGGAGCCGTTCGAGGTGGACGGGGTGTCCGTACCCGAGGTGCGGTACGCCATGAGCCTCGGCGCGGACCTCAGCGCGGGCTAGGGATGCGGGCCAGCGCGTGCACCGCCGCCTCCGCCAGCGCCGGATGCGCCAGGGCCTCGTTCAGTACGGGCCGGGCGCGGGCGTCGCCGAGGGTGCCGAGGCCCTCGACGCAGGCGAGGGCCACGCGGCGGTAGGGGTCGTGCGGACGCAGGCGCCGCGAGAGCGTGGTGATGAGGGCCGGCACCGACTCGGGGGCACGCAGTTCGGCGAGCAGCCGGACCGGGTGCAGGGCGTAGGCGACCCGCAGTTCGTTGGTGGCCAGGGCCGCCGCCGCGCGGGCCGTGCGCGGGTCGCCGAGGCGAGCCAGGGCGTGGGCGGCGGAGGCGCAGCGCTGCGGGTCGCGGTGGTTGAGCAGCAGGACGAGGGCCTCGAAGGCGCGGGAGTCGCCGGCGACTCCCAGGCGGAACGCGGCCAGCTCCCGCGCCCACAGCGGCTGCCCGGGTTCGGTCAGCACCGCCGCCAGTTCGTCGAGGTCCTTCGTCCCCGCCAGCCGCTCATAGGCCGCCGACGCTCCCGACTCCTGCCGTAAGCGCTCCGTGAGCGATCGCAACTCTTCGTCCATGAAGGGCAGCCTAGGCGGGGTCAAGGGAGCGAGGGACGTACATCACAAAGACCGGGGGCTGGCGCGCTCGTTACCCGCGGGTTAAGCTCAATCGAGCGAGTTACCCACTCGCGGAACTCCTTGCGGTGGCCTGGTGACGCAGCCATCGCGAGAGCAGTCGGTTCGGTACCTCAGGTATCGGTATCTCAGTACGACGCGGCTTGGGACAGGGCCGGTCGGCTTCACCGTTCTCCGGGCGTGTGCACGCCCGCGACGACGGCATCGCACCACCGGGCGTGTGCGCGAGTAGCCCGGCAACACCCGCATCTCGCAGTTTCCCCGCACCCGGTGCGCCCTTCGGCGTACCGGGTCGCGCTCCCAGTCGTCACCCTCATTCCTGGAGTCCCGCGATGGCCGCTCCCCTGTCCGACACCCCTCTGTCCCCGATCCAGACCGTCGCCGTCGTCGGCCTCGGCACCATGGGCACCGGCATCGCCGAGGTCCTCGCCAAGGCCGGCCGCACGGTCCTCGGCATCGACATCAGCGAGGCCGCGGCCGCTCAGGCCGTCGCCGCCCTGGAGAGCTCCACCGGCCGTGCCGTGACCCGGGGCCGGCTGACCGAGGAGCAGCGCGCGGACATCCTCGCCCGGATCCGCACCTCCACCGACCTGCGCACCGCGGCCGACGCGGACCTGGTCATCGAGGTGGTCCCGGAGTCGTACGAGATCAAGCACCAGATCTTCCGTGAACTCGACGGCATCGTCCGGCCCGAGACGATCCTGGCGACCGGCACCAACGCCCTGTCCGTCACCCGGCTCGCGGCCGACTCGGCCCGTCCGGAGCGCGTGCTCGGCCTGCACTTCTTCAACCCTGCGCCGGCGATGAAACTGGTCGAGGTGGTCTCCTCGGTGCTGACCGCACCGAACGCCGTCACCGCCGTCACCGATCTCGCCCTCGACCTGGGCAAGGAACCCGTCGCGGTCGGCGACCGGCCCGGGTTCGTCGCCGACGGGCTGCTGTTCGGCTACCTCAACCAGGCCGCCGCGATGTACGAGGCGAAGTACGCCTCCCGCGAGGACATCGACGCCGCGATGCGGCTCGGCTGCGGACTGCCGATGGGCCCGCTCGCGCTCCTCGACCTGATCGGCATCGACACCGCGCGCACCGTCCTGGACGCCATGTACGCCGAGTCCCACGACCGGCTGCACGCCCCCGCCCCGATCCTCAAGCAGCTCAGCGAGGCGGGACTGACGGGCCGGAAGTCGGGCCGCGGCTTCTACTCCTACGAGGCACCGGGCAGCGCGACGGTCGTCCCGGACGCCCTGACGCCCGCCGAAGGCGGCTCCCGGGCCGAGGGCCGCACGGTCCGTTCCGTCGGTGTCGCGGGCTCGGGCACCATGGCGTCCGGCATCGCGGAGGTCTTCGCCAAGGCCGGGTACCAGGTCGTCCTCGCCGCCCGCAGCGAGGAGAAGGCGCAGGCCGCCAAGGCCCGCATCGGCAAGTCTCTCTCGCGCTCCGTCGACAAGGGCCGGCTCACCGCCGAGGCGGCCGCGCAGACCCTGGACCTGATCACCCCGGCGGGCTCCTACGACGCCTTCGCCGACGTCGACCTGGCCGTCGAGGCCGTCGCCGAGGACCTGGAGATCAAGCAGCAGCTGTTCCAGACGCTGGACAAGGTCTGCAAGCCGGGCGCGGTCCTGGCCACCACCACCTCCTCACTCCCGGTCGTCGCCTGCGCCCGCGCCACCTCGCGCCCGCAGGACGTGATCGGCATGCACTTCTTCAACCCGGCGCCGGCGATGAAGCTGGTCGAGGTCGTGCGCACGGTCCTCACGGCGGAAGACGTCCACGCGACGGTCCGCGAGGTCTGCGGCCGGATCAAGAAGCACGCGGTGGACTGCGGCGACCGGGCCGGGTTCATCGTGAACGCCCTGCTGTTCCCGTACCTCAACAACGCCATCAAGATGGTCGAGGAGCACTACGCCTCCCTCGACGACATCGACGCCGCGATGAAGCTCGGCGGCGGCTACCCGATGGGCCCCTTCGAACTGCTGGACGTCGTCGGCCTCGACGTCTCGCTCGCCATCGAGAAGGTCCTGCACCGCGAGTTCCGGGACCCGGGCCTGGCCCCGGCCCCGCTCCTGGAGCACCTGGTGGCCGCGGGCTGCCTCGGCCGCAAGACCGGCCGCGGCTTCCGCGAATATGCCCGCCGCTGACGCGTCCGGCGACTGGTACAGAACGAACGAGGACTGGGGCGGACTGCTCGACCCGCACGGAATCCCAGGAAACCCCCCGCCCGCAGCGGGCGGGGACTACCCGGGACATGAGCGCCAACCTGCGCACATGCAGTACGTTCGGGTCATGTCCCAGCCCGCCAAGTCCTCACGTACACCAGCTACGCCCGACGCGCCGGAGAGTGCCGCAGGCAGTCGCGCGGCCGCCCAGCGGCTCAAGATGCGCCGAGAACTGGCGGCCGCGGCGATGGAGCTGTTCTCGACCAAGGGGTACGAGGCGACCACCGTCGACGAGATCGCGGCCGCGGCCGGAGTCGCGCGCCGTACCTTCTTCCGCCACTTCCGCTCCAAGGAAGAGGCGATCTTCCCCGATCACGACGACACCCTGATCCGCGCCGAGGCCGTGCTCAACGCGGCTCCCCCGCACGAGCATCCGCTCGACACGGTGTGCAACGGCATCAAGGAAGTCATGCGGATGTACGCGGCCCGGCCGGAGATCTCGGTCGCCCGCTACAAGCTGACGCGCGAGGTGCCCACCCTGCGCGAGGCGGAGATCGCGTCGGTGGCGCGCTACGAGCGCCTGTTCACCCGCTATCTGCTCGGCCACTTCGACGAGCACGCGCACGACGACGACGCCAACGACGACCCGCTGCTCGCGGAGGTCGCCGCGTCCGCCGTGGTCACCGCGCACAACCACGTGCTGCGGCGCTGGCTCCGGGCCGGCGGGCAGGGCGACGTGGAGGCCCAGCTGGACCACGCCTTCGCGATCGTACGGAAGACCTTCGGGACCGGCATCGGGGCCGGACGCACGGCCGCTCCGCAGCCGTCCGCCGCGACGGTCTCCACCCACGGCGAGGTCCTGGTGACGGTCGCGCGCACCGACGCCCCCCTGGACCAGGTGATGCGGACCATCGAAGAGGCCCTCAAGGACCGCTGAACTCTCCGCCTCCGCTGTGATGACGGCCACCCTTCGGGGTGGCCGTTTTGGCATGTCAGAGCCCCTTTTCGAGCGGAATTCAAGCCGCGTTCGATCGATCATCGCTCATTTGTTACGTAAAGATTTCACCTGAGAGCGGTTGCTGGCACTCAGTGCCTTGCCAGGTGACACGCGGTGTCATACGTTGAAGGAGTCCGGGCGGCCGGCGTGCAGAGACCTTTCGCACGTCGGCTGTCCCAACAAGTCATCGGCTTGCCCCGCCCGGACGCCTGCGTCACAGGCAACCTCCCGCGCCACAAAGCGCTGCCGCACACCAAGACCGCCGAACCGACGGCACCGACGTAACCCTCAGCGTCCCTCCCTCAGGACGCGTATCGCCGGAGGCAACACCGTGACCACGAAGGACATCCTGGACGCGATCCAGTCGCCGGACTCGACTCCGGCCGACTTCGCCGCCCTGCCGCTCCCCGAGTCGTACCGCGCGATCACCGTGCACAAGGACGAGACGGAGATGTTCGCGGGTCTGGAGACCCGCGACAAGGACCCGCGCAAGTCGATCCACCTGGACGAGGTCCCGCTGCCCGAACTCGGCCCGGGCGAGGCCCTGGTCGCCGTCATGGCGTCCAGCGTCAACTACAACTCGGTGTGGACCTCGATCTTCGAGCCGCTGTCCACCTTCGGGTTCCTGGAGCGCTACGGCCGCACCAGCGACCTGGCCAAGCGCCACGACCTGCCGTACCACATCATCGGCTCCGACCTCGCGGGCGTCGTGCTGCGCACCGGACCGGGCGTGAACTCCTGGAAGCCCGGCGACGAGGTCGTCGCGCACTGTCTCTCCGTCGAGCTGGAGTCCTCCGACGGCCACAACGACACGATGCTCGACCCCGAGCAGCGCATCTGGGGCTTCGAGACCAACTTCGGCGGCCTCGCCGAGATCGCGCTCGTCAAGTCCAACCAGCTGATGCCCAAGCCGGGTCACCTGTCCTGGGAGGAGGCGGCGGCCCCGGGTCTCGTCAACTCCACCGCCTACCGCCAGCTGGTCTCCCGCAACGGCGCCGCCATGAAGCAGGGCGACAACGTCCTGATCTGGGGCGCGAGCGGCGGACTCGGCTCGTACGCCACGCAGTTCGCGCTGGCCGGTGGCGCCAACCCGATCTGTGTCGTCTCCAGCCCGCAGAAGGCGGAGATCTGCCGCGCGATGGGCGCCGACGCGATCATCGACCGCAACGCCGAGGGCTACAAGTTCTGGAAGGACGAGAACACCCAGGACCCCAAGGAGTGGAAGCGCTTCGGCAAGCGCATCCGCGAGCTCACCGGCGGCGAGGACATCGACATCGTCTTCGAGCACCCCGGCCGCGAGACCTTCGGCGCCTCCGTGTTCGTCACCCGCAAGGGCGGCACCATCACCACCTGCGCCTCCACCTCGGGCTACATGCACGAGTACGACAACCGCTACCTGTGGATGTCGCTGAAGCGGATCATCGGCTCGCACTTCGCCAACTACCGCGAGGCCTGGGAGGCCAACCGGCTGATCGCGAAGGGCAAGATCCACCCGACGCTGTCGAAGACCTACTCCCTGGAGGAGACCGGTCAGGCCGCGTACGACGTGCACCGCAACCTCCACCAGGGCAAGGTCGGCGTGCTGTGCCTCGCCCCCGAGGAAGGCCTCGGCGTGCGCGACGAGGAGATGCGCGACCGGCACATCGACGCCATCAACCGCTTCCGCAACATCTGAGACACCCGGGGTCATAGATGACTGAGCGTCAGCCCGCCGACGGCGCGCGGGAGAAGGACCGGCCGTGGCTCATGCGCACGTACGCCGGCCACTCCACGGCCGAGGCGTCCAACGAGCTGTACCGGCGCAACCTCGCCAAGGGCCAGACCGGCCTGTCGGTCGCGTTCGACCTGCCGACGCAGACCGGCTACGACTCCGACCACATCCTCGCCCGCGGCGAGGTCGGCCGGGTCGGTGTGCCCATCGCGCACCTCGGTGACATGCGCCGGCTGTTCCAGGACATCCCCCTGGAGCAGATGAACACCTCGATGACGATCAACGCCACCGCCATGTGGCTGCTGGCGCTCTACCAGGTCGTCGCCGAGGAGCAGGGCGCCGACATCACCAAGCTCCAGGGCACGACCCAGAACGACATCGTCAAGGAGTACCTGTCCCGGGGGACGCACGTCTTCCCGCCGGGACCGTCGCTCCGCCTGACGACCGACATGATCGCGTACACGGTCTCCCACATCCCGAAGTGGAACCCGATCAACATCTGCAGCTACCACCTGCAGGAGGCCGGGGCCACGCCGGTCCAGGAGATCGCGTACGCGATGTCGACGGCGATCGCCGTCCTGGACGCCGTCCGGGACTCGGGCCAGGTGCCGGCCGAGAAGTTCGGTGACGTCGTCGCCCGGATCTCCTTCTTCGTGAACGCGGGCGTCCGCTTCATCGAGGAGATGTGCAAGATGCGCGCCTTCGGCCGCATCTGGGACAAGATCACGCTGGAGCGGTACGGCATCGAGAACCCGAAGCAGCGCCGCTTCCGGTACGGCGTCCAGGTCAACTCCCTGGGCCTGACCGAGGCGCAGCCGGAGAACAACGTCCAGCGGATCGTCCTCGAGATGCTGGCCGTCACCCTCTCCAAGGACGCACGCGCGCGTGCCGTGCAGCTGCCCGCCTGGAACGAGGCGCTGGGCCTGCCCCGGCCCTGGGACCAGCAGTGGTCACTGCGCATCCAGCAGGTGCTGGCGCACGAGAGCGACCTGCTGGAATACGAGGACATCTTCGAGGGCTCGCACGTCATCGAGGCGAAGGTGAGCAAGCTCGTCGAGGAGTCCCTCACCGAGATCGAGCGCATCCAGGAGATGGGCGGCGCGATGGCCGCCGTCGAGTCCGGCTACCTCAAGTCGCAGCTCGTCTCCTCGCACGCCGAACGCCGGGCCCGGATCGAGTCCGGCCAGGAGAAGATCGTCGGCGTCAACATCTTCGAGACGACCGAGCCGAACCCGCTGACGGCCGACCTGGACACCGCGATCCAGACGGTCGACCCGGCGGTCGAGGCCCGGGTCATCGCCGGCCTCCAGAACTGGCGCGACACCCGCTACCAGCCGCCCTTCAACCACCCGCGCCCGTGCAAGGCGCTGGAGAAGCTGAAGGAGGCCGCCAAGGGCACCGCCAACCTCATGGAGGCCACCCTGGAGTGCGCCCGCGCCGGGGTCACGACCGGCGAGTGGGCCGGGGCGCTGCGCGAGGTCTTCGGCGAGTTCCGCGCCCCGACGGGCGTGTCCTCCGCGCCGGTGGCCGTCCCCGCCGAAGAGGGCTCGCCGATGGCGGACGTCCGCCGCAGGGTCGACCTGACGGCCAGGGACCTCGGCGTCGGCAAGCTCCGCTTCCTCGTCGGCAAGCCCGGCCTGGACGGGCACTCCAACGGGGCCGAGCAGATCGCCGTGCGGGCCCGTGACGCCGGGTTCGAGGTGGTCTACCAGGGCATCCGGCTCACCCCGGAACAGATCGTGGACGCGGCCCTCGCCGAGGACGTGCACGCGGTCGGCCTGTCGATCCTCTCCGGCTCGCACGCCCAGCTGGTGCCGGACGTGCTGGAACGGCTCCATGTGGCCGGTGCCACAGATATCCCGGTGATCGCCGGTGGCATCATCCCGAATGGCGATGCCGAGCAGCTCAGGGCCGCCGGAGTGGCCGCCGTCTTCACCCCGAAGGACTTCGACATCACCGGAATCATCGGCCGCATCGTCGACGAGATCCGGAAAGCGAACAAGCTCGACCCCCTGGAGGTCCCCGCATGACCGTCAACCGTCTGCGTCCCCGCCGCTCGTGTCTCGCGGTACCGGGAAGCAACCCCCGCTTCCTGGAGAAGGCGCAGGGCCTCCCGGCGGACCAGGTCTTCCTCGACCTGGAGGACGCGTGCGCCCCGCTCGCCAAGCCCGAGGCGCGGCACACCATCGTCAAGTTCCTCAACGAGGGTGACTGGACCGGCAAGACGAGGGTCGTGCGCGTCAACGACTGGACGACCGAGTGGACGTACCGCGATGTCGTCACGGTCGTCGAGGGAGCCGGCCAGAACCTCGACTGCATCATGCTGCCGAAGGTGCAGACGGCCGAGCAGATCGTCGCCCTGGACCTGCTGCTGACGCAGATCGAGAAGACGATGGGCTTCGAGGTCGGCAAGATCGGCATCGAGGCTCAGATCGAGAACGCGCAGGGCCTGAACAACGTCAACGAGATCGCGACGGCCTCCCAGCGCGTCGAGACGATCATCTTCGGCCCGGCCGACTTCATGGCGTCCATCAACATGAAGTCGCTGGTCGTGGGTGAGCAGCCGCCCGGCTACCCGGCGGACGCCTACCACTACATCCTGATGAAGATCCTGATGGCCGCCCGCGCCAACAACCTCCAGGCGATCGACGGCCCCTACCTGCAGATCCGCAACATCGACGGCTACCGCGAGGTCGCCCAGCGCGCCGCGGCCCTCGGCTTCGACGGCAAGTGGGTGCTGCACCCGGGCCAGGTCGAGGCGTCCAACGAGATCTTCTCGCCCTCGCAGGAGGACTACGACCACGCCGAGCTGATCCTGGACGCGTACGACTACTACACGTCCGAGGCGGGCGGCAAGAAGGGCTCCGCGATGCTCGGCGACGAGATGATCGACGAGGCCAGCCGCAAGATGGCCCTGGTCATCTCCGGCAAGGGACGCGCCGCCGGCATGCAGCGCACCAGCAAGTTCGAGATCCCGGAGGCCTGAGCGCCATGCAGTTCGGACGCACCTACGAGGAGTTCGAGGTCGGGGCGACGTACAAGCACTGGCCGGGAAAGACGGTCACGGAGTACGACGACCACCTGTTCTGTCTCCTCACCATGAACCACCACCCGCTCCACATGGACACCAACTATGCGGAGAAGACGACGGACTTCGGCAAGAACGTCGTCGTCGGGAACTACATCTACTCGCTGCTGCTCGGCATGTCCGTCCCGGACATCTCCGGCAAGGCGATCGCCAACCTGGAGATCGAGTCGCTGAAGCACGTGGCGCCGACCTTCCACGGCGACACGATCTACGGCCAGACGACCGTCCTCGACAAGTGGCCGTCGAAGTCGAAGAACGACCGCGGCATCGTCTACGTCGAGACCAAGGGCTACAAGCAGGACGGCACGCTGGTCTGCGTGTTCCGCCGCAAGGTCATGGTGCCGACCGAGACCTACATCAAGGAGCGCGGCGGCGAGCAGCCCGGCCGCCCGGAACTTCAGGAGGGCTGAGCCCGATGGCACGCCTCGCCCAGACCGCCGGTCTGACCGACATCCAGCAGGAAATCCTCTCCACCGTCCGCGACTTCGTGGACAAGGAGATCATCCCGGTCGCCACCGAGCTGGAGCACCGCGACGAGTACCCGCAAGCGATCGTCGACGGGCTCAAGGAGTTGGGCCTGTTCGGCCTGATGATCCCGGAGGAGTACGGCGGTCTGGGCGAGTCGCTCCTGACGTACGCGCTGTGCGTCGAGGAGATCGCCCGCGGGTGGATGTCGGTGTCCGGCATCATCAACACCCACTTCATCGTGGCCTACATGCTCAAGCAGCACGGCACGCAGGAGCAGAAGGACCACTTCCTGCCGCGCATGGCGGCCGGCGACATCCGGGGCGCCTTCTCGATGTCGGAGCCGGGCCTGGGTTCCGATGTGTCGGCCATCACGTCCAAGGCGGTCAAGGACGGCGACGAGTACGTCCTCAACGGCCAGAAGATGTGGCTCACGAACGGTGGGACGTCAAGTCTGGTCGCCGTTCTCGTCCGACGTGATGAAGGACACCCCGAGGGCACCGCGCCCCACAAGTCGATGACGACCTTCCTCGTCGAGAAGGAGCCCGGCTTCGGAGAGGTCCGCCCCGGCCTCACCATCCCGGGGAAGATCGACAAGATGGGCTACAAGGGTGTCGACACCACCGAACTGATCATGGATGGCCTGCGCATTCCGGCCGATCGCGTCCTCGGCGGCGTCACCGGCCGAGGTTTTTACCAAATGATGGACGGCGTGGAAGTCGGCCGCGTCAATGTGGCGGCGCGTGGCTGTGGCGTCGCTCAGCGTGCCTTCGAACTGGGTGTCCAGTACGCCCAGCAGCGTCACACTTTCGGCAAAGCGATCGCCCAGCACCAGGCGATCCAGTTCAAGCTGGCCGAGATGGCTACCAAGGTCGAGGCCGCGCATGCGATGATGGTCAACGCGGCACGCAAAAAGGACTCCGGGGAGCGAAACGACCTTGAGGCTGGGATGGCGAAGTACCTCGCCTCCGAGTACTGCAAGGAGGTCGTGGAAGACGCCTTCCGGATCCACGGCGGCTACGGCTTCTCCAAGGAGTACGAGATCGAGCGCCTCTACCGAGAGGCACCGATGCTGCTGATCGGCGAAGGTACCGCCGAGATCCAGAAAATGATCATCGGTCGCAGGCTGCTCGAAGAGTATCGATTCCAGGGCTAGATGTCCGGATACGGGGTGTTTTCTTGGAGAAGAAGATCACACCCCGTCAACCCTCTTCGGCCGCCGACTCGGCTTCCTGGCTTGCCCAGTTGTGGTCACCGACCGGTACGATCCCCGGAAAGCCGCCGTCCCCCGTCACTGCGCGGCATCATCCGCTACGAAGGTCATCCATGCCCCACAGCCAAACCTCTGCACCTCGCGACAGCCAGGTCGGCGTACGCCTCGCGCGCGGAGCATCGCCGTGGCTTCTTCCGACCGTCGCCACCGCAGCCCTCAGCCTGGTGCGCGCGCGCAAGTCCGGCGCCGCCAAGGCCGTCGCCGTGCCCGCCACCGCGCTCGCGGCGGGCATGCTGTGGTTCTTCCGCGACCCCGAGCGCGAGATCGCCACGGGCCGCGTCATCTCGCCCGCCGACGGTGTGGTGCAGAGCATCATGCCGTGGAAGGACGGCCGCACCCGCGTCGCGATCTTCATGAGCCCGCTCAACGTCCACGTCAACCGCGCGCCCCTCTCCGGCACGGTGACGTCGGTCGAGCACATCCCGGGTGGGTTCGTGCCGGCGTTCAACAAGGAGAGCGAGAACAACGAGCGCGTCGTCTGGCACTTCGACACCGAACTCGGTGACATCGAGATGATCCAGATCGCCGGCGCGGTGGCCCGTCGCATCGTCCCCTACATCCCGCAGGGCACGAAGGTCGAGCAGGGTGACCGCATCGGTCTGATCCGCTTCGGTTCGCGCGTCGACATCTACCTGCCCGAGGGCGTGGATGTCGCGGTCGAGGTCGGCCAGAAGACCGTGGCTGGGGTGACTCGCATTGACCGTGATTGATCCTGAGACACAGGCGGGCTGGGTGCCCGGGGCCGACGAGGTGGACGACGAGGAGGAGATGCCCCTCTCTCTCCGCCTCTCAATAGCGGACACCCTCACCCTCGGCAACGCCACGTGCGGCTTCATGGCGGTGTACTTCACCACCACCGGCATCCTGATCCCGGACCTCACCGGCAGCCCGGCGACCGGCATGACCCGCCACAGCGCGGCCACGGCGGTCATCCTCATGCTGTGCGCGGCGGTCTTCGACCTGTTCGACGGCCTGGTCGCGCGCAAGCTGCGGTCCTCGCCGATGGGCGCGGAGCTGGACAACCTCTCCGACCTGATCAGCTTCGGCCTCGCCCCGGCGTACTTCGTCCTCGTCTACGGCATGGTCGCCGACGACGCGCACCAGCGGGTGGCCGCGGTCGGGGCAATCGTGGTGCTCTTGGCCGTGGTGCTGCGGCTGGCCAGATTCTCCTGCGTGACCGTCCCGAACGGCATGTTCCAGGGCATGCCCTCGCCGTTCGGTGCGCTGACGGTGGTCTCGATCGTCCTGCTGGAGCTGCCCTTCGTGGCGACGCTGCTGGCAATCCTCGGCACCGCCTGGCTGATGGTGAGCCGGGTCGAGTACCCGAAGCCGCGGGGCCGCCTCGCGGTGGCGATGCTGACCTGGATCGTCGTGTCCATGGGCCTCCTGGCCGCGTGGGCCTTCGACGCCCCGAGCGGTCAGCTCCTGCTCCAGACGGGCTGCGCGCTCCAGCTGGTCACCGGCGCGGTCATCCCGCTGTTCGCCACGGCCCGCCGGGTGAACAACTTCCGCGACAACCGTCGCGAGGCGCGGGCGGCGCAGCTGCCGTAACGGCTTGAAAGCTTGAAAGAAGGCCCGAACCGATTCCGGTTCGGGCCTTTCTGCGTTTCCCCTCAGGGGTTGTACGTCTTCGCCGCATCCGAGGCCGCCGCCTCGCGTACGACCCGCATGCCGCCCGTGACGCTCTTGTCGGGCTGGAGGATCACGCTCTCCCGGGAGGACGCGGATTTCGGGTCGGTGAAGTCCTGGACGGGGCCGAAGCCGAGGTCGAAGTCGTTGATCGTGAGCAGGGCCCGGTCGACGCCCTCGCGGGTGAGGTCCTTGTTCTTGCAGGCCTTCTTCAGGGCCTCGCCGAAGGCGGACGCGGCGGTCCAGCCGGCGACGATGCCGTTGTCGAGGGCGTCCTTGGGATACGCCGCCCGGTAGTCGGCGACGAGCTGCTTGGCCTCCGGGGTGTCCGCGCCGATGGGGAGCGACGGCGAGGCCACGTAGTAGTTCTTCATCAGGGCCGGGCCCGCCTGGGTGGCGAGGAGCTGGGGTGCGAAGGCGGAGTTGTTGCCGATGACCGGCACGTCGAAGCCACCCGCCGCGGCGACCCCGACGAGCGAGGCCGCCTGACGCGGACCGGCGCTGAGGACGATCGCCTTCACGCCGGCCTGCTTGAGGGCGGCGACCTGGGCGGTCATGTCGTTGTCGGTGGGTTTGATCTTCTGCTCGACGACGGTCAGCCCGGCGGCCTTCGCCATGTGCCGGGAGCCGGTCAGGGCGCTCTCGCCGTAGTCGCCCTCGAAGTAGACGTGACCGATCTTGTCGCCCTTCTTGATCCCCTTCTCCTGGAGCAGGAAGTCGACGGCGTTGATCGTCTCGATGTCGTACGTGGAGCCGATGACGCGGATGTACGGGCTGCCGAGCAGCGCCGCCGACCAGGCCTGCGGCAGCACCAGGCCCTTGTCCTGGCCGTCGACGCGCTGCTTGACGGCGGCGACGAACGGGGAGCCGATGAACTGCGCGAAGCCCAGGACCTTCGGTTCCAGCTCGGTGTAGCCGGAGACGGCCTTCTGCGGGTCGTAGCCGTGGTCGCGGACGGTGAGGGCCACCTTGTAGCCGCAGACGCCTCCGGCGGCGTTCAGCTGCTTCACGTACAGCTGCTGGGCCTGGGTGACGCTCTTGCCGAGGGTGGCGTAGACGCCGGTCATGTCGGTGAGGGCGCCGAGGGTGATCGTCTTCCCGGAGATGCCCTCGCCGGTCTTGATCCCGCCCGCGGACTGTTCGCCGCTGTTGTCGTCCTGGGCCTTGGAGCTGCACCCGGCGAGCAGGAGCAGCGCGGCAAGAGCACCGGCGGCCTTGGTCGCGTACGTCGTCGTGGTCATCGTTCCTCCGTGAGGGTTCTGGTGCGGCGCCGGGCGGTCACCCTGACCAGGCCGCCGGGCAGGAACAGCACCACCAGCACGACGGCGGCGCCGTAGAGATACCGGGACGCCTCGCCCGGTGCGATGCCGCCCGTGCCAGGGGCGGAGACCAGGGGCAGCGCGTCGCTGTAGCGGGTCAGCAGCTGCGGCAGCAGGGAGACGAACACGGCCCCGGCGATAGCGCCGGAGACCGAGCCGAGCCCGCCGACGACGATCATGGCGAGGTATTCGAGGGACAGCGTGATGCCGAAGTAGTCCGGCACGGTCCGCTGGAAAACCAGGGCCAGCAGGACGCCCGCGAGGCCCGCGTACATCGACGACAGCACGAAGACGGCGGCGCGGTACCGGGCCACCGGCACGCCGATCACCCCGGCCGCGATGCGGTGGTCGCGGATCGCGTTCATGGCCCGGCCCGGACGGCCGCGCAGGACGCCCCGGGCGAACAGGGCACCGGCGAGAAGGGCGAGCAGTCCGGCGTACCAGAGTTTCTCCGCCGAGCCGAACGGGACGGCGGCGACGAGGAGTTCGCGGTCGTCGAAGGTGAGGCCGAAAAGGTTCAGGGGTGGTACGTCGCGGCCGTTGGCGCCGCCGGTGAGGTCATGGGCGTTGAACATCACGTGCTGGCCGATGAAGACGAGGGCGAGGGTGGCGATGCCCAGGTAGGCGCCGCCGAGGCGGCCGGCGATGGGGCTGAACAGGCCGCCCGCGATCCCCGCGACCAGCACCGCGAGCACCGCCGCGAGCCAGGTCGGCAGGCCGAGGCCGGTCAGTCCGTCGTCGCCGTCGGCCGCGAGGACGCAGTAGCCGTAGGCGCCGACGGCGAGGAAGAAGGCGTGGCCCATGGAGAGTTGGCCGGTGGCGCCGGTGAGGAGGTTGATGCCGATCGCGCCGAGGGCGGCGGCCATGGCGAAGAGGCCGGCCTGGAGCCAGAAGCGGTCCAGGTAGAAGGGGAGGGCGAGGAGGAGGACGGTCGCGGCGGTCCAGAGGTACGTGCGTGCGCCGAGGGCTTTGAGGGGTCTCACCAGGGCTTCAGACACGGGCGAGCTCCTTCGTGCCGAACAGTCCGGCGGGCCGGACGAGCAGGATCGCGACCATGACGAGGTAAGGGGCGAGGTCGCCCAACCCCCGGCCCAGGAAGGTCAGATCGCTCTGGTAGCCGGTGGCCAGCGACTCCGTGACGCCGACGAGCAGCCCGCCGACCAGCGCGCCGGTCGTGGAGTCCAGGCCGCCGAGGATCGCGGCCGGGAAGGCCTTCAGCGCGGCCAGTGAGGTGGCCCGTTCCAGGCCCGGCGTCGGGAACACGGTGAGGAACAGTGCGGCGACGGCGGCCAGGCCCCCGGCCACCGCCCAGGCACTCATCGACACCCGGCCCAGCCGTACGCCCATCAGCGCGGCCGTCTCGGCGCTCTCCGCCGCCGCGCGCATGGCCACGCCCCACGCGGTGTACCGGAAGACCACCAGGAACGCGGTGATGAGCAGGGCCGCCGCCACGAACGCGGCGATCCGGGTGTGGGCGAGGGAGACCGGCCCGATCCTGAGGACCGCGTCGCCCCACGGGTCGCCGAGCGTCAGGACGTCCGTGCCGATCCGGCGGGTCAGCTCGGTGGTGAGCAGGATGTCGACGCCGATCGTGACGATGGCGAGGACGCTGTGGTCGCTGCCCCGGTAGCGCCGCATGACGAGGAACTCCACGGCCGCCCCGACCAGCGCGGCCCCCGCGATCCCGACGAGCAGCGCGGGCCAGAAGCCGAGGTCGTCGTGGAGGCGCGCGGTGACATAGCCGCCCGCCAGCAGCAGGGAGGCGTGGGCGAAGTTGACGACCTCGGTGGCCCGGAAGATCACCACGAACCCGAGCGCGATCAGCGCGTACACCGACCCCAACGAGACGCCGTTGACCAGGATTTCGGCGAAGGTGCTCATGATCCGGCTCCCAGGTAGGCCTGTACGACGGCCGGGTCGTTCTGTACGTCGGCGGGGGCGCCGTCGGCGATCCGGCGCCCGAAGTCCAGTACGGTCACCGCGTCGGCGAGCCGCATCACCACCCCCATGTCGTGTTCCACCAGCACGATCGAGATGCCGAGGCCGTCGCGGACGCCCGCGATCACGCCGGCGGTCCGGCGGCGTTCGGCGGCGGTCATCCCGGCGACGGGTTCGTCGAGGAGCAGCAGCCGCGGCTCCATGCAGAGCGCGCGGGCGAGTTCGGCGAGCTTCTGCTGCCCGTACGGCAGGGACCCCGCCGGGCGGTCCAGGCAGTCGGCGATGCCGACGAACTCGGCGATCTCGCGGACGCGTTCGCGGTGGACGCGTTCCTCGCGGGCGGCCGACGGCAGGCGAAGTCCGGCCGCGAGGAAGCCGGTTCGGGTGAGCCGGTGGCGGCCGAGGAGCAGGCTGTCCTCGACGGTGGCGCGGGGCGGCAGGGCGAGGTTCTGGAAGATGCGGGCGATCCCGAGGGCGGCGATGCGGTGCGCGGGCATGCCGGTGAGTTCGCGGTCGCCGAAGCGGACGCTGCCGGAGGTGGCGCGGTAGACGCCGGACAGGACGTTGAAGCAGGTTGATTTTCCTGCCCCGTTGGGGCCGATGAGGGCGTGGACGGTGCCGGGGGCGACGGTGAAGGACACGGCGTCGAGGGCGGTGAGCCCGGCGAAGCGGACGGTCAGATCGCGTACGTCGAGGGGGTCCACCGGGTCAGCCCTCCCATCGGGTGAGGATCCGGGCGCCGGTCGTCTCCGCGTCGGCCGCCGCGTCCTCGTCGACCACGCCCAGGTAGCGGCGGCGGACCTCGTCGGAGGCGGCCAGTTCCGCGGCCGGGCCCTCCAGGGTCACCTCGCCGACTTCGAGGACGTAGGCGTGGGTGGCGAGGCGCAGGGCGAGGGCGGCGTTCTGTTCGACGAGGAGGACGGCGGTGCCCTGGTCGTTGATCTCGCGGACGGTGTCGGCGATCCGCTCGGCCATGAGCGGGGCGAGGCCGAGGGAGGGTTCGTCGAGGAGGAGGAACCGGGGGGCGGCCATGAGGGCGCGGGCGACGGCGAGCATCTGCTGTTCGCCGCCGGAGAGCAGCCCGGCGCGCTGGTGGGCGCGTTGCGCCAGCACCGGGAACAGCTCGTGGACGCGGGCCAGGGCCCCGGCGCGGCCCCTCCGGTCGCCGCCGAGGGCGCCCGCGCGCAGGTTGTCGGCGACCGTCATACGGGCGAACACCCGCCTGCCCTCCGGCACTTGGGAGACCCCGGCGGTGACGACCCGGTCCGCCGGCAGCCGGTCCAGTCGTCGGTCGCCGAGCAGCACCTCGCCCTCGGTGACCGCGCCGCCCTGGAAGGACAGCGTGCGGCTGATCGCGCGCAGCAGCGTCGACTTGCCCGCGCCGTTGGCGCCGAGGACCGTCACCACGGTCGCCTCGGGCACCTCCAGCGACACCCGGCGCAGGGCGCGCACGGGACCGTAGCCGACCGACAGGTCCCGCACCACGAGTCCGGATCCGACCATGGACTTCCCTTCTGTCCTCACTCGGTGTGGCGCTCACCCCAGCACCGGTGGGGGCGCCCGTCCACGGCCCGCGGCGGAATCGCTGCGGGTGCCCAGCGGGCCGGTGCCGTCGTTGTGCGCGTGCACAACACCGCGTGTCAGGGGCCTGTGCGGGGGCCGGTGGCGATGGCATGCTCCGGCCATGGGAGCGCGACGGCCGCGTACCGGTCATGACTGGAAGCTGCTCGCGGAGTCCTGCACGGCTCTGCTGGAGCGGGTGCCGGAGCTCGTCGACGAGCACCTCAGGCAACTCTTCGACCACTCCCCCGTCTACGCGCAGGTGCTGCCGTACGACCAGCAGTGGCGGGAGGCGGAGGAAGCGATCCGGATCGGGATCGAGACGATCTCCGCGCCCCGGGACTCACCCCGCCGCGACCTGGAGTGCGCCGAGGACGCGGGGCGGCGGCGGGCTCGGCAGGGGTTGCCCCTGGATCTGCTGGTCCACGCCTACCGCAACGCCGGCTATCTGGTGTGGGACGCGTTGGTGGAGGGCGCCGGGGGGCGGGAGCCGGAGCGGCTGGCGGCGCTGATGCGCTCGACGACGATGGTGTGGTCGGCGGTGGACGCGCAGGCGGAGGCGGCGTCGGAGGCGTACCGGGCGACGGAGGCGGAGCTGCGGCGGCGCACGGACGAGCAGTTGCAGGCGCTGCTCGACGCGCTGCTGGAGGGCAAGGCGACGCCGGGGCTCGCGGCGCGGGCCGCCGCCGGACTCGACCTGCCCGAGCACGGGCCGTACGCGGTGGTCGTGCTGCGGGCCGAGCGGCGGGACGCGGTCGAGCGGCCGGTGCAGGGGGCCGGGTTCCGGTTCATCTGGCGGATGCGGGCCGACGGCGAGGTGGGCGTGGTGGCCCTCTCCCCCGGTCAGGGCCTGGACGGGGTGGCGCGGGTGCTGGAGGGGCGGTGCGCGGGGCCCGGCGGGATCAGTCCGGTGGTGCCGGGCCTCGCCGAGCTGGGGCGGGCCCGGCGGCTGGCCGAGCTGGCGCTGCGGACCTGCCCGCCCGACGGCACCGCCGTCGTCCGCCTCGATCAGCGCATGCCGACGGCGCTGGTGGTGAGCCAGCCGGAGCTGGCCGACCGGCTGGTGTCGGACGTCTTCGGCGGGCTGCTCGAGCTGGAGCCCGCCGACCGGGCCGTGCTGCTGGAGACCCTGGACGTGTGGCTGGCCTGCGAAGGGTCGGCCGGCCGGGCCGCCGCGCGGCTGTACTGCCACCGCAACACGGTGTTCAACCGGCTGCGGCGCCTGGAACAGCTGACGTCACGGTCGCTGGCCCGGCCGCGGGACCTGATCGAGATGACGCTGGCGCTGGACGCGTACCGCCTCTCCGGGGGCCGGAGGTGAGGTGTGCGGGCTCGGCGCGGCGGGTGTCTCCGGTGCGGCTCAGGTCAGGAAGTCGCGCGCGATCTGCTCCGCCACCCGCTCCAGGATCGGCCCGGCGTCCGCGATGCACTTCGCCACGTCCGGCTCGACCTCGGTGAGCGGGTACGCGCGCCGGATGCCGGCCCTGCCGAGCGCCTCCGGGGGCAGGGCGAGGCGTCCGCACACCGCGACGACCTCCTTGCCGGCGGCGCGGGCCGCGGCGGCGACGCCCGCGGGGGCCTTGCCGTGCAGCGTCTGCTCGTCGAGGGATCCCTCGCCGGTGATGACCAGGGTGGCCTTCTCCAGCGCGGGGGCGAAGCCGAGGACGTCCAGCATGACCTCGATGCCGGCGCGGAACCGGGCGCCGACGAGGAGCGCGCCGTAGCCGATGCCGCCGGCCGCGCCCGCACCCGGCGCCGCGGCGTACTCGGCGGCCTGGGCGCCGACCGCGTCCTCCAGCACGCGCGCGTAGTGCGCGAGAGCGGCGTCCAAGGCCTCCACGTCGTCCGGGGAGGCGCCCTTCTGCGGGCCGTAGACCGCGGGCGCGCCCTTCGGGCCGGTCAGCGGGTTGTCGACGTCGCTGGCGAGGACCAGTTCCACGTCGGCGAGGCGCGGGTCGAGCCCGGACAGGTCGGCCGTGGCCAGCCCGGCGAGGCCGCCGCCGCCCGGGGCGACCGGCTCGCCGTCCTTGTCGAGGAACCGGGCGCCGAGCGCGGTGAGCATGCCGGCGCCGCCGTCGGTGGTGGCGCTGCCGCCGACGCCGAAGACGACGGTGCGGGCGCCCGCGTCGAGCGCGGCCCGCAGCAGCTCGCCGGAGCCGTAGGTGGAGGAGGTGAGGGGGGCGAAGACGCCCTGGGGGAGCCGCTGGAGCCCGCTGGCCTCCGCCATCTCCACGACGGCGGTGTCGCCGCGCAGCGCGAACGCGGCCGTGACCTCCTGGCCGAGCGGGCCGGCGACCTTGATCTCGTGCCGTTCGAAACCGGCCGCGACCGCGGCGTCCACGGTGCCGTCGCCGCCGTCGGCCACGGGCAGCGCGGCCACGTCGAGGCCCGGCACGGCCCGGCGCAGCCCGGCGGTCACCCGCTCGGCGACCTGCACGGCCGTCAGCGATCCCTTGAACTTGTCCGCGGCGATGAGCACCCGCTCGGTGCCCCTGCCTGCAGCGTCAGCCACTTGCCATCCCCTTGCTCTCAGGCCCGACGCATGTCCGGGCCAGTCGCGCCGCTGCGACCTTAACCGGAGCCCGCCCTCCCCGTCATGCCCTGCCCGGACCTTGAGAAGCTCCTGCGACCCCACTGTGCAGGCCCCCGATACCGGGGTAAACCGGTCCTATGACCCCTGTGGGCAGTGCGCCAGAACTCGCCGACCGCGTTCTCGGGGGCTGGCTGGGCCGGATCGCGGGCAACATGCTCGGCAAACCGGTCGAGCAGGGCGACCTGTGGACGCGGGACCGGATCGACCGCTATCTGCGGCAGGCCGCCGCCCTGCCGCTGACCGACTATCTGCCCGAGCCGCCGAGCGAGAACGACGGCTTCGAGCTGCGCCCGGAGTGGCGCAGTTGCGTGCGCGGCCGCATCCACGGCAGCTGCCGCGACGACGACGTGGACTACGCCATCCTCGGCCTGGACCTGCTGGAGACCCACGGCTTCGGCTTCAGCACCGAGCAGGTCGGCGACCTGTGGCTGCTGAGACTGCCGTACCTCCAGACGTTCACCGCCGAGCGGGCCGCCTACCGCAACCTCGCGAGCGGGCTGAAGCCGCCGCTGACGGCGACGTACGACAACCCGTACCAGGAGTGGATCGGGGCGCTGATCCGCGCCGACATCTACGGCTGGACCTGCCCGGGCGCCCCGCGCCGGGCGGCCTCGCTGGCCCGCCGGGACGCGGTGCTCTCGCACACCGGGAACGGGGTGTACGGGGCGATGTGGGCGGCGGCCCTGGTGTCGGCGGCCTTCACCGCGGCGACCGTGCGGCACGCGCTGGACCAGGCGCTGGCCGTCGTACCGGAGAGCAGCCGGCTGGCCCGGACCGTGCGCCGGGTGATCTCCCTGCACGGCACCCGGATGACCTGGGAGGACACGCTGACGACGGTGGCCGAGGAGACCGCCGGGCTGGGCTGGATCCACACGATCCCCAATGCCGCGGTACTCACCGCCGGGCTGCTCTACGGCGACGGCGACTTCACCCGGACCGTCACGCTGACCGTCCGCGGCGGTCTGGACACCGACTCCAACGGGGCCACGGCCGGTTCGGTGGCCGGGGTGCTGACCGGAGCGGAGGCGATCCCGGAGCAGTGGAAGGACCCGCTGGAGGACACGGTGCGCAGCGCGGTGTTCGGGTTCGACGGGGTACGGATCAGTGAACTGGCCGAGCGGACCGTGCGGTTGATCGACGGTGAGTGACCCGCCGTCTCGGCGGTCGGTGGCTCTTCGTCCGGGAACTACTCTTCAGGGATGACCAGCGCTCAGGACTTCGCCACGTACATCGACGGCCTGCCCCGCATCCTCGCCGGCGCCGCCGCCCTCTTCCGGGACAGCGAGGGGCGGGTGCTCCTCGTCGAGCCCAACTACCGTGAGGGATGGGCTCTTCCGGGCGGCACCATCGAGTCGGACGAGGGCGAGACCCCACGTCAGGGCGCGCGCCGCGAGACGCTCGAGGAGATCGGTCTGGACCGTGAACTCGGCCGGCTGCTGGCGGTGGACTGGGTGTACCGGCCGGGCATTCCGCCGCTGGTGGCGTACCTGTACGACGGTGGCGTGCTCGGCGAGGACGAGCTGAAGGCGATCCGGCTCCAGGAGGAGGAGCTGCTGTCGTGGCGGCTCGTGCCGCGCGAGGAGCTGGACGACTATCTGCTGGGTTTCCTCGGCGGCCGGGTGCGGGTCGCGCTGGACGTGCTCGCGGAAGGCGCGGGGACGGCGGAGCTGGAGAACGGCCGACGGGTTTCCTGACGCCTGATGTTCCGGGTGTCGATTAACGTCATTCCCGTCGATTCCGCTGCGGAAATGTGTTCTTGAAGCTACGCCCTTGCGCGTATGGACCCCCTGTATCCGCGCCAATAGCGTGCGAGTCCTCGCCTTATCCGCAGGTACCGGTGGCACGCGGTTCTCCGTGCCGCCGGATTCAATCACAGGGGGAAACATGCGGGTAATCGTTCAGATGCGTCCGGAACCCGATCTCGTCCAAGCGGTCGTGGATCCGTCGATCAGCACTCCGCCGGCCTCCGACGTCGCCGGCTCACTCCCCGGCGTCCGGCTGGACCCGGACTTCGTGCCGGTGCCGGTGCCGCAGCCCAAGCCGGCGTTCTCCGACGGCGATCCGCTGTCGCTGGACCAGCCGCTCACCTTCTCGCTGGCCCCGGAGGACGCGAGCGTCCTGGTGCGCGGCGAGATCGAGGACCGCGACGGCGCCGCCCGGCTGGCGCTGCTGAGTTCCCGGCGGGCGGACATCGTCGGGATCGCGGCCGACCCGGCCGTGGAGACGATGCCCACCTGCGGCAACACGCCGCCGGTCGGCGACTGGCACGACGTGCAGCGGGCCCTCACGGACGCGCTGACCAGCGAGGGCCTCGACGGATCGGGCGTTCCGCTGGCCATCGTGGACACCGGCATCAACGTCGCGCACCTCGGCACGGTCCTCGGCTCACCCGTGACGGTCGACGCCGGGCGCAGCTGGAAGCCCCCGGGGGTGAACGGCAACTTCGGCCAGTTCCCGGTGAACCACGGCACGATGTGCGCGTTCGACTCGCTGATCGTGGCCCGGAAGGTGTCCCTGCTCGACATTCCGGTGCTGCTTTCGCAGCGGCCGGGCGCCACCGTGATGGAGGGCCTCCTCTCCGACGCGATCTCCGCGTACGCGCACCTGTGGGGGCTGCTGGAGCAGATGCCGCGGGACCGGCGCCGGCTGGTCATCAGCAACAGCTGGGGGTCGTTCAAGCCGACGTGGGACTTCCCGCCGGGGCACCCGGGCAACTACTCCGACAACCGCGCCCACCCGTTCAACCTGATCGTCGCCGCCCTGGAGGTGTCCGGCGCCGACATCCTGTTCGCCGCGGGCAACTGCGGTGTCGAGTGCCCCGACGGACGCTGCGGCTTCCCGAGCCGGCCCATCAACGGGGCGAACTCGCACCCCAGCGTGCTGTCCGTGGCCGGGGTGGACACGCATGACGCCCGGGTCGGCTACTCGTCCCAGGGTCCGGGGCGGCTCACCGTGCGCAAGCCGGACATCGCCACGTACACGCACTTCAGCGGGTCGAAGGCGTTCGGGCAGAACAGCCCCGACTCGGGGACCTCGGCGGCCTGTCCGGTCGCGGCGGGGGTCGTCGCCGCGGTGCGCGGCAAGCTGTCGGTGAAGGACCTGCCGCCGTCCCGGCTGCGCACGCTGATCCGCCGGTCCGCGCACGACGCGGGCGGGCACGGCTACGACTTCGACTACGGGTACGGCATCATCAACACCCCGCAGCTCGTCGACGCGGTGCGCCGCCTCGGCAAGAACAACGGCCGTCCGTAGGAGACCCATGGCTCCCGAGAGCCCCACCGTCCTCATCACCGTGACGCTTCCGCCGCGGTCCACCATCGAAGACGCCCAGCGCCGTCTCGGCCTCGCCGACGACGAGGTCGACACGGCGTACGGCCTGGTCCCGGTGGATCCCGCGCACGGTACCTACGCGCTGCTGGTGACCGAGGCGGCCGGGGCGAGGCTCCAGGGAGCACCGGAGGCGCGGGGGTCGTACCAGGGCCCCTTCGCCAATCCGAAGATCGAGCCGTTCGGGCCGGTGCGGCCGAAGGACGAGGAGGAGGACGACGGCGACGGCTGATTTATCCGTTCGCCCCGCCCCGTCCCGCCGATCTACTCTCGGCCGCATGAACAGGCCCCTCGTCGCCCTTCTCAGTGGCGCAGGAATTTCGACCGACTCGGGAATTCCGGACTACCGCGGTCCGGGCGGGCTGTGGCAGCGCGATCCCGAGGCGGAAAAGCTCGTGACGTACGACTACTACATGAGCGATCCGGAGATCCGGCGGCGGTCGTGGCGTATGCGCAAGGAGAATCAGGCGCTCGGCGCGGAGCCGAATGCCGCGCATTACGCGGTGGCCGAGCTGGAGAAGTCCGGGGTGCCGGTGCGGGTCGTCACCCAGAACGTCGACGGACTGCACCAGCTCGCCGGGATGCCGGCCCGCAAGGTCCTCGAACTGCACGGCACCGCACGGCAGGTGGTGTGCACACGGTGCCACGCGCGCGGCCCCATGGAGGACGCGCTGGCGCGGCTCGACGCCGGGGAGGACGACCCGGCCTGTCTGGACTGCGGCGGCATCCTGAAGTCCGCGACCGTGATGTTCGGCGAGCGCCTCGACCCCGTCGTCCTCGGCGAGGCCGTCGCCATCACCAAGGCCTGCCAGGTCTTCGTCGCCGTCGGCAGCAGCCTCCAGGTGCAGCCCGCCGCCGGGCTCGTCGGCGTCGCCGCCGATCACGGAGCCCGGCTGATCATCGTCAACGCCGAGCCGACCCCGTACGACGACCGCGCCGACGAGGTCGTCCGCGAACCCATCGGCACGGCCCTGCCGAAGCTGCTGCGCCGGCTTCAGGAGTAGCGACCGGCCGGGGCGCGTCGGACCCGCCTAGAACAGGGCCGCTCCTTGCTCGAAGTCCAGCAGGCGCTGCTTGCGTTCCAGGCCGCCGCCGTAGCCGGTCAGGCTGCCGTTGGAGCCCACGACGCGGTGGCAGGGGACGATGATGCTGACGGGGTTCTTGCCGTTGGCGAGGCCGACCGCGCGGGAGGCGCCGGGGTTGCCGAGGGCTGCGGCGAGGTCGCCGTAGGAGCGGGTCTCGCCGTACGGGATGCGCAGGAGCTGCTCCCACACGCTGCGCTGGAACGGGGTTCCGTGCAGGTGGAGTTCGAGGGTGAACTCCTTCAACTCGGCGGCGAAGTAGGCCTCCAGCTGGTCGATCGCCTCCCCGAAAGGGCGGTCGTCGCGTACGCCGAACGTCTCCTGCGCGGGACGGTGGCGCTGGTCGGTCATGTAGAGGTTGCTCAGGGTGCCGTCCGTCGCGACCAGGGTCAGCGGGCCGTACGGGCTGTCGATCACGGTGTGTTGCTTCAGAGCGGGAACAGAGGTCACGGAACGTCCTTATACCGGAAGGAAGTTGATCGGGTGGCTGTCGGTCGCCCACAGGTACTGCACCGCGTACGCCCGCCACGGCCGCCAGGCCGCCGCCCGCGCGGTCAGCGCCGCCGGCGTCGAGGGCAGGCCCAGCTCCTGGGCGGCCTTGCGGATGCCGAGGTCGGTGGGGAGGAAGGCGTCGGGGTCGCCGAGGGCGCGCATCGCGATGACGTCGGCGGTCCAGGGGCCGAAGCCGGGCAGGGCGAGGAGGCGGGCGCGGGTCTCGGACCAGTCGGTCTCCACGCCCAAGTTCAGTGTCCCGTCCGCGAGTTGGCCGACCAGGGTGGTGAGGGTCGTGCGACGGGTGCGGGGCATGGCCAGCGACTCGGGGTCCACTGCGGCGAGTTGCTGCGGGGACGGGAAGAGGTGGGTGAGGCCGCCCTCGGGGTCGTCCACCGGGTCACCGTGGGCCGTCACCAGCCGGGCGGCGTGGGTGCGGGCCGCGGCGGTCGAGACCTGCTGGCCCAGGACCGCCCGGACGGCGAACTCGGCCTCGTCCACCGTGCGCGGCACCCGCCGCCCGGGCGCCTTCGCGACCAGCGGCGCCAGCACCGGGTCCGTGCGCAGCTGGTCGTCGATCGCGACCGGATCGGCGTCCAGGTCCAGCATCCGCCGGCAGCGGCTGATGGCGACCGTCAGATCGCGCAGGTCGCTCAGGGTGAGGCGGCAGGCGACGTGGTCGGGGTTCGGGGTCAGCGCCACGATGCCGTGGCCGTACGGGAGTCGGAGGGTGCGGCGGTAGGCGCCGTCGCGCCACTCCTCCACCCCGGGCACGGCGGTCGCCGCGAGGTGGCCGAAGAGGTTGTCGGGGTTGAGGGGGGCGCGGAACGGCAGCCGGAGCGTGAGAACGCCGGGAGTCACCGCACCGGCGTTCCTGCGCGGCACCCGGGTCCGCAGCTCGCTCGGTGAGAGGGCGAAGACCTCGCGGACGGTGTCGTTGAAGGTGCGGATCGAGGAGAAACCGGCGGCGAACGCGATCTCCGCCATCGGCAGCGTCGTCGTCTCGATCAACAGCCGTGCGGTCTGGGCGCGTTGGGCGCGGGCCAGCGCGAGCGGGCCCGCGCCCAGTTCGGCGAGGAGCTGGCGTTCGACCTGCCGGGTGCTGTAGCCGAGGCGGGCGGCGAGTCCCGGCACCCCTTCGCGGTCCACGACTCCGTCGGCGATCAGCCGCATCGCCCGGGCCACCAGGTCCGCGCGTTCGTTCCACTCGGGTGAGCCGGGGCTGGTGTCGGGACGGCAGCGCTTGCAGGCCCGGAACCCGGCCTGCTGGCAGGCCGCGGCGCTCGGGTAGAACGTCATGTTCGCGGGCTTGGGCGGCACGACCGGGCAGCTGGGCCGGCAGTAGATCCGGGTCGTCAGGACCGCCGTGAAGAACCACCCGTCGAACCGGGCGTCCTTCGACTGGACGGCGCGCACGCAGCGCTCGGTGTCGGTGTGCATCCCCTTCTGCATGGGTCCAGCATGGTGCAGCGGCGGACCGGCGGCTGGCGGGAATCCGACATCAAGCTTGCGCGGGCTGCACCGGCCCGGATCGCCAGGCCGCCTCTCGCAGCAGCCGCAGCCCGTTCAGGCCCACGAGGACGGTCGAGCCCTCGTGGCCCGCGACGCCGAGGGGCAGCGGCAGATGTCCCACCAGGTCCCACGCCACCAGCACGGTGATGAAGGTCCCCGCGATCACGAGATTCTGCACCACCAGCCGGCGGGCGGCCCGGGACAGCCGGACGACCGCGGGTACGGCCGTCAGCTCGTCCCGCACCACGACCGCGTCCGCGGTCTCCAGCGCCAGGTCGGAGCCCGCGCGGCCCATCGCGACCCCGGAGTGGGCGGCGGCGAGCGCGGGCGCGTCGTTGACACCGTCCCCGACGAACAACACCTTGCGACCGGCGGCCTGCAGCTCCCGTACGGCGTTCACCTTGTCCTCGGGGAGCAGGTCCGCGCGGACGTCCGCGATCCCCGTGGCCTCGGCGACACGGGCCGCGGCGCGGGCGTTGTCGCCGGTCAGCAGGACGGGCGCGGTGCCGGTCAGGGCGGTGAGACCGGCCGTGGTGACGGGGGCGGCGGGGCGCAGCCGGTCGGCGAGGGCGAGGGTGCCCACGGGGACGCCGTCGCGGGTGACCTGGACGACGGTGGCGTCGCTGTCGGCGGTCTCGGCACGGCCGACGCTCACCGGGCGGCCGTCGACGGTGGCGGTGACTCCACGCCCCGGTACGGCGGTGAAGTCCTCGGCGCGTGCGATCAGCAGCCCGCGGGTGCGCGCCGCCGCCACGATCGCCCGCGCCAGCGGATGCTCGCTGGGCAGCTCGGCAGCGGCGGCCAGGGCCAGGAGGGTGTCCGCGTCGAGGCCGGAGCCGGGTGTCGGGCGGACGTCGGTGAGCTCGGGCGCGCCCTCGGTCAGCGTGCCGGTCTTGTCGAGGGCGGCCAGGTCGATCTCCCCCAACCGCTCCATCGCCACCGCCGACTTGACCAGCACCCCGTGCCGGCCCGCGTTGGCGATGGCGGAGAGCAGGGGCGGCATCGTCGCGAGGACGACCGCGCACGGGGAAGCGACGATCATGAACGTCATCGCGCGGAGCAGCGCGTCGGTGAGGTCGGCGCCGAAGGCGAGCGGGACGGCGAAGACGGCGAGCGTGGCGGCGACGATCGCGACGGCGTACCGCTGCTCGATGCGCTCGATGAACAGCTGCGTCGGCGCCTTGGTGCGGGACGCCTCCTCGACGAGGGTCACGATGCGGGCGATGACGGAGTCGGCGGGGTCGCGCTCGACGCGGACGCGGAGAGCGCCGGTGCCGTTGAGGGTGCCGGCGAAGACCTCGTCGCCGGGGCGCTTGACGACGGGGAGGGGCTCGCCGGTGATGGTCGCCTGGTCGGCGTCGCTGATCCCGTCCAGGACGCGACCGTCGGCGCCGATCCGCTCCCCCGGACGGATCAACAGGACGTCACCGACGGCGAGTTCGGCGGTCGGGACGACGGTCTCCGCGCCGGAGCCGGTGACGCGGGTCGCGGTCGTCGGCGCGAGGTCGAGCAGGCCGCGCACGGAGTCGGCGGTGCGGGCGGTGGCCAGGGCCTCCAGGGCACCGGAGGTGGCGAAGATGACGATCAGCAGCGCCCCGTCGAGGACCTGTCCGATGGCGGCGGCGCCGAGGGCCGCGACGATCATCAGCAGGTCGACGTCGAGGGTCTTCTCGCGCAGCGCCCGCAGTCCTTCGAGCGCGGGCTCCCAGCCGCCGGTGACGTAGGCGACCGCGTAGAGCGGCCCGTACGCCCAGGCGGGGGCGCCGGACAGGTCCAGGGCGAGGGCCACCAGGAACGAGACCGTCGCCGCGAGCGCCCAGCGGGCCTCGGGGAGGGCGAGGACGCGGGTGCGGCGATGGGGCGCGGTCGGGGTGGGGGCAGAGGCACGGGTGGGGGCAAGAGTCGCTGACACCCGGCCACCATACAGGAACACATGAAGACTCATTCATCTGTTCATGTACGGTGGGTAAGATACCCCGCATGGGTCATGGAGCCGTCACCAGCACCGCCGAGGAGCGCGTACGCCTCGACGCGGGGAACGTCGCGAAGGTCGCCACCACGCTCCAGGCCCTGTCGACGCCCTCCCGGCTGCTGATCCTGGCGCGGCTGCGCGAAGGGCCGCTGCCCGCGACGGAGTTGGCGGCCGAAGTGGGGATGGAGCAGTCGGCGTGCTCGCACCAGCTGCGGCTGCTGCGCAACCTCGGTCTGGTCGTCGGCGAGCGCCGCGGCCGCTCGGTGGTCTACACCCTGCACGACCACCATGTCGCCGAACTCCTCGACCAGGCCGTCTACCACGTGGAGCATCTGCGGCTGGGCCTCAGTGACACCACCGACTGAAACGCCTTCCGCGCACCGCATGTGGCCGCTGTACGCGGCCGGATTCACCACCGCGTTCGGGGCGCACGGCATCGCCGCGAACCTCGGCGCCGACAGCGGCGACGCGGTCACCTCGCTGCTCGTCCTGGGCGGGCTGCTCGCGCTGTACGACGGTGCGGAGGTGCTGCTGAAGCCGCTGTTCGGCACGCTCGCCGACCGGGTCGGGGCGCGGCCGGTGCTGCTGGGCGGGCTGGCGGCGTTCGCCGTGGCGTCCGCGCTCTACGCCCTCGCCGGCAGTCCGGGCTGGCTGTGGGCCGCCCGGCTCGGTCAGGGGGCCGCCGCCTCCGCCTTCTCCCCCGCGGCGTCCGCGCTGGTGGCCCGGCTGAATCCGGCGGCCAAGCACGGGCGGGCGTTCGGGAGTTACGGCTTCTACAAGTCGATCGGCTACACGCTGGGCCCGCTGCTCGGCGGAGTGCTGGTGTGGGCGGGCGGCCTGCGGCTGCTGTTCACGGTGCTCGCCGTGCTGGGCGCGGCGGTGGCGCTGTGGGCGCTGGTCGCGGTACCCGTCGTACCGCCGCTCCCCCGGGCCCGGCTGACGGTGGTCGACCTGGCGCGCCGGCTGGCCGATCCGGCGTTCCTGGTGCCGACGGCCGCGCTGGCCGGGGCGACCGCCGCGTTGTCGGTGGGCGTCGGGTTCCTGCCGGTGTCGGGGACGGTGGCCGGGCTGGGCACGGTGGCGACCGGCGCGGCGGTGTCGGTGCTGGCCGCATGCGCGGCGGTCGTCCAGCCGCGGGCGGGACGGGCGCTGGACGCGGGCCGGATCACCACGCGGAGCGGGCTGACCGCCGGGCTGCTGCTCGCGGCGGCGGGGCTGGCCTGCGCGATGCTGCCGGGTCTGACCGGGATCCTGCTCGCCGCCGCCCTCGTGGGCGCGGGCACGGGCCTGATCACCCCGCTGGGCTTCGCCGCCCTCGCCGCCTCGACGCCTCGGGAACGGCTGGGGCAGACCATGGGCGCGGCCGAGCTGGGCCGCGAACTGGGCGACGCGGGCGGGCCGTTGCTGGTCGCGGGGGTGGCCGCGGCGACGACACTGACGTACGGGTACGGCGTGCTGGCGGTACTGCTGGCGTGCGGGCCGGTGGTGGGGTGGCGGGGCACGGCGGCGGGCGCGGGCTCATGGAGCCGGGGCGTCCTGAGAGATCTCCGCTGAACGGCATCCGGGCTCATGGAGCCGGAGCGTCCAGAAGGATGTCCGCTGAACGGCATCCGGGCTCACGGAGCCGGGGTGTCCTGAATGCCGTCACATTCCCTTCGCCCGCGCCGCCAGCAACGCGATGTCATCGTGGACCGAGCCGGTCGCCGCGTGGGCCAGGATGCCGTCGAGGATCTCGTCGAGGTCGCCGCCGGGCGGCAGGCGCAGGTCGGTGAGGCGGCTGAGGGACATGTCGATGTCCTCGTCGCGGCGTTCCACCAGGCCGTCGGTGTAGAGGAGCAGGGTGCCGCCGGGCAGGCCGGGGCGGGTGACGGTCTCGTAGGCGCCGAGGCCGGTACCCAGTGGGGGGCCGGCGGGGAGCGGGACCAGTTCCACGTGGCCCTCGGAGGTGATCGCCAGCGGGGGCAGGTGGCCGGCGTTGGCGTAGCTGATCGTGTCGGTGGCCGGATCGCCGAGGGCGAGCAGGCAGGTGGCGACGCGGTCGAAGCCGGACGCGGCGATCATACGGTCGGCGGCGTGGAGCATCTCGTGGAGCGGCAGCCCCGAGGAGAAGGCGAGCGCCCGGAGCATCGACCGGTAGTGGCTCATCGCGACGGCCGCCTCCACCCCGTGGCCCATCACGTCGCCGATGACGAGGAGGTTGCGGCCGTGCGGAAGCGCCAGCGAGTCGTACCAGTCGCCGCCGACCACCGCGCTGTCGTCGGCGGGGAGGTAGCGGGACGCGGTCTCCAGGTCGGGATGCGGGAGGGTCGGCTCGCTGAGCAGGGCCCGCTGGAGCTCAAGGGCCATGGTGTGTTCACGGGCGTAATGCCGGGCGCGTTCCAGGGCGCGGGAGGCGCGGCCGGCGAGTTCCTGGGCGACCACGCCGTCCTCCACCGTGAAGGCCGGTGAGGAGCCCGCCCGCACCATGGCGAGGACGCCCACGCTCCGGGAGTCCGTGGTGAGCGGCACGACGAGGCCGGAGTGGATGCCGGCGGCCCGGTACTCCGCCAGCCGGTCCGCGTACGGGCCGCGCAGCCCCGGCGGCCGTCTGCCGGGCACGGGCGTCAGCAGCGGTCTGCCCCGTTCCAGGACCCGTCGCACGGGGGACGCCGCGCCGTGCTCGTTGACCTCGTCCAGCACGGGTGGCCTGCCGAGCCGCCGGGCCAGCTCCGGGCTGCGGCTCACGGCGGCGCGCCGCAGCCGTACCACCCCGCCGGGCGGGGGTCCCGGCGGGCCGTCCTCGACGACCAGGTCGACGGAGGCGCCGTCCGCCAGGTCCCGCACCACGAAGTCGACGAGTTCCCGGCAGGTCCGCTCCAGGTCGAGCGTGGTGCCGATGCGCAGGGTGGCCGCGTGGATCATCGCCATCCGGCCGTGGGCCCGTTCCAGTTCGTTGACGTACCGGCGCGGCTCGGTGACCTCCACGCCGACGGCCACCAGGCCGATGACCTCGCCCCGCTCGTCGTAGCGCCGGTGGTAGGTGCACTGCCACTCCCGGCGGACCCGGTGGGCGCCGGTGCCCATGCTGCCGGAGACGACGACGTCACGGGGCCGGCCGTCGCGCAGCACCGCCCGGGGCACGTCGACGGGCCGCTCCACGCCGGGCATGACCTCGGTGAGGGTGCGGCCCAGGTGCTCCCGCAGCGGTACGCCGTTGATCCGGGCCATGTGGGGATTGACGTACACATAGCGCAGCCGGGTGTCGAGGACGGCGACGGCCGCCGAGCCGCCCTCCACGATGTCCCGCAGCAGCCGGTACTCCCGCCTCAGCTCCCCCTCCGCGCCCACCGGCAGCGCGTCGGCGTCCGCGGACAGCAGGGTCCGCGGGAGAGAGGGGTCCGTCCCCACGGGCGCCTCCCGTTCTCCAGGACAGGGGTTCCATGATCGGGCCGGACGGTGCGAGGCGCATGTCGCGGGCCGCCGCGCACGGGGCTGGTGAACATGTGGATCAAGCGTGGGTACGGCTGAGCCGCACCCTGACGGGCGAACGCGACGCCGCACCCGGATGGCGCCGCCTCGGCGGCGAAACCGCCTGGTCAGGGTCATCACGCGGAGGGCGCGGGGTGGCCGTGGGGCGGCCTGACCGGTTTGCGGGGCGTCTGCCCCGTTCTCACGGTGGGCCCAAGGACTGCAGTTTCGAGCGCTTCGAAAGGAACTTCATGCGCGCCCTAGTCTCCCGCGGCCTCCTCGTGCCGCCCCTGGTCTGCGCCGCCCTCGTCTTCGGCCAGGCCGGCACCGCCGCCGCCGTCGGTGACGTGGGCCGAGCCGTGCCGGGCCCGAGCATCGCGGAGGCGGCTGTGCGGGCCGACGCCGGGATGGACACGTTCCTGGACTCGCTGCTGGCGGAGAGCACGCTGCCGGACGGCACGCGCCTCGACCCGGCGCTGTCGGCCGACCCGCTGCTCGAGCCGGCCATGACGGACGGCGCCCGGCTCGACCCGGCCGCGGCCACCTCGTACGCGGCGGAGATCCGCGCCTGGGGCGCCACCGTCCAGGAGCGTCTGCGCGGCCTCGAGGCCCCCGCGAACCGGACCGTGGCCCAGGCCGCCGACCCCGTGGACGATCTCATCGCCCAGGTCGAGGCCGCCGTCGACGGTCTGCTCAGCTCGCTGACCTCGCTGGACCTCGGCGGGGTGCTGAGCGCGGTGACCGGGCTCCTGTCGCCCGTGCTCGGCCTCATCACCGGGCTGCTGGGCAGCGCGGTGCCGGACCTGCCCGACATCCCCGCGGCCTGATCAGCCGGCCTGCGCGGCGAACACCGCGTACGCCTGCTCAGCCGGCCTGCGCGGCGACACCTCGTACGCCTGCTCAGCCGACCTCCGCGGCGAACACCTCGTACGCCTGCTCGCCGAAGAGGACGAACCGCACCTCCGTCACCGAGGTCCGCGCGGCCCGCACCGTCTCCACGGCGATGCGGGCCGCGTCGTCCATCGGCCAGCGGTAGACACCGGTCGAGATCGCCGGGAACGCGACCGTACGGGCACCGAGCTCGTCGGCGACCTTCAGGGACTCCCGGTAGCAGGAGGCGAGCAGGGCCGAGCGGTCCTCGCTCGCGCTGAACACCGGGCCGACCGTGTGGATCACCCACCGCGCGTCCAGTTCACCGGCCGTCGTGGCGACCGCCTGGCCCGTCGGCAGCCCCTTGCCGTATCTCGAGGCGCGCAGCGCGCGGCACTCCGCGAGGATCGCCGGGCCGCCGCGCCGGTGGATGGCGCCGTCGACTCCTCCCCCGCCGAGGAGGGAGGAGTTCGCCGCGTTGACGATCGCGTCGACGCTCTCGCGTGTGATGTCGCCCTGGACGAGCGTGATGGTGGTCTCGGTCATGGCCCCCACTCTGTCCCGAGGCGGCTCACCATGCCACGGGCAGCGCCCTCTTCGCGACCTCGTCGGTGCCGGCCGGGTCCTTGACGCAGACGTGGGCCACCCGGTGGTCGGCGACCGCGCTTTCGCGCAGGAAGCGTGGCCGGCCGTGGAGGCACCGGACCGGTGAGATTCTTCGTCCGCCTATGCCTGCTGCTGTCGCAGCCGCCGCCACACCGCCTTCGCCGCGTTGTGCCCCGACATGCCGTGCACACCGGGGCCCGGCGGGGTGGCCGAGGAGCAGATGAAGACGGCCGGGTGCGGGGTGCCGTACGGGGACAGGGAGAGCTTGGGGCGCAGCAGGATCTGCAGGCCGGTGACCGCGCCGGCGCCGATGTCGCCTCCGACGTAGTTGGCGTTGCGGGCGGCCAGTTCGGGCGGGCCCGCGGTGGCGCGGGCCAGGACCCGGTCGCGGAACCCCGGGGCGAAGCGCTCCAGTTGGCGTTCGAGGGCGTCGGTGAGGTCGCCGTCCCAGCCGCTGGGGACATGGCCGTAGGCCCAGAAGACCTGCTTGCCCTCGGGTGCCCGGTCGGGGTCGACCACACCCGGCTGGACGGTGATCATGAACGGCTTGTCGGGGGCCCGGCCCTCCCGGGACGCGGCCCGCAGCGCGGTACCGATCTCCGCGCTGCTCGCACCGATCTGCACGGTCCCGGCGACGCGGGCCTCCGGCGCGGTCCAGGGCACCGGGCCGTCGAGCGCGTAGTCGACCTTGAAGACGCCCGGGCCGTACCGGTAGCCGTCGTAGTAGCTGCCGAGGCCGGCGATCCGGGCCAGGGCGGTGGGCGAGGTGTCGAAGACGTAGGCGCGCGCGGGCGGCAGGTCGTCGAGACGCTTGACCTCGTAGTCCGTGTGGACGGTGCCGCCGAGGTCCTTGAGGTACGCGGCGAGCGCGTCGGAGATCGACTGGGAGCCGCCGCGGGCGACGGGCCAGCCCCGGGCGTGCGCGGCGAGGGCGAAGACCAGGCCGATGGCGCCGGTGGCGAAGCCGGAGAGCGGTGCCATGACATGGGCGACGAGGCCGGAGAACAGGGCCTTGGCCCGCTCGTCGCGGAAGCGGCGCATCAGCCAGGTCGACGGCGGCATCCCGACGAGCCCGAACCGGGCGAGGGTCACCGGGTCACGGGGCAGCGCGGTCAGCGGCAGTGACATGAAGTCACGGGCCAGGGTGTCCCACTTGGGCAGGAACGGCTCGACGAGCCTGCGGTACGGCCCCGCGTCGCGCGCCCCGAACGAGGCGGCCGTCTCGGCGACCGACCGGGACAGCACGGCGGCGGTGCCGTCGGTGAAGGGGTGCGCCATGGGCAGCTCGGGCTGCAGCCACTCCAGGCCGTACCGCTCCAGGGGCAGGGCGCGGAACGCCGGGGAGTTGATGCCGAGGGGGTGGGCCGCGCTGCACGGGTCGTGCCGGAAGCCGGGGAGGGTGAGTTCCTCGGTGCGGGCTCCCCCGCCGACGGAGTCGCGGGCCTCGAAGACGGCCACGGAGAAGCCACGGCGGGCCAGCTCCACGGCAGCCGTCAGTCCGTTCGGCCCCGCACCCACCACGACCGCATCGAGCATCGACGGCACCTTCGGACCCCTTCGTCAGCCGATGGCCACTGGATCAGGATATGACGGGGCACCGACAGAGCCGGGCCGCGGGGGCGGTTCGGCGGGCGGGGCCGCACATCGGTCCATGACCGTCATCCCACCAGCCGCCGCTTGTGCCGTGCCGGACCTCAGACCGCGCCCGACGCCTGTGCCGTGCCGGACCACAGGCCGTGCCCGACGCCTGTGCCGTGCCGGACCTCAGGCCGTGCCCGCCAGCACCTCCGCGATGCGCCGGGCCGTCGCGGTGTCCCGGGCGGCGGTGAACGGCAGGGTGTTGCCGCCGGTGATGCGGAAGGGGTCGCCGGCACGGGTGAGGTGGGCGCCGCCCGCCTCCTCGACGAGGAGCAGCCCGGCCGCGTGGTCCCAAGCCGCCTCCCACGAGAACGCGGTGGCGTCCAACTGCCCGCGGGCGATGGCCAGATACTCCAGTCCGGCCGAGCCGCAGGGCCGCGGCGCGAGCCCGTCCCTCCACAGTCCGCGCAGGGCGTGCTTCTGCTCGTCCGTCGTGTAGTCCGGGTGGGACGTGGCCACTTCGAGGTCTCGGCCGGGCTCGGGCGGCCCGGCGTACAGCCGCTCCCCGTCGAGGAAGGCGCCCTGGCCCCGTACCGCCGTGGCCAGTTGGTCTCGGGCGGCCGCGTACGTCCACGAGGCGCGCACGACGCCGCCCTGGGCCAGCGCGATCAGCGTGCAGAACCCGGGGTCGCCGTGCACGAACTGCCGGGTCCCGTCGACCGGGTCGACGATCCAGACCGGGGCGTCGCCGCGTATCGCCTCGTACGAGGCCGGGTTGGCGTGCACCGCCTCCTCGCCGACCACGACGGAGCCGGGCAGCAGCGCGCCCAGCGCCTCGGTCAGATACTGCTCGGCGAGCCGGTCGGCGTCGGTCACCAAGTCGTGCGGTCCGCTCTTCTCGTCGACCTCGTGGGCGGCGAGCCGGCGGAAGCGGGGCATGATCTCGGCCGCGGCGGCCTTGCGGACCGCCTCCTCCACGTCGGCCGAGTGGCGGGCGAGAAACTCGTCGATGGTTTCCGTGTCTTCGATCATGACTCCATGAGAGCACGCGCCACTGACAATCCCCACCCGGCGGGTGGATGCCGGGTGGAATCGGGATGAACTCGCGAAGGCACAGGCCGGGGGCTCAGCGCCCCACGGCGTACCCCTGCATCCCGCGCGGGTTGGCCGCCGCCGACAGCACGCCGGTCTCCGGGTCCCGCGCGACGGCGCACAGCCGCCCTTCCGACCAGGCGTCCCCGACGGTCACGTCGTGCCCGCGCCGCCGCAGCTCCTCGACGACCTCCGCGGCCGTGCGCGCCTCGACCGTGACGCTCCCGGCCCGCATGCCGCGCGGGTAGAAGGAGCCGGGGAAGCTGTCGTTGTGCCAGTTCGGGGCGTCGACGGCGCCTTGCAGATCGAGCCCGCCCCGCACCGCCGGCCTCAGCGCGACGGCGAGGAAGAAGTGCAGCTGCCACTGGTCCTGCTGGTCCCCGCCGGGCGTGCCGAACGCCATGACGGGCACCCCGTCACGCAGCGCCAGGGAGGGCGTGAGGGTGGTCCGGGGTCGCCGCCCGGGCGTCAGCGAGTTGGGCAGGCCCTCCTCCAGCCAGGTCATCTGGAGCCGGGTGCCGAGCGGGAAGCCGAGTTCGGGCACCACGGGATTGGACTGCAACCAGCCTCCGCTCGGCGTGGCGGCGACCATGTTCCCCCACCGGTCGACGACGTCGAGGTGGCAGGTGTCGCCGCGGGTGGCACCGTCGGCGCCGACGCCGGGCTCCCCCGGCACCGGGGAGGTGGGCGGCTTGGCGACGGTGGGTTCGCCGACGCCCATGGGGCTGAACCCCGGATCGTCGGCAGCCGGCGCATGCGCCTGCGCGCACAGCCGGGGCGCCCGCCCTCCGGGGCTCCCGGGCCGCAGCTCGTACGAGGCCTTCTCCCCCACGAGCCCGCGCCGCCCGGCGTTGTACGCGTCCGACAACAACTCCCCCAGCGGCACCTCACCGGCGTCCCCGTACCAGGCCTCCCGGTCGGCCATGGCGAGCTTGCAGCCCTCGATCAGCAGATGCACGTACTCGGCGGAGCCGTACGCCGGAAGCTCCGCCGGCAGCAGGGCGAGCTGCTGCAACAGCACCGGCCCCTGGCTCCAGGGCCCCGCCTTGCACAGGGTCCAGCCGTTCCAGTCGTACGTCGCCGGCGCCTCGTACGTCGCGGACCACTGGGCGAGATCGTCAGCGGTGAGCGTCCCGGCGTGCCGCTCCCCACTGGTGTCCAGGGTGGGCCGCTGCGCCTGCCGCACCAGCGCCTCCCCGATGAACCCGGTGCGCCAGACCTCCCGGGCGGCCTCGATCTGCGCGCCCCGGTCACCGGCCCCGTCGACCTCGTCGAGCAGCCGCTTCCAGGTGGCGGCCAGGGCAGGATTCCGGAACAGCTCACCGGCCCTCGGCGCCTTCCCGCCCGGCAGGTACACCTCCGCCGACGAGGTCCACTCCGTCTCGAACAGTTCCCGTACGGTCTCGACGGTGGCGCCGACGTTCTCCACGGGCGCGTGGCCGTGTTCGGCGTACCCGGTGGCGTACTTGAGGACATCGGCGAGGGACTTGGTGCCGTAGTCCCGCAGCAACAGCATCCAGGCGTCGAAGGCGCCGGGGACGGCGGCGGCGAGGGGCCCGGTGCCGGGGACGAGGTCGAGCCCGAGCGACTTGTAGTGCGCGACGGTCGCCCCGGCGGGGGCAACTCCCTGCCCGCACAGCACACGCACGTCCCCACCGGCGGGCGCGAGCAGGATGGGCACCTCCCCGGCGGGCCCGTTGAGATGCGGTTCCACGACATGCAGCACGAACGCCCCTGCCACGGCGGCGTCGTAGGCATTGCCCCCGTCCTCCAGCACGGCCATCGCCGACTGCGAGGCCAGCCAGTGCGTGGAGGAGACCATGCCGAAGGTGCCCTGGAGGGTGGGGCGGGTGGTGAACACGGGCGGACTCCTCACAGCGCGGTGACGGTCCGATGATCGTACGCAGCCACACCTCTGCGTCAGGCCGCTCATCCGGCCGCCCCGCCCCGCGCCGTCACCAGCCCCGACTCGTAGGCGAACACCACCAACTGCGCCCGATCCCGCGCCCCCAGCTTCGTCATCGCCCGGCTCACATGGGTCTTCGCCGTGAACGGGCTGATCACCATGTGCTCGGCGATCTCCTCGTTGCTGAGGCCGCGTGCGGCCAGCGCGGTGACCTCGAGTTCGCGGCGGGTGAGGCATTCCAGGCCGGGGGCGGTGGCGCGGTCGGGTGGGCGGGAGACGAACTCGCCGATCAGGGTGCGGGTGACGGACGGGGACAGCAGCGCCTCACCGCCCGCCACCACCTCGATCGCCTGCAACAGCTCCGCCGGCTCGGTGTCTTTGAGGAGGAAGCCGCTCGCCCCCGCCCGCAGCGCCTCGAAGACGTACTCGTCCACGCCGTAGTTGGTGAGGATCACGACCCGGACGGTCGCGAGCGACGGATCCGCCGCGATGCGACGCGTCGCCTCGATGCCCGTCATCACCGGCATCTGTACGTCGATCAGCGCGATGTCCGGCACCTGCGCGCGCACCAGCTCCACGCCCCGTTCCCCGTCCGCCGCCTCCCCCACCACCTCGATGCCGTCCTCGGCGTCGAGGAGCGCCCGGAACCCGGCCCGCATGAGGGCCTGGTCGTCGACGAGGGCCACTCGGATCACGCGGCCACCTCCAACGGCAGCTCGGCCCGCACGCGGAACCCGCCCTCCGTCCGGGGAGCGGCGATCAGCGTGCCGCCCAGTGCGGTGACGCGTTCGTGCATGCCGCGCAGGCCGATGCCGGGCGTCACCGGGCGGTTCGGGTCAGCGTTGCCGTCGTCCTCCACCACCACCGTCACGCACTCCTCCCCGTACGCCAGCCGCACGCCCACCTTCGCCGCTCCCGCATGCCGCGCCGCGTTCGTCAACGCCTCCTGGACGATGCGGTACACCGCCCGGTCGACCGTCGCCCTCAACGGCTTCTCCTCGCCCTCCACGGTCAGCTGCACCGCCAGGCCTGCCGCCCGCGCCCGCTCCACCAGCACCGCCGGCGTGCCCGTGGGCTCGTCGGTGCGCAGCACCTCCAGCGTGGCGCGGAGTTCGCGCATGGCCTCGCCGCTCGCCTCCTGGATGGCGAGCAGGGCCTCCGGCACCTCCTCGCCGCGCTTGCGTGCCAGGTGCACCGCCACGCCCGCCTGGAGCTTGACGATCGAGATGCTGTGGGTCAGGGAGTCGTGCAACTCCCTGGCGATGCGCAGGCGTTCCTCGCCCGCGCGGCGCAGTGCGACCTCCTCGCGGGTGCGCTCCGCCTCCAGGGCGCGCTGTTCCGTCTGGCGGAGGTAGGCCTGCCAGTTGCGGTCGGCCAGGCCCGTCACGACCGCGCACAGGAACCAGCCCATGAGCAGCGCGGCCTGCTCGACGATCTGCCGGGTGGTCGGGCCCGTCGCGAGATACGCCACCAGGAACACCCCGCCCGCGACGGCCGCCCACGCGCGGTGGCCCACGCGTGCCGCCACGTGGCTCGCAGCGATGACGGGGAGGGCGGCAGGCGGGCCCGGGTGGGCGTGCAGGACGTACGCCGCGCCGCTCGCCGTCGCCACGGCCAGCACCGCCCTGGGCGCCGTGCGGTAGAGCGCCAGGACGGTCGAGGCGACGCCGATCAGCGCGTAGTCGGCGACCGTCGTGTCCGCGTCGAAGGCCGCCGTGACCCCGACGAGGGTGCCGACGAGGACCGCGAGGATCACGTCGACGAGCCGCTCACGCACGGCCACCCGCGCCCCCGGCCCAGCGCCCGCACCCAGCCCCGCCCCCGCCCCCGTCGCCGCTCCCGAGTCCGTCCCGTCGGCCGCCCCCGCCACCGTGCCTACGGTCGCCCCGCCCTGGATCCCGCTCATGTCGGCACACTAGACGGCCGTGCCGACACCCGCGTCAGCCCTGTGGACAACTCCGCGGCTACTCCCCCCGTAGTAGTCCGGCGCCCCCTCCGGCCTCGGCGTCGCAGCGGCAACTCCCTTCCGCCGTACGACGACCGGAGCCCCGTCCCCGGCGCACGCTGTCGCCCATGTCCACTTCATTCCGCTACACCGAGCCCCTGCCGCCCAAGGCAGCCACCGGACGCACCGCCGCGGTCTACGCGCAGCTGTCCCGCGACTTCGGCATCGACGAGCCGCCCACCTTCGTGGTGCTGTCCTCCGCTCCGGAACTCCTCGCCGCCACCTGGGCGTTGACGCGCGAGTCCCTGATCGCCGGCCCCGGTGGCCGGACCGGCAAGGAGCTCGCGGCGCTCGGGGTGTCGCTCGCCAACAAGTGTCCGTTCTGCGTGGACGCGCACACCGTGCTGCTGCACGCCACCGGCGACCACGTCATGGCCGAGCGCATCGCCAAGGGCCATCGGCCCGAGAACGAGGAGCACGCGCGCGTGCTGGACTGGGGCAGGCGGAGCAGGGTGCCCGGCGCGGCCTTCGGCGACGGATCGCTGCCCTTCTCCCGTGAGGACGCCCCGGGCTATCTCGGCACCGTGCTCGCCTTCCACTTCATCAACCGCGTCGTGTCCGCCCTGCTGACCGAGCGGATGCTGCCGGGCAACCTCCAGCGGTTCCGCGCGGTGCGCAGTCTCGCGGGCCGTACGCTCGCCCGGACCGTGCGCCGTACCGCCGTGCCCGGCGAGAGTCTCCCGCTGCTGGACCGCCCCGACCCCGGCGAGGCTCCCGCGTGGGCGGGCGGCACGCCGGTCGGGGTCGCGTACGCGGCGCTGCTCAGGGCCGCCATGGCGGGCGCGGGCCTCCTCACCCGCGAGGACCAGGACGTGGTCGAGGAGGTCCTTCAGGACTGGGGCGGGGAGCACCCCTCGCTCGCCCTGCCCGGCATCCCCGGCCGGGGCGAGCGGCCCGGGGCGCGGCTGGTGCTGCTGGCCGCGCTGGCGCCGTACCGGATCACGGACGAAGACGTGGCGGCGTGGCGCCGGCCGGAGCACACCGACCGCCACCTCGTGCACCTCGTGTCGTACGGGGCGTTCCTCGCCGTCGACCGGATCGAGTCGGCGTTCCGCCACGACATCGCACGCACATGAATCACAGAGAAACAGAGGTTCATAACGGGACACTCGGCGCGTCTGGTGTGCGTCAATCACAGGGCTCAGTCACCGCACATGCACGGAGCGAGTTGGCACTACCGCCCCACAGGGACTCGTGTGACACTGGCGTCCCGTCCACAGTGCGGACACCCTCCGCACCGCCTCCCGTCCACCGTGCGGGCGCCCCGCGCAGCCCGCGCCGCCCCCGTCCGCTGTGCGGACCCGTTCCGCACCCATCCCCCACGAGAAGTGCGCCTGTGCGTTCCCTGCCCCTGCCGCTCGCCCTGACCGCACGTCTGTCCCCGGTCGTCGTGCTCGCCGCCGTCGGCTGGACGCTGTCGTCCGGTCCCGCCTCCACCGGAGGTCACGAGTCCGCGTCGAACGACGACGGCGGCGGCACCAAGTCCGCGTCGGCCCCCGCCACCGCGGCGGCCTCGAAGACGTACGCCTCCTCGCCCGCTCCCTGCGGCAGCATCACGGTGAAGAACATCAAGTCGCTGGTCCCGGGCGCCAAGACGGCCGGCAAGGAGATCCCGTCGACGGACACGAAACTGCGCCGGACCTGCTCCTGGAACGCGCTCAAGGGCTACGACTACCGCTGGCTCGACGTGTCGTACGAGATCACGGACTCGGACGAGTCGGCGGCGAAGACGTACAAGCAGCGCATCGAGGAGAAGAGCGGCGGCGGGGCCGTCCCGGGTCTGGGCAACCAGGCCTACTCCGTCGTGAACCTCACCACGGAGGACAAGCAGCAGACACGTGAGGGCGTGGTGATCGTCCAGGCGTCCAACGCGCTGGTGGTCGTCACGTACAACGGCAGCGACTTCGAGTCGAAGAAGGCGCCCGACACCGACGTCATCAACAAGGGCGCCATCAAGGCGGCGAAGGACGCGGTGGCGGCGCTGGAGGCCGGTCAGTCCGGCTGACCGGCCTCCGCGCCCCCGGGGTCACACGCTCTCCTGCTCCCTCCCCAGCGGCAGCATCAGCGCGACGTACAGCACCAGCGAGGCCCCGAGGCCCACGGCCCAGCCGTAGTCGGCCAGCGGCTTGAGGAACGGGATCAGGCCGTCGGTCGGGAACGGTCCCGTCTTGGATCCGTCGGCGCCGACGCCGGAGTACGAGCCGCCGACCGCGAGCACACCGCCGACGACGAAGGCGAGGATCGCCCGCCAGTTCCAGCCGCCCGAGTACCAGTAGCGGCCGCCCGGCGTGTACAGGTCCGCCAGGTGCAGGACCGTACGGCGCACGATCCAGTAGTCGGCGATGAGGATGCCCGCGACCGTGCCGAGCAGACCGCCGACCACGCCGAGCCAGGTGAAGATGTAGAACTCCGGCGTCGAGATCAGCTTCCACGGGAAGATCAGGATGCCGACGACACCCGTGATCAGCGCGCCCGTACGGAAGTTGATGAGCTTCGGCGCGAGGTTCGCGAGGTCGTACGCCGGGGACACCACGTTCGCCGCGATGTTCACCGAGATGGTCGCGACCAGCACGATGATGAGCGCGAAGAGCAGGCCGAAGGCGTTGTCCGCCTTGGCGGCGAGGGTGACCGGGTCCCAGATCGCCTCGCCGTAGACCACCTCGGAGCCGGAGGTGACCAGCACCGCGAGGACCGCGAAGAGCGTCATGGTCGTCGGCAGGCCGAGCGACTGCCCCCACGTCTGCGCCTTCTGGCTGGCGCCGAAGCGGGTGAAGTCGGGGATGTTCAGCGACAGCGTCGCCCAGAAGCCGATCATGCCCATCAGCGACGGGAAGAAGACCGGCCAGAAGTCAGGGCCCCAGCCCAGCTTCGACGGCTGGTCGAGCAGCGCGCCGAAACCGTCCGCCTTGACCGCGATCCACACCAGCAGCACCAGCGCGCCGACGATCACGAAGGGCGCGGCCCAGTTCTCGAAGTGCCGCAGGAAGTCCATGCCGCGGTAGATGATCGCGATCTGCAGCGCCCAGAACAGCAGGAAGCACAGCCACAGCGGCCACGGGTTCCCGGCGATCTTCCCCGCGTTCTCCCAGTGCCCGCCGGTGAGCTTGGAGCCGAGGGCGAAGATGCCGCTGCCGCCGATCCAGGTCTGGATGCCGAACCAGCCGCAGGCCACGGCCGCCCGGATCAGCGCCGGGATGTTGGCGCCGCGCAGCCCGAACGAGGCACGCGCCAGCACCGGGAAGGGGATGCCGTACTTGGGTCCGGCGTGCCCGGTCGCCAGCATCGGCAACAGCACGATGACGTTGGCCAGGGCGATGGTGAACACCGCCTGCTTCCAGTCCATCCCGAGCGCGACCAGGCCGGAGGCCAGGGTCCAGCTGGGGATGCAGTGGGCCATGGAGATCCACAGGGCCGCGAAGTTGTACGTCGTCCACTTGCGTTCGGAGACCGGGACGGGACGCAGGTCCTCGTTGGCGAAGGGACTCTCGGCGGGAAAGGCCTCGGGACTGAGTTCGATACGGCCGCCGGCGTCGGCGGACTGGGATATGTGCGACCCCGTGGGGACTGTGTCGGTCATGGGCAGGCCAATCAGTGAGCGGGACGGGAGAGGCCGTGCGGGGGCCTTGGGCCCCTCTCCGCCCCGGGACGGCGGGGGGAGAGAGGTGTCAAGGTGTGGGGGGTCGGGGAGGTGGGGCTCAGGCGTTGACCGCGGGGATGACCTTCGCGCCGTACGCGTCGATGGTCGTCTCCTGCGCGTCGTGCATGTCGTAGACGGCGAACTGGTCGACGCCCAGCTCACGCAGGGCGTTGAGCTTCTCGATGTGCTTCTCGACGGGTCCGATGATGCAGAACCGGTCGACGATCTCGTCGGGTACGAACGCGGTGTCCGGGTTGTCGGCGCGCCCGTGATGCGAATAGTCGTACCCCTCACGGGCCTTGATGTAGTCCGTGAGTTCGTCCGGTACGGCGGCCGAGTGCTCGCCGTACTTCGACACCAGGTCGGCGACGTGGTTGCCGACCATCCCGCCGAACCAGCGGCACTGCTCGCGCGCGTGGGCGAGCGCCTCGGGCGAGTCGTCGGCCGTGACATAAGCGGGCGCGGCGACGCAGATCTTGACGTCGGACGGGTCACGACCGGCGGCGGCCGCCGCGTCCTTCACCGCCTTGACCATGTACTCGGTGAGATACAGGTCGGCGAGCTGGAGGATGAACCCGTCGGCCTCCTCCCCGGTCATCTTCAGGGCCTTCGGTCCGTATGCCGCCATCCATACGGGGAGTTCGGCGTCCTCCTTGATCCAGGGGAACTTGATGACCGTGCCGCCGAGGTCGGCCTCCTGGCCGGAGCCGAGGGCGCGGATGACCTTCATGGCCTCGCTGATGCGGGCCAGGGTGTTCGGGGTGCGGCCCGCGACGCGCATCGCGGAGTCGCCGCGGCCGATGCCGCAGACGGTGCGGTTGCCGAACATGTCGTTGAGGGTGGCGAAGGTGGAGGCGGTGACCTCCCAGGTGCGGGTGCCCGGGTTGGTGACCATGGGGCCGACCGTCAACTTCGTCGTGTTGGCGAGGATCTGACTGTAGATCACGAACGGTTCCTGCCAGAGCACGGCGGAGTCGAAGGTCCAGCCGTAGGTGAAGCCGTTGCGCTCGGCGCGCTTCATCAGGCTGACGACCTTCGAGGCCGGCGGGTCGGTCTGCAGGACGAGTCCGAAGTCCATGGGCGCCACTCCTAGTTGAGGTACTGACAGGTGGAACGCGGGGTGTAGACGCCGTGCCCTGCGTGCCCGGTGTACTCCCGCTCGGTGATGACGAGTTCGCCGCGCGAGAGAACGGACTCGACCCGGCCGGTGATGCGCTTGCCCTCGTACGCCGAGTAGTCGACGTTCATGTGGTGCGTCTCGACGGACAGGACCTGCTCGGCGTGCGGGTCGTAGATGACGACGTCCGCGTCGGCGCCGGGGGCGATGGTGCCCTTCTTCGGGTACATGCCGAACATGCGGGCCGGGGTGGCGCAGGCGATCTCGATCCAGCGGCGGCGGGTGATGTGTCCGTCGACGACGGCCTGGTGGAGCAGGTCCATGCGGTTCTCGACGCCGGGGAGGCCGTTGGGGATCTTCGAGAAGTCGCCGCGGCCGAGTTCCTTCTGTCCGACGAAGCAGAAGGGGCAGTGGTCGGTGGAGACGACCTGGAGGTCGTTGGTCCTCAGGCCCTGCCACAGCTTGGCCTGGTGCTCCTTGGGGCGCAGGGGCGTGCTGCACACGTACTTCGAGCCCTCGAAGTCCGGCTCGGCGAGGTTGTCGGTCGACAGGAAGAGGTACTGCGGGCAGGTCTCGCCGAAGACGTTGAGCCCCTCGTCGCGCGCCCGCGCCAGCTCGGCCACTGCCTCCATGGCCGAGACGTGCACGACGTACAGGGGGGCGCCGGCGACCTGGGCGAGCTTGATGGCGCGGTGCGTGGCCTCGGCCTCCAGCAGCGCCTTGCGCACCTCACCGTGATAGCGCGGGTCGGTCTCCCCGCGGGCCAGCGCCTGCTCGACCAGCACGTCGATCGCGATGCCGTTCTCGGCGTGCATCATGATCAGGCCGCCGTTCTCGGCGGAGCGCTGCATGGCGCGCAGGATCTGGCCGTCGTCGGAGTAGAAGACGCCGGGGTAGGCCATGAACTGCTTGAAGGAGGTCACCCCTTCCTCGACGAGCAGGTCCATCTCCTTGAGCGTCTCCTGGTTCACATCGGAGACGATCATGTGGAAGCCGTAGTCGATCGCGCAGTTGCCCTCGGCCTTGGCGTGCCAGGCGTCGAGGCCCTCGCGCAGGGAGTGGCCGACGCTCTGTACGGCGAAGTCGACGATCGTGGTCGTGCCGCCCCAGGCGGCGGCCCGGGTGCCGGTCTCGAAGGTGTCGGAGGCGAAGGTGCCGCCGAATGGCAGCTCCATGTGGGTGTGGGCGTCGACGCCACCGGGGATGACGTACTTCCCGGTGGCGTCGATGGTCCGCTCGCCGGTGAACGCTTCGGCGGCGGACGTGCCCGAGGCGGCGAGGGCGGCGATGCGGCCGTCCTCGATCAGCACGTCGGCGTGGATCTCGTCGGACGCGGTGATGACGAGACCACCGCGGATCACGGTACGGCTGCTCATGCTCCCTCTCCTGCCAGGGTGGACGATGTGATCAGGGTGCGGTCAGCGGCGGGTAGGCGTCCGGGCGGCGGTCCCGGTAGAACTGCCAGCGGTCGCGGACCTCGCGGAGCTTGGCCAGGTCCAGGTCGCGGACGACGAGTTCGGTCTCCTTGTCGGAGGCGACCTCGCCCACGAACTGGGCCTCCGGGTCGACGAAGTAGGTCGTCCCGTAGAAGTCGTTGTCGCCCAGTTCCTCGACACCCACCCGGTTGATCGCGCCGACGAAGTACTCGTTGGCGACGGCCGCGGCGGGCTGCTCCAGCTGCCACAGGTAGGCGGACAGTCCGCGGGAGGTGGCCGACGGGTTGAAGACGATCTCGGCACCCGCGAGGCCCAACGCCCGCCAGCCCTCGGGGAAGTGGCGGTCGTAGCAGATGTAGACGCCGATCCTCCCGACCTTGGTGTCGAAGACCGGCCAGCCCAGGTTGCCGGGGCGGAAGTAGAACTTCTCCCAGAATCCCGGGACTTGGGGAATGTGGTGCTTGCGGTACTTGCCGAGGTACGAGCCGTCGGCGTCGATCACGGCGGCCGTGTTGTAGAGGACGCCGGGCTGCTCCTCCTCGTACATCGGCAGGATCAGGACGATGCCGAGTTCCTTGGCGAGCGCCTGGAACCGCTTGACGATCGGCCCGTCCGGGATCTGCTCGGCGTACTCGTAGAACGCCTTGTCCTGGACCTGGCAGAAGTAGGGCCCGTAGAACAGCTCCTGGAAGCACAGGACCTGAGCACCCTGCGCGGCCGCGTCGCGGGCCGCCTGCTCGTGTACCTGGATCATCGATTCCTTGTCGCCCGTCCACGCGGTCTGGAAGAGGGCGGCACGGATCACTCTGCTCATCGGGACCTCCGGTCGCTCGGTGTGCGAGAAGGCTAGAAAGCCGGCGAGCAGGCTTTGAGTTGCACCGTGTCACGTCTGCGGGCGCCGGGCGAGCCACGGTGTCACCCTGTCGTGGACCCATGTTTCACCGCCGTTTTCCCAGGTCGTGGCATGTTTCAGGCCTGTTGCGCGTCATGCGCGAGGAGCGCGATGTGCACCGAGGCGGCCTGCTCGAAGTCGTCGAGGTCGACGCCGAGCCGGGTCTGTATCGCTTCGAGGCGCCGGTACAGCGCGGGGCGCGAGACGTGCTGGAGCTGGGCGGTGCGGGACTTGTTGCGACCGGTGGCGAGATACGTCCGCAGGACGGCCAGCAGCCCCTCCCCCGATCCGGAGTCGCACAGCAGCCCGTCCAGCTCTCGTTCGGCGAAGGACTGCACATGCGGGTCGTCGCGCAACAGCCGTATCAAGCCCCGCAGATGAACGTCCTTGAGGCGCACGACGGCCGGGAGGTCGAGCGCTCCGGAGGCGACGGCGTCGGCGACGTGCTGGGCCTCGCGCATCCCGGCGGGGACGTCGTCCCAGGCCGTGCGCGGGTCGGCCGCGGCCACGACCGTCTGGGTCAGCCGGGCCGCGAAGTTCGCCGTCAGGACGGCCGCGTCCTGGTCCCGGGCCAGGCTCAGCAGCACGGCGGTGACCCCGTCGGCGAGTTCGGCGACGAGCCCCGGCAGCCCCAACAGCCGCAGCACCCGGTCGAGTTCGGCCGGGTCACCGTCCCGTACGACGAGCGGCACGAACGTCCGCCGGTTGACGGGCAGTCCGGCGGCCCGCGCCCGCGGCAGCAGTTGCCGGGCCGGTACGACCCCGCTGACGAGGTCGGTGAGCAGGCTCTGCGCGGACTGCTCCTCCCAGGTGTGGGCGGAGTTGCCGCCGAGCATGCGGTGCAGGACGAGGGCCTCGGCGGCCCGGTCGGCGAGCAGCCGTCCGGAGGCGGTGTCGCCGCGGTAGCCGCAGAGCAGGATCTGCCCCCAGCGTTCCCCGCGCCCGCCCAGTTCGGCGCGGATCCAGCCGTCGCCCTCGGTGCCGCCGGCCTGCCGGGCGATGCGCTCCCAGTCGCGCAGCACGTCGTCCACGGCCGGCCGCTCCCCGGCGGTGGCGAGGACGCGGTGGGCGAGGTTGGTGACGACGACCGGGCAGGCGCTGTGCTGGGCGACCTCGTCGAGCAGGCGCTGGAGCGGGGCGCCCGCGGTGATGAGCCCGGTGAGGGAGGTCCGTACGGCTTCGGAGAGGCTGACGGCGGCGAACTTCCGCCGGACCAGCCGGGACTGCACCTCCTCGGTCAACTCGGCGAAGGGGAAGGGCCGGTGGAGGACGACCATGGGCAGCCCGCACCGCTCGGCGGCCCGGCGCATGACGTCCGGCGGGGCCGGGAAGGCCCGGCCCAGACCGAGGACGACGGCGGCGGCCTCCGCCCGGTGCAGGGACTGGATGTACTCGGCCTGCGCACCCTCGTCACCGGCGAGCAGCACCCCGGTGGTGAGGACCATCTCACCGCCGCTGAGCATGACGCCCACGTCGGCGGCCTCGGCGACATGCACCCAGCGCACCGCCCGGTCGAGCTGGGCCGCGCCGGCCACCACCTCGGGCTCCCCGGCGAGCACCCGTTCCAGGGTGAGGACCTGGCGGACGGACAGGGCCGGTGCCAAGTGGTCCAAGGTGGTGGTCATGGCGTACATCCCTTGCTGTGTCCTGCTAGTGAATGCTCCTCAGAGCGCTCTCGAGGATCGCGGCGCCCTCCTCGGCCTCCGCGACGGTGAGGGACAGCGGCGGGGCGACCCTCAGGGCGCTGGTGTTGTGGCCGCCGCCCTTGCCGATGAGCAGCCCGCCCGCGCGGCACGCCTCCAGCACGGCGCTCGCGGCGTCCGGGTCGGCCTGGTCGGTGCCGGGTTTCACCAGTTCGATGCCGAGCATCAGCCCGCGGCCACGGACCTCACGTACGCCGGGCACCTGTGCGGCGACGGCCCGCAGCCGTTCGACGAGGAGTCCGCCGACGCGCCGGGCGTTGCCCTGGAGGTCGTGTTCCAGGAGGTACGACAGGTTCGCGAGCCCCGCCGCCATGGTGATCTGGGTGCCGCCGAACGTCGAGATGCTGTTGGCGTCCAGGCAGTTCATGATCTCGGCGCGGGCGACGACACCGCCGATGGACATGCCGTTGCCGATGCCCTTGGCGAAGGTGAGGATGTCGGGCGGGCCGTGCTGTCCGTGGGCCTGCCAGCCCCAGAAGTTGTCGCCGGTGCGGCCCCAGCCGGTCTGCACCTCGTCCGCGATCCACAGGATGCCGCGCTCGTTCAGAACCTCCCGGAAGGCGGCGTACAGGCCGTCCGGCGGAGAGGTGAAGCCGCCGACGCCCTGGATCGGCTCGGCGATCAGGGCGGCGGGCGGGCGGGTGTGGCCGAGAAGATCCTTCAGGTCGTCGACACAGGCCGCGATGAAGTCGTCGTCGCTCAGCTCGGCGTAGGGGCCGCGGGTGCGGACGCCGCCGTGGACGTACAGCGTCTGGAGCGGGGACAGCGAGGTCGGGGACCAGCCGCGGTTGCCGGTGATGCCGACCGCGCTGAAGGAGCGGCCGTGGTAACTGTTGCGCATCGCCAGGATCGTGTTGCTGCGGCGGTACGTCGTCGCGAGCAGCAGGGCGGTGTCGTTGGCCTCGGTGCCGGAGGTGGTGAAGAACACGCGGGCGTCCGGGATGCCGGACAACTGGCCGATCCTCTCGGCCAGTTCGACCATGGGCCGGTTGAGGTAGAGCGTGGAGGAATGGATGATCCGCCCGGCCTGTTCGCTCACCGCCTTGGTGACCTCGGGCAGCGCGTGGGCGGTCATCGTGGTGAGGATGCCGCCGAAGAAGTCCAGATACTTGTTGCCCTCGGCGTCCCACACGTACCGGCCCTCGCCGTGCGTGATCTCCAGCGGGTTCTCGTAGTAGAGGGCGAGCCAGTCGGGGAGGACCGAACGATGGCGTGCGAACAGGTCGTTCACGGCTGCACCAGCCCCTCGTACGCGTCGGGCCTGCGGTCCCGGTAGAAGGCCCACTGCTGCCGTACCTCTTCGATGAGGTCGAAGTCGAGGTCGCGGACGACGAGTTCCTCCTCCTTGTCGCTCGCGGTCTCGCCGACGAACTGACCGCGCGGGTCGACGAAGTACGACGTCCCGTAGAAGTCGTTGTCGCCGTACTCCTCGACGCCCACGCGGTTGATCGCGGCGACGAAGTACTCGTTGGCGACGGCGGCCGCCGGCTGTTCGAGCCGCCAGAGGTAGGAGGACAGGCCGCGGTGGGTGGCGGAGGGGTTGTAGACGAGCTGGGCCCCGTTCAGGCCCAGTTGGCGCCAGCCCTCCGGGAAGTGGCGGTCGTAGCAGATGTAGACGCCGACCTTCCCCACGGCGGTGTCGAAGACCGGCCAGCCCACGTTGCCCGGCTTGAAGTAGTACTTCTCCCAGAAGCCCTTCACCTGCGGGATGTGGTGCTTGCGGTACTTGCCGAGGAAGGTGCCGTCGGCGTCGATCACGGCGGCGGTGTTGTAGTAGAAGCCGGACTGCTCGACCTCGAAGACCGGCACGACGATCACCATGCCGGTCTCGCGGGCGAGGTCCTGCATACGGCGCACGGTCGGCCCGTCGGGCACCGGCTCGGCCCACCGGTAGTGCTCCGGCTCCTGGACCTGGCAGAAGTAGGGGGCGTTGAACACTTCCTGGAAGCCGATGATCTTCGCACCCTGGCGGGCCGCCTCACGGGCGTGCTCCTCGTGTTTCGCCACCATGGACTCGGTGTCGCCGGTCCAGGTGGCCTGGACCAGAGCGGCACGAACGACGTTGGCCATGAGCTGCTCCTTCGACGGGACCTCAGAGCCTCTACGCCCGTAGACGCAGGCCGTAGAGGGTCGAAAGTAAGCCTCTCCGGGAGCCTTGCCAAGACCATCGTCGTTAACCCGCGGAGTCGATCACGTTTCACACTCACGTGGGTGAGCGCGGGCAGGTCGGACGGGCCCGCTCAGCCGGTGTGACCGGCGACCCGGAGGGCGTGGACGAGGTCCCAGTGCCGTTCCTCCGAGACCCCCTGGGCGGCCTCCAGGAGCAGCGGTACGAGAGTCTGCGGGCCGGGGGCGGCGCTGCGGGCGGCCTCCTCCGGGGTGCGGACGCGGACGTAGGCGTCGAGCAGGGCGCGCACCTCGCGCCGGCGCCCTTCGTGGACGAGCTCGAGCACGGCGTGCCCGACCTCCTCGGCGGGCCGTACGACGCCCTGCCGCAGCACCTGCTCCCCGTCCGCGCCGCGCCCCGCCTCCACCAGCGCGTCCGCCGCCGCGACGAGCCGCTCCGCGGGCAGCGAGGCGGCCTCCCACAGCAGCGTCGCCCAGTCGGCGCCGAGCCCGGCGTGCTGGAGTTCGGCGGCGAGCAGCGGGAAGCGCGCGGCGGGCCAGTAGGCGGCGTCGACCAGCAGGGCGTGCGCTTCCCCGCTCCGCCCCTCGCGACGCAGTCGTACGAGCTGCTCGACGGCCTGCACCACCTCGCGCCGGTCCCCGTCGTCCAGCCGCTCGGCCTGCGGCTCCGGTGCCTCAGCCGCCGCCCCGGCCCCGGCGAACCGGGCCCCGCGCGGGGTGCGCCGACCGGTCGCGGCCGGGGCGGACGGCGTCGGCTCGGCCGCGGGCGGCACGACGACAGCGGCGGCGTCCTCCTCGACCATCCCGGCGAACCGCGCACTGCCGCGGCGGCGCTTGCGCTGCTTGGGGGTGGGAGCCGGGTCGGTCACCTGACCGGAGGGCACGCCTGGATCACGGGGGCCGTCGGGGCCTTCGGGCCCTTCCGGAACGTCCGTGGAGACGGTCACGGGGTCACCGAGACCCTGCCGGGCCTGGCCCGCCGGTTCCTCCCAGGAGCCGGGGGAGCCGTCCGCCGGGGGGTGCCCGTGCCCGTACCACTCCTGGCCCGCGCCCACCCCTCCCGAGGCCGGCGCACCGCCGACGGCTTCCCCGCCGCCCGGCCATCCGGCCTCGCCCGCCTCCGCGCCGGTACGCGCGTCACGCTGCTGCGGCACGCTCGGGGCTCCCGCGCCGGCACCCCCGCCGTACGCGCTCCCGCCGTACCCGCTCCCGCCGTACGCGTCACGGCCGGACTGCCGTCCCGCCTGCGCCGCGCCACCGCTCGTCCGAGCGCCGCCGGCGCCCGCCTGGCCGCTCCCGCCGGACTCGTCGCCGAGGCGGAACACCGGCCGTCCGCGCCGGACCACCTGGGCCTGGCCACTGCTCGTGCGGCGCTCCAAGTCGGCCATGCGGGTGCGGAGTTCGGCACAGCGGGCGGTCGCGCGTTCGTGGTCGTCGCGGGCCCAGGCGAGGTCGAGGCGGATCGCGTCGGCGGCCTCCCGGGTGGTGGCGGTGGCGAGCAACTGGCCGAGTTCCGCCTGGCGTTCGGCGGCGTAGCGCTGCTCGCGGAGCATGACGTCGAGGCGGTCGCCGAGCGCGTCACGGGCACCGGGGCGGGCGTCGTACGCGGCGAGGGCCTCGGCGTGCAGGGTCCGGGCCCGTGCGACCTCGGGGGCGGCGACGGCGGGGCCGTACTCCGTGACGAGGTCCTGGAGGAGGGCCTCCACCACGTCCCAGGGCGGCACTTCACGCCCTTCGAGACAGGCCTGCATCCCGTCGGGGTCGCGCTGCCAGAACACCGCGCACCAGCCGCCGCCCTGATCCAGGCGCGCCAGCAGAGCGTCCAGGTAGTTCACGAACTCCCGTATGCGGCCCGGGAGTTGATCCACTGACATCGTTCAACTCCCGCCAGACCGGAGCACTCCGGTCCGTAAGACAACACGAGCCGTGTTACGAACGCGCTACGAAGAGTTTTCGGACTGGACGCAGAGTACGCCGCACCTGGCGGAACGTGACGTGCGGCAAGGTCACACAGGGACCAGGGCGCACCTCTCCACGATCTCGTCCATCGACAGCCCGAGGGCCCGCGCGAGCGCCGCCACCGTGAAGAACGCCGGCGTCGGCGCGCGGCCGGTCTCGATCTTCCGCAGGGTCTCGGCCGAGAGGCCCGCGCTCGCGGCGACGTCGGCCATGCTGCGGCCGCCGCGCGCCTCGCGCAGCAGCCGGCCGAGCCGCTCGCCGCGTTCACGCTCTTCGGGGGTCAGGGGGGTGCGCACCATGTCCCCCATTCTAATACCGGTATAGTAATTGGCATGGTGGAGCTGAAGACAGACACATCGATCGACGCCATGTACGAGGCCGGACAGGTCGTCGGACGTGCCCTCACGGCCGTGCGCAAGGCCGCCGACGTGGGCGTTTCCCTGCTGGAGCTGGACGAGGTGGCACACGACGTGCTCCGCGAGGCGGGCGCGACCTCGCCGTTCCTCGGCTACCGGCCCTCCTTCGCGCCGACCCCGTTCCCGGCCGTCCTGTGCGTCTCCGTGAACGACGCGATCGTGCACGGCATCCCCACCCGCTACCGGCTGCGCGACGGCGACCTCGTCTCCGCGGACTTCGGCGCCGAACTCGGCGGCTGGGTCGGCGACTCGGCGATCAGTTTCACGGTCGGCACTCCGCGCGAGGCGGACCTGCGCCTGATCGAGGCGGCGGAGCGGGCGCTGGACGCCGGGATCGCGGCGGCGGTCGTCGGCAACCGCATCGGCGACATCGCGCACGCGATCGGCACGGTGTGCCGCGCGGCCGGTTACGGCATCCCGGACGGCTTCGGCGGACACGGCATCGGCCGCCGGATGCACGAGGACCCGGGCGTCCCGAACGAGGGCCGCCCCGGCCGCGGCATGAAGCTGCGGCACGGCATGGTGCTGGCGATCGAGCCCATGGTGATCGGCGGCGGCACGGACGGCTACCACGCCGACGCCGACGGCTGGACCCTGCGCACGAACGACGGCTCCCGCGCGGCCCACGCGGAGCACACGGTGGCGATCACGGACGCGGGCCCCCGCGTCCTGACAGCACGCAACGACTGAATCTCCCGGCCCGGGGGCTCGTCCTGACGGCGCTGAGCCAGGGGCGTCGTCCTGAAGATGCTGGGCCGGGGGTCCGTCCTGAAGATGGTGGGCCGGGGGTCCGTCCTGAAGATGGTGGGCCGGGGCCTCGCACTGAGGCGCTGGCCCAGGAGCCTCGTCCTGAGGCGCTGGCCCGAGGACCTCGTCCTGAGGCACTGGGCCAGGGGCCCGTCCTGAAGATGCTGGGCCAGGGGCCTCATCCTGAAGGCGCTGCCCCAAGCTCCCGTCCTCAAGGCGCTGCCCCAAGCTCCCGTCCTCAAGGCGCTGCCCCGAGCTCCCGTCCTGAAGGCGCTGGCCCAGGCGCCCGTCCTGAAGGTGCTGCGGGGCAGCGATCGTGCGATCGTGTTCTACGAGCGCCAGGGCGGCCCGCACCCGGTCGGGCGCCGCCGCAGAGGTGCACGCGGGTCGTACGACGGAGCAGCGGTCGCAGGTGTAACGGGCTGCGGCCCGGGTTACCCGACTCCGGCACGTCGATCAGCGAGGGCGTCCCGGGCCCCGCAGGGACACCGGATGGGAACGGCCATGACCAGCGGCTTCAGCGGACCCGAAGGCTACGACCCCTTCGGCGAGTTCCTCGCCCGTTTCTTCGGCGGGCCCCGCCCCGGCCCCCGGCAGATCAACATCGGCCAGCTGCTGAGCCAACCGGCCCGGGAGCTGGTCCGGGGTGCCGCCCAGTACGCCGCCGAGCACGGCAGCCGGGATCTGGACACCCAGCATCTGCTGCGGGCCGCGCTGTCCGCAGAGCCGACCCGGAGTCTGCTCAGCCGGGCCGGCGCCGACCCCGACGAACTGGCGACGGAGATCGACGAGCGGTCGGGCCCGGTGCTGCACCCGCCGGGCGAGGCCCCGCCGCCGACCTCGCTGTCGCTGACCCCGGCCGCGAAGCGGGCCCTGCTCGACGCCCACGACCTGGCCCGGTCCCGCGGCGCCGGTCACATCGGCCCCGAGCACGTGCTGAGCGCGCTGGCCGCCAACCCCGACTCGGCGGCGGGCCACATCCTCAACTCGGCCCACTTCGCGCCGACCGGCCTGCCGCCCGAGGCCGCGCCCGACGCCGGGACCGCCCGCACCGACGCGCCGCGCGGCACCGGCACCCCGACCCTCGACAAGTACAGCCGCGATCTGACCGATCTGGCCCGGCGGGGCGGCATCGACCCGGTCATCGGGCGGGACGAGGAGATCGAGCAGACCATCGAGGTGCTCTCCCGGCGCGGCAAGAACAACCCGGTCCTCATCGGCGACGCCGGTGTCGGCAAGACCGCCATCGTGGAGGGGCTCGCCCAGCGGATCGCCGACGGGGACGTGCCCGACGTGCTCATCGGGCGGCGGGTCGTCGCACTAGACCTGACGGGCGTGGTCGCGGGCACCCGCTACCGGGGCGACTTCGAGGAGCGCCTCAACTCCATCGTCTCCGAGATCCGCGCGCACTCCGACCAGTTGATCGTCTTCATCGACGAGCTGCACACGGTGGTCGGCGCGGGCGGTGGCGGCGAGGCCGCGTCCATGGACGCCGGCAACATCCTCAAGCCCGCTCTCGCGCGCGGCGAGTTGCACATCGTCGGCGCGACCACGCTGGAAGAGTTCCGCCGGATCGAGAAGGACGCGGCGCTGGCCCGCCGCTTCCAGCCTATCCTCGTGCCCGAGCCGTCCGTCGCGGACGCGCTGGAGATCCTGCGCGGGCTGCGCGACCGCTACGAGGCCCACCACCAGGTCCGCTACACCGACGAGGCGTTGACGGCGGCCGTCGAGCTGTCCGACCGCTATCTCCCCGACCGCCGCCTGCCCGACAAGGCGATCGACCTCATCGACCAGGCGGGCGCCCGGGTACGGCTGCGGGCGCGCACCAAGGGCACGGACGTACGCGCCCTGGAGCGCGAGGTCGAGCAGCTCGTCCGGGACAAGGACCAGGCGGTCGCCGACGAGCAGTACGAGCAGGCCATGCAACTGCGCGACCGCATCACGGAGTTGAAGCAGCGCATCGGCGAGGCGAGCGGCAACGGCACGGCCGACGAGGGCCAGCACCTGGAGGTGACGGCTGAGGCGATCGCCGAGGTGGTGTCCCGGCAGACGGGCATCCCGGTCGCCAGCCTCACCCAGGAGGAGAAGGACAAGCTGCTCGGCCTGGAGGAACACCTGCACCAGCGGGTCGTCGGCCAGGAGGAGGCGGTCCGGGTCGTCTCCGACGCGGTGCTGCGCTCCCGGGCCGGGCTCGCCAGCCCCGACCGCCCGATCGGCAGCTTCCTCTTCCTCGGCCCGACCGGCGTCGGCAAGACGGAGCTGGCCCGCGCGCTCGCCGAGGCGCTGTTCGGCAGCGAGGAGCGCATGGTCCGCCTGGACATGAGCGAGTACCAGGAGCGCCACACCGTCAGCCGGCTGGTCGGCGCCCCGCCCGGATACGTCGGCCACGAGGAGGCCGGCCAGCTGACCGAGGTCGTCCGCCGGCACCCGTACTCGCTGCTGCTGCTGGACGAGGTCGAGAAGGCCCACCCGGACGTCTTCAACATCCTCCTCCAGGTCCTCGACGACGGGCGCCTCACCGACTCGCAGGGCCGCACGGTCGACTTCACCAACACGGTCGTGGTGATGACCAGCAACCTCGGTTCCGAGGCGATCACCCGGCGCGGCGCCGGCATCGGCTTCGGGGCGGGCGGCGCGGAGGCCGACGAGGAGGCGCGGCGCGAACAGATCCTGCGCCCGCTGCGGGAGCACTTCCGGCCCGAGTTCCTCAACCGTATCGACGAGATCGTCGTCTTCCGCCAGCTCACGGAGGAGCAACTCCGCCAGATCACCAACCTGTTGCTGGACCGCACCCGGCGCATGCTGCACGCCCAGGGCGTCACGGTCGACTTCACGGAGACGGCGGTCGACTGGCTCTCCCGCAAGGGCTACCAGCCGGAGTACGGCGCGCGTCCGTTGCGCCGCACGATCCAGCGCGAGGTGGACAACCAGCTGTCGCGGCTGCTGTTGGACGGGCGGGTGCAGGAGGGCGGCAGGGTCACGGTGGACGTGGCGGGCGAGCAGCTCGCGTTCCGGGCGGAGGGCGAGCTGCCCGCCCCCGAACTATGACGCGGGGTACACCACCTGCGCAGATCCCCCACCCCGCCGCACCGTCTCAGCGGCCGCCAGCCACTTCCCACCCGGCAGCCGCTGCACCCCGGTGGCCGCACCGATCTCGGCGTTCAACCGGAACCCGTGCCCGAGCGCTTCCAACTGCTTCCTCAACTCGCCGTTGTAGAGCGCCGGTTCGAGTTCGGTCGTGGTCTGGTTGCGCTGGCTGGCCCGCGGCGCGGCGATCGCGTCGACGAGCGGCAGCCCCCGGTCGACGAACTCGGTGAGCACCTGAAGAGCGGTCGTGATGATCGTCGCCCCACCGGGCGAACCCAGTGCCACCACGGGCTTGTTGTGCTGGTCGAGCACGATCGTCGGCGAGATGGACGACCGCGGCCGCTTGCCCGGCCCCGGCAGGTTCGGGTCGTGCACGGCCGGGTTCGCGGGCACGAAGGAGAAGTCGGTCAGCTCGTTGTTGAGAATGAACCCGCGCCCTGGCACGGTGATCCCGCTGCCGCCGGTCTGCTCGATGGTGAGGGTGTAGGCGACGACGTTCCCCCACTTGTCGGCGACCGTGAGATGTGTGGTGTTCTCGCCCTCGTACGTCGTCGGCGCCGCCGTCCCCGTGGAGCCGGGGGTGCGCGGGTCGCCGGGCGCCACCGGGCTGGTGAGCACCGCGTCGTCCTTGATGAGCGCGGCCCGCTCGTCGGCGTACCGCTGCGAGAGCAGCCCCTTCGTCGGTACGTCCTCGAAGGCCGGGTCGCCGACCCAGCGGCCGCGGTCGGCGAACGCGATGCGGCTGGCCTCGATGTAGTGGTGCAGGTACTGCACCTCGCTCGCCTTGGAGAGGTCGGTGTTCTCCAGGATGTTGAGGGCCTCACCGACCGTGGTGCCGCCGGAGGACGAGGGGGCGATGGAGTAGACGCCGAGGCCGCGGTAGGAGGTCTTGGTCGGCTTCTGGAGCTTGGCCCGGTAGGTCGCGAGGTCCTTCTCCGTCAGCTCGCCCGGGCGGGCTTTCCAGCCCGAAGCGGGGTCCACGGGAGGCTTGTTGACGGTGTCGAGGATGTCGTCGCCGAGGTCGCCGTGGTAGATCGCACCGACGCCCTTCTTGCCCAACTCGGCGTAGGTGCGGGCGAGATCGGGGTTCTTGAAGGTGGAGCCGACGACGGGGAGGGCGCCGTTGGGCAGGAAGAGCTTCGCCGTGTCGGGGAAGTAGCGGAAGCGGGTCTCGTTGAGGGCGGTCTGCGCGCGGAAGGTGTCGTCGACGGTGAAGCCGTCACGGGCGAGCTTCTCGGCCGGCTTGAGGACCGTGCCGAGTCTCCTGCTGCCCCACTGGTCGAGGGCGGTCGCCCAGGTGGCCGGCGTGCCGGGGGTGCCGACGCTCAGGCCGCTGGTCACCGCGTCGGCGAAGGCGAGGGGCTGGCCGTTCTCGACGAACAGGTCCGAGCCGGCGGTGAGCGGGGCGGTCTCGCGTCCGTCGATCGTGTGCACCGTACGGGACTTGGCGTCGTAGTAGACGAAGTAGCCGCCCCCGCCGATGCCGGAGGAGTAGGGCTCGGTGACGCCGAGCGCGGCGGCCGTGGCGACGGCGGCGTCGACGGCGTTGCCGCCCTTCCTCAGCACCTCGATGCCGGCGGCGGAGGCGTCCGCGTCGACGCTGGCCACGGCGCCGCCGTAGCCGACGGCGACGGGCACCTTCGGTGGTGTCGTGGCGGTTGTCGGTGGCGCCGCCGCCCCGACCGACACCACGGCGGCCGAGACCGCGAGCACCGACAGTTTCCGCGCGACAGGGCGACGCATGCGCACCTCCAGGCCAGGACAGTCCGCGCAGCGTAACCACAACACCGCGGGCTCGACAGCCCCATTCAGGGCAGCTGACATGAGATCGCCACACATCGAACACGGGTACGTACCAGCCATCCTGGCCCGCTAGCATGCGCGCCCATGAATGACGACGTGCGCAACATCGTCCTGGGCGTGGTGGCCGCCGGCATCAGTGCCACGCTCGGCTGGCTGGCCCGGACCTACTTGTGGAAGCGGAAACTCCGGCGCAAGCAGGCCTTCTTCGGGCTGCCCGACCACTCGGAGTCGCTGCTCGTCGTCAACCGGGACGCCGCCAGTCCCGACCTCGCGGTGCACCGCTACGACGTCTTCGCGCTGCTCGAACTCTCCGCGCTCATCAAGGACTGCGGCGCGCACGCCGATGTGATCACCCAGGACGCGGCGCGGCAGGGCTTCGGCGAACGGACGGAGTTCTGCGTGGGCGGGCCGGGGTCGAACCGCCGGATGGCCGCCCATATGCACGCCATGCTGCCGGGGGTGCGGGTCAATCTCGATCCGGAGCCGGGCCCCGACAAGCTGGCCTTCCAGATCGGCAGCGAGCGCTACCGGATGGAGAAGGGGCAGACCGAACACGTGCTGCTGGCGCGGCTCACCGCCGGCCAGCCGGGCCAGAGCCGCCCGGTGTTCCTGTTCTGCGGCCAGACCGCCATCACCAACCAGGCCGCGACCCGGTATCTCGCCCGCAACCACGAACGCCTGGCCCGCAAGTACGGGAACAACTCCTTCGTCCTGCTGCTGAAGGTGGTCAACTCACAGGCGTACGGCCCCGATGTCGCCGAACTGCTCGCCGACGTGACCCGGGCGGCACAGGCTCCGCTGCCGACCCCGCCGGCTCCCCGCAACTCGCACCGCGCCTCCTGAATTCATTCACACGACAACAATCGTTACCCCCACGTAACTTACCGACGGGTTACTTCCGGTAAGCGGCCGAGGTTACCGTTCGGTCACTTTGCACTGACACGAGTGAGGAGTGACCCGTGGGACACCATCGCAAGGCCCTGCGCACGACCGCCGTGGGCGCCGTCTCCGCGACGCTGATCGCCGGAAGCGCCCTCGGGTTCGCCCCGGCCGCCCAGGCCTCGACGGGCGGCATACGATTCGTCGACATCGCAGGCGACGGCGGCACCGTCCTCAAGGCGAACGTCATCACCCCGGCGGGCGCGGACGGTTCGCGGCGCTACCCGCTGATCGTGCTCCCCACGAGCTGGGGCCTGCCCCAGGTCGAGTATCTGGCGCAGGCGCAGAAGCTCGCGAACTCCGGCTATGTCGTGGTCAGTTACAACGTGCGCGGCTTCTGGCAGTCGGGCGGCAGGATAGAAGTCGCCGGCCCGCCCGACATAGCCGACGCGTCCAAGGTCATCGACTGGGCGCTCGCCAACACCCCCGCCGACGCACAGCACATCGGCATGGGCGGGGTCTCGTACGGCGCCGGCATCAGCCTCCTCGCCGCAGCGCACGACCAGCGCGTCAAGGCGGTCGCCGCGCTGAGCGGCTGGGCCGACCTCATCGACTCGATCTACTCGGGCCGCACCCAACACCTCCAGGCGGGCGCGCTGCTGGACGGCGCGAGCGTCGTCACGGGACGGCAGAGCCCCGAGATCCGGGAGATCTTCGACAACTTCTACGCCTCCAACCTGTCCAAGGAACAGGACATGATCAATTGGGGGAAGAAACGTTCTGCCGCCACCTATGTGGACCAACTGAACAAGAACGGCGCGGCGGTCATGATGGCCAACGCCTGGGGTGACTCGGTCTTCCCGCCCAACCAGTCGGCCGACTTCTACGAGAAGCTGACCGGCCCCAAGAGACTGGAGTTCCGCCCCGGCGACCACGCGACCGCCGAACTGACGGGCCTGTTCGGGCTCCCCAACGACGTGTGGACGGACACCGAGCGCTGGTTCGACCACTACCTCCAGGGCGACGACAACGGCATCGACCGCGAGCAGCCCGTCCAGCTCAAGTCCCGTTCCACCGGCGGCTACGAGGGCTACCCGGACTGGAAGTCGGTCGGCGCCACGACGAAGAAACTGGCCCTGTCCGGCACGACCACGCTCCACACCAACGTCGACTCGGGCGCGGACGGCGGGGTCGTCTTCCTCTCCAGCATCCTCGACCAGGTCGCCCGGATCCCCCCGGTCGCCTCGATCCCTCTGCTCCCCCGCCGCTGGGCGGCCGTATGGCAGTCGGAGAAGTACGCGACCGCCCAACGGGTGCGCGGCACCGCGAAGTTGCACACCACCGTCACCCCGACCGCGGAGAGCGGCACCCTCATCGCCTATCTGTACGACGTGGGCCCGCTCGGCCTCGGCAAGCTGGTCTCCCACGCGCCGTACACCTTCCACGGGCGGACGCCCGGCACGGCGTTCGGCCTCGACCTGGAGCTGTACTCCACGGCCTACGACGTCCCCGCGGGGCACCGTCTCGCCCTGGTCGTCGACACGGTCGACCCGCTCTACATCGAGCACAACCCGTCCGGCGCGCAGCTGACCTTCTCCTCGCCGGCGAACGACCCGTCGTACGTGTCGATTCCGCTGCGCGAGCAGTGATCTCCGGCCTACGCGCCGGGCGGGTATGGCTCTTGTGAGCTGCCACCCCCTACGGTCCCGGGGGCCGTGGGGGGCTCCTCACCGGGCGGCAGCGAGATCGCCTTCATCACAGGGATGAACGGCACATCGTAGTCGAGGCGCGGCACTCGGCCCGTCAGCGCCGTCAGTGCTTGAGGATCTTGGACAGGAAGTCCTTGGCCCGGTCGCTCTCGGGGTGGGTGAAGAACGCGTCGGGGGCGCGGTCCTCGATGATGCGGCCGTCGGCCATGAAGACCACGCGGTTGGCGGAGGCGCGGGCGAAGCCCATCTCATGGGTGACGACGACCATGGTCATGCCGTCGCGGGCGAGTTGCCGCATGACTTCGAGGACCTCGTTGATCATCTCCGGGTCGAGGGCCGAGGTCGGCTCGTCGAACAGCATCGCCTTGGGCTCCATGGCGAGGGCGCGGGCGATGGCCACGCGCTGCTGCTGGCCGCCGGAGAGCTGCGCCGGGTACTTGTCCGCCTGGTCGGCGAGGCCGACGCGGTCCAGGAGCCGGCGCGAGTGCTGGTCGGCGTCGTCCTTCTTGCGTTTGCGGACCTTGACCTGGGCGAGCGAGATGTTCTGCAGGACCGTCTTGTGGGCGAAGAGGTTGAAGGACTGGAAGACCATGCCGACCTCGGCGCGGAGCCCCGCGAGGGCTTTGCCCTCCTCCGGCAGCGGCCGGCCGTCCAGTTGGATCTCCCCGGACTGGATGGTCTCCAGCCGGTTGATCGTCCTGCACAGTGTCGACTTTCCCGACCCTGACGGGCCGATGACCACGACCACCTCCCCCTTGCCGACGGTGAGGTTGATGTCCCGCAGGACATGCAGCTCCCCGTAGTACTTGTTGACGTCACGCAGCTCGATCAACGGATCGACGGCCATGCCCAGCCCTACCCACTCTCAGCTGTGTCGCGGTTGCCGCAACCTATCCAGACAACAGTGGAGTTAATACACGACACGCACTTTTCGGGCATTAGCCGTATTTACGCCATGCTTATGTGCGGGTCCCGCTTCAGGCCTCCGCCACCTCACCGTAGACCTGGGAGAGTTCGGGCACCCCGCTCGCCGCCCAGTCGTGCCCGTCGGCGACCACGTCGAACTCCCGGCCGGAGGCGAGCCGGATCACCGGCTGGCCGTCGGCCCGGATCCCCCACACGGCGCCCGGCACGGTCCGCACGATCACCGTCCCGAGATACAGCCCGGCGTCGTTGCCGAGCCACTCCAGCACCTCGGCGTCGTCCCGCCACCGCGGCACCAGCTGGTCGAGGTCCTCCAACGAGGCGACGGTGTCGTCCAGTTGGACACCGGACCGGGCCGCCTGGTGGCGCAGCAGCTCGCACTCGGCGAGGAGTTCGGCGATGCCCTCGGCGTCGTGCGCCCCGGGTTCCTCGCGGCGGTTGCCCACAAAAGGGATCTTCATACGTCCAGCGTGTCATTCGCACCGGCGTGCGCACCACAGGCGCGCGGGCAGTCGATTCCGGGCGACTTCGCGCCGAGTTCGCGCATGGCGCGTTGACGCGTCACCCAGGGCCTCCCTACCTTCACCGTGCGTCACACGTCTCGTCCTGACCGGTCGTGAACGGGGGAATCAGGTGCGCCGCGGTGCCCGCATGTCCGTGCTCGTCCTCGCCCTGTTCACAGCGCTGACGCCGACCGCTCCCGTGCGGGCGGCGCCGGAGCACGGCGCCGAGGAACCCCTGCCGCTGGAGCGGCTCTTCGACAACACGGCCGTCAGCGACGACGCCCGCCCCGGCGAGGCGGACTTCGACGGCACCGGCGCCTCGCTGTCGGCAGCGGACCTGACGGCGGCGGGCTGGACGCCGGGCCGGACCCTGACCGTGCAGCGGGCACGGCTGACGTGGCCGCGCCGGGAACCGGGCGAGCCGGACAACGTGCGCGCCGCCGCCCAGTCGGTGCGCGTGACCGGCCGCGGCGACGCGCTCGCCTTCCTCGTGGCGGGCACGGACGGCGGCGACGTGACGGGCACGGGGTCGGTGTCGTATGCGAACGGCAGGACCTCCTCCTACCGCCTGGCCGCCCCCGACTGGCGCATCGGCCCGCTCGCCACGAAGGCGGTGGCCCTGCCGCACGTGAACACGCCCGGCGGCCAACTCACCGCGCGGGCGCGGCTGTACGTCGTGACAGTGCCGCTCGCGCGTGGACAGCAGGTGGCCTCGGTACGGCTGCCCAAGTCGCTTGGCATGCATGTGTTCGCCATGTCCGTGCGGGGCGATACGCCCGGCTGGACGGGGAGTTGGGCGGCGGCGACCGCCGGATATCCGGAGGTCGGGCCGTGGAGCGACCGTACGCTGCGGCTCGTCGTGCACACCTCGGTGGGCGGGCCTCGGGTGCGGCTGCGGTTCGACAACACCTTCGCGGCGGCGCCGGTACGGATCGGAAGTGCCACGGTGGCGGTCCAGGCCGCGGGCGCGGCGGCGCGGAAGACGCCGGTGGCGGTGGCCTTCGGGGGCGCGGCGGGCACCGAAGTGGCCGCCGGGGCCCAGGTGTTCAGCGATCCGCTCGACTTCGACGTACCCGCGGACAGCCATCTGCTGGTGAGCTTCCATCTGCCGGCGACGGTGACGGCGGCGCCCGTGCACCGGCTCGCGCGGCAGCGGTCGTACGTCAGCGAGGCGGGCGACCACGCCACGGACACCGCGGCGACGGCGTACACCACCGTCCTGACCAGCTGGCCGCTGCTGACCGGGGTGGACGTGGGCGGCGGCCCGGGGTCGGTGGTGCTGCTCGGGGACTCGATCACCGACGGGGAGAAGTCGACGGCCGACGCCGACCGGCGCTGGCCGGACGTGCTCGCGGACCGGCTGCTCGCCCAGGACGAGATCCCGCACTACGGCGTGCTCAACCAGGGGATCTCCGCGAATCGCGTGCTGAGCGACCGCTATCCCGGCGACGACGTCTCCACCGACACCGGCGGGGTGAGCGCCCTGCACCGCTTCGACCGGGACGTCCTCGCGCAGACCTCGGCGCGTACGGCGGTCGTCTTCCAGGGCGTCAACGACGTGCGGTGGGGTGCCACGGCCGACGAGGTGATCGCCGGGCTGCACGAGCTCGCCGACCGGGGGCATGCGCGGGGGCTGCGGATGCTGGCGGCGACGATCCTGCCCTGCGAGGGCGAGACCCGCTGCACAGCCGCCGTCGACGCCGAGCGGGCCGAGGTCAACGCCTGGATCCGGGACGCCGGTGAGTTCGACGGGGTCCTCGACTTCGACGGGGTCGCACGGGACCCCGGCCACCCGGCGCGGCTGCTGCCCGCGTACGACAGCGGGGACCATCTGCATCCGGGGGACGCGGGACTCGCGGCCCTGGCGGAGTCGGTGGATCTGCGGCTTCTGGTGCCGTAGGCGGGGCCACGGCCTCCGAGTCACCGGGCTCCCGGGTTCCGAAGCCGCTGCCGGCTACGGCACGTCGAGGTCCACGACCACCGGCGCGTGGTCCGAGGCGCCCTTGCCCTTGCGCTCCTCGCGGTCCACGTAGGCGTCGGTGACGGCCTTCGCGAACGGCTCGTTGCCGTAGACCAGGTCGATGCGCATGCCGCGGTTCTTGGGGAAGCAGAGCTGGCGGTAGTCCCAGTACGTGAAGGGGTGCTCGTACTTCAGGGGACGCGGGACCACGTCCGAGAGGCCGGCCTCACGCAGGGAGGCGAGGGCCGCGCGCTCGGCCGGGGTGACATGGGTGAGGCCCTCGAAGGCGGCCACGTCGTAGACGTCGTCGTCCGTCGGCGCCACGTTGTAGTCGCCCAGGATCGCGAACGGCCTGCTGCCCGCCGCGTCACCGGCGACGGCCGCCTTGAGGGCCTCGAACCACTGGAGCTTGTACGCGTAGTGCGGGTGGTCCACCTCGCGGCCGTTCGGCACGTACACCGACCACACCCGGACGCCGCCGCAGGTCGCGGAGATGGCACGGGGCTCGGGGGCACCGTCGTACCCGGGGTCGCCGGGCAGGCCCTTGACGACGTCCTCCAGGCCCACCCGGGACAGCACCGCCACGCCGTTCCACCTGCCGGTCGCGTGGACCGCCGCCTCGTAGCCCAGCTCGCGCAGCTGGTCGAAGGGGAACTGCGCCTCGGCCAGCTTGGCCTCCTGGAGGCAGAGCACGTCGGTGCCGCTGCTCTCCAGCCAGGCCAGGAGCCTCGGCAGGCGGGCGGTGATCGAGTTCACGTTCCAGGTAGCGATGCGCATGCCTGACAACCTACCGGGCCCCACTGACACTCACACCGACGTGCTCTCCCCGGGCGCGAGACGCAGGTGCTCGGCACCGCCGAGGGCGCCGATCTGGTTGTCGTAGATCGGCCGGGCGAGGTCGGTGAGCAGGGCGTCATGGACGTCGTACGCCCGGTGCGGCTTGACCTCGCGGACGTAGTCGATCACCTCGGAGATCTTGCTCCAGGGCGCCATGACCGGCAGCATCAGCGTCTCGACCGCGTGGTCGGGGACGGTGAGGGCGTCGCCGGGGTGGAAGACGCGGCCGCCGTCGATCAGGTAGCCGACGTTGGTGATGCGCGGGATGTCCGGGTGGATGACGGCGTGCAGCTCGCCGTGGACCTGCACGTCGAAGCCCGCGGCGGTGAAGGTGTCGCCGTGGCCGACGGTGTGCACGCGGCCGGGGAAGGCGGCGGAGATCTTCTCCGCGACCGACTTCAGGGTCCAGATCTCGGCGGCCGGATTCGCGTCCAGGGCCGCGCGCAGCCGCTCCTCGTTGAAGTGGTCGGGATGCTCGTGCGTGATCAGGATCGCTTCCGCGCCGACCGCGGCGTCCGCCTCGCTGAAGCCTCCGGGATCGAGGACGAGGGTGCGTCCGTCCTTCTCCAGACGGACGCAGGCGTGCGACTTCTTCGTGAGCTTCATGGGTCCCATCCTGCCGCGCCCGAGGGCCTCTCACTCCTCGGGGGTCGTCTCCTCCCGGATGACCTCCTGGGCCACCTTGAAGGCGCTGTTGGCCGCCGGTACGCCGCAGTACACGGCCGCCTGGAGGAGCACCTCCTTGATCTCGGCCGGGGTGAGGCCGTTGCGCAGGGCGGCCCGGACGTGGAAGCCGAGCTCGTCGAAGTGGCCGCCCGCGACCAGCGCGGTGAGCGAGACACAGCTGCGGGAGCGGCGGTCGAGGCCGGGGCGGTCCCAGATCTCGCCCCAGGCGTAGCGGGTGACGAACTCCTGGAAGTCGCCGGAGAACTCGTCGGCCTGCGCCAGCACCCGGTCCACGTGCGCGTCGCCGAGCACCTCGCGGCGCACCTTGAGCCCGGCGTCGTACGGGTCGGGCCGCCCGCCCAGCGCCTGGGGCGCCGGTGCGGCCGGGGCGATCTCGGCGATCGGCACGGTCTGGGGCGGCGGTCCCGCGGCGGCCAGGACCGGCTTGACGGGGGGCGCGGGGATCGCCGTCTGACCGGTGGTGGAGTCGTAGGCGGGCTGCCACGCGGTGGAGAAGTGCCGGACCAGGAGATCGGTGACGGCCCCGGGCTGCTCCACCGGTACGAGGTGCGAGGCGCCCGGTACGACGGCGAGCCGCGCGTCCGGGATGCCGGCGACCAGCGTACGGGCCTCCGCGGGGCCGGTGACCTGGTCGTCGGAGCCGACGAGGACAAGGGTCGGCACCCCGACACGGGCGAGTTCGGCCCGGACGTCGAACGCGGCGAGGGCCTCGCAGGCGGCGATGTAGCAGCCGGGGTCGGTGGTGCGGACCATCTGCACGGCCCAATCGGTGATCGCGGGCTGCGCGGCGGCGAACCCGCCGGTGAACCAGCGGTCCGGGGAGGTACGGGCGATGGGGTCGAGGCCGTTCGTCCGGACGATCACGCCCCGCTGCCGGAACTCGTCCGGCGTCCCGAACCGGGGCGAGGCGGCGATCAGGGCGAGCGAGGCGATCCGCTGCGGGTGCCGCAGCGCCAGCTCCAGGCCGATCGCGCCGCCGAACGCACAGCCCGTGTAGCCGAAACGCTGCACGCCGAGACCGTCGAGGGTGGCGAGCAGCCGGTCGGTGACGGCACCGACCGAACCGGCCGGGTAGGCGGGCGCGCCGCCGTGGCCCGGCAGGTCGAACCGGAAGACCCGCCACTGCTTGGCCAGCTCGGGGACCTGCCGGTCCCACATGTGCCAGGTGGTGCCGAGCGAGGGCCCCAGGATGAGGACCGGGGCGTCGTCCGGGCCGTCGAGGCGGTACTGGAGGGTGGGGGTCTGCGTCTCACTCACCGCTCCACGCTAACCGCCGTTTCCGAGGGCCCGGCCCCTGGGCCCCCAGTCCCCACACCTGGCTCCCGCACATCGACGGCGAACCCTCACAGGGCCTTCACCGAAGGGCGCGCTACCGGAAGCCGGGCGCCGGGGCGGGGACCTGGCCGCGGACGCGCACGCCGTAGCGGGTGCGCATGCGCCGCAGTTCCCACAGCCCGACGACGGTCACCGACACCGGGCCGCCGAGCAGCGAGCAGAGCTGCACGCCGGGCGGGCCCTGGGCCGGCATGCCGCTGTCGATGAAGTTGAAGATCGCGAAGACCCACACGAAGACCATCGTCACCACGGGCGGCAGCATCGGGTGGACGTGACCGGTGTTGAAGGCGCTGCGGGCGGAGTAGAGCGAGGCCAGGACGAAGAAGGGCAGTCCCCAGGCCAGCGCGACCAGCCCCACGATGCCGACGCAGAACCCCTGCCAGCCGCTCAGGTCGGTCTTGGCCAGCAGGGAGATCCCGAAAAGGATTCCGCCGAGGACGAGGACGGTCGTCACGTACCAGCCCACCGTCTTCAACGGGACCCGGAGCCGGGAGCGCAGGTGGGGCCGCAGGTGCGGGGGCGCGTAGTAGATGAAGCCGAGGATGATCAGGGGGCCGCCGACGATCAGCAGGACCGGGGCGACGAGCGCCTGGGCGGCGCTGCCGGCCGCCGCGTCCTGCCAGCCGCCCTGGTCCGTGCCGTAGACGAGGAACAGCAGGACGGTGGCGGCGGCGCCGAGGACGGTGCGGGCCGTCTGCACGCGGTCCACGGTGCGGTCCTGGATGTGATCCTGGCCCGCCTGCACGAAGAGGCGGCTGGCGACGCGGTGCGCGGAGCGGATGATGCTGCCGGTGAGGTAGGGCAGGGAGAAGAACCACAGCCGGCTGCGGCGGCGCGGCGCCCGGCCGCGCGTGGGCACGGGGGCCGGGGGCACGTAGGGGTAAGGGTTCTGCGGCGCCGTCGGCCCGTAGGGGCCGCCCTGGGGCGGCAGCCCGTAAGGGCTGTTCACCGGTTGCCCCGGCGGCGGGCCCCAGCCCTGGCCGCCGCCTGCGGTGCCGCCTGGATGTCCGGCCTGTCCTCCCGGGCCCGTGCCAGGACCCCACCCGCCCGTTGCCATGTCTCGTCCCCCGAGGTGTTTCTCTGTCAGTTCGCTGTGTCGCACGGCGACATCGCGGCAGTGTAGTGGCTCATGTGCCGAGCGCCGTCTCTGTATTTGTGGCGACATCGTGCACGAGAGATGTCAACTCTCCGGCGAGGCCCCGAGCCCGGTCAGGGCACCGACCGGGTCGAGGTCGGGTGTGCCGCGGGGCCACCAGTCGTCGGCGCCGGGGTCGGACTCGTAGGCGTACCACAACCCGTCGCGGCCCAGGCGGAGTTGGACATGGCCGCGGGGATGGGTGAGACGGTTGCGCCAGGGGCGGAAGGCCGGGAGGTCGGCGGCGAGGAGGAGCGGGCGGGCCCGGTCGAAGCGGCCGGCCGGCGGGTCCCAGGGTTCCTCCAGTACGGCGAGTCCCTCGAACCCGCCCTGCCGCCAGGCGGCGACCGCGCGCGCCAGATCGGACGGGGTGCGGTCGGCGGCGGAGGCGAGCGAGGCGTACAGCGAGCGGGTGGCGGCGGTGAGCCCGGAACCAGGGCGGGCCGCGGCGAGCCGCACCGCGTCCTGCCACAGCGTCAGCTCGGCGACCGGGTCGCGGCCGGTGGCGAGCAGGGCGTGGGCGCGGGCGGCGGCGTCGGTCGCGAGCTGGTCCAGCGCGAAGGGGTCCGGGCCGCCCGGGGCCGCCGGATAGACCGGGGGCTGCTGGGGGTGCGGCGGCACGGGCAACGGGGCGGGGAGAGGTGGAAGTCGCCGGGGGGCGAGGGCTTCGGCGGCGCGTACGCCGGGCAGGGGCGCCGGGCCCTTCTCCTGGGCGGCGCGGGCCGCGCGTGCGGCGCTCAGCCGGGAGAGGGTGTCGAGGAGTTCGCGCTCGCCCCGGCCACGCAGCAGGAGCAGCACGAAGGGGTCGGCGTCGAGCAGGCGGGCCGTCTGGTAGCAGAGCGCGGCGGCGTGCTTGCAGGGGTGGCCGCGGTCCGGGCAGCTGCAGTGCGGGTCCAGCTCGCCGGGCCCCGGGAGCAGCCGCGCCCTGCCCTCGGCGAGCGAATGCGGCATCTCCTTGTCGAGCAACGCGGCGATGTGCCCCGGCCGTTCGGCGGCGGCGTCTAGGAACCACTGCCACTCCGCGTCGTCCAGCGTCCGCAGCCGCACCTGGACCCGGTAGGGGCGGGGACGGCTCCCCTGCACGTACGCGAGGACCAGCCCGGGGGTCACGGTGATGGCGTCGACATTGCCCTGCTCGGCGTACCCGCGGCCGCGCGCGAGCCGCTTCGCGTCCAAGGCGCCCTCCTCCAGCGCCGTGACCCAGGCGTTGCCCCACCAGGTCTCGGCGAAGCCGTGCTCACCGTCCGCGGAACGGGGGCCGAACGCCGGGAAGGTACGCCGGAGTTCGCCGTCCCGGCCGGGGGCGGCCATGGAGCGGGGGTGGTGGGGGGCGGTGGTTGTGGTCGTGGTGGGCGAGTGCGGCCAGGTGGGGGCGGGGGCGGTGTCCGGCTCGATCGCTGTGGCGGTGGGGGGTGCGGGGCTGGTGGCCGCCGCTGTCGGTGGGGTGGTGCCGTGGGTCGCTGCCCAGTCGGCTGAGCTGTCGTGGGCGGCGATCGAGTCGGCCGAACTACCGCGGCCTGCCTGGCTGTCGCCGTCCTCCCTCCCTGTCCGCTCGTCCTCCTCGCTGGGCATGCTGAAGGCGTCACCGATGAGTGCCCGGAGGTCACGGGCCCGCACACCATCGCCTCGCCCGCCGCGCGGGGAGCCGGATGCCGCCGGCGCCGACCGCGGTACCGGACGCCTGCGCCGAGCGGCCTCGACCGCGTTCTCCTGCTGAGCCCGCCGCGCTTCCTTGCGCGCGGCGCGCAGGGCTTCCCGCACACGGTCGGCAGCCCCGTCCGGAGCGGGCGTCCCCACGCCGAGGGCGTCATCGGGTTCGGCCGGGTCGGGGGCTCCCCCAGCGGGGGCGCCTTCGGGCCTCGACCGGTCCGGAGCGGATCCTCTGCGGCTCCCCGGCTGGCCCGAAGCGGATTCCCCGTGGCTCTCCGACCGGCCGGGGGCGGATTCTCTGCGGCTCCCCGGCTGGCCCGAAGCGGGCTCTCCGTGGCTCCCCGACCGGCCGAGGGCGGATTCCCGCTGCCTCCCCGGCTGGCCCGGAGCAGGTTCCCCTCGCCTCCCAGGCTCATCATGAGCAGGTTCCCTCTGGTCCCCGACACCCTCGCCCGGGGCGCCGGCGGCCTCCGGCGCGTCATGCTCAGGTAGGCCGTCCGCTCCCGGCGCACCCCGCCGCTCCGATCGCGCCCGCCGCAACGCCTCGCGTGCGGCGTCGCCCGGCCGGGCCTCCCGGCGCTCGCCCGGCGCCGGTCCGGCGCCCTCGCTCCCCGTCGTCTCCGCAGCCGGTGCGGAGGCGGTCTCCTCGGTCGCGGAACCGGTACCCGCCGAGCCCTCCGTCTGCTCCAGGGCCTTCCGCTCCCGTGCCTCCCGCAGCGCGCGCCGCGCCTCGTCCGCCGGACGCCCGGTCATGATGTCCTCCGCAAGGAGACCAGGTCCGTCAGTTCGCGGTCCGTCAGTTCCGTGAGGGCCGATTCGCCGGAGCCCAGGATCGCGTCGGCGAGGGCCCGCTTCGCTTCGAGCATCTCGGCGATGCGGTCCTCCACCGTGCCCTCGGTGATCAGGCGGTGGACCTGGACCGGCTGGGTCTGGCCGATGCGGTAGGCGCGGTCGGTGGCCTGTTCCTCGACGGCCGGGTTCCACCAGCGGTCGAAGTGCACGACATGGCCCGCGCGGGTGAGGTTCAGGCCGGTGCCCGCGGCCTTCAGAGACAACACCAGGACCGGGGTCGCGCCGGCCTGGAAGCGGTCCACCATGCGCTCGCGCTCCGGCACCGGCGTGCCGCCGTGCAGCAGGTCCACGGGCACCGCGCGGGCGGCGAGGTGGGCGGTGATCAGGCGGGCCATGCCGACGTACTGCGTGAACACCAGTGCCGAGCCGTCCTCCGCGAGAACGGTGTCCAACAGCTCGTCGAGCAGGGCGAGTTTGCCGGAGCGCAGCACCAGTCGCTCGGCCGCCCCGGCCTCCTCCTTGAGGTACAGCGCGGGGTGGTCGCAGATCTGCTTCAGCGCACCCAGCAGCTTCAGCACCAGGCCCCTGCGGGCGATGCCGTCCGCCGTCTCGATGGCGTACAGGGACTCGCGGACCACCGCCTCGTAGAGGGAGGCCTGTTCGCGGGTGAGCGGGACGGGGTGGTCCGTCTCGGTCTTGGGCGGCAGTTCGGGGACGATGCCGGGGTCGGACTTCTTGCGGCGGAGAAGGAAGGGGCGGACGAGGCGGGCCAGTCGCTCCACGGCCTCCGTGTCCTCGCCGTTCTCCACTGCGCGGGCGTGCCGGGCCCGGAAGGACTTCAGGGGGCCGAGCAGGCCCGGGGTCGTCCAGTCGAGCAGGGCCCAGAGTTCCGAGAGGTTGTTCTCGACCGGGGTGCCGGTGAGGGCGACGCGCGCGGGCGACGGGATCGTGCGCAGCGCCTTCGCCGTCGCCGAGTACGGGTTCTTGACGTGCTGGGCCTCGTCCGCGACGACCATGCCCCAGGGCTGCTCGGCCAGGCGGGCGGCCGTCGACCGCATGGTGCCGTAGGTGGTCAGGACGAAACCGCCGTCGAGGTCGTCCAGGGTGCGGTCGGGGCCGTGGAAGCGGCGGACGGGGACGCCGGGCGCGAAACGGGCGATCTCCCGCTGCCAGTTGCCGAGGAGCGAGGCCGGGCAGACCACCAGGGTCGGCTCGCGGCGGGCGCGCTTGAGGTGCAGCGCGATCACCGTGATCGTCTTGCCGAGGCCCATGTCGTCGGCGAGGCAGCCGCCGAGGCCCAGGGTCGTCATGAGGTCCAGCCAGGCCAGGCCCCGGAGTTGGTAGTCACGCAGGGTGGCGTGCAGGCCCGGGGGCGGTTCCGCGGGCCTGACTCCCGTCGTCAGGCGGTCGCGCAGGGCGGCCAGCGCGCCGACCGGTACCGCCTCCACCGTCTCGCCGTCGACCTCGGCGCTGCCGGTGAGGGCGACGGAGAGAGCGTCGACCGGGTCGAGCAGGCCCAGTTCGCGCTTGCGGGCCTTGCGGACGAGCGCCGGGTCGACCAGCACCCACTGGTCGCGCAGGCGGACGACGGGCCGGTGCGCCTCGGCGAGCGCGTCCATCTCGGCCTCGGTGAGCGGGTCGCCGCCGAGCGCCAGCTGCCAGCGGAACTGGAGGAGTTCCTCGCTCCCGAAGAACCCGGTGCCGTCGGTCGCCGAGCCGGGGGCCGGTCGTACGACGGCGGCGGCGCTGAGGTCGTGCGCCAGGTCCCGGGGCCAGTGCACGGCGACTCCGGCGGCCGCGAGCCGGGTCGCGGCGACGCCGAGCAGTTCGCCCAGCTCGTGCTCGGACAGGGCCAGTACGTCGGGGACGTCCTGCTCGGCGAGCCGGTCCAGGGGCGGCCAGACCCGGGCCGCGCGCCGCACCGCGAGGGCCGCGTCCACGCGCGCGCGGGGCCCGAACACCGCGTCCGCCTCGCCCGCCCACAGGGCCGCGGCGTCGGCGACGAGGGTGGGGTCGGCGAGGCTGTGCACCTGGACGATCGCGGCACCGGCGCTGCGGACCTGTTCGTCGGCGTCGAACAGGTGGTACGCCGACAGGTCGAGGCGGAGCGAGATCCGCACGCCCGCGTCCATGCCGGCGGCGACCTCCGCGGCCCAGTCCTGCGCCCCCGGCAGATGCTGCGGGCGGCGGTCGGCGAAGGGCCTGCCGGAGGCGAAGGGGGCGGCCGGGGTGCGCGGGAGGGTGTCGGCGACGGCGTCCAGGAAGGCGCGCAGCAGCGCCTCCGGCTCGGGCAGCCGCAGCGGTCCGGGGCCGGGCAGGGGCACCGCGTGGCCTTCGTAGGGAAGGGCGGCGGCGATGGCGCGCAAGTGCGCGATGTCGTCGGGGTCGAGGGGGCCGGCCCGCCAGGCGTCATGGCCTGTCGCGGTCAGGCCGGGCAGCAGCCGGCCGCGGGCGGCGAGCCGCAGGGCGTGCAGTGCGGCGGCGCCCCAGCAGGCGGTGGCGGGGTGGGCGGCGGGGTCGCGGCGGGCGCGCGCGAGGAGGGGCAGGGCCTCGGCGAGGGGGAGGGTGAGCGCGGGGGCGGTGCGGCGGCGGACACCGGCGCCGTGCGGTCGTACGACCGTCAGGTCCGTGAGACCTGCGGAATCCTCCGGCAGCGGGCCGTCCTCGGGGTCCCAGAACGCCATCCGGCCCTCGCGCGGGAGGGGCGCGGGGAGGAAGACGGCGGCGAGGTGTGCGGAGAGCGGCCGGGTCGCCCGCTCGGCCACCGCCGTGGCCGTGTCACTCATACGTCCTGCCACCTCCCCACCCGTGTGTCGGATCAGACGTCTACGACTCTACGGGCGGGGTCTGACAATCGGCTCCGGCGACGGGCCGCACCCCCGGCTACGGGACCGTGCGCGAGACGACGTACACCATCGGGTTGGCCGGGTCCGCGGTGTTCACGACGATGTCCTGGGTCGGCGCCGGGTTCTTCTGCTTGTGGACCAGGCCCGCCCAGGGGCCGGGGCCGGCGAAGGTCCAGCCGGTGATCTTCTTGTCGCGGGCGCCGATGGTGATGTCGCCCTTCTTGAGATCGTCGCGGCCGACGCCGACGCCCGCCAGGAAGGTGTCCAGGCCGGCGTTGGAGGTGCGGAACTGGACGTAGAGGCGGCTGGTCTTCCAGTTGTTGGTCTCGTAGTAGGCGATCAGGTCCGCGGGGTGGGGGACCGGCACCTGGTACAGCCGGCGCTGGACCTTCGACGGGTACCCGGCGGTGAGGCCGGTCGCCGAGTACTTCTCCTCCTTGTCCTTGCCGCTGTTGCGGCTCTGGTTGGCGGAGATCACCAGATAGCCGGCCGGGACGCCGATGAGCAGCACGATGATGAGCAGCGTGAGCGCCCGGCGGCGGTTGCGGTGGCGGCGGTCCTCGGTCGGCGGGGGCGGCTCGTCCGGGGAGTGGGCCGCCTGGCGGGGCAGCGAGGCCGTCACAGGGACTCCCGGGTGGTGCGGCGGGCCTCCGTGTACTTCGCGTAGCGCTCGTACCGCTCGACGCGGCGTCGGTTGGCGCGCCGGAAGCGGCGGGCGACCAGCCGCGCCAGGTCCGCGGCACCGACCATGCCGGCCTCGGGGCCGAGCTGGGCTCGGACTATGCGTGCCTCGGGGCGGTAGCCGCGGCCGGTCAGCTGGCGCTTGAACGCGTCCCGCGCGGGGCCGATCAGCAGCTCGTCGGCGGCCGACACCCCGCCGCCGATCACGAAGCAGGACGGGTCGAGGGCGGCGGCGAGGTTGGCGATGCCGACGCCGAGCCACTGGCCGATGTCCTGGAGCAGCTCGATGCACATCGCGTCGCCCTCGCGGGCCAGCTCCGTGATCATCGGGCCGGTGATGTCGCCGATCTGGCCCTTGACGTGCTCGATGATCCCGTACGCCACCGGGGAGTCGGCGGCGGCCAGCTCCTTGGCCTCGCGGACCAGCGCGTTGCCGGAGCTGTACTGCTCCCAGCAGCCACGGTTGCCGCACGGGCAGCGGTGGCCGCCGGGGACGACCTGCATATGGCCGAACTCGCCGGCGACGCCGTACTTGCCGCGCTTGACCTGGCCGTCCTCCAGGATCGCGCCGCCGATGCCGGTGCCGAGCGTGATCATGACGAGGTGGTCCTCGTCGCGGCCGGCGCCGAAGCGCCACTCGGCCCAGGCGGCGGAGTTGGCGTCGTTGTCGACGAGGACGGGCACGGCGAGGCGGCCCGCGAGGCGGTCGCGCAGCGGCTCGTTGCGCCAGGACAGGTGGGGGGCGAACAGGATGCGGTTGCGGTCGGCGTCGACCCAGCCGGCCGCGCCGATGCCGACCGCGTGCACGTCGTGCCGGTCGGAGAGGTCCAGGACCAGCTCGACGATGGTGTCCTCGACGACCTTCGGGCTCTTGGACTTGTCCGGCGTCTCGGTCCGGAGCTTCTCCAGGATGTTGCCGTCGGCGTCGACGACTCCGGCCATCACCTTGGTCCCGCCGATGTCGATGCCCACGGTGGGCACGCGGGGTGCGGTGAGGTGGGAGCGGCGCTCGCGGGTGCCGACCGTGCGCAGGGCCGGGGCGCGGCGGGAGCCGATCGGGGCGCTGAAGTTGCCGTAGGTGCTCATCGGCCTCGATTCTGCCTCACCGCCGGTATGGGTGCCGTACGGGGAAACACCGGGGCGGTTCCGGAGGGCACGCAATGTCCTGACATTGCGACCAAGTCGGTCCTCTCCGAGCGGCTCTTCAGCACTCCGCCGGGCCGGCTCAGGCCGTTCTCCACGGCCGCACGAGTTCTACGGCCGCACGAGCAGCTGGAACTCGAAGGAGTAGCGGGTCGGCCGGTAGGTGTGCGTGCCGAACTCGACCGCGCGGCCGGTGTCGTCGAAGGTCACCCGCTGCATGGTGAGCAGCGGGGCGCCTTCCTCCTCGGCGAGCCGCTCGGCCTCGGCGGCGGTGGCGGCGCGGGCGCCGATGGACTGCCGGGCGCTGTGCAGGGTGATCCCGGCGGAGCGCATCAGCCGGTACAGGCCGGTGGCCTCCAGCTGGGCGGTGTCCAGGTCGAGGAGGCCCGGCGGGATGAAGTTGCACAGGTACGCCATGGGCTCGCCGTGCGCGAGGCGCAGCCGCTCGACGCGGTGCACGTCACTGTCCTCGGCCACGCCGAGGGCGGCGGCGACCTCGGCGGAGGCCGGGACGACGGTGTTGACGATGACCTTGGTCGCCGGGCGCTGGCCGGCCGTCTCCAGGTCGTCGTAGAGGCTGCTGAGCTCCAGCGGGCGCTTGACCTGGCTGTGCACGACCTGCGTGCCGACCCCGCGACGGCGCACGAGAAGGCCCTTGTCGACGAGCGACTGGATGGCCTGGCGGACGGTCGGCCGGGACAGGCCGAGGCGCGCGGCGAGCTCGATCTCGTTGCCCAGCAGGCTGCCAGGGGTGAGCGTTCCGTGCTCGATCGCGGCCTCCAGCTGCTGGGACAGCTGGAAGTACAACGGCACCGGGCTGCTCCGGTCCACACTGAGGTCGAGCGTCACGGTCGGGTCCACATCTGGTTTCGGCACGGGCCGAGCGTAGCTCCGCGGCCGGTTGACGGGAAGTTGTGTAGTCAGATTGTCCAGACATATGCATTGACAGCGGGAGGTCCACGGCCACACTTTGTTCACATGCGCATCGGGGTCATCGGGACGGGCCGGATCGGCACCATTCACGCGAACACGCTCAGCCGGCATCGCGACGTAGGGTCCCTGATCCTCACGGACGCGGACGGCGTGCGGGCCCAGGAGCTCGCGCACCGGCTGGGCGAGACGGCCGCGCCGGGAGTGGACGAGATCTTCCAGTGGGGCGTCGACGCGGTGGTGATCACCACGGCGACGTCGGCCCACGCCGAACTGATCGGTCGGGCAGCACGCTCGGGGCTCCCGGTCTTCTGCGAGAAACCGATAGCTCTCGACCTGCCCGGCACCCTGCACGCCATCGAAGAGGTGGAGACGGCCGGAACGGTCCTTCAGATGGGCTTCCAGCGCCGCTTCGACGCGGGGTACGCGGGCGCGCGGGAGGCGGTGCGCTCGGGACGGCTCGGGCGGCTGCACACCGTACGGGCGCTCACCTCCGACCAGGCGCCGCCGCCCGCCGCGTGGCTGCCGGTGTCGGGCGGGCTGTACCGGGACACGCTGATCCACGACTTCGACGTGCTGCGCTGGGTGACCGGGCGCGAGGTGGTGGACGTGTACGCGGCCGGGTCCGACGCCGGGCCCGCGATGTTCCGCGAGGCGGGCGACATCGACACGGCCGCGGCGGTTCTCACCCTCGACGACGGCACGCTGGCCACGGCGACGGCGACCCGGTTGAACGGGGCGGGCTACGACGTCCGCATGGAGCTCGCCGGGGAGCTGGACCAGATCGTGGTCGGCCTGGACGACCGCACCCCGATCGCGTCCACCGAGCCGACGGGCCCACCGGCCGCGGACAAGCCGTGGGCAGGGTTCCTGGAGCGGTTCGGACCGGCCTACGAGGCCGAACTGAACGCGTTCGTCGAGGTGGTACGAGGGGAGCGCGCCAACCCCTGCGACGGGCGCGAGGCGTTGCAGGCGCTGCGGATCGCCGAGGCGTGCGAGGTGTCACGGCGGGAGCGGCGTCCGGTGCGGTTGGCGGAGGTCCTGGGCTGACGGACGCTCAGCTGGGCGCGCCGCGGGTCACCACCGCACCGGCAGGCTCCGCATCCCCCGCATCAGCATCCCCGGCAGCCACTCCCCCGTCGGGCCGTCGAGGGCTAGGTCCGGTGCCCGCTCCAGCAGCGTGCGGATCGCCGTGCGGCCCTCCAGGCGGGCCAGGGGCGCGCCCAGGCAGTAGTGGATGCCGTGGCCGAAGGCGAGATGGCCGCGGGTGTCGCGGTGGAGGTCGAAGCGGTCGGGGGTGGGGTAGCGCGCCGCGTCACGGTCGGCGGCGGTGAGGCCGACCATCACCGCGTCGCCCCGCGCGATGTGCGTACCGCCGATCTCCAGGGGCTCGGCGGCATAGCGGAACGTGCCGTTCTCCACCGGGCCCTCCCAGCGCAGCGTCTCCTCGACCGCCGCGTCGGCCAGGCTCATGTCGGCGCGCAGGGCCGCGAGTTGGCCGGGGTGGGTGAGCAGGGCGTACACCCCGCTGGTGATGAGGTTGACGGTGGTCTCATGACCCGCGATCAGCAGGACGAAGGCCATGCCGCGCAGTTCCTCCGGCGAGAGGCGGTCGCCGTCCTCGGCGGTGGTGCGGATGAGGTCGCCGAGGAGGTCGCCGCTCGGCCCGGCGCATCTCTTGTCCTCGATGAGGCCGGTGAGGTACTCGGCGAGCCGGACGAACGCGTCGTACTCGCTCTCGGCGCTGGTGGGGGCGACGGCCTCGCCGGAGATCTTGCGGAACTCCGTGCGGTCCAGCTCGGGGACGCCGAGGAGTTCGCAGATGACGGTCAGGGGCAGCGGGTAGGCGAGGGACTCCACGAGGTCGGCGCGGCCCTGCGGGAGCATCGCGTCGAGCAGGTCGTCGGTGATCCGCTGGATCCTGGGCCGGAGCTCCTCCACGCGGCGCATGGTGAAGGCGCGGGAGACCAGGGAGCGCAGCCGGGTGTGCTGGGGCGGGTCGGCGACCAGCAGATACTTGCCGATCAGTTCCTCGTCGAGGAACGTCACGCCGATCTTGCGGCCGTCCTTGGACAGGCGCGGGTCGGTGAGGGCCGCGCGCGCCTCCTCGTACCCCACGATCAGCCACGTCTCGTGGTGGGCGTCGGGTGACGGCAGCCGGACCCGGTGCACCGGTCCACGGGCGCGCAGGCGCGCGTACACCGGATGCGGGTCCGTGCGGAACGCCGCGCCGTACTCCCCCAGGTCGATCACTTCGCTCATCCCGGTCCCCTCCCCGTTGCCCCGACAACGCGCGGGGCCGCCCGCTAGTGCCCGTCCTCCTCCAGTTCCTCCAGAAGCCCCGCGTCGTACGCGAGGAGGGCGATCTGCACCCGGTTGTTGAGGTCGAGCTTGGCGAGGACGCGGGAGACATGGGTCTTGACGGTGGCGACGCTCATGTAGAGCTCCGTGGCGATCTCGGCGTTGGACAGGCCGCGGCCGACGGCCACCGCCACTTCGCGCTCACGGTCGTTGAGGCCGGCGATGCGCTCCCGCGCGCGCGTGCGGCGCGTGTCGGCGGCGGTCCCCGCCGCGTGCCGCATCAACTGCCGGGTGACGGTGGGCGACAGGACGGGGTCACCGGCCGCGACCCGGCGCACCGCCTCGACGATCTCGGCGGGCGGTGTGTCCTTCAGGACGAACCCGGCGGCACCCGCGCGCAGCGCGCGCAGCACCTGGTCGTCGGCGTGGAAGGTGGTGAGGAGCACGACCTGCGGGGCGTCGGGGCGGCCACGCAGCCGCTCGGTGGCGGTCAGGCCGTCCATGGACGGCATCCGGATGTCCATGAGGACGACGTCCGGACGGCTGCGGTCGACGAGCGCCTCGACATCGCTTCCGTCGGCGGCCTCCCCGACGATCTCGATGCCGTCGGCACCACCGATCATCAGGGACAGGCCGGCCCGCACCAGCGGATCGTCGTCGACGAGGAGCAGTCTGATCGCGGTCATGGGGCTTACGTAATCACGGTTTCGAGGGGCGCACTTGCCATGCCGTCAGCCGCGCAGCCGCACTCCGTGCCGGGTCCGCAGCCGGTGGACCTCCCACCAGGCCACCGCGCACACCGAGGCCGGGCCGCCCACGAAGGCCAGGACCGAGACCAGGGGCGGTCCGGGCGGCGGTCCGCCCGCGGCCAGGCTGATGATCGCGAACTCCCACACGAGGACGCCGGTGAGCAGGGCGGGCAGGGCCGCGTGCACCTCGGCGGAGTTGAAACCGCTGCGCACGGCGGGGCCGGTCGCGAACCCCAGGAAGAACAGCAGCCAGTACAGGGGCACCAGGAGCACGACGGCGAGCCAGGACACGTCGGTGGTGGACTGCCCCTCCTGTTCGAGCAGCGCGAACATGCCCCCGATCAGGAAAATCGCCGTCACCGCGCCGACGTACCACAGGGCGGCCTTGCCCGCGGCGCGCACCCGCTGCCACATGTACGGCCTGGCGTGCGGCGGCGCCCAGCGGTACACCACGGCGATCACCACGGGGGCGCTCAGGAGCAGCAGCGGCGGGGTGACCATCAGCCGTACCACGTACTGCTCCTCCACCTCGCTGAAGTCCTCCGGCTTGCCGTAGGCGACGAGCAGGGCGAGGGTCATGGCGGCCGCGCTCAGGGCCCGCGCCTTCTGAAGGCGTGTCACCTGAGGGTCGTGGTGCAGGCGGTGGGCGCGCGGCGGGAAGAGGCGGTGCGCCCTGACGCGGGCCGAGCGGGCGAAGACGTACGCCACCATCAGGCCCGGCACCACGAACCAGGTGCACGGGACCAGCAGGAACAGCCAAGCGCAGCCGTGCATCCGCTGCCGTGCCTGGCGCAACAGGTCGCGCAGGGGCGGCCATTCGGCACCACGCAGACGGCCCAGCAGGCCCCTCTGCGGGACGTACGGCGGATAGGGGTTGGGGGCGGGATACGGGTACGGATACGGCTGGGGCGGGACGTAGGGCCCGGTGTACGGGGGTGGTGGTGGCGGGCCGTACGGGCCGGGGTTCGGCGGTGGTGGCTGATACGGCGGCTGGTACGGATTGTCGGGTCCCCCGAAGCTCACGCTGCTGTTCCTTTCCGTGCTCGCGATGCCGCTCCAGTCAACTCGCTTCACGCCACCGAGTCAGGGGGTTGTGCGGATCCGACCGGCACGCGCCCCGTCAACGCCCCGTATGCGCCCTGTCATTGCTGGCAAGATCTCCGTATGCGCACGGTGTACGCCCTGTTCGTGGGCATCGACGACTATCCGGGACGCCATCGGCTGCGGGGCTGTGTCAACGACGCGCGGGAAGCGCAGAGTTGGCTGCGGCGGCAGTCCGGGACGCTGACGCCGGCGGTCAAGGCCCTGCACGACAAGGAGGCCTCCAGGGCGGCCGTGCTGGCGGCCGTGGAACGGCATCTCGGGCAGTGCGGGCCGGACGACACCGCGCTGTTCTGGTTCAGCGGGCACGGCAGCGCGTACCGCACCGACGATCCGCGCGAGGCGACGGGCTGGGCGCAGGCGCTGGTGTGCCAGGACAGTCTGGGGCCAGGCGGCCAGCCGATGCTCCAGGACAGCGAGCTCGGCGCACTGCTCGACGGCATCGCGGCGCGCGGCACCCATGTCCTCGCGGTCCTCGACTGCTGCCACGCGGGCGGCGCGACCCGCGACCTCGGCTTCGGGCCGGCCGGCGGGACGGCGCGGGGCGTCGAGTGGCAGCCCTGGTGGCGGACACCGACCTGGGACCGCGAGACCGGCGGCGCGGGTGCCGAGGCGGCCCGGCATGTGCTGCTCGCGGCCTGCCGACCGGACGAGCGCGCGCACGAGAACTTCGTCGACGGACGCTACCGCGGCTACTTCAGTCACGCGCTGCTGAGCGCACTCGACCGGTTGGGGCCCGCCGCCGCGTACGGCGCGCTGCACGCGCTGGCAGAGGAGGGGGTGCGCGCGAAGACGCCGTTCCAGCATCCCGAGCTGCGGGGCCCGGAGAACGGCGGCTTCCTGTCGGGGGATCCGGTCGCAGCCGAGCCGTTTCTGCTGCGGCACACGACGTCCGGCTGGGAGGTCAACTGCGGCCGGGCGCACGGGCTGCGGGCGAGCGGCGCGGAGTTCACGCTGCTGGGCGGGCACGCGTCACGCAAGGTCGTCGTACGCCATGTGCTGCCCGAGTCCTGTCTGGTGGACCCGGACGGCTGGCAACCCGGGCCGCACGAACGGCGCTTGGCGCATCCGGTGACACCGACCGCGCTCGCGTTCACGCCCGCCGCCGTGACGCTCGCCGGGGACGCCGGGGCCGTACGGCTGCTGTCGGCGGCCATGGCGCCGGTGCCGGTGCTCGCCCTCGGTGGGGAGGGGCTGCCGTTGCGGGTGGACGTGGCGGGCGGATGGGCGCGGGTGTCGGGCGGGGCCGGGTATCCGGTGCCCGAGCTGCCGTTGCGGACGCGGGCGGACGCGGAGCGGGTCGTCGACTGCCTGGCACATCTGGCGCGTTGGCATCACATCCTGGAGCTGCACAATCCCGACGCCCTGCTGTCGTCGCTGGTCCGGGTGACCGTCGAGGGCACTGCGGTGGGCCGGGTGGAGCACTCCGCGGACGGCGAGATCGTCTGCGGGTACACCCCGGACGGCCGGGAGCCGCAGGTGATGGTCCGCGTCCACAATGTCTCCGACCGTCGACTGTGGTGCGTACTGCTCGATCTGACGGATCGTTACGCGTGCTCTCCGCATCTGTACGAAGGCGAGTTCGTCGCGCCCGGCAGGGCCGGTCTGGCGCGGCGCGGTGAGCCTGTGTGGGTGCGGCTTCCGCCGGGGCGGGCGTTGGTGCGGGGAGCCTTCGCGCGGGACTGGCTGAAGGTGATCGTGACCGAGAACGAGCTGAACCTCGCGCCGTTCCGGTTGCCCGCCTGGCCGCCTGCCGACCCCGCCGCCGGGTCCCGCGAGAGCGAGGCGGGCGGTGCGGGCGGTCTGTTGCGGCTCACTTCGCCGGCGCACGGGCGGGACGCGGGCGGGCCGGCGGGCACCGTGGGCCGCTGGGGGACGGCCCAGGTCGTGGTGCGCACGGTGGTCACCTGATCCCGGTTCACCAGCCCAGGTGGGTGAAACCGGCCCAGGCGGTCAGGTCGGCTCCGCTGATCCGGCGGACGCGGCCCTGGAGGTGGGCCGGCATCCCGGGCGGGGCCGTGCGGTGGTCGTCCAGCATCCACAACTGCGCGCTGCGCAGGGCGGGTCCGGGCGCGAGGCCGTCGCGGCTCATGAAGTGGTGGGTCATGTACATCAGCAGGGACGTCGCCTCGTCGGGCACCGGCCACAGGGAGCCGATCACCGAGCGGGCACCGGCCACGAGGAACGCGGTGGACAGGCTGTACGCCTCGTCGTAGCCGCGCCCCGACACATTGGTGCGGCACGCGGCGAGGACGACCAGCTCCAGCTCCTGGAAGCGGCTGCCGCCCTCGGTGAGCTCCTCGGCCGCCAACTCGCCGCCGGACAGGGCGAGATAGGCGCTGTGCCGCTCGCCTTGGCGCACCACGCCGTGGCAGGCGAGGTGCAGCAGTCCGCCGCGCTGCCGGCGCAGCCAGTCGGTGACGGCGGCGGGCGTGGCCTGGCCGGGGCCCAGCAGTTCGCCCTGCGGATGGAAGGCGCGGCGGATGGCCTCGGCCTCCTCGCCGGCGTGGTGGAGGTCGCGGGTGGGGTTGCCGACGACGAGGGCCTGCCGGGTCCGGGCGGCGGGCCGGGCGGCCACCTCGCACAGCAGCCGGGCCGAGGGCAGGTAGGAGACGTCCACCTCCTGGCAGGCGTGCCGGCCGCGCCGTCCGGGCATCCGGGCCGCGTGCCAGGGCACGGCACCGAGCTCCGTCATGGGCACCAGTACGACCGAGGGGACTCGGCCGTAGCCGCGCGGGAGGTGCTCGAGGAGCGGCTCCATCACGGCCCTCCCGGCCCAGTCGCACAGCCGTTCCAGAGCGGCTCGGCTCGCCTCCGGGCGGGGCGGCGGGGCGGGGGTGGGGTCGGTGGGCGGGCCGCCGGCGTCGCGGCCTGGGGTGCCGGTGGCGCGGTAGGAGGCCAACTCCGGTGCCTCGACGAGGAGTCGGGGCAAGGGTACGGCCCGGGTGCTGCCGTCGGCCGAGACGATGAGCGCCTGACCTTCGTCGGCGTACCGGCCGAAGACCATCCGGTCCGTCAGGCTCACGTGCTCCGCGCTGCCGGGGACGAGGTAGACGAGGGCGGTCGCCCCCATGGTGCGCAGGGCCGCGCCGATCTCCTCGGGGGAGGGTGCGTCCAGCAGCCGCTGCCGCAGCGGGGACGCGGAGAGCACCTGGAGCACCCGGCGGCGTAACCGGCTGGACGGGCCGGAGACGGGCAGCTGCCCCGCGAGGGTCAGTCCGCCCTCCGGCTGAGGCGCCACCGCACCGCCGGCGCGGCGCCATTCGTCGGCGAGTGCCGGCTGCCCCGCGGCGGCCAGCAGGTCGGGCACGGTGGTCGCCATCGTCGCGGCGTGCAGGGCGAGTCCGCGTCCGGCGTCGAGAGCGCGGACGGCGTCGGCGTGGGCGCCGTCGGCGATGCACCAGCGGGCCACGTCGAGCGCGTTCTCGCCGGCCCGGCGGGCGGTTTCGGCGGCGTGGGCGGTACCGGACTGGAGGATGCCCTGCCAGGCCGCGGCCCGCAGCGCGTCGAGGCCGACGCGCCGGGACTCCTGGTGGTTGCGGCGCTCGGCGTGGCGGTCGCGTGGATGCAGGTAGTCGCCGCGCACCCGGTAGGCCATGGCGAGCGCCATCCCGGTGTTCCCCCAGATCGGGTGGTCCGGTCCGCCGGTCAGCTTGAGAGTGTGCCGCAGCCAGGAGATGCCCTGGTCCAGGTGGTGGGGGCAGTCGGCGGGAGGTGCGATGGCGTTCATCGCGAGCATGCAGTGGGCCATGCCGAGGGTGCCGGCGTTGCGGAACCACCGTTCGTCGTCGGGCTCCAGCAGATCCATGGCCTCCTCGACCAGGGCGAGCGCCTCGATCGTGCCCCGGTGATCGCGGGCCAGCATGGCGCGGGTCGCCCGGGCGAGACCGACGTCGCCGAGCCGGTCGATCCGTGCGTTCTCCGGGACGGTGCCGAGTTGCCGTCGCACCTCGTCCAGGGGAGCGGCGGGCGGGAAGTCCGCCGCGGTGAGGTCCTCGCCGGTGCGGCGGGCACGGAGGACCGCCAGGTTGCCGCGGGCGGCGTCGAGATAGGCCTCCAGGTTGGGCCGGTCCATCTGGTCCGGCGACAGTCGCGCCAGCCCGGACTCCATCTCCCTGATCCGCAGGGCGAGTTCGTCCTCGTCCTCGCGCCGGGTCGCCTGGTGGGAGCGGTATCCGGCCAACTGCACGGCCAGGGCCAGACGCTGCTGCTCGCCGAAGGCGGGCGAGTCGGCGAGCCGGGCCAGGTCCTCGACGGCGGAGTCGAAATCGTCCTCGCCTCCGCCGAGTTGGGCCAGGAGGATACGGGCTCCGGCATGGGAGACCTCGATCGCGTCCCGCTGGGGGCTGCCGGGCGGCAGCATGTCGCGAGCCTCCTCCAGACGGGCCAGCGACGCCTCCAACTCCACCGGGTCGCCCAGGCGTTGCATCGCCTGCATGCCGCTCACGCCCAGGACGCCGGCCTGCCAGGCCTGTTCCTGTGGCCCGTGCTTCCGCGCCTCGTCGAGGAGTTCCCGCTGCCGCCCCTCGTCGGCGACCGGCCGGTCGAACATCAGGTGGGGAAGGACGCTGATGATCTGCCCCGCGCGCAGACCGGACATCGTGGTGCCCCGGGGCAGCGCCTTCCAGTCCTCGTAGAGCATGTCGTACGCCTCGCGTCCTGAGGCGCAGCCCAGACGGCCGAGCACCAGGGAGGTGAGCCGGACCATGTCCTGGGCGTCGTTCATCCCCTGCTGCGCGCCCTGCTGGATCTCGTAGAGCAGCGACTGCAAGTCGTAGGCCTGCTGCGGCACTTCAGATCCCATTCCGGCCGCCGAGGCGCGGCCTGAGTCCTGTACGGCGCGAGAACGCCCTTGAGCCGACACTCCCCCTCCTCGGTCCCGAAGCCGACGGCCGGCCCACCCGCCGCGTCCAGGACCGCTCCCCCGCAGCACCAGGAGACATGACCACCTGATCGCCGGCCCGCCGCATCGGCCACAGGTACCGCACAACGGACCACGCTAGCGGGTCAGGGGGGCGATGAAGGGGCGGTTGATGGGACGTCACCTGGTCATGAGCGGGGCGGAGTTGGGGCGTGGCGGAGTCGGGGCGGGGCGGAGTCGGGGCGGGGACGCCGACGCCACCCATGCCCCCAGAGGCCGACGCCGCCACCCCTCACCCCAGAGACCGACGCCGCCACCCCTCACCCCCAGGGCAGCCAGGCCCTTACCCCGAAGCCCCCACCCGCCTCCGGGCCGTGTTCCAGGCGGCCGCCGGCCAGGGTTGCCCGTTCGGTCAGGCCGATCAGGCCCTGGCCGGAGCCGGGTACGGGGGTCACCTCGCCGTCGGGTGCCGGGTTGCGGACGGAGATGGTGAGGCCTGCTCCGGGGGCGCCCTCGACGGAGACGGTGACCTCGGCGCCGGGGGCGTGTTTGCGGGCGTTGGTGAGGCCCTCCTGGGCGATGCGGTAGGCGGTGCGGCCGACGGAGGCGGGGACGCCCGCGGGGTCGGTGACGCGGGTGTCGAGGACGACCTTCATGCCGGCCTCACGGGACTCGGCGACCAGCGCGTCCAGGGCGGCGAGGGTGGGCTGCGGGCGACCCGTGTCGTCCTGGTCGCCCGCGCGCAGGACGCCGATGATCTCCCGCAGGTCCTGGAGGGCCTCGTGGGCGCTCTCCCGGATCACGCCGGCCGCCCGGGCGACCTCCTCCTGCGGGGCGTCGGGCCGGAACTCCAGTGCGCCCGCGTGCACGCTGAGCAGGGTCAGCCGATGGGCGAGGACGTCGTGCATCTCGCGGGCGATGGCCTCGCGGGCCAGCCGCTGCGCCTGCTCGGCGCGGAGCCGGGCCTCGGTCTCGGCGCGCCGGGCACGGTCCCTGAGGCTCAGCATGAGCTGCCGCTTGGAGCGCACGACCATGCCGCAGGCGACCACCACCACGGTCAGCAGCACGACGATGACGACCGCGGCGAGGTACGGCAGGTCGGCGTCGGGCCGCAGCCAGAAGTAGAGCGGGATCAGCGCGAGGTTGATGCCGCCCACCCAGGCCACGTAGCGGAAGGGCCGGTGCACGGCGAGGGTGAACAGGGCGATCAGACAGGCGCCGCCCGCGGTGTCGGAGAGGACCCCGACCGGAACCGTCGCGACGGCGAGCCCGAGCGGCCAGCGGCGGCGCAGCCAGACCGCGCCGCAGGCGACCGCGCCGATCATCTGGTCGACGTGGGCGAAGTTGTCGGAGACATGGGGGTTGTCGGCGACGGACTCGGCGCCGACGAGGCCGATGACCACGGCCACCGCGAAGCAGCTGAAGTCGACGAGCCAGTCGCGCGCGGTGCGCCGGGGTCGGCGGCCGACGCGGTCGGCGTCCGGGTCGAGTTCGTTCAGGACGGCCGAGGGCAGCAGCCAGCGCCGGCCCGCGTGGAACCGGGGCACCTCCGTCTGCTTGTCACCGCTCACGATCGACAAATCTACGCACGGAATCCCGGTGACACCGCCGTGCGGACCGCATCGGCTACCAAAGTCGCGGGAGTGGCGACTTTCGGCGCGGCGGGGTCACGCGCACCGGGTACTTCCGGCGGACGTGGCTCGCCCCGCGGCCGATGACTGTGGGGGGACCGCGGGGCGAGGGTCGTGCCATGAAGGAACTGCTGGAACTGATCGGCTTTCTCGCCCTGGTGCAGGGCGTCGCCGGCCTCGTGAACGAGTTCACCGACTGGCACTGGGGACTCGTGCAGAAGCTGGGCTTCCTCGACGGCTACGAGCTCTACGCGAGCATCGCCCTGGTGGTGCTGGCGATCGCGCTGTTCGCCGCCGCGGAGAGCCGGAAGTCCGGCTGAACGCGGACCGGACCTCCGGCTGGTCGCACTGTTCCTCGACGCCTCGGTGGGGGTTTCGACCCGTCGGCTCAGCAGCCGTAGTCGATCAGGTCGAACGTGGCGTAGTGGTCCGCGGTGTAGTAGTCCTCCTGGTACTCCTGGCCCGTCACGATGCGGCGCGCGCCGCGCGTGGAGGAGCCGGGGGTCTTGACCGTGTACTCGTGGTAGTACCCGGAGGACCGCGAGGGCAGGACGCGTTCCCGGTTCTGGAAGACGACGCCGTCCTGGGAGTACGGGTAGGGGCCGCCCTGCTCGATCAGCCTCAGGGTGTCGTACGCCTGGGAGGGCAGGTCGCCGTAGCAGATGCTGCCGACCGCGGCGGCTGCGGGGGAAGCCGTGGCGACGGTTCCGCCGACGAGGAGGGCGGACAGCACGGCGGCCGCCGCGCCGATGCGAGTGATTCGTGGGGGGAATCTCATGCGCTCATGATGACGCGCGTAGACAGTGGCATGTCAATGACAACTCTGGAGATTTTCCCGTCAAGTCCGATGAATTTTCCGGGAGTTAACTTGTGGCCCGGCGTCCCCACGCGGTCCCCACAAGCACCAGTGCACCGCCCGCGAGACCGAGCACGCCGAGGCGTTCACCGCCGAGGGCGATGCCCGCGAGGGCGGCCCACAGGGGCTCGGTGCCGAGCAGCAGGCTGACCCGGGACGGGGAGGTGCGGCGGACCGCCCACATCTGCACGAAGAACGCGAAGAGCGTGCAGAACGCGGACAGGAACAGCAGCCCGGCCCACTCCCGCGGCCCGAAATCCGCGGCCGTCCCCCACGGCGTGGCGTCGGCGCCGGTCGACAGCAGCGCGAACACCGCGACGGCGGCGCCGAGTTGGACGGTGGTCAGGGACAGCGCGTCGGCCCCCCGCACCGTCTTGATGCGGGACATGGCGAGGACGTGGACGGTACGGGCGAGCGCGGCGAGCAGCATGAGCAGGTCGCCGAGGGAGGGCCGGGTGAAGCCGCCGCCCTGGGTGAGCAGGACGACGCCGAGCACGGAGAGGGCGGCGGCGCCGAGGAAGGTCCGCGAGGGGCGGGTCCGGGTGACGGCGGCCTCAGCGAGCGGCGTGAAGATCATGGTCAGGCTGATGATGAGGCCGGCGTTGGTCGCCGAGGTGTGGACGACGCCGTACGTCTCCAGCAGGAAGATCCCGCTGAGGATCAGCCCGAGCATCCCGGCACCGCGCCACTGGGCGGCGCTCAGGGCGCGCAGCGCGCGCCACCCGGCGACGGCGAGGACCGGCAGGACGATCGCGAAGCGCAGCACGAGGACGGCGATCACGGTGCGCGCGGTGGTGATGTCCTTGGCGGCGAGATAGCTCGCGCCCCACACCACCGCCACGAGCAGGACGGGCAGGTCGGTCAGCCAGGTGCGGCGCGGCGCGAGCGCGCCGGGTACGGCGATCGAGGACATCGGTGCGGCTCTCCCGGTCTCCGTCTGGGGTGTGGAGACGTCGGTGGCTCGCACATGGAGCGATCACCGTACCCGTGCGGCTGACCTGGGGCTAGGCGTTTTCCGGGAGCCCGAACGTGCCGTACTGCGGGCGGCCCGTCCTGTCGTACGTCTGGATGGAGACGCCCTTGGACGTGACGAGCCCGGTCCGGTGCCGGAAGGCGGTCGGGAGGCTGCCCTCGTCGAAGAGGCGGCGGCCGGCGCCCAGCACGACCGGGACGGTGATCACGTGGAAGGTGTCGATCAGGTCCAGGTTCAGCAGGGACCGCACGAGGGCTCCGCTGCCGTGGACCTGGAGCTCGCCGTCGGTGCGCTCCTTGAGGGCGGTGACCTCCTTGGCCAGGTCGCCGCCGATCACGGTGGTGTTGTTCCACTCCGGGGCGGTGAGGGTGGACGAGGGGACGTACTTCGGCAGGGCGTTGAGCCGGTCGGCGATGAGGTTGCCGGGATCGGTGACCTTCGGCCAGTACGCGGCGAAGATGTCGTACGTACGGCGGCCGAGGAGGAACGCGCCGACCTGCCCGAAGACGTCGGTGACGAAGCGTCCGAAGTCCTCGTCGTCGTACGGGACCATCCAGCCGCCCTGCTCGAAGCCGCCGCTGGGGTCCTCCTCGGGGCCGCCAGGAGCCTGGTAGACGCCGTCGAGGCTGACGAAGATCTGGGAGACGAGCTTGCCCATGGCGGGTGCCTTCTCTCGTGGGTGGGGTCTGTTCTCATCAGCTCAGACCCCACCGGCACCGGCAACTCATCGGTGGCGCCGCGCGGCCTCAGCCCGCGTGCGTGGAGAACAGGCCGCCCGTGGGGCCCTGCTTGTCGCCGCCCTGGGCCTTCTTCAGGGCGTTGGCGAGGCTCTCGATGGTCAGGGACTGGAGGATGACCCGTCCGTTGCCCTCCAGGGTGGCCAGGGACAGGCCCTCGCCACCGAAGACGGCGTTCATGAGGCCCTGCCGGTTCAGCCCGCCGACGCGCTGGACGCCGTACTGGATGCCCTCCTCGAAGGCGACGACGCAGCCGGTGTCGACTTCGATGCGGCCGCCGAAGTCGGCCGGGTTGAGGTCAATGAAGTTTCCGGCGCCGGCGATGATCACGGTGCCGCGGCCGGTGAACTTCTCCAGGATGAAGCCCTCGCCGCCGCTGCGGCCGGTCCTGCCGCCCTGGAAGGCGATGCCGAAGTCGACGGTGGACTCGGCGGCGACGAACGCGTCCTTCTCCGCGAACCACGCGCGCGTGCCGTCCAGCTCCAGGGCGCGCATCTCGCCGGGCAGGACGCCCGCGAAGCCGACGGTGCCCTCGCCGCCGGTGGACGTGAAGTACTGGAACGCCAGTGACTCGCCCGCGAGGGCGCGCTGGCCGACCTGCATGGCGGTGCCCATGGCCTGGCGGAGCATGCCGCCCATGCCTCCGGCGCCGCCGCCCTGGGGCTGCTGTCCGCCGCCGGACGGGCCGCTCAGACGCGTCTCCATGGTCACGTTCGTGGTCTTGAACAGGAACTTTCCGGCCTCGCAGTACACGGTCTGGCCGGGCTGGAGGCTGACGACCGCCATCTGCATGGCGTTGCCGACGATTTCTTGCTGAAGGGTCACGCGAGGACAACGCGGGAGGCGGAGGGAAGAGTTCCGGGTTCGGGTTTCGGGGTGCGAGTTCGGTGTCCGTTCGCCGCCAGCAAGCGCGCGTGCGCGCCGCTGAGATGGAGGCATGACAACGACTTACGGAACTCACGGAACAACGACTCACGGAACGCTGCACGGCAAGGTCGCCCTCGTCACCGGTGGCAGCCGGGGGATCGGGGCGGCGACGGTGCTGCGGCTCGCCCGGGAGGGCGCGGACGTGGCGCTGACGTACGCGAGCGGCAAGGAGGCGGCCGAGGACGTCGTACGGCGGGTCGAGGCGCTGGGGCGGCGTGCGGTCGCCCTGCGCGCGGACTCCGCGGACCCTCAGGAGGCGGCGGAAGCCGTGGCGGGTGCGGCGGAGGCGCTCGGCGGTGGCCTGGACGTGCTGGTGAACAACGTGGGTGTCGGGGTGCTGGGGCCGCTGGAAGGGCTGTCGCTCGCCGACGTGGACCGGGTGCTGGCCGTGAATGTGCGCGGAGTGTTCCTGGCCTCGCAGGCGGCCGCGGCACGGATGGAGGCCGGTGGGCGGATCATCACGATCGGCACCTGCATGACGCAGCGGGTGCCCGGGCCCGGCGGCACGCTCTACGCGATGAGCAAGTCGGCGCTGGTCGGGCTGACGAAGGCGCTGGCCAGGGAGCTGGGCGGGCGCGGGATCACGGCGAACATCGTGCATCCCGGGCCGACGGACACCGACATGAACCCCGCGGACGGGCCCTATGCGGCGGGGCAGGCGGCGATGACGGCGCTGGGGCGGTTCGGCACGGCCGACGAGGTCGCCTCCACGGTGGCGTACCTGGCGACCGCCGACTACGTGACGGGGGCCGAGTTCGCGGTGGACGGGGGTCACGCGGCCTGAGCGTCAACGGGTCGGGCCGGGACCTCCTGCTCCGACCTTGGACAGGGGCCACGCGGGCTGAGCGTCACCGGATCGGCCGGGGCCTCCTGCTCGGACCTCGGACGGGGCCACGCGGCGTGGTCCTCAACGGATCGGCCGGGACCTCCTGCCCCGACCTCGGACGGGAGCCACCCGGCGTGAGCGTCAACGGGTCGGGCCGGGGTGCTCCGGCTCGGGCCGTTCCGCCTGGAGGCGCCGCTGTTCCTCGTCGTCCGCGGCTGTGGCGGTGCGGTGCGCGTCGGCGAACCCGAGGACCAGGGCGAGCAGTTCGTCGCGGGCGGCGAGGCCTTCGGCGCCAGGGCGGGTGAGGGCTTCACGGAGGGCGGTCCGCAGGGTCTCCACGACGTGGGGCCACGGCCCGGTGACGGGGCGGCTGTGCTCGGCGAGGCTCCGGGCGAGGTGGTCCAGGACTCGTACGGAGTCTTCGTCGAGCGCCTGCTTGTGGCGGCCGGACTCACCCAACAGGTACCACAGTGAGCCGGCGTGGGAGGCCGACAGCAGCACGGTCGTCGGGTCCGCCTCGTCCAGCGCGGCCCTGAGCGCGTCGACCGGACCTCGCTCCCAGTCGCTGAGGGCGTCCCGCAGTCCCTCGGCGGCCCGCCGGAGCTCACCGACCTCGGTCGGCCGCAGCTCCAGCGCTATGGTCCCCGCTTCCCTGTCCAGGGCGCCGCGTGGCACGCCTGACCGGTCCTGGCTCCAGCCCGTCACGGCAAACTCCACTCCGTCGTGCGGTCGACCGGCCGATGACGGGTCACTGCGCTCGTAGCCGTACTGGCGCAGCTCCCGGTCGATCTCGGTCCACCTGAGGCCCCGGACATACGTGCGCGCCAGTTCGACCGAGAACTCATTCCGCGGGCCGTCCTTGGTGAGGATGCGCACGGTCAGGCGCCCGTCCTCCAGCCGCGCCCGGCCGAAGACCCGTGCCTTCAGCGTCATGCCGTGCCTCCTCAGGCCAGTGTGCTGTGCACCCGGTGCAGATAGCTGAAGTCGTGTTCGTCCCGGGCCCTGCTGAGCGGGCGGATCTCGCGCGTGGCGACGTTCAGGGCGTACCCGCCGACGGTTCCCAGGAGCCAGCCCAGATCCGGCAGCAGCAGTGCCCCGCCGGCCGATGCGGCGAGCGCCACGGACACCGTGACCGAGCGGTGCACCCAGGCCATCCGGCTGCCGCGGCCGGCGGCCCGGTAGTCCTCCACGGCCTGGGAGAGTTCATGTCTGAGCTGGGAGAACACATCCGCGGGATGCTCGTAGTCGCGGCGCAGATCGCCCAGGAGCCGGTGCACGGCACGCATCAGGCGCAGCCGTTCGTCCGCGTATCTGTCCCGGAAGGCGAGGACGTCGGCGATCGGTGTGCCGGGGGCGGGCACGGGCAGGAGCCGGCCGAGCTCCACTTCCCAGGCGAGGGCACCGGTCGGGGATGCCGGTCGCAGGCCGTTGCGGTACGCCGTCTCGTCCTCGGTGTACGGGAAGAAGGCCACGTCCGGGTGGTGGGCGAACTCACGGGCCAGGACGCCGATGATCAGCGACTGGACCTCCCTGGAGACATTGAGAGCGTCCCATCCGTCCCGCACTGCGAGTCCCAGGCTCAGGAGCAGTTGTTCCAGCGGGTAGCTGAGCTTCGACGGGTAGATGACGGCCTCGGGCGGTGTGGTGGGCCGGGGCGGGTCGACGCGCCGGGCGAGGCGCCGCAGCTCCCCGTACAGGAGAGACCAGGTGTGACCGCCACGCCAGGCGGGTCCCGTCCCGTCGAACAGCCCGAGCACGTTCAAGGTGTCGGAGGTGAAGGCGAGCGGCCGGTACAGCTCCCGCTCCTCCAGTCGCCGGAGCTCCTCCCCCACCACGACGTCGTACACCTGTGGGTCGCGCGGTACGACCGACGCGATCCCGTCCCAGTACAGCAGCGCCTGATGAAGCACCTCGGTGGGCGGGTTGATCGTCGGGTAGTACAGCAGCACGCCCATCGGATCCCCCCGGCACCTCGACACCGACGGGATCAACGATAGCGAGGCGCACCGGAGTTGCCCCTCCGGTGCGCCTCACGGGATCAAGGGCCCGTCCTAGCCGCCCAGTTCCTGGTGGCGTGCCGTCAGCGCTGCCGTGCCGGCGTCCGTCAGCGAACCGAACAGCCGCAGCCGCGAGATGCCGCCGTCCGGGTAGATGTCCACGCGCGCGTGGGTGCCGATCGCCGGGGTCGGGAGGACGAAGCGGTGGTTGGTGTCGGGCTGGAGACGGGTGCGCGGGAGGATCTCCTGCCAGTCGCCGTCCTCGCCGTCCTTCACCGACACCGACGCCCAGCCCGCGCTGTTGCCCTTCAGATACGCGGTGTCGATCTCGATCGCCCGGATCTGGGACTGGGCCGCCAGCCGGTACCGGATCCAGTCGTTGCCCTGGTCGCGGCGGCGGCGGGTCTCCCAGCCGTCGTCCATCTTGCGGGAGCGGCCCGGCTGGATGGTGTTGGAGGCCGGCGAGTAGAAGAGGTTGGAGGCGTCCTCGGCCCGGCCGCCGTTCTCCAGGGCGACCACGTCGAAGGTGCCGAGGACCGACAGCCACGCGGGGTCGGGGACGACCTCGCCGTACACGCGCAGGCGCGCGATGCCGCCGTCCGGGTGCTGGTTGACGCGCAGGTGCGTGAAGCGCTGCTCGACCGCCACCTCGAAGCCGTTGGCCGCATGGCCGCCCACCGGTGTGCGCGGGACGAGCGTCGTCCACTTCACGTCGTCACCGAGCAACTCCTCCGGGGAGGGCGAGCCCGCCACCGACGTGCCTTCGACCGACACCGCCTGCGGGTAGTTGCCACGGAAGTGGGCCGTGTCGACGACGATTCCGCGGATCACGCCGGGCGCGCCGAGGCGGACCAGTGCCCAGTCGTGGTCCTCGGCCGTCGGCCACGGGTGCTCGGCGGAGACACCGCGGCGGCGCCGCGTCTCCCAGCCGTCCATGATCTTGCCCTTGTGACCGAAGTGCTCGGGGTCGAACTCGGCGCGCTCGGGCAGCAGCAGGTTCTCGCGCTGGGCGAAGAACTCGTCGTTGGCGGCGATGACTCCGGCGCCGAGCTGCCGGGCGGCGAGGTCGGCGTACTGGGTGAAGGGGAAGTCGGCGGTGCGGTAGTCGGCGTACGGGTCACCGCCGCCGTACGGGTTCGCGTCGCCGGTGAAACTCGGGATCGCCGTCACGAAGAGAGCCTTTCTGAAGAGTCGGCCGCTGCGGGTGCGGTGGTGAAAGTCAGGTCGCGGTGGTGAAGTCAGGGTGTCCGGGTGAGGAGTCGGCCCTTCGGGTCCGTGAACTCGCCGTCCGCGACGATGCGTTGGCCGCGCAGCCAGGTCGACTTCACGACGCCGTACAGGGTTTTGCCCGCGTACGCCGTCACGCGGTTGCGGTGCTGGAGTTCCGCCGGGTCGACGGTGAACGTCTCGTCGGGTGCGAGGACCGCGAAGTCGGCGTCGCGGCCGGCCTCGATGGCGCCCTTCTGGTCCAGGCCGACCAGCTCCGAGGTGCGCGTGGACATCCAGCGGACGACGTCCTCCAGGCCGTGGCCGCGCTTGCGGGCCTCGGTCCAGACCGCCGCGAGGCTCAGCTGGAGGCCGGAGATGCCGCCCCAGGCGGTGGCGAAGTCCGCGGTCTTCAGGTCGGCCGTGGACGGGGAGTGGTCGGTGACGACGCAGTCGATGGTGCCGTCGGCCAGCGCCTGCCAGAGCAGGTCCTGGTTGGCGGACTCGCGGATGGGCGGGCAGCACTTGAACTCGCTGGCGCCGTCCGGGACTTCCTCGGCCGTCAGGGTGAGGTAGTGGGGGCAGGTCTCGACCGTGATGCGGACGCCTTCGGCCTTGGCCGCGGCGACGATCGGGAGGGCATCGCTCGACGACAGGTGCAGCACGTGCACGCGCGCGTCCAACCGCTTGGCCTGGGCGATGAGCTGGGCGATCGCCGTGTCCTCGGCGTCGCGCGGGCGGGAGGCCAGGAAGTCGGCGTACTTGGGGCCGCCCTGCTGCGGTGCCGCGTCCAGGTGGTGCGGGTCCTCGGCATGCACGATCAGCAGGCCGCCGAAGGAGGCGATCTCGGCCAGGGACTGGGCGAGTCGATCCTGGTCCAGATGCGGGAACTCGTCCACGCCGGACGGAGACAGGAAGGCCTTGAAGCCGAAGACCCCGGCCTCGTGCAGCGGACGCAGGTCCTTGACGTTGTCCGGCAGGGCGCCGCCCCAGAAGCCGACGTCGATGTGGGCCTTGTCGGCGGCGACATCCTTCTTCGTGCGGAGGTTGTCGACCGTGGTGGTCGGCGGGAGGGAGTTGAGGGGCATGTCGACGAGGGTCGTGATGCCGCCGGCCGCCGCCGCGCGCGTGGCGGTCCAGAAGCCCTCCCACTCGGTGCGGCCGGGGTCGTTGACGTGCACGTGGGTGTCGACCAGGCCGGGCAGGACGACATGGTCGCCGACGTCCTCCAGGCGGGCGCCGGCGGGGACTTCGGCGTCGTACGGCAGTACGGCCGTGATCTTGCCGGCGGCGACCGCGACCGAGGCGGCGCGTGTCCCTTCCGGAGTGATGACGCGCGTCGAGCGCAGCAGCAGTTCAGCGTCGGACACCCGGACCCCTCTCTGACACCTGTTTACCTCCGCGACACCGGTTTACTTCCGCGTAACGGAATTCAACTTTCTGTTGAAGGAGTCTTCACTCCCGTTCTCGCGCCGTCAAGGGCACACTTCCCCACAGCACCTTCGGCGCCCACACTCTGGACGTTTCCATAAGGCGGAATTAGAATTCCGCCAGGCAGAACGTAGCTACGCACAACAAGGGAGTCAACCGACTGCCGGGTAGGCTTCTGCCCTTCCTGCCAGGTCCCGAAAGGAACGCGCCGTGCCGACGTCCAGCGCCAGCACCACCGACTCCGCCAAGTCCGCCGGCGGCGGGGTCCAGTCCCTCGAGCGCGCCTTCGATCTGCTGGAGCGGATGGCGGACGCGGGCGGGGAGGTCGGCCTCAGCGAGCTCTCCGCGACCAGCGGGCTGCCGCTGCCCACCATCCACCGCCTCATGCGCACGCTCGTGGCCTGCGGATACGTCCGCCAGCAGCCCAACCGCCGCTATGCCCTCGGCCCCCGCCTGATCCGCCTCGGCGAGTCCGCCTCCCGGCTGCTCGGCACCTGGGCCCGCCCCTACCTCGCCCGCCTGGTCGAGGAGACCGGCGAGACGGCGAACATGGCGCTGCTCGACGGCGACGAGATCGTCTACGTCGCCCAGGTGCCGTCCAAGCACTCGATGCGCATGTTCACCGAGGTCGGCCGCCGCGTCCTGCCGCACTCCACCGGCGTCGGCAAGGCCCTCCTCGCCGACGTCCCGGACGCCGAGGTGCGCGCGCTGCTCTCCCGTACCGGCATGCCGGCCGCGACGGAGAAGACGATCACCACACCGGACGGCTTCCTCGCGGCGCTGGCCGACGTACGGCAGCTCGGGTACGCGGTCGACGACAACGAGCAGGAGATCGGCGTCCGCTGCCTCGCGGTGTCGGTGCCCAACTCCCCGACCGCCGCGGCCATTTCCATCTCCGGCCCGGCGGGCCGCGTCACCGAGTCGGCCACGGACAAGATCGTGCCGGTGCTCCAGCAGGTGGCGACGGAACTCTCGGAGGCGCTGGCCACCCAGAGCCCGGCGTGACGTCGATCGAGGACCGTCTCGCCGCGCTGATGACGGCGCCGCCGGCGGGCCTGGTCGATCCCGGTCATCAGATACGGCCGGCGTCGGTGCGGGGGTGGCGGCTGCCCGAGTCGGATCTGCGGGCGCTCACGGACTGGGGGCTGCCGGACGACGTCCTCATGACGCCGTCGTTCCAGACCGAGGCCGAGCCGACGCTGGTACCGAACCTGGCGGGACCGCGCGAGCGTGAACTGGCCACCGCGGACGACCGGTTCTACGACCTGGGCCTGTGGGGCAACGACGACCTGACGCCGAGAATGGGGGCGGTACGGGGCGACGGCCGGGTCCTCGCCATCCTGCCGGCGCCGATCACCGCGGCCGACGTCGCGCCGGCGCTGCGCGAGTCCTATGCGGACCTCTATCTCCCGGCCGTCAGTTTCATCAGCTCCTCGGTCGCCCGGTTCGTCGACCTGAGCTGGCGCTGGCGGGCCGCGCGCTCGCTCTTCGCCGAGCTCACGGAACCGCCTCTGGGGTGCCCGCAAGAGGAGTTCGACGCCTATCTCGACCGCTGCGACGACTGCGAGCGGATCGTGCTGCGGGGCTTCGCACGCATCGACCCCGCCCTGCGGTCCGACACCCCGCACACCCTGTGGGGAGGGCTGGTCCGGGACCGGGGTTGCTGAACACCGGTCGGGCCGTCAGCCCCGCCCCGGCTCCCCGAACAGCTCCACCGCGTCCCGCACCTCCGACAACCCCCGCGACAGCGCGCTGACCGACCCGATCGCTCCCGCGATCAGCAGCAGCGAGCGGCGCAGCCGCGGAACCTCCGGTACGCCGTCGGTCGTCATCGCGGCCAGGGCCGCCAGCTCGTCCTCGGCGATCGCGCGGTCGGGGAACTCGGCCGGGTGCGCGGCGAGTTCGCGGCGCAGTCGGGACACCGCGGTGCGCAGTCCCGCCACTCTCGGATCGTCCTCGTCGCTGCCGGTCACCGGCCTCTGCCCCAAGCTCCGCAACACAGCTCTCCCCCCCGGCGCACCCCGTCGCGCGCCCCCACTCGTGATCCCGCCCGAAACAGCCCCGTGGCGCTGGTCGGGCGCCCAGGGACGCGGGTCAGTAAACGCCACCCCGGGCGCGCCGCGCCACCGCGCGGACCGAAATTCAGCCTCCCGAAACCGGCCACTCGCCTGGGCGTCAGGTATGCAGGACGCATGACGGAGAACGAGGACCAGGTGGCCGGGCTGCTGCTGGCGGCGGGCGGCGGGCGGCGGCTCGGCGGGCGGCCCAAGGCGCTGCTCGATCATCGCGGCAGGCCACTGGTGGAACACGCGGTGAGCGTCCTGCGCGAGGCAGGCTGCACCCGCGTGCACGTGGTGCTGGGGGCCGCCGCCGACGCCGTACGGCAGCAGGCCGATCTGGCGGGCTGTGTGCTCGTCGACAACCCGGAGTGGGCCGGCGGTATGGGGTCCTCGCTTCGAGCCGGTCTCGAGTCGCTCTCCGGCACGGGCGCGCGGGCGGCGCTGGTGTCGCTCGTCGACCAGCCCGGCATCGGGGCGGAGGCGTTCGCGCGGGTGCGCGCCGCGTACACCGACGAGACGACGCTGGTCTCGGCCGCCTACGACGGCGTCCGCGGGCATCCCGTGCTGTTCGGGTCCGCGCACTGGGCGGGGATCGCCGCGACTGCCACCGGGGACCGAGGGGCACGCGCGTATCTGAAGGAACACGCCGCACGGGTCTCGCTCGTCGAGTGCGGTGACATCGCCCGGCCGTACGACATCGACACCGTCGCGGATCTGCACCACCTTGAGTGAGCGGGGTGGCACTGAGCGCCACCTTTCCTCGACTCAGAGAATCTCGACATCAACAAACCATTGAACTTCCACGATGAGGAAACTAGTATCCACTGTTCAGAAGCGCCCTCAGGCTCCAGGGGCGTTGCTCGCCGTACCCGGTTCGACTGGCACCCGGTGCCACGCTCGCTGAAGGAAGTGACAGCTCATGTCCGCACCAGCGCCGTCCCCGCTGGCCATCGTCGACGCCGAGCCCCTGCCCCGGCAGGAGGAGGTCCTCACCGACACGGCCCTCGCCTTCGTGGCCGAGCTGCACCGCCGGTTCACGCCCCGGCGTGACGAACTCCTTGCCCGCCGTGCCGAGCGCCGCGCCGAGATCGCCCGCACCTCCACGCTCGACTTCCTCCCGGAGACCGCCGCGATCCGCGCGGACGACTCCTGGAAGGTGGCCCCCTCCCCCGCCGCCCTGAACGACCGCCGCGTCGAGATCACCGGTCCCACCGACCGCAAGATGACCATCAACGCCCTCAACTCGGGCGCCAAGGTCTGGCTCGCGGACTTCGAGGACGCCTCGGCACCGACCTGGGAGAACGTGGTCCTCGGCCAGGTCAACCTCGCCGACGCCTACACCCGGAACATCGACTTCACCGACGAGAAGTCCGGCAAGACGTACGCCCTGCGCCCGAACGAGGAGCTGGCGACGGTCGTCATGCGCCCGCGCGGCTGGCACCTGGGCGAGCGCCACCTCGTCGACGCCGACGGCAGCCAGGTCCCCGGCGCCCTCGTCGACTTCGGGCTGTACTTCTTCCACAACGCGCAGCGCCTCCTCGACCTCGGCAAGGGCCCGTACTTCTACCTCCCGAAGACCGAGTCGCACCTCGAAGCCCGGCTGTGGAACGACGTGTTCGTCTTCGCGCAGGACTACGTCGGAATCCCGCAGGGCACCATCCGCGCCACCGTCCTCATCGAGACGATCACAGCGGCGTACGAGATGGAGGAGATCCTCTACGAACTCCGCGACCACGCCTCCGGGTTGAACGCCGGGCGCTGGGACTACCTCTTCTCCATCGTCAAGAACTTCCGTGACGGCGGCGCCAAGTTCGTCCTCCCGGACCGCAACCTGGTCACGATGACGGCCCCGTTCATGCGCGCGTACACCGAACTCCTCGTCCGCACCTGCCACAAGCGCGGCGCGCACGCGATCGGCGGCATGGCGGCGTTCATCCCGTCCCGCCGGGACGCCGAGGTCAACAAGGTGGCCTTCGAGAAGGTCCGCGCCGACAAGGACCGCGAGGCCGCCGACGGCTTCGACGGCTCCTGGGTCGCCCACCCCGACCTGGTCCCGATCGCCATGGAATCCTTCGACAAGGTCCTCGGCGACAAGCCGAACCAGAAGGACCGGCTGCGCGAGGACGTGCACGTCGAGGCCGCCGACCTGATCGCCATCGACTCGCTGGACGCCAAGCCGTCGTACAACGGACTGGTCAACGCCGTCCAGGTCGGCATCCGTTACATCGAGGCCTGGCTGCGCGGGCTCGGCGCGGTCGCCATCTTCAACCTCATGGAGGACGCGGCGACCGCCGAGATCTCCCGCTCCCAGATCTGGCAGTGGATCAACGCGGGCGTGGAGTTCGAGAACGGCGAGAAGGCCACGCCGGAGCTGGCCCGCAAGGTCGCCGCCGAGGAACTGTCCAACATCCGCGCCGAGCTGGGCGAGGAGGCCTTCGCCGCCGGCCACTGGCAGCAGGCCCACGACCTGCTGCTCGAAGTGTCGCTCGACGACGACTACGCGGACTTCCTCACCCTGCCCGCGTACGAGCAGCTCAAGGGCTGACCTACTCCGCAGCCGCCTTGTCCGAGTGGCCCAGGGACTTTCCCGGGGCCACTCGGTCGCGTACGGCCTGCTTCACGGCCGTCGGCTCCGGGAAGCCCTGCTCGCGCCGGTCCCAGACCACCTCGTCGTCGACCCGGACGACGAAGACGCCGCCCGTACCGGGCTTGAGGGACAGCTCGCCCAGCTCCTGCTCGAACGTGGTGAGCAGCTCCTGCGCCAGCCAGGCCGCGCGGGGCAGCCAACGGCACTGGGTGCAGTACTCGATCTGTACGACGGGGCTCGCGGGGCTCATCCGAGGTGCACCGACCAATCCTGTTCCGCCGCGGGCTTGCCGTGCAGATCGGGGACCTGCTTGAGCCACGCGGGACGTCCTCGCTGGTTCTTCGCCGCGCGGAGGGCCTCCTCGGCGGCGAGTTCCTCCCGGGTGGGGAAATCCATGGGCAGCCAGTCCGCCGACGACTGCACGCGCGCGTGGAGGTACGCCACGTACGCCTCGCGCGCCTCGTCGGGGGTGGCGTGGTCCGTGAGCCAGGCGTCGGGGACGGCCGCGGTGACCTCGCGCAGCAGGTCGAGCGTCACCTTGGGGGCCAGTTCGGTGTCGGCGGCCCGGACGTCGGGGGCGTAGTGGCCGAGCGCGTGGTGCCGGAAGTCGTACCGCTTGGCGGGGTCGGAGCCGTCCCAGCGGTGGTGGAAGACGAGGGCGGCGCCGTGGTCGATCAGCCACAGGCGCGGCGGCGCGACGCCGAGCGTGGGCCACACCATGAGGTTCGAGCTGTGCACCGTGCGGTCCACGTTGACGGTCAGCGCGTCGAGCCAGACGATCCGGCCCGCCTCCAGCGCGTCGACCGGGAAGCTCTTGGCGACCTCCGGGGTGAAGTCCCGGGCGCCCGGCAGATAGTCCATCCCGAGGTTGAGGCCCGCGCTCGCGCTGTGCAGCTCGCGCACCTCCTGGTGCGGCTCGCTGTCCGCGATCGCCGGGTCGAAGTGCACCAGCACCAGTTCGGGGAAGCGCAGCCCGAGCGCGCGGGCCAGCTCGCCGACGATCACCTCGGCGACCAGCGCCTTGCGGCCCTGCGCGGAGCCGGTGAACTTCACGACGTACGTCCCCAGGTCGTCGGCCTCGACGACCCCGGGCACGGAGCCACCGGACCGCAACGGGGTCACGTATCGAACAGCAGTCACTTCGCGCAGCACACCCGCCAGGGTATGCCAGGGCTCACGCGGGGAGCGGGCTGGGCGGCGCGCACCCGAACGCCGGGCGGGCCGTGCTCACTCGGCCAGGGGGTTGGGCAGCGGCAGGTAGCGGGCGTCCGCGCCGTCCGCCTCCGTCCAGCGCAGCAGCAGGTTGGTCTTGCCGGGGAGCGTGGGCGAGGTGAGCAGGGTCGTGATCTCGGGCAGGTCGTGGCGGGCGAACTCACGGCGCACGGCGGGCCAGGGATCGAGGCCGGGATGCCGCTCGGCGAGGACCGCCGCGACCTCGCACAGGTGGTTCACGACGAGCGTGTACACCAGCCGCTCCCACCCGGCCGCCCGCCCCACGTCCGCCAGCAGTTTCACGCCCTCCGCGTCCCGGAACAGCGCCTGCACGGGCATCCCGTCGGCGTCCACGGCGACCAGCGTGTTCTGAAGGTGTGCTTCGAGTACGACGCCGTGGTCGGCGAAGGCCGCGAGGGCGGGCGGTACGACGGCCCGCAGATACGCCTCCCACCAGGCCGCACCACCGGTGGGGGCGCCCTCGAAGCCCTCCACCAGCCCGGCGGCCAGCAGCGGGGTCGTACCGGGGCGGAGATGCCCCCGGAAGCCGTCGCGGACCAGGACCGCCAGCTCCTCGAAGGCGAAGCCGGCGGTGCGGTAGCCGCGGTCGGACAGCCATGCGGCGGGGCCGGTCTCGAAGGCGCGGGCCGCCGCCGCGTCGGTCCGCCGGAGTTTCAGCAGGTCGTGGCGCCACAGTCGGCGGATGTCGTTGGTGATGCGGACGTCCAGGCTGAACTTCAGGAACAGGTCCCGTTCGGGGGCGTAGAGCGTGCGGATGGCTGCCGTGGGCCAGACGTCGAAGCCCGTCGTGCCCAGCCGGATCAGCCGGCCGTCGGCGAAGGCGTCCTTGAGGTCCACGAGGTCGAGCTGCCAGGGGTGGGCGGGCAGCAGCCGGTAGCCGGGCGGGGCCTCGCCGAGGGCGTCCAGGGCGGAGGTGTCGCCCTCCTCGACGACCGTGTCCTCGCGCACGCCGAGCAGCGTCAGCGGGAAGCGGGCGTGCGCCTCGGGCGCGTAGGGCAGCCAGGCCGCGACGGGGCCGCCGCCGCGCGCCTTCGGGGCGGGGTGGTAGGGGTGGCCGGTGAGGAGGGACTGCTCGGAGCGCAGATACGGGTCCGTGGGCGGCGTCGCCCGCGCGCGTGCCGTGAGCAGGGCGGCCACCGCGTCCCGGCTGTCGATCATCTCGGCCGGCAGTTCGTGGTTGGGCAGGCCGGTGTGGCGGGTCAGCTCCTCGGCGACGAGCTTGACGAGTTCGGTGTGGCCGATGCGGTGCCAGTGACCGCCGGTGTGCACCTCGGGTTCCGCGGGCCGCCGCGCACCCCGCACCCGCAGCAGCCGGCCGCTGGGCAGCCGGTGCGTGCGCGGCTCCCCGGCGCCCGGGAGCGCCTCGGCGACCTCCCGCAGCAGGCAGTTGAGCAGCGGCGCGGCAGCATAGGCGTCGGCGGCGGCCGGGGGGATGAGGTCCACGCGTTTCACTCGTTCTCTACATGCGGGCGGAGACGATCAGTATCTCTGTCGCCGGCCGCCCGCCGTGCCACCTATGTGTACCCGAGGAGCCCACCCGTGCACCGTTCCCCCACCGCCGAGGCCGAGGTCGCCCAGGAGCTGGCCGAAGCGCGCCCCGACCTGGTGTCGCGGCACGCGGCCGAGCTGCCGGGCGCCCGGGCCGCCGTCCTGACCCGGCTGTGGCGGGCGCTCGCGTACGAGCCGCTGCCCTGGATCACCGGCCGGGACGGTCTCACCCTGCGTCTGAAGGACGGACGCCGGCTCGAAGGCCCGGCGGCCGACCCGTACGCGACCGCCGCGTACGTCTCCGTCGTACGGCTCGACGACACCGCGTACGACGATCCCGCGCGCCTCATGACCGACCTCGGCGTGCCGCACGGCACCGGCGTGGCGGCCGAACTCGGCCACAGTGTGGCGTCGTTGGCGCTGTCGCGGGCCGGGCAGCCGGCGGCCGACCCGGACGAGTGGCCCGCGACCGACTGGGAATGGGAGCAGCGGGTCGTGGACGGGCATCCGTTCCACCCCAACTGCCGTTCCCGGCCCGGGTTCTCGGTGGCGGAGCAGCTGGCGTACGGCCCTGAGCACCGGCCGCTGGTCGGGCTGCGGCTGATGCCGGTGCGGGCGGACGAATGCCTGGTGACCGGGGCTTGGCCCGCCGGGATGCGGGACGGGGCACGGCTGTTGATCCCGGTGCATCCGTGGCAGGCGGCGCATGTGCTGAAGCGGGCGGGCGACGCGGGTCCGGCCGCGCATCCGCTGATGTCCCTGCGCACGCTGGCCCTGACCGGCGAAGGCCCGCATGTGAAGACGGCGTTGAGCGCCCGGCTCACATCGTCGGTGCGGGACATCTCGGTGTACTCGATCGGCATGTCGGCGACCCTGTCGGCCTTCGCGGAGTCGCTGGCGGCCCGCACGGACGGCCTGCTGCACTTCACCCGCACCCTGGGCGCGGCCACCGCCGACTCCCCCGACCTGGCCGCCGTGGTGCGCGAGTCGCCGCAGGTGTACGCGGGCAGCGGGGAGCGGGTGGTGCCGGTGGCCGCGCTCGCCGGCACCGGTCTGCCGTCGGACGCGTCCTGGCTGGCGGACTTCACGCGGCTGGCGCTCACCGTCGGACTGCGGCTGCTGGACCTCGGGGTGGCCCTGGAGGCGCACGGGCAGAACCTCCTGGTCGTGCTGTCGGCGACGGGAGCACCGCTGCGGCTCGTCTACCGCGACCTGGCCGACATCCGGGTCAGCCCGGCCCGGCTGGCCCGGCACGGCATCGCCGTACCGGAGTTGAGCGGCCGGGTCGTCACCGATGACGAAATGGCCCTGCGGCGCAAGCTGTTCGGGGCGCTGGTGGCGGGAGCGCTGGCGGGGACGGCGGGGTCGGGGGCGGCGTTGGGCCGGACGCTGGAGACGGTCGTACGGGATCTTCCCGACACCCCGGATCTCGTGGCGCTCCGTGAGAACCCGCTGCCCACCAAGGCGTTGACGCTGATGCGGCTGTCGCCGGGCATCCCTGGGGACCAGTGGGCCGAGCTGCCGAACCCGGTTCGTTTTGGAGGCTGACACCTCCGTTCCATAGGATCCGCCGATGATCACAAGACAACGGCTGGCGGCAGGAGTGTGCGTCCTGTTCGCCGCGCTGACGGCCGGGATCGCCTTCCCGGTCGCGGCGGTCGCCGGTGAGCCCACGGGCGGGACCGCGCCCCAGGTCGACCTCGTCCTCGACGTGAGCGGCTCGATGCGGACGGCGGACATCGACGGCGGCACCCGCATGGCGGCGGCGAAGCAGGCCTTCAACGAGGTGCTGGACGCGACCCCGGAGGAGGTGCAGCTCGGCATCCGGACCCTGGGCGCCAACTACCCGGGCGACGACCAGAAGACGGGCTGCAAGGACACCGCGCAGCTCTATCCGGTGAGCACGCTGGACCGCACCGAGGCCAAGACGCAGGTGGCGACGCTCTCGCCCACCGGCTGGACGCCGATCGGCCCGGCGCTGCTGAAGGCGGCCGACGACTTCACCGACAGCGCGGCCTCCAAGCGGATCGTGCTGATCAGCGACGGCGAGGACACCTGCGCCCCGCTCGACCCGTGCGAGGTGGCCCGGGAGATCGCGGCCAAGGGCATCGGCCTGACCATCGACACGCTCGGCCTGGTCCCGAACACCAAGATGCGCAAGCAGCTGAGCTGCATCGCCGAGGCGACCGGCGGTACCTACACCTCGGTCGAGCACAGCGAGGAACTCACCGACAAGGTCAACCAGTTGGTGGACCGCGCGGCCGACCCGGTGGTGACACCGGTGGCCACCGAGGGCGCCGGGCAGTGCGCCGACGCGCCCGCGCTGAAGTCGGGACTGTTCACCGACCGCGAGGAGTTCGGGCAGCAGCGCTGGTACCGGGTGGACGTCGAGCCCGGGCAGGAGCTGCGGGCCTCGGTGAGCGTGGCGGCCGACCGGGCGGTGAACCCCTCCTACGGGGTGCTGCTGCGGGCGGTGACGGTGCACGGCCGTGAGATCGTGCGCGGCGAGGCGTCGGGCAACGGCCGTACGGACGTGATCTCGACGGGTCTGCGCTACCCGAAGGCGGACAGCGACGAGGACGATCCGGCCGCCGAGACCGTGTGTCTCCAGGTCACCCACTCCTTCTCGGCCGCCTCCGGGGTGAAGACCACGCCGGGCATGCCGCTGGAGCTGACGGTCGACGTCGTGGACGCGCCGTCCTCGTCGAGCGACGTGGCCTCGTTCGGTCTCGGGCGCGGCTGGTGGCTGCTCGGTGTGCTGGTGCTGGTCGGGTTCCTCGCCGGGCTCGTCTGGGGCTGGGTGTCACGCTGGCGGGTCGCGGTCTGGAGGACCAACTGATGCGGATCACACGAGTGCTGGGTGCGGCCCTGCTGATGCTGGGGGTGGCCGTGGCCCCCGCGGCGGCCGACTCCTCGCCGTCGCCGTCGGCGTCGTCCGACGGTGACGCGCCGACGTCCGCCGGTACGTCCTTCCGTACGGCGACCGAGTTCGAGCAGGGCCAGCAGGCCACCGCGAGCGGCTCCACCGGCGATTACCTGTACTGGTCGTTCCCGGCGGACGCCGGTCAGCGCCCCACCGTCGAGGCGACGGTGAAGCTGCCCGAGACGCATGCCGGGCAGACCTGGCAGGTCGACGTGTACGACGGGCTGCGGCGCCGCCAGGCCTGCCAGTACGGGGCGCAGTCCCGCACCGCGGCGGCCGACGCGACCTCCGTGGAGCTGGCCTGCGTCCTGCGCACGGTGCGCGCCTGGTCGGAGCCGTGGGCGAACGACCCGCTGCCGGGCACGTACTACGTCCGGCTGACGGCCGTCGGCCTCACGACCGCCGACCTCGGTCAGCCGGTCGACGTCACGGTCGAGGTGAACTCCAAGGACATCGGCGGCGCGGCGGCGGTGGACGGTTCGCTGGCGAAGCCGCTGGTGCCGGGCATCTCGATGAAGTCGGAGGCCTCCTCGGAGGACGACTCGTCCGCCTCGGCCGTGCTGTCCAGCATCGAGCCGGAGGACGGCTGGGCCGGCGGCTGGTGGTCCGACCGCTGGGTGTGGACCGCGATCGGCGGCGTGCTGGCCGCGCTCGCGGGCGTCGGCGGGTACGCGCTGACGCGCGGGGCGGGACGGCCGTCGCGGGTGCCGCCGGGCGCCTGACGTTCCATCAAAAGGCCCGCTGCGCAACGGCAGCGGGCCTTTTTTCATGCGTTCCTGAGCCCCTTGGCCAGCGTCCCGTCGCCGCCCACCTCGATGCGCCCGTCCCGCACCGCGTCGGCGACACTCAACTCCCCGCGCCCGATGGCCGTACAGGTGTCGACGTCCATGGAGAGCCGGGCGTCGGGTTCGCCGGGGGCGCGCCCGTGGCCGTAGACCGGCCCGTCCTCGGCGCCGACGAACAGATGGAAGTCCCCTTCGTCCAGCCGGACTTCGACGAGCCCCTCACCCTCCCCCTTGTCCCGCAGGGCCCGCAGCATCGGCAGCGCGAACCAGTGCGCCCGTACGGCGTCGGTGGGCCGCCGTTCCCCCAGCTCCGCCTCGCCCCATGCCCCCAGCGCCTGGATGACGGGCAGCAACTCCCGCCCCCGGCCGGTGAGTTCGTAGACGTACACCGCACCGGGCGGCGGCAGCCTGCGCCGGGTCGCGAGGCCGTCCCGCTCCATGTCCTTCAGCCGGGAGGCGAGTACGTCCGTGCTGACGCCCGGCAGATCCGCGTGCAGGTCCGTGTAGCGGCGCGGGCCGGTGAGCAGCTCACGGACGATCAGCAGGGTCCAGCGGTCACCCACGGCGTCCAGCGCGCGGGCGGCGGAGCAGTACTGGTCGTAGCTTCGGCGAGGTGACATGCGACGCAGTCTAGACAAGTCGTTGGACTTTCCAAGCGGCCACTTGGTAAAACCAAGCAACACACGAAACCGGAGAGGCAGCAGCGCATGGAGTTCCGGCAGTCCAGCAAGCTCAGCGACGTCTGTTACGAGATCCGCGGCCCGGTGATCGAGCACGCCAACGCGCTGGAGGAGGCGGGCCACAGCGTGCTGCGCCTGAACACGGGCAACCCGGCGCTCTTCGGTTTCGAGGCACCCGAGGAGATCGTCCAGGACATGATCCGGATGCTCCCGCAGGCCCACGGCTACACGGACTCCAAGGGCATCCTCTCCGCCCGCCGCGCCGTCGCCCAGCGCTACCAGACCCTCGGCCTGGAGGTCGACGTCGACGACGTCTTCCTCGGCAACGGCGTCTCCGAGCTGATCTCGATGGCCGTCCAGGCACTGATCGAGGACGGCGACGAGGTCCTCATCCCCGCCCCCGACTTCCCGCTGTGGACGGCGGTGACGACGCTGGCGGGCGGCAAGGCCGTGCACTACATCTGCGACGAACAGGCCGACTGGAACCCGGACCTGGCCGACATGGAGTCGAGGATCACGGACCGCACCAAGGCCGTCGTGATCATCAACCCCAACAACCCCACCGGCGCCGTCTACCCGAAGGAGATCGTCGAGGGCATCCTCGACCTCGCCCGCCGGCACGGCCTGATGGTCTTCGCCGACGAGATCTACGACCAGATCCTCTACGACGACGCCGTGCACCACTCGGCCGCCGCGCTCGCCCCGGACCTGGTCGTCCTGACGTTCTGCGGGCTGTCGAAGACGTACCGCGTGGCCGGCTTCCGCTCGGGCTGGCTGGTGGTGACGGGTCCGAAGCAGCACGCCAAGGACTACCTGGAGGGCCTGACCATGCTGGCCTCCATGCGGCTGTGCGCCAACGCCCCTGCCCAGTACGCCATCCAGGCCGCGCTCGGCGGCCGCCAGTCCATCCGTGAACTGACCCTGCCGGGCGGCAGGCTGCACGAACAGCGCAACGTGGCCTGGGAGAAGCTCAACGAGATCCCCGGGGTGTCGTGCGTGAAGCCGAAGGGCTCGCTGTACGCCTTCCCGCGCCTGGACCCCAAGGTCTACAAGATCCACGACGACGAGAAGTTCGTCCTGGACCTCCTCCTGCGCGAGAAGATCCAGGTCGTCCAGGGCACCGGCTTCAACTGGCCGACCCCCGACCACTTCCGCATCCTGACCCTCCCCTACGCGGACGACCTGGAGGCGGCGATCGGCCGGATCGGCCGGTTCCTGAGCGGGTACCGGCAGTAGCAACATCTTCGGCGCGGTCCGGCCCGGGCTCCTAGCCTGGAGCCATGGGTGATCTCTTTCTGGTCCGGCACGGCGAGACCGCGTGGTCGCGGTCAGGGCGGCACACCGGATGGACGGACGTCCCGCTGACCGAGCACGGGCGGGAGGAGGCGCGGCGGCTGGTGCCGCTGATCCGGTCCCACCGGATCGGCGCCGCGTTCGTCAGCCCGCTCCAGCGCGCGCGGGAGACGGCCGAGCTGATCGGGGTGCCGGACGCCCGGGTCGACTTCGACCTGCGGGAGTGGGACTACGGCGGCTACGAGGGGGTCACCACCGTAGAGATCCAGCGCACCCGGCCCGGCTGGTTCCTGTTCACGGACGGGGTCGCGCCCGGTCCGCCGGAGCATCCCGGGGAGACGCCCGAGCAGGTCGGCGAGCGCGCCGACCGGGTCCTGGCCAAGGTCGACGCGGCCCTCGCCAACACCGAGGGCGTGGTGCTGCTGGTCGCGCACGGCCACTTCCTGCGGGTGCTGACGGCCCGGCGGCTGGGGCTGCCCGCCGCGCAGGGGGCGTTGTTCCAGCTGGCCACCGGGACGGTGTGCCGGCTGGGCACGGAGCACGGGCGGCCGGTGATCGCCGGGTGGAATGTCAGACCTCCGGCTTAGTCTCGGAAGAGTCCGGGCTCGAAAGAGTCCAAGGGGGACTTCGGGATGCGAAGGGGGAACGTGGTGACTCGTCCGCCCACCGCCGCGCAGCGCCGCGTCATCGACGCCGCCGACCCCGTCACCGGGCGGCTGAGGGGTACGGAGGCGCAGCTCGCGGCGCTGGTCAGGCACGGCCTGGCGTTCCGGCACGCGCGCCCGCCGCACGACCACTTCCTCACCCCGGCCGGGCACCGTCTGCGGGACGCCGAGCCCGTGCCGCCCGCGCCTGAGGCGCCCTCGGCGTCCGGGGTGTTCGCCGCCCGCATCGGCGGTGAGGAGGATCCGCCGGCAGCGGGTCCCGCCCGGGTGCGGGAGGTGCACAGCGCCTGGCAGGGGCTGCTGGAGCTGCGCCGGATGACGAATCCGGACGGGGCGACCGACCGCCCGTGCGGCTGGGAGCGGGCACATCTGGTGCAGGCCGCCGCGCTCGCCCTGGAAGCGGCCGGGCATGTTCCGGCGGGGGCCGACGGCGAGCAGGGCTACCGGGTACGGGCGACCCCGCAGCCCGAGGCCGTCGCCGTGCGCGAGCCGGACGCCGCAGCGCTGCGGGCCTGCTCGGTCACCCTGGAAGCGGCGGGCTGGCAGGTCGGCGAGTACACCGAGCCGCGGACCAGGGACCGCTATCTGCTGGCCTCGCCGCGACGCGTGTAAGGCGCACGTGTCAGGATCTGGTCCATCAACTGCCGCGTTACGAGAGGTGATTGACGTGACCGAGCCGTTCGCCGTTCCGGTGACCGTCCGCGGGTACGAGACGGATGTGCAGGGCCATCTGAACCAGAGCGTCTACCTCAACTACGCCGAGCACGCCCGCTGGTCGCTGCTGCGGGCGGCCGGGATCACCCAGGCCGGCCTCATCGGCAGCGGTGTGGGACCGGTGGCCCTGGAGACCACGATCCGCTACCGGCGCGAGCTGCTGGCGGGCGACGAGGTGGTGGTGAGCTGCGCCTTCGAGTGGGGCGAGGGGAAGACCTTCCGCATCCACCAGACGATCCGCAAGACGGACGGCACGGTCGCGGCCGAGATCACGGCCGTCGGAGGGCTGATGGACCTCAAGGAGCGCAGGCTGGTCACGGACCCGCGGAAGTACTTCAAGGAACTGGCGGCGGATCCGGCCCTGTTCGGCCTGTGAGCCACCCCGGGCCCACGGGTCAGACGTCGACCAGCTCCGGCCGGTGCTCGGTGTCGTAGGCCGCGCGCGACTCGGCGATGTAGACCCTGTTGCGCTCGGCCCAGTCGGTCAGGCGTTGCAGGGTCTCGTGCAGCTCCGTGGCGACGGGCGTGAGGGCGTACTCGACCTTCGGCGGTACCGTCGGGTGGACCGTGCGCGTCACGAGGCCGTCGCGTTCCAGGTTGCGCAGGGTGAGGGTGAGCATGCGGCGGCTGATGCCCTCGATGCTGCGCTCCAGCTCGGTGAACCGGATGGGTCCCTGGGCGGCGGCGACCAGGATCTGGACGCTCCATTTCCCGGCGACCCTGTCAAGAACTTCACGGACCGGGCACGCATGCGCGTTCACTGCCTCGACGGTTACACCGGTGTTCCTCTGGGACATCGAACTGCCTCCTTACCCCTCTCCTCATGGTCACTCAGGATGCACCCAGTTACAAGTCGTGCACCTAAGGAGAGCGAAGGTCATGTCGACCACGATGGAGTCACCGACGAAGGCGGGGCTGCCGCCTCGAACGCACTCCCGCTGGGCGTCCCTTGTCGTCCTGTGCGCGGGCACGCTGATGACGGTCCTGGACGGCAACATCGTCACGGTCGCCATGCCGGCGATCCAACGCGACCTCGGCTTCTCGGCGCCGGGACTGGCCTGGGTCGTGAACGCCTATCTCATCGCCTTCGGCGGGCTGTTGCTGCTCGCCGGACGGCTCGGTGACCTGGTCGGGCGCAAGCGCATGTTCACCGCCGGGCTGGTCGTGTTCACCGCGGCCTCGGTGCTGTGCGGGCTGGCGACCGGGCAGGGCGTGCTGATCGCGGCACGGGCGCTGCAGGGCGTGGGCGGGGCGATGACTTCGGCCGTGGTGCTGGGCATGCTGGTCGCGCTGTTCCCGGAGCCGCGTGAACAGGCCCGTGCCATCGCGGTGTTCAGCGCGGTCGGCGCGGCGGGCGGAGCGCTCGGCACGTTCCTCGGCGGGGCGCTGACCGAGGCGCTGAGCTGGCACTGGATCTTCCTGATCAACCTGCCGATCGGGATCGTGGCGTGGCTCGCGGCCGTGCGGGTGCTGGCGGCGGACGCCGGGGAAGGGCTGGGCAAGGGCGCCGACTACCCGGGCGCCGCGCTCGTCACCGGGGCCCTGATGCTCACGGTCTACGTCATCGTCGGCGCCGGCGACCGGGAGCTGACCGCCACCTTGCTCCTGGCGGCCCTCGCCCTCGCCCTCTTCACGGCGTTCACCCTGCGCCAGGCCCGGGCCGCCCGCCCCCTGCTGCGGCTGCGGCTGTTCCGCTCCCGGCTGCTCAGCGGCGCGAACGCCGTGCAGATCCTGATGATCGCGACGATGTACGGCTTCCAGTTCATCGGCGCGCTCTATCTCCAACGCGTGCTGGGCTACGGCGAGTTGCTCACCGGCACCGCGTTCCTGCCGGCGCCGATCGCGATCGGCCTGCTGATGCTCGGCCTGTCGGCCCGGACGATCGGCCGCTTCGGCGCCCACCGGGTGCTGCTCGCCGGGCTCGCCCTCATCGTCGCCGGCCTGGCCCTGCTGGGCCGCGCCCCGGCCGACGGTTCCTATCTCACCGACGTACTCCCGCCCCTGCTCCTGCTCTCCGCCGGGTTCGCCGCCGCGATGCCCGCGCTGACCGGGCTGGCCATGTCGGGGGCGCGGGAGGAGGACGCGGGTCTGGCGTCCGGGCTGTTCAACACCACACAGGTGGTGGGAGGTTCACTCGGTCTGGCGGTGCTGTCGGTACTGGCGGCGAGCCGGACGGAAGGGCTGCTGGACGGGGGCGGTACGACGCTGGTGGCCGCGACCGCCGAGGGATACCGGCTGGCGTTCCGGGTGGGCGCCGGGATCGCGGTCGCCGCACTGGCGTTGGCGGCGGTCGTCTTGCGGCCGCGCGGTGACTGAGGGGCGGCGGGGGCAGAGGGAAGGCTCGGCGCCGCGGCAGGTGACAGGCGACGCGGCACCACGGGAAGGGCGGCGCGGCGGACCATCGGTGACCCGCCGCGCCCCATCCCTGCGCCCCCCCGCCACGGACTCCGCCGGCTCCTTCTGGGGCCGCGGAATCCGCCCGCAGGACGGCACACCCGGCCCGGCGCCTCCACGGCCCGGACGCCGTCCGCCCCGCCCGCGCCCCGGCGCCCGCCGCGCTTCACCCCCCGGCGAACACCCCCTTGTGATCCTCCGCCCATTCCCGGTACGACCGCGCCGGCCGCCCCAGCGCCTCCCGTACGTCGTCCGTGACGGTCGTGTTGCCGCCCGTGCGGGCGAACTCCAGGCCGCCGAGGACCCCTTCCACCGCCGGTTCGCTCAGCCCGGACGCGGACAGCTGCTCCCGCAGCTGTTCCCGCGACGGGGTGACCGTCTCGACCGGGCGGCCGAGCACGTCGGCGAGCACCGCGGCCTGGCCGTCGACGCTGATCGCCTCGGGGCCGGTCAAGGTGTACGTCCGCCCCGCGTGCCGGGCGTCGGTCAGGGCCGCGACCGCAACCTCGGCCACGTCACGCGGGTCGACGACCCCCTGTCGCCCCTCCCCCGTCATGTTCGGCACGGGTTGGCCCGCCGCCAGGGCCTGCGCCCAGCCCAGGGTGTTCGAGGCGAAGGACGAGGGGCGCAGGATCGTCCACTCCACGTCGGAGGAGGACCGCAGGGCCTGTTCGCCGGGCAGGTGCCAGCTGCCGAACGGGCCGAACTCGGGCTCGCCGGTGCCGATGGAGGACAGCTTCACGATCCGCCGCACCCCCGCCGCCCGCGTCAGCTCGATGAGCCGCACGTCCCGCCCGCCGTCCTCCGGCCCGAGCACCCCCACCAGGAACGCGGCGTCGACGCCCGTCAACGCCGCCTCCAGGGAGGCCTGGTCGAGGAAGTCCCCGCGTACCACCTCCACGCCCCCGGGCACCACCGCCCGACCGGGGTCGCGGGTCAGGGCGCGGACCTTCTCGCCGCGTGCCGCGAGCTGTCGTACGACTTCACTGCCGATGGTGCCGGTCGCACCCGTCACTAGGATCATGGCCTCCACGCTGGCGGACGGCCCGGCGGCAACTCTTGGAAATTCCGGCACGGTTGGCCGCCCCCCTCGCAGGCGCCGCCCGCTTACGGTGGAGACGTGACGACCACCGCCCCCGCAGAAACCGCTCCGCCCCTGCCCGTGCCCGGCGCGCTGCGCCCCTGGATCTCCGAGATCGCCACGGTCTCCGGCGGAGAGTCGGTCGCGCACGCCCCGGACACGGCGACGAAGCTGGTCGTGCGGGTCGGCGAGGACGGCCGGCGCGACGCCCTGGTCGTCGGCCCGCGGACCCGCGCCTCGTACCACCGGGCCGGGGCGGAGCGCCTCGCGTCGTGTGTGCAGCTGCATCTGGCGCCGGGGACGGCCCGTCCGCTGCTCGGGGTGGCGGCGGCCGACCTCGTCGGCAGGGTGGTGCCCCTGGGCGAGCTGCCCACGCCTACGGCGAGGCAACTGGCTTACGACACGCGCGACTTGGACACGGACGCGTTGATCGACCGGCTGTCGGACACCCTCGGCGGGCTCCCGCTCCCGGACTCACGGGGCAGGCTGCTGCGGGCGGCCGTCGACGCGCTGTCGATGCGCGGCGGCCGGCCACCGGCGCAGGTTCGGGACGTGGCGCGGGAACTCGCCGTCAGTGAGCGGCAGTTGCGGAACCTCTTCGCGGAGGGGGTGGGCCTCTCCCCGAAGCACTACGCGCGCATCGACCGCGTCCGCGCGGTGCTGGCGCAGGCGCCCACCGCGAAGTGGGCCGATCTCGCCGCCACCGCCGGTTACTACGACCAGGCACACATGACGTCCGACTTCCGCACCCTGATGGGCGTCCCTCCCCGCTCCTTCTTCACCGGCCGCCTCCCCGAGGCCCGCCCCTGCCAGGCCTTCGACCGGCTCTGAACCCGGTGCGGGTGGGAGGCGGCCGGCCACAGCCACGCCCTCGGTCAGTGCGCTGCGGCGATCTCCTCGCCCGCTTCCATCGGGTGCGTCACGTCCTGGGAGTCGCGCTGCCCGCCCAGGTGGTTGAAGACCAGGTTCAGCAGGACGGCCGCCACGCAGCCCGTCGAGATCCCCGAGTCGAGGACGATCTTCGCCGTCTCGGGGAACGCGTGGTAGAACTCCGGCGCCGTGATCGGGATGATCCCCACGGCCAGCGAGACGGCGACGATCAGGACGTTGTTGTCCTTGTCCAGGCCGGCCCGTACCAGGGTCTGGATGCCGCTCGCCGCGACCGACCCGAAGAGGACCACGCCGGCCCCGCCGAGCACCGGGCGCGGTACGACGGCGATGAGCGAGGCGGCCATCGGGCACAGGCCCATCAGGACCAGGAAGGCGCCGCCGGTGGCGACGACGTACCGGCTGCGGATCCTCGTCATCGCGACCAGGCCGATGTTCTGGGCGAAGGCGCTGCACATGAAGCCGTTGAAGAGGGGGCTGATCGCGGAGCCGAGGGTGTCGGCTCGCAGGCCCGCCGCGATGGTCCTCTCGTCCGCCGGGCGCTCCACGATCTCGCCCAGTGCCAGCATGTCCGCGGTCGATTCGGTCATGGAGACCACCATCACCACGATCATCGACACGATCGCGGCGACCTGGAACTGCGGGGCGCCGAAGTGGAACGGCGTCGGGAAGCCGACCACGTCCGCGTCCGCGACCGGCCCGAAGTCCGTGACGCCGAAGGGAATCGCGACCAGCGTGCCGAGGACCAGGCCGAGCAGCACGGCGATCTGCTTGACGAAGCCGCGCGTGAAGCGGCGCAGCAGCAGCACGATCACGAGGGTCGTGGCCGCGAGGCCCAGGTAGGTCGTCGAACCGTAGTCGTCCGCCGCGGGGTTGGGCCCTTGCGCCCAGCCGAAGGCGACCGGCAGCAGGGAGACGCCGATGAGGGTGATGACCGTGCCGGTGACGACCGGCGGGAAGAAGCGGACCGCCTTGCTGAAGAAGGGCGCGGCGAGGAAGCCGAGGAGGCCCGCGACGATGACCGCGCCGAAGATGATCGGCAGCGCGTCGGACTTGTCGTCGGTCGAGGCGACGATCGCCGTCATCGGGGCCACGCCCGCGAAGGTGACGCCGTTGACGAAGGGCAGCCGGGCGCCGATCTTCCAGACGCCGAGCGTCTGGAGGAAGGTCGCGAGGCCGGCCGTGAAGAGGCAGGCTCCGGTGAGGAAGGTCAGTTCGGTGCCGGAGAGGCCGACGGCCGCCCCGACTATCAGGGGCGGGGCGACGACGCCCGCGTACATGGCGGCCACGTGTTGGAGGCCCGTGGTGGCCATTTTCAGTGCGGGGAGTTTTTCGTCGACGGGGTGGATCGCGTCGGCTCGTTGGGCGGTCACGGCGGTTCCTCCGGGTCAGCTAACACGTCGGCTCTGACGTGGGTTTCTTGGAGGTGGTGCGCGGTCGTGCGGGACCGGAGGACGGATGCATGGGGACATGCACGGTGACCGTTCCGGGGCGCACACGTGTGGCATGCGCCCCGGAGACGGCCGCCATGAACCCCGCTCGGGTTCACGGCTACCGGCCGGGAGCCGTCCCTCCCGGCCGGAGATCAAGTGCCGTACAGAAATGCCGTACAGAAATGCGGAGTTACCGCGCGGCGATCTGCGCCAGCCGCTGCGCCTGCTCCCGCGTGGAGCGCGCGATCGCGTCCTCGTCGACGTGCAACAGGCGGCCTGCCTCGACGATCTGACGGCCGTTCACGAAGGACGCCGTGACCGGGGCCGCCGCGCCGAAGACCAGCGCGGTCACCGGGTCGGCGATGGAGGCGTGGGCGAGCGTGTCCAGCTTCCACAGGACCAGGTCGGCGAGCTTGCCGGCCTCCAGGGAGCCGATCTCGGCGCTGCGGCCCAGGACTTGGGCGCCACCGTAGGTGCCGAGGCGCAGCGCCTGGCGGGCGTTCAGCGCCGCTTCCCGGTGGGCGCCGAGGCGGTTGATGAGGAGCGCGTTGCGCAGCTCGGTGTGCAGTTCGCCGGACTCGTTGGAGGCGGTGCCGTCGACGCCGAGGCCGACCGGGACGCCGGCGGCGAGCATGTCGGGGACGCGGGCGATGCCGGCGGCGAGGCGGGCGTTGGAGGACGGGCAGTGGGCGACACCGGTCTTCGTGCGGGCGAAGGCGGCGATGTCGGAGTCGTTCATGTGGACGCAGTGCGCCATCCACACGTCCTCGCCGAGCCAGCCGGTGGACTCGAAGTAGTCGGTCGGGCCCATCCCGAACAGTTCCTTGCAGAACTGCTCCTCCTCGACGGTCTCCGAGCCGTGGGTGTGCAGGCGCACGCCGAGACGGCGGGCCAACTCGGCGCCTTCGCGCAGGAGTTCGGTGGAGACGGAGAAGGGCGAGCAGGGCGCGACCGCGACCTGGGTCATGGCGTCGAAGGAGGCGTCGTGGTGCTCCTTGACGGTGGCCTCGGTGGCGGCGAGGGCGCCTTCCAGGGTCTCGACGGCGAAGTCCGGGGGCAGGCCGCCGTCCTTCTCGCTGCGGTCCATGGAGCCGCGGGCGAGGGTGAAGCGGACGCCCATCTCGCGGGCCGCGCGGATGATCGAGCCGGACAGGTCGCCGGAGTTCTGCGGGAAGACGTAGTGGTGGTCCATCGCGGTGGTGACACCGCCGCGGGCCATCATGGCCAGCGAGCCCTGCGCGGCCGAGTAGGTCATCGACTCGTCGATACGCGCCCAGGTCGGGTACAGCGCGACGAGCCAGTTGAAGAGGTTGTGGTCGGTGGCCAGGCCCCGGGTGATCCACTGGTAGAAGTGGTGGTGGGTGTTGACCAGACCGGGGGTCACGAGATGGCCGGTGGCGTCGATGCGGCGTACGACGTTCTCCAGGCCCTCGGGGGCCTTGCCCGCGCCGAGCGCCTCGATGCGGTTGCCGGCGATGACGACATACCCGCTCGCGTACTCGGTGTCGTGGGCGTCGACAGTCGCGATCGAACAGTTCTCGATGACGATGCGCTCGGCTGCTGCCATGATTCGTCCTTTGCGCTGTGTGGAGTGGGCACGGCAGGACCCCGGGATTTGAGTGCCGCGGCCCGCCCAGGCGGGCCGCGGGTGCCGCAAATGGAGTTGGTCAGAGGTTGGTGAGGTCCACCGGGATCTTCGGCTCGCAGCCGTCCCGCAGGATCGTCGCCTCGATCAGGCCGTAGGGCCGGTCCGCGGCGAAGTACACCTCGTTGTCGTTCTTCAGCCCGAACGGCTCCAGATCCACCAGGAAGTGGTGCTTGTTCGGCAGCGAGAAGCGGACCTCGTCGATCTCGCTGCGGTTGTTGATGATCCGCGAACCCATCTGGTACAGGGTCTGCTGGAGCGAGAGCGAGTAGGTCTCGGCGAAGGCCTGGAGCATGTGCTTCCTGGTCTGCTCGTAGGACTTCTCCCAGTTGGGCATCCGCTGCTCGTCGTCGGTCCAGTTGAACCGCCAGCGGCCGGAGACCTGGGTGGCAAGGATGCGGTCGTACGCCTCCTGGAGCGTCGTGTACTTGTCCTTGACGTAGCCCCAGAACTCGGAGTTGGTCGAGTTCATCACGACCAGGTCCTTCAGCCCCGAGATGACCTCCCATGACGAGCCGTCATAGGTGATCTGGGTGACCCGGGTCTCCTGACCCTTGCGTACGAACGAGTGCTTGACCTCGTCCGCGCCGATGAACTGGGAGTTGGCGTCGGAGGCGGAGATGCGCTCCCACTGGTACTCCTCGATCCGGATCCGCGCCGTCCTGATCGGCTCCTGCGAGGTCACGAAGTGCCGCGCCAGGTGGATGCCGAACTGCTCGGCCGACTCGATGCCGTGCTCCTTGGCGAACGCGTACACCGTGTTCTTGGTGGTGTCGGTCGGCAGCACGTTGGCGTTGGAGCCGGAGTAGTGGACCTCGTCCATGTCGCCGCTCAGCGCGACGGACACGTTCAGGTCCTTGATGTGGTGGGTGGCGCCGTCCCGCGTGATCTTTACGACTCGGTTCTCGGCCTTGCCGTACTGGTTCTGTCCCAGAATCGTGGGCATTTAGCTAGCTCCCTCGGTAAACGGAGTAGCCGAACGGGTTGAGCAGCAGCGGTACGTGGTAGTGCTCCCCGGGCTCGACGGCGAAGGTGATCGCCACTTCCGGGAAGAACACTGCCCCTGCACCGCTGTCCCGATTCGCGGGGGCGTCCTGCTGCGCATCGGCTTGCTTCTTCTCGAAGTACGGTTCGACGGCGAAGTCGAGCCGTACGTGTGTGGTGCCCTCCGGCAGGGCCGGCAGGTCCTTGCACCGCCCGTCCGCGTCGGTCGCGCTGCCGCCGAGCGCCTGCCAGTCCGCATCCGCACCCTGGCGGGCGGACAGCTGGACGGCGACTGCCTCGGCGGGGCGGCCGATGCTGGTGTCCAGGATGTGGGTGGACACCGAGGCGGTGGTGCTGGTGCTCATGCTGCGTCAGTCCTCTTCGACGAGTCGGGCGAGCCGGATGCGGTTGATCTTGCCCAGCTCGGTGCGGACGATCTCCCGCTCCTGCTCCGGCGCGTTCCCGATCCGCTCCTTGACCGCGTCCCGCATCTGCTCGCCGGTCCGGCCGGTGGCGCAGATCAGGAAGACATGGCCGAACTTCTCCTGGTAGGCGAGGTTCAGCTCCAGCATCTCCGCCTTGAGCTCCTCCGTCGCGCCGGCCATGCCGCGCTGTTCACGGGCGGAGGTCGGGTCGCCCTCCTTGGGGCGGCCGATGGGCGGGTGTCCGGCCATCGCCTCGGCGAGGTCCTCGGCGGTCAGCTCGGCCATCGCGGCGTCGCTGGCGGCGTAGAGGTCGTCGCGGGTGGTGTAGGGGCGGGCGGCGAGCAGTCGCCGCGCCCATGCCGTGGAGGCACACGCCTCGTGGAGGGCGGCGAAGGCCGCGTGCTCCTCCAGGGCGTTGAACCGGGTCAGGCCCGGCGGCGTGGAAGTCGAAGTCACGGGAGCCTCCGTGGCCGTGTTGCTGAACGGGCTGCGGCTAGCTAACGCCCTTCGAAACACCACGTCAACACTTTGTTGAAAATTCGGGGTTACATCAGCGACCCCTTTGAAGGACCCTGAAAGACCCCGAAAGACCCCGAAAGACCTCGGAGGATCAGCCCTTGTCACGGTTCAGGTAGTTGTAGACCGTGAACCGGCTGACGCCGAGGGCGCTCGCCACGGTCTCCACGCCGTGCCGTACGGAGAAGGCGCCACGCGCCTCCAGTATGCGCACGACCTCCTGCTTGGCCTTGCGGTCCAGGTCGGCCAGCGGCTTGCCCTGCTTGCGCTCCATGGCGGCCAGGATGTGATCGAGGGAGTCCGCGAGCTGCGGCAGGCGTACGGCGACCACGTCGGCACCCTCCCAGGCCAGCACGACGTCGTCGGGGCCGGCCTCGTCCGGCGGGACCATCTCCCCGCCCATGGCGTCGACCAGCGGCTTCACGGCCGTAATGAAGGGTTCGTCCGCGGTGCCGGTCACTTCTCGCCCTCCCCGATCACGTTGACCTGCAGCGAGATACGGGTGGCACCGGCCGCCAGGCTCCCCCGCAGCAGCGCGTCGACAGCGGAGAGCACGGCCTCGGCACCGCCTTCCGCGGTGTTGCCGAACGGGCCGACGTCGACCGCGTCCAGCTCGGCCGCCTCGACCACCTCACGGGCCGCGACCGCGTGCGCGGGCGCCTCGTCCAGGTCGAAGGGTTCGGTCGTGAACTCCACTCTCAATCGCACGCGCACAACCTAACGCGCGGCACCGACTTCCGCCGAGCCCTCTTGACAAGCGACGAGACCCGACGGCAATCTTCCATTAAGCAGAAACGAACTTCCGCAATACGGAATCACTCGACACGGAAGGGAGCGCGGCGGCCCATGGGATTCGCAGACCAGCGCTTCAACGTCAACCTGTCGATCCTCTTCACGGAACTCCCGCTCCTGGAGCGCCCCGCGGCCGCCGCCGCGGCGGGCTTCACCGCGGTCGAGCTGTGGTGGCCCTGGGTCGACTCCCCCACCCCCGAGCAGTCCGAGCTCGACGCCCTGAAGCAGGCGATCGAGGACGCGGGCGTCCAGCTCACGGGCTTGAACTTCTACGCCGGCCAGCTTCCGGGCCCCGACCGCGGCGCCCTGTCGATCCCGGGCGAGGAGTCGGAGAAGTTCCGCGCCAACATCGAGGTGGTCGCGGACTTCGCCCGGTCGCTGGGCTGCAAGGCGCTCAACGCCCTGTACGGCAACCGCGTCGACGGCGTCGACCCGGCCGCGCAGGACGCGCTCGCACTGGAGAACCTCGTCCTCGCGGCCCGCGCGGCCGACCGGATCGGCGCGATCCTGCTGATCGAGACGCTGAACAAGCCCGAGTCGCCGCGGTACCCGCTGGTGTCGGCGCCCGCCGGGATCGGGATCGTCGACAAGGTCAACGAGGCGACGGGCCTCGGCAACGCCAAGTTCCTCATGGACCTCTACCACCTGTCCATGAACGGCGAGGACCTGCCGGCGGTGATCGAGGAGTACGCCGCGAAGACCGGCCATGTGCAGATCGCCGACAACCCGGGCCGTGGCGCTCCGGGCACCGGCTCGCTGCCCCTCGAAGACCTCCTCGACCAGCTGAGGAAGGCGGGTTACGACGGCTGGGTCGGCCTCGAGTACAAGCCGGGCGACCGCCCGAGCGCCGAGGCCTTCGCCTGGCTGCCCCGCTGACCCCCGTTACGTGAAAGGCACCCCCATCATGAGCAACGCACTCCCCAAGGTCGCCTGGATAGGCCTCGGCATCATGGGCTCCCCCATGTCCGAGAACCTCATCAAGGCGGGTTACGACGTCACCGGCTTCACGCTGGAGCAGGACAAGCTGGACCGTCTCGCCGCCGCCGGCGGCAAGGCCGCCGCCTCGATCGCCGAGGCCGTCAAGGACGCCGACGTGGTCATCACGATGGTGCCCGCCTCCCCGCAGGTCGAGGCCATCGCGTACGGCCCGGACGGCATCCTGGAGAACGCGAGGTCCGGCGCCCTGCTGATCGACATGTCCTCGATCACCCCGCAGACCTCGGTGGACCTCGCGAAGGCCGCCCGGGACAAGGGCATCCGCGTCCTGGACGCCCCGGTGTCCGGCGGCGAGGCCGGTGCCATCGAGGCCGTGCTGTCGATCATGGTCGGCGGTGAGCAGGCCGACTTCGACGCCGCCAAGCCGATCCTGGAGGCGCTCGGCAAGACCATCGTGCTGTGCGGTCCGCACGGCTCGGGGCAGACCGTGAAGGCCGCCAACCAGCTGATCGTCGCCGTGAACATCCAGGCGTGCGCCGAGGCCGTGGTCTTCCTGGAGAAGTCCGGCGTGGACCTCAAGGCCGCGCTCGACGTCCTCAACGGCGGCCTCGCGGGCTCGACCGTGCTGACGCGCAAGAAGGACAACTTCCTCCAGCGCGACTTCAAGCCGGGCTTCCGCATCGACCTCCACCACAAGGACATGGGCATCGTCACCGACGCGGCCCGCAACGTCGGCGCGGCCCTGCCCGTCGGCGCGGTCGTCGCCCAACTCGTCGCGTCCCTGCGCGCCCAGGGCGACGGGGGCCTGGACCACTCCGCGCTGCTGCGCGCGGTCGAGCGCCTCTCCGGCGCCCAGATCTGACGTACACCCCAAGACCCCGGGCGGCGCACGCTGCTGACACCTGTCCTGTCGCGCCCAAGCGGCGGCGCCGCCCGGAATCAACGCACCGCCGATCGCCTTCAACAAACTGTTGACGTTCGGATCGCCCCAAACCTAGGCTCCACGAAGCGGAAGTCCTTTTCCGAAGCCTCCGCTGACTCTCGTACGGAAGGTCCCCGATGTCGAAGCGCGTGCTGACGACCGAGTCCGGCGCCCCGGTCGCCGACAACCAGAATTCCGCCTCCGCCGGTGTCGGCGGTCCGCTCCTCCTCCAGGACCAGCACCTGCTGGAGAAGCTCGCCCGCTTCAACCGCGAGCGCATCCCGGAGCGCGTGGTGCACGCCCGTGGCAGCGGCGCGTACGGCTACTTCGAGGTGACCGACGACGTCACCGGGTTCACGCACGCCGACTTCCTCAGCAGCGTCGGCAAGCGCACCGAGGTCTTCCTGCGCTTCTCCACCGTGGCGGACTCGCTCGGCGGCGCGGACGCGGTGCGCGACCCGCGCGGCTTCGCGGTGAAGTTCTATACGGAAGAGGGCAATTACGACCTCGTCGGCAACAACACCCCGGTGTTCTTCATCAAGGACCCGATCAAGTTCCCCGACTTCATCCACTCGCAGAAGCGCGACCCGTTCACGGGCCGTCAGGAGCCGGACAACGTCTGGGACTTCTGGGCGCACGCCCCCGAGGCCACGCACCAGATCACCTGGCTGATGGGCGACCGCGGCATCCCGGCGTCGTACCGCCACATGAACGGCTACGGCTCGCACACCTACCAGTGGACGAACGCCGACGGCGAGGCCTTCTTCGTCAAGTACCACTTCAAGACCAACCAGGGCATCCGCTGCCTGTCCGCCGAGCAGGGCGCCGAGCTCGCCGGCAAGGACCCCAACTCGCACCAGACGGACCTGCTCCAGGCCATCGAGCGCGGGGTGAACCCGTCCTGGACCCTCTACGTGCAGCTCATGCCGGCGGCCGAGGCGGCGGACTACCGCTTCAACCCGTTCGACCTCACCAAGGTGTGGCCGCACAAGGACTACCCGCTCCAGCGCGTGGGCCGCCTGGTCCTCGACCGCAACCCGGACAACGTCTTCGCCGAGGTCGAGCAGGCCGCGTTCTCCCCGAACAACTTCGTGCCGGGCATCGGCCCGTCGCCGGACAAGATGCTCCAGGGCCGGCTGTTCGCCTACGCGGACGCGCACCGCTACCGGCTGGGCGTCAACCACACCCAGCTCGCGGTGAACGCCCCGAAGGCGACCGTCGCCAGCAACTACGGGCGGGACGGCCTCATGGCCACCAACTCCCAGGGCCGCGCGGCGAAGAACTACGAGCCGAACTCCTACGACGGCCCGGCGGAGACCGGCCGCCCGCTCTCCGCCCCGCTGGCGGTCAGCGGCTGGACCGGCACCCACGAGGCCCCGCAGCACACCAAGGACGACGACTTCTTCCAGGCCGGCGAGCTGTACCGGCTGATGTCCGAGGACGAGAAGGCGCGCCTGGTCGCGAACATCGCCGGCGGCCTGTCCCAGGTCTCCCGCGACGACGTGATCGAGAAGAACCTCGCCCACTTCCACGCCGCCGACCCGGAGTACGGCAAGCGCGTGGAGGAGGCGGTCCGCGCCCTGCGCGAGGACTGAGCGGGCGCAGACTCCCTGTTCGCGCCCGCAAGCTGAGCGACCCGGATGAGGGGTGGTCCCTCGGTACGGGGCACGGGCAGGGTGATGGACCGCGGCGGCGTGCGAGCCAGTGCGGTGGTGAAGGACCGGAGATCCTCTTCTCGACCTGAGGGAAGGGCTTCTCGGGCTCCGTCGCCGCCGCCGCGGTCCCAGCAGGACGGCAACACCCCGGAAGCACCGGATACGGACACTCCCGTATCCGGTGCTTCTCGCTGTGCCCGGGGTGCGCGCGGCGCTTCCGGGCGGGACGCTGAAGGCATGGCACACGCATCGCACCACCCGCATGTCGTGGTGCACTCGCCGGGCCTCGACGGCTCCCGGCGGGTCACCGCGGACGACCACAACCTCGGTGTCGCCTCCCACCTGGACGACGTCGTGGAGCTGCTGCGCCTCGCCGATCTCGACCGGATCGAGGTGGAGGACGAGGACATCGTGGAATGGCAGGGCGGCGGCCCGGACGACTGGCCCGGACTGTCCGAGCACCACGAGGACTGAGCCCGCCTACACCCGGCGGCGTAGACGGAGTACGGAACCCTCAAATCAACCTCTGAACCCGTCCCCGGAGGCTTCAACCGCCTTCGGGGTTGGGCACATTGTCGTCACGCGGTGCCCGCCGGCACGGGGGCGGCGGGCACCGCGTGACGGGGGAACGGGGGAACGGGGGACGGACACCCGGGGGGACGGGGCATGCCGAAAGGGCGGCCCATCCCCCCGGATGGACCGCCCCTGTACGCGCTGCGATACGTCAGACCTTCAGCGTCCTGATCGCCGTCGGCGCGTGCTCCGGCTCGGTCGCGAGCTCCTCGAACTCGGTGACGTCGCTGATGTCGGCGGTCTTGCTCATCGCGATGTTGGTGACCCGCTCCAGGATCGCCTCGACCACGACCGGCACCCGGTACTCGGCGGCCAGCTTCTTGGCCTCCTCGAAGGCCGGCAGCAGCTGGTCGGGCTCGGTGACGCGGATGGCCTTGCAGCCGAGGCCCTCGACGACCTTGATGTGGTCGACGCCGTAGACGCCCAGCTCCGGGGAGTTGATGTTCTCGAACTCCAGGTTGACCTGGAAGTTGATGTCGAGACCGATCTGCGCCTGCCGGATCAGGCCCAGGTAGGCGTTGTTGACGAGGACATGGACGTACGGGATCTTGTGCTGCGCGCCGACGGCCAGCTCCTCCAGCATGAACTGGAAGTCGTAGTCGCCGGAGAGCGCGACGACCTGGGCCTCCGGGTCGGCCTTGGAGACGCCGAGCGCGGCCGGGATGGTCCAGCCGAGCGGGCCGGCCTGGCCGCAGTTGATCCAGTGCCGCGGCTTGTAGACGTGCAGCATCTGGGCGCCCGCGATCTGCGACAGGCCGATCGTGGTGACGTACCGCGTCTCGGGGCCGAAGGCCTTGTTCATCTCCTCGTAGACGCGCTGCGGCTTCATGGGCACGTTGTCGAAGTGCGTACGGCGCAGCAGCGTGGCCTTGCGCTCCAGGTGGGAGGCGATCCACGCGGAGCGGTCGGGCAGCCTGCCCGCGGCCTTCAGTTCCCTGGCCACCTCGACGAAGAGCTCCAGGGCGGCCTTGGCGTCGGAGGTGATGCCGTAGTCCGGCGGGAAGATCTTGCCGATCTGGGTGGGCTCGATGTCGACGTGGACGAACGTGCGGCCCTGGCGGTAGACGTCGAGCTTGTAGCCGGTGTGCCGGTTGGCCCAGCGGTTGCCGATGCCGAGGACGAAGTCGGACTCCAGGAAGGTCGCGTTGCCGTAGCGGTGCGAGGTCTGGAGGCCGACCATGCCGGCGTTCAGCTCGTGGTCGTCGGGGATGGTGCCCCAGCCCATCAGGGTCGGGATCACCGGGGTGCCGGTGAGCTCGGCGAACTCCACGAGGAGGTCGGAGGCGTCGGCGTTGATGATGCCGCCGCCCGCGACGATCAGCGGGCGCTCAGAGGCGAGCAGGAACCCGATCGCCTTCTCGATCTGGGCGCGGGTCGCGGCCGGCTTGTAGACCGGGAGCGGCTCGTAGGTCTCCGGGTCGAACTCGATCTCGGTGAGCTGGACGTCGATGGGCAGGTCGATGAGGACCGGGCCGGGGCGGCCGGAGCGCATCAGGTGGAAGGCCTGCTGGAAGACGCCGGGGACCTGGGCCGCCTCCAGGACGGTGGTGGCCGCCTTGGTGACGGGCTTGGCGATCGAGGCGATGTCGACGGCCTGGAAGTCCTCCTTGTGGATGACGCTGACCGGTGCCTGGCCGGTGATGCAGAGGATCGGGATCGAGTCGCCGATCGCCGAGTACAGGCCGGTGATCATGTCGGTGCCGGCCGGGCCCGAGGTGCCGATGCAGACGCCGATGTTGCCCGGGTTGGCGCGGGTGTAGCCCTCGGCCATGTGGGAGGCGCCCTCGACGTGCCGGGCGAGCGTGTGGTCGATGCCGCCGCCCTCCTTGAGGGCGCGGTAGAAGGGGTTGATCGCCGCGCCGGGCACCCCGAACGCGTTGGTGACGCCCTCGCGCTTGAGGATCTCAACTGCCGCGCGGGCAGCGGTCATACGTGCCATCGAGTACTCCCTGCTTCGGCTGCCGGATTCGCACTCCCGTCGCGCCCCGCGGTGAGTACTTCCGTTCTGCGGTTAATTCCGTATTGCGGAAACTAACTTCTACGATCTGGAATCAATGTAAGTGGAGGGGTGAAGGCCGTCAAGAGACGGACAAGCGGGGGTCGGCTGGAGGACGATGGGAGCGCTGTCCCGACGTGGGGTCGTTCTGGAGTGGGCCATGTCCGAGAACGTGTCGGTGCGCTGCCCGGTCTGCCGGCGCGAGCACTTCTATGCGGCACCGTCCTATCCGTGCGCCTGCGGGGCGCCGGTGACACCGCCGCTGGACCGGCGCGCGCGGGCGACGGCGGTGACGCACCGGTCCTGGGAGGACGACTGGGTGACGGTGCTGTGCGCGCGCTGCGGCCGCACGGGCGAGTGGCCGCACCCCGAGGTGGGCTGCGCCTGCGGAACGGTGCTGCGGGTCCCGGTCGCGGCAGATGCGGTCGGCATCCCTACCACCCGCCGTGTCGAGCAGTCCCGGCGGCGCGCGTTCCAGCCGGTGACGATCCGCACGGCACGCGACGCGGTCACGGCCGCGGCCCTGTATCTGCGCTGGCTCGGCTACGCGGACATCCGCCGCGCCGACCAGCGCCCCCCGAACGGCATCGGCCTCGCCGCCCGCGGCCTCCTGGCCCAGGTGGACCCCACGGTCCGCCCGGCATCGCTCCGCGACGTCGAATGCCTGTGGCTGACGGCGATGACGGAGTCCGCGGACTGCGTCTACTTCTCCCTGGCCGGCTACGCCACGGACGCCCGAACGGTCGCGGACTCCCTCTCCGTCCCCTTGTTCGTCCTCGACCTCACGGGCACGCCCCAGCCGGTGAACAGCAGAGCAGACGAACTGGACGCAACCGGAGCAGACGCCTCCGGCGGTTGAGCGGGGGGCGGTGGGATGCGGTGGCGTGAGGTGAGTCGCGCGGTCCATGGGTCGGGGCGGTGGCGGGGCATGAGGATGACCGAGCCGCGGGACGGCTGACGCGCGGGGCCCGTATGGCCGACATGCAGAGCCCGCCGAGGCACGGGACGGCCCCCAGGCAAAGCGCACCTGGGCGGGGCTCGGCTCACTCCCCCGGCGTCGGAAACCCCGTGCGGTCGCGTCCCGCACCCGCCATACTCGCCCGATGCGCATCCGCCCCGTCGCAGCCGACGAGCTCACCGCCCTCCAGGACATCGAGCGTGCCGCCGGTGCCGTCTTCCGCAAGGTCGGCATGACGGCGATCGCCGAGGACGAGCCCTTCCCGGTGGACGTTCTGGACGGGTACCGCAGTCAGGGGCGGGCCTGGGTGGCGGTCGGTGGTGACGATCGTCCCGTCGGGTACTTGGTCTGCGAGCCCGTCGACGGTGCCCTGCACATCGAGCAGGTCTCGGTCCGTCCGGACTTCGCGCGTCGGCGCGTCGGGGAAGCCCTGCTCGCGTACGCCGCCGAACGCGCCCGCGAGGAGGGCCTCACCGGTCTCACCCTGACCACCTTCGCCGAGGTGCCCTGGAACGCCCCGTACTACGAGCGCCTCGGCTTCCGCGTGCTCGGCGAGGGCGAACTCACCCCCGGTCTGCGGAAGATCCGCGCCCATGAGGCCGGGCTCGGCCTCGGCCGGTGGCCGCGGGTGTGCATGCGCAGGGGCTGAAGGACGCCCTACTCCGCCGCGTACGTCTCCCGCAGTTCCACCTTGCGCACCTTCCCCGACACCGTCATCGGGAACGACTCCAGCACCTGGAGCCTGCTGGGCACCTTGTAGTGCGCCAGCCGGCCCTCGCAGAAGGCGCGCACCTCCTCCAGGGTCGGCGGATCGGACGGGTCGCGGGGGATCACGCAGGCGAGGACCTCCTCGCCGTAGCGCTCGTGGGGCACGCCCACGACCTGGGCGTCCGCGATCTTCGGGTGGGCGTAGAGGAACTCCTCGATCTCGCGCGGGTAGATGTTCTCGCCACCCCGGATGATCATGTCCTTGATGCGGCCGACGATCTCCACGTAGCCGTCTTCGCGCATCACGGCCAGGTCCCCGGTGTGCATCCAGCGGCCCGCGTCGATCGACTCGGCGGTCTTGCCCGGCTCGTTCCAGTAGCCGAGCATCACGCTGTAGCCGCGGGTGCACAGCTCCCCCGCCGTGCCCCGCGGTTGGGTCACCCCCGTCGCCGGGTCGACGACCTTGACCTCGATGTGCGGCAGGGCCCGGCCGACCGTGCCGGTGCGGTGTTCCAGGTCGTCGTCGCGGCGCGTCTGCAAGGAGACGGGGGACGTCTCCGTCATGCCGTAGCAGATGGAGACCTCCGCCATGTGCATCTCGGCGACCACCCGTTTCATCACCTCCACCGGGCAGGGCGAGCCCGCCATGATGCCGGTACGGAGGGACGACAGGTCGTACGTCGCGAAGTCCGGGTCGTTCAACTCCGCGATGAACATGGTCGGTACGCCGTAGAGGGAGGTGCAGCGCTCCTGCTGGACCGCCTCCAGCGTGGCCTTCGGGTCGAAGGACGGCGCCGGGATCACCATGCAGGCGCCGTGCGAGGTCGCCGCCAGGTTGCCCATCACCATGCCGAAGCAGTGGTAGAAGGGGACCGGGACGCAGATCCGGTCCTGCTCGGTGTAGGCGATCAACTCACCCACGAAATAACCGTTGTTGAGGATGTTGTGGTGGGAGAGCGTGGCCCCCTTGGGGAAGCCCGTCGTGCCCGACGTGTACTGGATGTTGATCGGGTCGTCGCAGGACAGTTCCGGGAACGGCGCCGGGGTCGCGCGGGCGAGCAGCGCCTCCCAGCTCGGGTCCCCGATGAACACCGTCTCCCGCAACTGCGGGCACTTCCCCCGCACTTTCGCGACCATCGCGCGGTAGTCGCTGGTCTTGTGGCTGAGAGAGGCGAACAGCAGGGAGATCCCGGCCTGGTTGAGGACGTACTCGACCTCGTGGGTGCGGTACGCCGGGTTGATGTTCACCATGATCGCGCCGATACGGGCGGTGGCGTACTGGACCAGCACCCACTCGGGGCAGTTGACCGCCCAGATGCCCACCCGGTCACCCTTGGCGACCCCGCTCGCCAGCAGCGCGTACGCCAACTCCTCGACGTCCGCGGCGAATCGGGCGTAGGTCCAGCGCCGCCCGGACGGCACGTCGACCAGCGCCTCACGCTCCGGCCAGCGGGCGACCGCCCGGTCGAGATTGGCGCCGATCGTGTCCCCGAGCAGCGCGGTCCCGCTCACCCCGTGGCTGTAGGAGCTCACCGGAAGTCCTCCTCGCGGTACTCGGCGTCGGAGCCCTCCGCCGTGGCCTCGCGCAGCTCGATGCGGCGGATCTTGCCGGACACGGTCTTGGGCAGCGGCGCGAACTCCAGGCGGCGGATGCGCTTGTACGGGGCGAGCACGTCCCGCGAGTGCTCGAAGAGCACCTTCGCGGTGTCGGGACCGGGCTCCCAGCCCTCCGCCAGCACCACGTACGCCTTCGGCACCGCGAGCCGCAGCTCGTCCGGCGCGGGCACCACGGCCGCCTCGGCGACCGCCTCGTGCTCCAGCAGCGCGCTCTCCAGCTCGAAGGGGCTGATCTTGTAGTCGCTCGCCTTGAAGACGTCGTCACTGCGGCCGATGTAGGTCAGATACCCGTCGGCGTCCCTCGACGCCACATCGCCCGTGCGGTAGTAGCCGCCGGCCATCGCCTCCGCCGTACGGTCCGCGTCGCCGTGGTAGCCGGTCATCAGGCCGACGGGACGGGCGGACAGGTCGAGCGCGATCTCGCCCTCCGTCGCGCCGGGCGCTCCCGTCACCGGGTCGAGCAGCTCCACCCGGTAACCGGGGCTGGGCCGTCCCATGGAGCCGGTCTTCAGGAGCTGGCCGGGGCTGTTGGAGACCTGTACGGCCGTCTCCGTCTGCCCGAAACCGTCCCGGATCGTCACCCCCCACGCCCGCCGCACCTGTTCGATGACCTCGGGGTTCAGCGGCTCGCCGGCCGCCACCACCTCCCGCGGAGGGTTGCGCAACTGGGTCAGGTCGGCCTGGATGAGCATCCGCCACACGGTCGGCGGCGCGCAGAAGGTGGTGACCCCCGCACGGTCCATCTCGGCCATCAGGCGGGCCGCGTCGAAGCGCGTGTAGTTGTGGATGAAGACGGTGGCTTCCGCGTTCCAGGGCGCGAACAGGTTCGACCAGGCGTGCTTGGCCCAGCCGGGCGACGAGATGTTCAGGTGCACGTCGCCGGGCTTGAGGCCGATCCAGTACATGGTGGCCAGGTGCCCGATCGGGTACGAGGTGTGGGTGTGCTCGACCAGCTTGGGGCGGGCGGTGGTGCCCGAGGTGAAGTAGAGCATCAGCGGGTCGTCGGCGAGGGTAGGGCCGTCGGGCCTGAACGAGGCGTCGGCCTGGTACAGGTCGTCCAGCGCCAGCCAGCCCTCGACCGGGTCGCCCGCCGCGATCCGGGTGTAGGAGCCGGGCACCTCCGCGAACTTGTCCGCGTCCTCGGAGCGCACGATCACATGTCGCACCCGCCCGCGCTCGACGCGGTCGCGCAGGTCGGCCGGGCCGAGCAGCGGGGTGGCCGGGATGACGACGGCGCGCAGCTTCATCGCGGCCAGTGCCGTGATCCACAGCTCGGCCTGGTTGCCCAGCATCACCAGGATGCGGTCCTCGGCGGCCACCCCCTGCTCCCGCAGCCAGTTCGCGGCCTGGTCGGAGCGGACCGACAGTTCCCCGAAGGACAGCTTGGTCTCCCGGCCGTCCTCCTCGACGATGTGCAGCGCGGTCGCGGCGTTCCCGTAGGCGATGTCGTCGAACCAGTCGAGCGCCCAGTTGAAGCGCTCGGGACGAGGCCAGGTGAACCCCTCGTATGCCGTCGCGTAGTCCTCGCGGTGGGCGAGCAGGAAGTCCCGCGCCCCGCGGAACAGCTCCGTCGTCATCTGTCCTCCCTCATGACCGGACCATTGCCGGGCGGCTCTCTGCCATCGTTTACTCCGTGATGCAGGTCTCACCACCCCCGAACGGGGGTGCGCTGCAGCGAAAGGACGAACAGGTGAGCACGGACGCGGCGGAGATCCGGAACGCGCTGGTGCGGCTGCGGCGCACGACCGGGCTCCCGGTCGCCTTCGGCGGGCTGGTGGATTCCGGCCGCCCGCAGATGCGCATCAGCGAACTGAGCGGCACCTCCACGGTCGCGCTGCGGGCGCTCGCGGTGGTCTCGGGCAGCGGTCTGGGCGGCAAGGCGGTCGCGCTCGCCCGGCCCTGCGCGGTGGCGGACTACTCCGTCTCCCGGCAGATCAGCCATGAGTACGACGTCCCGGTCGCCGCCGAGGGTCTGCGCTCGATCGTGGCGGTGCCCGTGGTCGTACGGCGCCGGGTGCGCGGCGTGCTGTACGGGGCGCTGCGCACCGTACAGCCGCTCGGTGACCGGGTGCTGAGCGCGGCGATGGAGGCGGCGCGGGACGTGGAGCAGGCGCTGGTGGTGCGCGAGGAGGCGCGGGAGCTGGTGACGGCGGCCGGGCCCGCCGGCGGGGTGGACCCGGTGTCGCGGGAGCAGGTCCGGGAGGCGCACGCGGCCCTGCGCGCGCTGGCGCCGCGGATCACCGACCCGCAGCTGCGGGCCGAACTCCTCGACGCGTGCGGGCTCCTCACGCCCCGGCAACCGGAGCGGGTCACGCTCGCCCCGCGTGAGCTGGACGTCCTCGCCTGTGTGGCCGCGGGGGCGACGAACGCGGCCGCCGCCGAGCGGCTCGGGCTGCGGCCGGAGACGGTCAAGGGATACCTGCGCTCGGCCATGCGCAGGCTCGGTGCGCACACGCGCGGGGAGGCGGTGGCGGCGGCGCGCCGGGCGGGGCTGCTGCCGTAGGCGGACCGGATGGACACGCCCGAAACGTTGCCCAGCCATTCATTCAGCTGTGCTTTGAATTTCCCCATGCTGTGAGGTTGTTATTTGCCTCACCACCTCTCCCCTCCGGATTTCAAAGAATCGTTGCCTAGAATTTGGCCCGGACACGACACGAGGGGAGCGGCGACCGTGCAACGGGACTTCCAGGAGCCTGCGAGATGCCGCCCTGACCTGGTGATCGGCCGTGAGGAGGTGTTCGGACAGGCCCGGGAGCAGCTCGCCCGGGGCGGCAGCGTGCTGCTGCACGGCCCCGCCGGAATAGGAAAGTCCACCGTCCTGCGGGCATTGGCCGCCGATAACAGCGGCTCGGCGCGTACCGTGTTGCGCTGCTCGGCCACCGAGTCCGAATCGCATCTCCCCTTCCTCGCCCTCGCCGACCTGCTCGGTCTGGTCCTCGACGAGGTCTCCGGCAAGCTGCCCGTCGCCCAGCGCACCGCACTGGAGTCGGCGCTCACCGGCCGCGGCGAGTCCACCCTCCAGCGCGACGGCCTCGCCCTGCGGCTCGCGGTGCTCTCCGCGCTGCGCGCGCTCGCCGCCGAGGGCCCGGTGCTGATCGTCGCCGACGACGTGCAGTGGCTGGACTCGGCCAGCGCCGAACTCCTCGGCTTCGCCGCCCGCCGCCTCGGCGGCACCCCGGTGCGGATGCTGTGCGCGGTGCGGACCGAGGGCCAGGAGTACGACCGTCACCTACGCGCGTCACCCCCCGACACCCTCGCCCTGCGCGTCAACCCGCTCTCCCGCACCCAGGTCTCCGAGCTACTCGGCCACCGCGGCTACACCGGCCTGCCCCGCTCCACGGTCCGCGACATCCACCGCACCAGCGGCGGCAACCCGCTCTTCGCCCTGGAACTCGGCCGCGCCCTCAGCGAGAACCCGACCCCGCCCCGCCCCGGCGAGCCGCTCCCGGTGCCGACCTCGCTGCGCACCCTCGTCCTGAACCGTCTGGAGATGCTCTCCGACGAGGCCCGCCGCACCCTCCTCGTCGCGAGCGCCGGCGCCCGCCCCACCCCCGCCCTGCTGCGCGCGGCCGGCCGGGAGAACGCCGAGGCGGAGACCGCCCAGGCCGCCGCCCTCGGTCTGCTGGCCACCGACCCCGAGGGCCCCGCCGTACGGTTCGCGCATCCGCTGATCTCGGCCGCGCTGTACGCGGAGGCGCCCGCGCACGAGCGGCGGGCCGCGCACGCCGCGCTGTCGAAGGCCGCCTCCGACCCCATCGAGCGGGCCCGGCATCTCGCCCTGGCCACCACCGGCACCGACCCGGACACCGCCGACAGCCTCGCCGAAGCGGCCTCGCTCGCCCGGGACCGCGGGGCGCCCTCGGTCGCCGCCTCCCTCGGCCTGCTCGCCGCCCGCCACACCCCCGCCGAGGGCAACCCCGACGCCCGGCGCCTCCAGGCCGCCGAGGACGCGATCACCGCCGGTGAGCTGGACCTCGCCCGGGACATCGCCCGGGACGTGCTGACCCGGGCGACCGTGCCCGCGGACCGGGTGCGGGCCTGGATCATCGTGATCGACACCGCGGGCCACGCCATGACCGAGGTCGACTCGGTCTTCCCGCAGGCCCTCGCCGACGCGGGCGACGACCCCCAGCTGCTCGCCCTGATCCACTACCAGCTGACCTGGCGGGCCGTGCTGGTGGACGGCGACTTCGACCGGGCCCGCGAGGAGGCCGCGCACTCGGCGGCGCTCGCCGCGCAGGCCGGCGACCGCTACAACGAGCTGATGGCGCTCGCCTTCCAGGCCCAGATCGAGACCCTCATGGGCCATCCCGACGCCCCCGCCACCATCAAGAAGGCCCTGAAGGAACCCCAGGACCCGAGGGTGTCGTGCCACCACAACGGCGCCGGCTACTCCCGGTTCCGCTGGCTGATCATGAGCGACCAGCTGGCCGAGGCCCGCGCGACCGTCACCGCGCTGCTGCGCGAGGTCCAGCGCACCGGGGCCGTCGAGAGCGAGGTGCACTTCCTGCGCGGGGTGGCCGAGACCGAACTGCGCTCCGGGCACTGCGGCCGCGCCCTCGACCTCGCCCGGGAGAGCCTGATGATGGCCCGGGACACCGGCATCGGCGAGGTCGCCTCCGCGGTCCTCACCTCGCTCGGCGAGGCCTCGGGCGGCGATGTGGAACGGGCACTGGAGCTGGCCCGGGAGGCCGTCGACCACGCCGAGGAGGACGGCGACCAGATGTACGTCTCCCGCGCGCTGACCGCCCTCGGCTACGCCCAGCTGGTCGCCGGGGACGCCGAAGGAGCCGTCCGCTCGCTGCGCCGGGTGCGCGAGCTGGAGCACGGGCTCGGCATCACCGACCCGGCCCGCGGCCGCTGGCAGGGCGATCTCGCCGAGGCCCTGGTCAGGACCGGCGAGCTGCGCGAGGCCCAGGACGTCATCGACGTCACCCGGGAGCAGGCGCTGCGGCTCGGCCGGGAGAGCGTGCTCGCGGTGCTGGACCGCGCCGAGGGGCTGCTGCGCGCCGCGCGCGGGGAACACGAGGCGGCGCTCGCCCAGTTGACCTCGGTGCAGGACCGGCTCGCCAAACTCGGGTACGGCCTGGAGGAGGCCCGCACCGCCTTCGCACTGGCCCAGCTGCGCACCCGGCGCCCGGGGCCGACGTCGTACGACGAGGCGGCCCGGCTCTTCAGGCGCTGCCGGGCGCTGCCCTGGCTGCGGCAGGTCGACGCGGCGAGCGTCGTCCCGGCGGCCGAGCCGGAGCCGGCCGCCGTGCCCGCGCCGGTGTCCGACGCCCTCGAGGGGCTCGCGGCGATGGAGCGTCAGGTGGCCGCGCTCGTCATGGAGGGCGCCACCAACCGGGAGATCGCCGCCCGGCTGTTCATCAGCGTCAAGACGGTCGAGGCCACGCTGACCCGGGTCTACCGCAAGCTGGGGATCCGCTCGCGGGTGGACATCGTCCGACTGGCGGCGGGGCGCCGTACGAAGTGAGGGGTCGCGGGCTTTACTGACCCGCGTGGTGTCCGCCTGCGGCCGACCGAGGGTTTTCCCTGCCCAACTCCCCTAGGGGGTTCCCTCATTGGGAGGGGGAACTTCCCGGTTCTAGGTTATGAACGTGCCGCTCGCCCGGGCATACGGGGGTCGGTCCCGCGACCCCCGTGCTCAACCCCCCACACCCGCGCGTCCCCCCACCGGCAACCCCCCACTGAGGAGACTCATGTTCGGGCTCAACCGCGCAAGAAAGACCGCGGCCGTCGTGGCGGCCACCGCTGCGGCCGCAGCGACCGCGCTGCTCGGCGCCCCCACCGCCGTAGCCGCTCCCCAGCCCATCGTCGGCGGTTCCACGACCACGACGACCTCGTACCCGTTCATGATGCAGATCACGGACGCCTCCCAGAACCAGTTCTGCGGCGGCACCCTGGTCTCCTCGACCAAGGTCGTCACGGCGGCCCACTGCATGGTCGGCGAGACGACGAGCAGCATCCGTGTCATCGGTGGCCGGACCTACCTCAACGGCACCAACGGCACGGTCAGCCGGGTCAGCAAGATCTGGATCAACCCCGGCTACACCGACGCCACCAACGGCGACGACGTGGCCGTCCTGACCCTCTCGACGGCGATGTCGTACACCCCGGCGTCGTACGTCTCCTCGTCCCAGACGAGTGTGTACGCGGCCGGCACCACCGCGCGCATCCTCGGCTGGGGCACCACCTCGGAGAACGGCAGCTCCTCCAACCAGCTGCGGACCGCGACCGTCCCGATCGTGTCCGACTCCAGCTGTGCGAGCTCCTACGGTTCGGACTACGTCAAGTCCGACATGGTTTGCGCCGGATACACATCCGGCGGCGTAGACACCTGCCAGGGCGACAGCGGCGGTCCCCTGCTCATCGGGGGCGTCCTGGCAGGGATCACTTCTTGGGGCGAGGGCTGCGCGGAGGCCGGGTACCCGGGTGTCTACACCCGGCTGACCACCTTCTCCAGCCTGGTGACCGCGCAGGTCAACTCATAGGTCCCAGAAGTTCTCCTGAGCACCCCTCAGGTGATGTACCAGGGGGCGTTGCGGGCCTCCACGAGCGGCCCGCAGCGCCCCCTATCCATGTGTGCGCATTCGCAGTGCTCCGGCCTTCAGGCCGGGGGCGAAGCGAATCTGGCGGTCGCGACGCGGAGCGTCCCGGTGACGTTCCGGCGGAGCCGGACGCTGCTTCGTGATGGTGAAGGCTCGCTCACATGTTCCCGGTTACGGCATGGGTTCGACGTGCCTAGTGTGATCGTCATGCAGCTTCGGTACAGCTTTCGCCTGTACCCGGACGCCGCTCAGCAGGCCTCGCTGGCCAGGGCGTTCGGGTGCGCCCGGGTCGTGTTCAACGACGCGGTCCGCGCCCGTGAGGACGCCCGGACGGCCGGGCGGCCGTTCCCGACGGCCGGACAGCTGTCGAGGAAGCTGATCACCGAGGCGAAGCGGACGAAGGAGCGGTCCTGGCTGGGCGAGGTCTCCGCGGTGGTCCTCCAGCAGTCCCTGCGGGACGCCGAAACCGCGTACCGCAACTTCTTCGCCTCCCTCGGCGGCACCCGCAAAGGCCGGAAACTGGGCGCACCACGGTTCAAGTCCCGCAAGGATGCCCGGCAGTCGATCCGGTTCACCGCGAACGCCCGCTGGAGCATCACCGACCATGGCCGCCTGAACCTGCCGAAGATCGGCGCGGTCAAGGTGAAGTGGTCCCGCGCCCTGCCCACCACACCGTCTTCCGTGACCGTGATCAAGGACGCGGCGGGCAGATTCTTCGCCTCCTTCGTCATCGACACCAACCCCGACCCCGACGCCGCCCGGATGCCCGCAACCGAGAGCACCATCGGCATCGACCTGGGCCTGACGCACTTCGCCGTCCTCTCGGACGGCACAAAAATTGACTCCCCACGCTTTCTGCGGCGTGCGGAGAAGAAGCTGAAGAAGGCCCAACGGGAGCTGGCCCGCAAGCAGAAGGGATCCAAGAACCGGGCCAAGGCCCGCCTGAAAGTCGCCCGCGCCCACGCCAAGGTCGCCGATGCACGCCGTGAGTTCCTCCACCAGCTCTCCACCAGGCTGATCTCCGAGAACCAAGGGATCGCCGTGGAGGACCTGTCCGTGGCGGGGCTGGCGCGCACCAGGCTGGCCAAGTCCGTGCATGACGCGGGCTGGTCACAATTCATCGTCATGCTGACCTACAAGGCCGCCCGGTACAGCCGCACCCTGATCAAGATCAGCCGGTTCGAGCCGACCAGCCAGACCTGCTCCACTTGCGGCCACCGCGACGGGCCCAAACCCCTGAACGTGCGGGAATGGACCTGTAGCGCCTGCGGCACCGTCCACGACCGGGACACCAATGCCGCGATCAACGTGAAGACAGCCGCCGGACTGGCGGTATCGGCCTGCGGAGCGCCGGTAAGACCAGGAGCGATCCCGGCACAGCGCGAAGAAACAGGAAGCCACGGATTCCCGACCGGTCGCCGTGCCGCCCAGCGGCACAGCGACCAGTCAAGGAAGGCCAGAATCCTCGGGCTTCAGCCCGAGGAGCAAGTCAATTGTCGGCGGTGAGCTTCCCCGCCGCTCCCCAGCTGTCGGTGGGCACCTCGTGGATCCAGACCTGGACGGTCTCGGCGGGGATCTTGTACGCGTCCACGAACGCGTCGGTGATCCGCTTGACGAGGTCCCGCTTGAGCTCGGTGTCGCGCGGGCCCTGCTGGACGGTGACGATCGGCATGACTGGACTCCCTTGAGCGGTCTTCCTCTTCGGTGGTCCCAGTCCATCGCGCCCGTCGGCCCCGACCAAGAAGCAGCCCGCGACCACAGCGATCAGTTCTCGTGATCGCCGCAGGCCAGGAGCAGTTCCTCCAGATACGGCGGGGGCGCCGACGCCCGCACGGCCAGCCCCGTGGACAGGGCGAGCCCCGGCGCGCGGAACGGCACGAAGGCCACCCTCGGGGTGTGCAGCACGCGCGCGTGGGAGGCGTACACGACCGTCCACAGCGGGCGGGTGCCGATGGTGGCGAGGGTGTCCTGGAGGGAGCCGTTGACCGGTCCGGGCAGCGGCTCGAACCCGGCCTCGTGACAGGCGCCGACGACGAGGTCGACCAGGGCGGGGTTGCGGCGCCGTTCGGTGAGGGCCAGCGGCAGTCCGGCGAGGTCCCCGACGCCGATCTCGGGGCGGGCGGCGAGCGGATGCGCGGCGGGCAGCGCGGCCACCAGGGGGTCCGGCCACAGGGGCAGGACGCGTACACCGGGAACGGGTTCGACGGCTCGTACGAACGCGGCGTCGAGCCGGCCGCCGGCGACCTGTGCCAGCCGCTCGGATACGGGCAGGGACACCAGCTCGACCGGCACGTCCGGCGCCCGCCGGGTGAACGCGGCGAGGACCCGGTCCAGGTGCTCGCCGAGCCCGGTGCTGGTGCCGAGCCTGAGGCCCGGCGGCGGGGCGACGGCCGCCCGGACCCGCTCGGCGGCCGCCAGCACGGCCCGTGCCTCGGGCAGCAGTCGCTCCCCGGCCGCCGTCAGCCGCACCCGGCGGGGCGAGCGGTCGAACAGCTCGGCCCCCAGCTCCCGCTCCAGCCGCTGGATCTGCTGACTGACCGCCGACTGCACGATGTGCAGCCGCTCGGCGGCCCGCCCGAAGTGCAGTTCCTCGGCGACGGTCACGAAGTAGCTGAGCTGGCGCAGTTCCATGAACGGGACTCTAGGAGGGGCGTACGACCGTCCCGAACCGGATGTCGTACGACGTCCCGGGGTGCATGGCCGCCAGCATCCGCGCCCCCTCCTCCGTGACCTCGTCCCGCTGGGCCTTGGTGAGCTTGCCGAAGGGCTCGATGACCAGGGAGTCCTCCTCCAGCTTCCACACGCCCGCCAGGAAGCCGTCGACGAGGAAGGTGCAGTACACCATGTTGCCGACCCAGCTGCGGCCCCGGTACTCGGCCGGGATGACGCGGGTGCGGTCGGCGTGGGAGAGGAGGAGGTTGTCGAACTCGGGGAGGAAGCGGGGCGGGGCCGGGGTGTCGGCGGCGGGACGCGGGGCGTCGGGGAGGTCGAAGAGCTCGACGCCGTGCTCGTCGCGGAAGGTCAGGAGCCGGGGGCGCAGGCGCTCGAAGGCCTCGCGCAGGCGGGTCAGGCCGGACCAGGTCTGCATGTCCTTGACGGAGGCGGGGCCGAAGGCGGCCAGGTAGCGCAGGACGGTGGCGTCCGGGGCGGGGACGGGTTCGGCGGGGCGGCCGAGCCAGTGCTCGGCGGTGGTGAGGGCCACCTGGCCGCTCCGCCCCCACAGTCCGCGCGGGGTGACCTGGACCAGGGGGAGCCGGCAGCGGGCGGCGATGGCGAGGGACTGCGGGTCGGCTTCGGGCCACTCGTCGAGCAGGGCCTCGCGCAGTTGCTTCATCGTGCGCGGCTCGGCCTCGACGAGGTCGCGGGCGACGGCGGCGAGCCGGTCCAGGTCGACGCCGACGAGGCCTTTGCGGAAGTTGGTGAGTTCGCGGTCGCGGGCGGCCTGGACGAGCGGGCGCAGGGTGAGGGCGTCGTCGGCGGTGTGGGTGTGGATGGTCGAGCGCATGGTGACGATCCGGACGACCGCGCGGTCGGCCATCAGCGCGGACAGCGCCTCGGGCCGGAAGCCGTCGAGGCGGGCGGCGAGCGCGTAGTACGGCGGCTTGACGTTCTGCGCCTGGAGGCCGAGCAGATGCTCCACGGCCGCCTGCGCCGTGAGGCCGGAGCGTGTCAGCAGCAACTGCCGGTCGAGGGTCGCGCGGTTGAGGGCGCGGGTGCCGAGCACGGGGGCCGTCTTCGCCGTCTTCGCCGTCTTCATCATGCTCCGCACGTTAGTCGCCGTTGCGGACACCTTCTGTCCGCAAGGCGCACCGAATCCGCGGCCACCCGCCCCCGCCGATGTCGTTTGCCCCGTATATCCTGCTCGGTGATCACGCAGCCGTGGACTCGACCTGAGAGGCAGCCGTGATGTCCGAGCGACGTGCCCGACCGAACGGGAAGGGCCGGGGCAGGTCCGCCTGGCTTCGGTCCCTGGCCGCGGCGGCCACCCCGCCGACACCGGAGCGGCGCCCGGCGCCCGAGGCGGAGCCGGCGCCCCCGGAGGCGGAACCGGCCAGCATCGTCCAGGCGGCCCTGTACCAGGACGGCGTGCGGGTGTCCTCCCCCGCGACCCTCGCCGAAACGTTCCGCGAGTTGCGCGAGCGGCGTTCCGGCATGGCGTGGATCGGTCTGGCCCGGCCCACCGAGGCCGAACTGCTCTCCCTGGCCGCCGAGTTCGACCTGCATCCGCTGGCGGTCGAGGACGCGATGGAGGCCCACCAGCGGCCCAAGCTGGAGCGCTACGGCGAGACGCTGTTCGTCGTGCTGCGGGCGGCCCGCTATCTGGACGCCCCCGAGGAGGTCGACTTCGGCGAGCTGCACGTCTTCGTCGGCGCCGACTTCGTGATCACCGTCCGGCACGGCGCCGCCCCGGACCTGTCGGCGGTCCGCAGCCGCATGGAGGCGACGCCGGACCTGCTGAAGCTGGGCCCGGAGGCGGTGCTGTACGCGATCCTGGACGCGGTGGTCGACGGCTACGCGCCGGTCGTCTCGGGCGTCCAGAACGACATCGACGAGATCGAGACGGAGGTCTTCCGCGGCGACCCGGAGGTCTCCCGCCGGATCTACGAACTCTCCCGCGAGATGGTCGAGTTCCAGCGCGCCACCCGCCCCCTGGTCGGCATGCTGCACGGTCTGATGGCCGGCTTCTCCAAGTACGGCACGGACGAGGAGCTGCAGCGCTATCTGCGGGACGTCGCCGACCACGTCACCCACACCAGCGAGCGCGTCGACGGCTTCCGCCAGGCCCTCACCGAGATCCTCACGGTGAACGCGACCCTGGTCACCCAGCAGCAGAACGCGGAGATGCGGGCGCTGGCGGAGGCGGGGTTCGAGCAGAACGAGGAGATCAAGAAGATCTCCAGCTGGGCCGCCATCCTCTTCGCCCCGACCCTCGTCGGGACGATCTACGGCATGAACTTCGTCCACATGCCCGAGCTGAAGTGGAGCTTCGGGTACCCCTTCGCGATCGGGCTGATGGGCGTGGTCTGTGTCAGCCTGTACGTGATCTTCAAACGGCGGGACTGGCTCTGAGACGAGGGGCCGGGCCCTCTGAATTCCGATGGTTTCCGATGTTTTCCGATGGTTTCGACGGAAGAGGAACGACCCATGGTCGAGCAGGACGAGCGATTCGATGTTGTCGTACTCGGCGCCGGGCCCGGCGGCTACGTCGCCGCCGTCCGCGCCGCCCAGCTGGGCAAGCGCGTCGCGGTCGTCGAGGAGAAGTACTGGGGCGGCGTCTGTCTGAACGTCGGCTGCATCCCCACCAAGGCCCTGCTGCGCAACGCCGAGCTGGCGCACCTGTTCACCCACGAGGCGAAGACCTTCGGCATCAAGGTGGACGGCCAGGTCTCCTTCGACTACGGCGAGGCCTACCGCCGCAGCCGCAAGGTCGCCGACGGCCGGGTCAAGGGCGTCCACTACCTGATGAAGAAGAACAAGATCACCGAGGTGAACGGCCGCGGCACCTTCGTCGACCCGCACACCCTCCAGGTCACCGACTACGACGGCAACACCCGCACCATCGGCTTCGAGCACTGCATCATCGCCACCGGCGCCACCCCCAGGCTGCTGCCCGGCACCAAGCGCAGCGCCCGCGTGGTCACCTTCGAGGAGCAGATCCTCGCCGAGGACCTCCCCCAGTCGATCGTCATCGCGGGGGCCGGCGCCATCGGCATCGAGTTCGCCTACGTCCTCCACAACTACGGCGTGAAGGTCACCATCGTCGAGTTCCTCGACCGCATGGCGCCCCTGGAGGACGCGGAGGTCTCCGCCGAACTCGCCCGCCAGTACCGCAAGCTGGGCATCGACGTCCTCACCTCCACCCGCGTCGACGCCATCGACGAGTCCGGCCCCCAGGTCCGCGTCACCGTCACCGCCAAGGACGGCTCGCAGAAGGTCCTGGAGGCCGACAAGGTCCTCCAGGCCATCGGCTTCGCGCCGAACGTCACCGGGTACGGCCTGGAGAACACCGGCGTGCGGGTCACCGAGCGCGGCGCGATCGACGTCGACGGCCGCTGCCGCACCTCGGTGCCGCACCTGTACGCCATCGGCGACGTGACCGCCAAGCTGATGCTCGCGCACACCGCCGAGGCCATGGGCATCATCGCCGCCGAGACCATCGCGGACGCCGAGACCATGGAGCTCGACTACGCGATGATCCCGCGGGCCACCTTCTGCCAGCCCCAGGTCGCGAGCTTCGGCTACACCGAGGCGCAGGCCCGCGAACTCGGCTACGACGTGAAGGTCGCCAAGTTCCCCTTCACCGCGAACGGCAAGTCCCACGGCCTCGGTGACACCACCGGGTTCGTGAAGCTGATCAGCGACGCCAGGTACGGCGAGCTGCTCGGCGGCCACCTCATCGGTCCGGACGTCACCGAGCTGCTGCCGGAGCTGACGCTGGCCCAGCAGTGGGACCTGACCGTGCACGAGGTCGCCCGCAACGTGCACGCCCACCCGACGCTCAGCGAGGCCGTCAAGGAGGCCGTGCACGGCCTGGCCGGTCACATGATCAACATGTGACCGGCCGGCACCGGACGCGATGGGGCGGCCGGCGCCGGACGTCACATTGTCGACCGGCGCCGGACGTCACGCCGCGGTCGGCGCCGGCCCCACCAGCTCGGACAGCACGTCCTCCATCGTCACGAAGCCGAGGACGGCACCCGCCTGACCCGTCACGGCCGCCAGATGGCTGCCGTCGGCGCGCAGGGCGGTGAGGGTGTCGTCCAGCGGGGTGTCGATGCGGACCCGGGTGACCGGGTGCAGGGCGGTGCGCGGGAAGGGCCGGTCGCGGTCGGCGACGCCGAGCGTGTCCTTGATGTGCAGATAGCCGAGGAGCGTGCCCTGCGGGCCGGTGACCGGGAAGCGGGAGTAGCCCGCCTCGGCGGCCACCCACTCGAGCCGTGCCGGGGTGACCGAGGCGTCGACGGTGCGCATCCGCCGGGCCGGGACGAGGATCTCGCCGACCGGGCGGGTGCCCAGCTCCAGGGCGTCGCGCAGCCGTTCGCCGTCGGCGGGCGAGAGGAGCCCCGCCTCGCGCGCGTCGACGACCATCCGGGCCAGCTGGTCGTCGGTGAAGACCGACTCCACCTCGTCCTTGGGCTCGACCCGCAGCAGCTTCAGCAGGGTGTTGGCGAAGGCGTTGACGCCGAACACCACCGGCCGCAGCACGCGGGTGAGCGCCACCAGTGGCGGGCCGAGCACCAGCGCGGTCGCCACGGGGGCGGCGAGCGCGATGTTCTTCGGCACCATCTCGCCGATCAGCATGTGCAGATATGTCGCCACGGCGAGCGCGATGACGAAGGCGATCGGGTGCACCAGGCCGTGCGGGATGTGCGCCGCCTCGAAGCCGGGCTCCAGCAGATGCGCGATGGCCGGTTCGGCGACCGCGCCGAGCACCAGCGAGGAGACGGTGATGCCCAGCTGGGCGGTCGCCATCATCGCGGAGAGGTGCTCCAGGCCCCACAGGGTCATCCGGGCCCGCTTGTCGCCCTCCTTGGCCCGCGGCTCGATCTGGCTGCGGCGCACGGAGATCAGGGCGAACTCGCCACCCACGAAGAACGCGTTGGTCAGCAGCGTCAGGGCGCCGATGACGAGTTGCAGGACGGTCATCGGGACTCCTCCCCCGCCTGGACCGGCACCCGGACGTGGGCCGGTGCGGTGATGCGGACACGGTCGGCGCGGTGGTGCTCGACGTCGAGGACGCCGAGCTCCCAGCCGTCGAGCGCGACGACGTCGCCCTTGACGGGGATGCGGGCGAGCCGGGTGGCGACGAGGCCTGCGACGGTCTCGTACGGACCCTCAGGAGCCGTGAGTCCTATCTCCTCCAGCTCGTCGATGCGGACGGAGCCGTCGGCCTCCCACGCCCCCGGTCCCGCGGGTGCCAGGTCGGGCACCTCGACGGGGTCGTGCTCGTCGCGGACCTCGCCGACGACCTCCTCGACGATGTCCTCCATCGTCGCGAGGCCCGCGGTGCCGCCGTACTCGTCGATGACCACGGCCATGGTGCGGGTGGTGCGCAGCCGCTCCAGCAGCCGGTCCGCGGGGAGGCTGTCCGGCACCAGCAGCGGTTCGGTGGCCAGTTCGGTGACCGGGGTGACGGCGCGCCTGCCGGGCTCCAGGGCCAGCACGTCACGGATGTGGACGGTGCCGATGACCTCGTCCAGGCTGTCGCGGTAGACCGGGAAACGGGACAGGCCGGTGGCGTACGTCAGGTTCGCCGCGTCGGCCGCCGTCGCGTGCGCCTCCAGGGCCTGGACGTCGACGCGCGGGGTCATCACGTTCTCGGCGGTCAGCTCGCCCAGGTGCAGGGTGCGCACGAACAGTTCCGCGGAGTCCGCCTCCAGGGCGCCCTCGGCCGCCGAGTGCTCGGCCAGCGCGGCCAGTTCCTCGGGGGTGCGGGCGGAGGCCAGCTCCTCGGCGGGCTCCAGGCCGAGCCGGCGTACGGCACGGTTCGCGGTGTCGTTGAGATGGCGGATGAACGGGCCGAAGGCGGCCGTGAAGCCGCGCTGCGGTCCCGCCACCACCTTCGCGACCGCGAGCGGCCGGGAGATCGCCCAGTTCTTCGGGACGAGCTCGCCGATCACCATCAGCACGACCGTCGACAGGGCCACGCCAAGGACGGTCGCCACCGTCGGGGCGGCCCCGCCGAGGCCTGCGGCCTCCAGCGGGCCCCGCAGCAGCGCGGCCAGCGACGGTTCGGCGAGCATGCCGATCACCAGGGAGGTGACGGTGATCCCGAGCTGGGCGCCGGAGAGCTGGACGGTCAGCCGGCGTACGGCCTTCAGGGCGCTGTCGGCGCCGCGCTCGCCGGCCTCGACGGCCCGTTCGAGCTCACCGCGCTCGACGGTGGTCAGGGAGAACTCGGCCGCGACGAACACCGCGCAGGCCAAGGTCAGCAGGAGGGCCGCCAGGAGCAGCAGGACCTCGGTCACCGCGCCACCCCCGGTCCCTCTGACGGGCGGGAGTCGGCACGGCTGGTACTGGGAGGCTCACCCATCGCGGGCTCGTTTCTCCTTCTCGGATCGGTGGATCGGGGTGCGTCACTGCACCCCATGGTAAAGGGCACGCAAAGCACGCTGGTCAAGAGCAGAACGCTCGGGGCTCCCCGGTTGTTCCGGCGATCGGTGGTTTACGTCGCCCGGAGTCGGCAAGGCGGACAGGATGCCGCGCTCAGCCACCACACCCGAAACTCCAGTAAGACGAGCAATTCACCCCGCGGGTTCCACGACCGCCCCGGCAAAGCAGCCCCCGCGGCGGGACGCGTTCTTCGACAACGCCAAGTACCTGGCGATCGTGCTGGTGGCGATGGGGCACGCATGGGAGCCGCTGCGCTCCGACAGCCGGGCCGTCACCGCGCTCTACACGCTCGTCTACGCCTTCCACATGCCGGCGTTCATCATCATCTCCGGCTACTTCTCCCGGAGTTTCGACGCGAGCCCGGCGAAGATCAGGCGGCTCGTCACGGGTGTCGTGGTGCCGTACGTCGTCTTCGAGACGGCGTACACCCTCTTCACCCGCTGGTCCGACGGCGAACCGGACCGGGCGATCAGCCTGCTGGACCCGCTGTATCTGACCTGGTTCCTGGCCGCCCTGTTCATCTGGCGGCTGACCACGCCGATCTGGCGGGCGGTGCGGTGGCCGCTGCCGATCGCGCTGACCGTCGCGGCGCTCGCCACCCTCACCCCGTCCATCGGCAAGGACCTCGACCTCCAGCGCACGCTGCAGTTCCTGCCGTACTTCGTGCTCGGACTGTGCCTGCGCCCCGCGCACTTCAGCCTGGTGCGGCAGTGGCGGGTGCGGCTCGCGGCCGTGCCGGTCTTCCTGGCGGCGCTCGTGTTCGCCTACTGGTCCGTGCCGCGCATGGACTACGCCTGGTTCTTCCACAAGGACGCGGCCGAGGACTTCGCGGTCCCCGACTGGTACGGGCCGCTGATGACCCTGGCCCTGTTCGGCTGCTCCCTGGTCCTGGTCGCCTGCTTCCTGTCCTGGGTGCCGGGGCGCCGGACGTGGTTCACCGCGCTGGGCGCGGGCACGCTCTACGGCTATCTGCTGCACGGGTTCTTCGTCCAGGCCGCCAACCACTGGCACTGGTCCCACATCGGCTTCTTCCACGAACCGCTCGGCAAGGTCACCGTCTCGCTGATCGCCGGGGCGATCGTGACCGTGCTGTGCACGGCGCCGGTGCGGCGGGTCTTCCGGTGCGTGATGGAGCCGAGGATGGACTGGGCCTTCCGCGGCAAGGCCTAGTGCGGGTTCGAACGGGCACTCGGATGTCACCAACCAAGTGAGGGGTGACACACCGTCCATGGAGATTTCAGGCATCATCAGCGCGATCGTCATCGGCATCGTGATCGGTGTCCTCGGCCGGCTCGTCGTCCCGGGCCGCCAGCGCATCGGCATTCTGTGGACGATCCTCATCGGCATCGTCGCCGCGTTCATCGGAACCGGCATCGCCTCCGGCCTGGACGTCGCCGACACCAAGGGTGTCGACTGGGTCGAGTGGCTCATCCAGATCGCGCTCGCCGCCCTCGGCGTCGTCGCGGTCAGCAAGGTGAAGGTACGTCGTTGACGGGACCTGGCGCCCGAGGCCTGCCCGGCGGCACAGGCCCTCGTGCGCCAGGTCACATTCCGAGCGAGAACAAGGTCACAGCCTTGCACTCTGCTGGAACTTCGGTGATCTGCCCTAGCATCCGAGCATGACGGTCCTGCCTGACGACGGGCTCGCGCTGGCCGCCGAGTTCCCTGACGCGACACACGAAGAATGGCAACACCTGGTGGCCGGGGTGCTGCGCAAGTCGGGCAAGGAGGTCTCGGGTGCGGCGGCGGAGGATGCTCTCGCCACCGCGCTCGAGGACGGACTCGGTGCCCGCCCCCTGTACACCGCACGCGACGCCGCCCCCGATCCCGGTCTGCCGGGCTTCGCCCCGTTCGTCCGCGGCGGCCGGGCGCAGGGCAACACCGCCGGCGGGTGGGACGTGCGCCAGCGGCACGCGGCGGCGGACAACCAGGCCGTCCTGACCGACCTGGAGAACGGCGTCACCTCCGTGTGGCTGCCGCTCGGCGAGGGCAGCGGCATCCAGGTCTCCGAGCTCGGCCGGGTGCTCGACGGCGTCTACCTCGACCTCGCGCCGGTCGTCCTGGACGCGGGCGCCGAGACCGAGGCCGCCGCGCGGGAGCTGCTGAAGCTGTACGAGGAGCGCGGCGTCGCCCCCGACGCGGCGCGCGGCAACCTCGGCGCCGACCCGCTGGGCTTCGAGGCCCGCACGGGACGGTCGTACGACCTCGCACCCGTGCTGAAGCTCGCCGGGCGTTACCCGAATCTGCGCGCCCTGACCGTGGACGCGCTGCCGTACCACGAGGCCGGCGGTTCGGCCGCGCAGGAGCTGGGCGCCTCGCTGGCGACCGGCGTCGCGTATCTGCGGGCGCTGACCGAGGCCGGGCTGAGCGCCGAACAGGCCTGCGCCCAGCTGGAGTTCCGGTACGCGGCGACCGCCGACCAGTTCCTGACCATCGCCAAGCTGCGCGCGGCGCGCCTGCTGTGGGCGCGGGTGGCCGAGGTGTGCGGGGTGCCGCAGGCGGGCGCCCAGGTGCAGCACGCGGTGACCTCGCCGGTGATGATGACGCGCCGCGACCCGTGGGTGAACATGCTGCGGACGACGATCGCGACGCTGGCGGCCGGTGCCGGTGGCGCCGACGCCGTGACGGTGCTCCCGTTCGACCAGGAGCTGGGGCTGCCGGACGCGTTCGCCCGTCGTATCGCCCGCAACACCTCCACGATCCTCATCGAGGAGTCCCACCTGGCCCGGGTCATCGACCCGGCGGGCGGCTCCTGGTACGTGGAGCGGCTGACCGACGAACTCGCCCACGCGGCCTGGGAGTTCTTCCGCACGATCGAGCGGGACGGCGGTCAGGCGGCCGTGCTGCGCTCGGGCCGGCTGCGCACCGACCTGGCGACGACGTGGGCGGAGCGCTCCAAGAAGCTCGCCAAGCGGCGCGAGCCGGTCACCGGCGTCAGCGAGTTCCCGCACCTGGCCGAGAAGCCGGTCGTCCGCGAGCCCGCCCCCGAGCCGCTGGCCGGCGGACTCCCCCGGGTGCGCCGCGACGAGGCGTACGAGGAACTGCGGGCCCGCTCCGACGCCCATCTGGCCGCCACCGGCAGCCGTCCCCGCGTCTATCTGGCCGCGCTCGGCCCGGCCGCCGCGCACACCGCGCGGCTGACGTTCGCCGCGAACCTGTTCCAGGCGGGCGGCATCGAGGCCGTCACCGAGGGCACGTTCGCGGAGAGCGGCGCCACCGAGGTGTGCCTGTGCTCCAGCGACGCGCTGTACGCGGAGCAGGCCGAGTCCGCGGCCCAGGAGTTGCGCGCGGCCGGTGCCACGCACGTCTCGCTCGCCGGCCGCCCGGCGGAGTACGCGGGCGTGGACTCCTACGTCTTCGCCGGCTGCGACGCCGTCTCCGTACTGACCGACGCTCTCGACCGCTTGGGGGTCTCCCGATGACCGTCCCCGACTTCTCCGGGATCGATCTCGGAACCCCGGCCGCCACCGGCACCGCCGACGACTGGCAGGCGGCCGTCAAGAAGGCCGGTGACGGCGACGACCTGCTCTGGGAGACCCCGGAGGGCATCCCGGTCAAGCCGCTCTACACGGGGCAGGACCTGGAGGGCCTGGACTTCCTGGACACGCGTCCGGGCATGGCGCCGTATCTGCGCGGCCCGTACCCGACGATGTACGTCAACCAGCCCTGGACGATCCGCCAGTACGCGGGCTTCTCCACCGCCGAGGAGTCCAACGCCTTCTACCGCCGCAACCTCGCCGCCGGTCAGAAGGGCCTGTCGGTCGCCTTCGACCTGCCCACGCACCGGGGTTACGACAGCGACCACCCGCGCGTGACCGGTGACGTCGGCATGGCGGGCGTGGCCATCGACTCGATCTACGACATGCGGCAGCTCTTCGACGGGATCCCCCTCGACAAGATGACCGTGTCGATGACGATGAACGGCGCGGTGCTGCCGGTGCTGGCGCTCTACATCGTCGCCGCGGAGGAACAGGGCGTACCGCCCGAGAAGTTGGCCGGGACCATCCAGAACGACATCCTCAAGGAGTTCATGGTCCGCAACACCTACATCTATCCGCCGAAGCCGTCGATGCGGATCATCTCCGACATCTTCGCCTTCACCTCGCAGCGGATGCCGCGGTACAACTCCATCTCGATCTCCGGCTACCACATCCAGGAGGCGGGTGCGACGGCCGACCTGGAGCTGGCGTACACGCTCGCGGACGGCGTGGAGTACATCCGCGCGGGGCGTGAAGCGGGCCTGGACGTCGACGCGTTCGCGCCGCGGCTGTCGTTCTTCTGGGCGATCGGCATGAACTTCTTCATGGAGGTCGCCAAGCTGCGCGCGGCGCGCCTGCTGTGGGCGAAGCTGGTCAAGCAGTTCGACCCGAAGAACACCAAGTCCCTTTCCCTGCGCACCCATTCGCAGACGTCGGGCTGGTCGCTCACCGCGCAGGACGTCTTCAACAACGTCACCCGCACCTGTGTCGAGGCGATGGCGGCGACGCAGGGCCACACGCAGTCGCTGCACACCAACGCCCTCGACGAGGCGCTCGCGCTGCCCACCGACTTCTCCGCGCGCATCGCCCGCAACACCCAGCTGCTGCTCCAGCAGGAGTCGGGCACCACCCGGGTCATCGACCCGTGGGGCGGCAGCGCGTACGTCGAGAAGCTGACGTACGACCTCGCGCGCAAGGCCTGGCAGCACATCCAGGAGGTCGAGGCGGCGGGCGGCATGGCCAAGGCCATCGACGCCGGCATCCCGAAGCTGCGCATCGAGGAGGCCGCGGCACGCACCCAGGCCCGCATCGACTCCGGGCGGCAGCCGGTGATCGGCGTCAACAAGTACCGGGTGGAGAACGACGAGGCGATCGAGGTCCTCAAGGTCGACAACTCCTCCGTGCGCGCCCAGCAGATCGAGAAGCTGCGCCGGCTGCGCGCCGAGCGCGACGAGCGGGCCTGCCAGGACGCGCTGGACGCGCTGACCCGCGCGGCGGGCGGCGAGGGCAACCTGCTGGAGCTGGCGGTGAACGCCGCCCGCGCCAAGGCGACCGTCGGTGAGATCTCCGACGCCCTGGAGAAGGTGTACGGCCGGCACGCGAGCCAGATCCGTACGATCACCGGCGTGTACCGCAACGAAGCAGGGGAGTCCCCGTCCGTGGACCGCACCCGCGCCCTGGTCGACGCCTTCGAGGAGGCGGAGGGCCGGCGCCCGCGCATCCTGGTCGCCAAGATGGGCCAGGACGGCCATGACCGCGGCCAGAAGGTCATCGCGACCGCGTTCGCCGACCTCGGCTTCGACGTCGACGTCGGCCCCCTGTTCCAGACCCCGGCCGAGGTGGCCCGGCAGGCCGTCGAGGCGGACGTGCACATCGTCGGGGTGTCGTCGCTGGCGGCCGGTCACCTCACCCTCGTACCGGCGCTCAAGGAGCAGCTGGCCGAGGAGGGGCGCGAGGACATCATGATCGTCGTCGGTGGGGTGATCCCGCCGCAGGACGTGCCCACACTCCTGGAGATGGGCGCGGCGGCCGTGTTCCCGCCCGGGACGGTGATCCCGGACGCGGCGTACGACCTGGTGCAGCGGCTGTCGTCGGACCTCGGGCACGACCTGTGATCGATGTCGACGCGGATGTGAAGGGCGTGCTGTGATCGATGTCGACGCCTATGTGAAGGGCGTGCTCGACGGGAAGCGGGCGATCATCGCGCGCGCCATCACGCTCGTCGAGTCGACCCGCCCCCAACACCGGGTGCTGGCGCAGGAGTTGCTCACCGCGCTGCTCCCGCACAGCGGACGGTCGCGGCGGATCGGGATCAGCGGGGTGCCCGGCGTCGGCAAGTCCACCTTCATCGACGCCTTCGGCACCCTGCTGACGGGCCTCGGTCACCGGGTGGCGGTCCTCGCCGTGGACCCGTCCTCCACGCGGACCGGCGGTTCGATCCTCGGCGACAAGACCCGCATGGAGCGCCTGGCCGTCGACCCGGCGGCCTTCGTGCGCCCCTCCCCCACCGCCGGGACGCTGGGCGGTGTGGCCAAGGCGACCCGTGAGTCGATCGTGGTCATGGAGGCGGCGGGCTACGACGTGATCCTGGTGGAGACGGTCGGCGTCGGCCAGTCCGAGACCACGGTCGCCGGCATGGTCGACACCTTCCTGCTCCTCACCCTGGCCCGCACGGGCGACCAGCTCCAGGGCATCAAGAAGGGCGTCCTGGAGCTGGCCGACGTGATCGCCGTGAACAAAGCGGACGGCCCGCACGAGCGCGACGCCCGGGCCGCCGCCCGTGAACTGGCGGGCGCGCTGCGGCTGATGCACGGCCCGGACCCGGCCTGGACCCCGCCGGTGCTGAGTTGCAGCGCCCGTGAGTCGACGGGTCTGGACACGGTCTGGGAGCGGATCGAGCAGCACCGCACCCTGCTGGACTCCACGGGCCGCCTCACCGCCAAGCGCCGCGACCAGCAGATCGACTGGACCTGGAGCATGGTCCGCGACGAACTCCTGGACCGTCTGCACGCCGACCCGGCGGTCCGTGCGCTCGCCCCCGATCTCGAACAGCAGGTCAGGGACGGGGAGTTGACGGCCACGCTGGCGGCGGAGCGCATCTTGAAGGCGTTCGGGGTCAAGAACCGCTGAAAGCCGGTTCCAAGGGTCACCGCGCCGGCAGTCGTACCCCCAATTCCTCTGCTGCCGCCCTCAGCACCGGCACCATCGCCACCATGTCGTCCATGCTGCGGCGGAAGGCGGGCGCCGCGGTGGACAGCGCCGCGAAGACGGTGCCGTCGGGGCGCAGGACGGGTACGGCGACGGCGCGCAGGCCCGCGTGGTGCTCCTCGTCCGCCGTGGCGTAGCCGCGTCCGGCGGCGCGGGCTACCTCCTCGCGCAGGACGTCCCGGTCGGTGATGCTCCGGGGGCCGTGCGGGGTGAGCTCGACGCGGTCGAGGAGGTCCTCGCGGACGTCCTCCGAGGCGAAGGCCATGAGGACCTTGCCCATGGAGGTGCAGTGCAGCGGGCCGTGCCGGCCGGGGTCGCTGCGGACGCCGACCGGCAGCGGGCCGTCGACGTAGTGCACGTAGAGATGGCGGGTGCCGTCGAGGACGGACATCAAGGTGGCCTCCTCGGTCTGCCGTGTCACGCGCTGCATCACGGGGAGGGCGGTGCCGGCGAATCCGTAGACCTGGCCCGCCTGCTGGCCGAGCTGGAAGAGCCGGAGGCCCGGCTTGTAGCGCTTGCCGGCGGTCTCGAACTCCACCAGGCCTTCCCGGCACAGGGAGTTGACCAGCCGGTGCGCGGTGCTGACGGCGACACCGCTGGCCCGGGCCAGTTCGGAGAGCGTGATGCCGTGCGGGTGCTCGCCGACCAGGACGAGCAGCCGGATCGCCCGGCCGACGACGTCGGCGGGCACGTCACTGGTGGCACTCATACTCCGCAGATTACCATTGAGTGGATAAGTTTTCCACTGAATGGAAAAGCAGCGATGAGTCATCCTCTCTTCGACGTCACCGGCAAGGTGGCCCTGGTGACCGGTTCGAGCCGTGGCATCGGCCGGGCGCTGGCCACCGGGCTGCTGGAGGCGGGCTGCACGGTCGTCCTGAACGGCCGCGACGCCGTCGCCCTGGAGGCCGCCCGCAAGGAGCTCGCGGAGACCTTCGACGGCCGGGTCCGGGCCGAGGCCTTCGACGTCACCGACTCCGCCGCGGTCACCGACGCCGTCGCCCGCATCGAGGACCGCGCCGGGCCGATCGACATCCTGGTCAACAACACCGGCGCCCAACGCCGAGCCCCGCTGCTGGACTTCACCGACGAGGACTGGCACGGCCTGCTGGACACCAACCTCACCAGCGCCTTCCTCGTAGGCCGCGAGGTCGCCCGGCGCATGGTGCCGCGCGGTCACGGCAAGATCGTCAACATCTGCTCGTTGCAGAGCGAGGCGGTCCGCCCCGGCATCGCCCCCTACTCGGCCACCAAGGGCGGCCTGAAGATGCTCACCAAGGGCATGTGCGCCGACCTCGGCCCGCACGGCATCCAGGTCAACGGCATCGGCCCCGGCTACTTCGACACCGAGCTGACCTCCGCCCTGGTCGCCGACGAGGAGTTCAGCGCCTGGGTGCGCGGACGGACCCCCGCCGGCCGCTGGGGCAAGGTCGAGGACCTCGTCGGCGCCCTGCTCTTCCTGTCCTCCCCCGCCTCCGACTTCGTCAACGGACAGCTCGTGTACGTCGACGGCGGCATGCTCTCCGTTCTGTAGGGGGTGTCTTCTGGATCAGGCCGGCTGCAAGGAACGGTGCGGACCGGCCAACCCGAGCGGGGTCTGGTGCGTGCAGCTGCAAGGCGGAGGAGGGCGGCGACGCGATGGGGGTCCCCCCGCTCGAGCGAAGTCGAGAGTGGGGGAGTCGGCAACCGACGACAACGCGGCTGGGGGTCCCCCCACGCCTTTAGGGCAGTGGGGGAGTGCGTGCCAGACCCCGCGACGCCGGCCTGATCCAGAAGACACCCCCTAGCCCCGAGGAGTCCCCATGCACGCCTGTGTCGTCCACGGAGCCGGTGATCTCCGGGTCGAGGAACGGCCGTACGACGGTCCCGGTGCCGGTGAGGTCGCCGTCGCCGTCGCCCTCGGCGGGATCTGCGGCAGCGACCTGCACTACTACCACCGGGGCCGGGTCGGCGACTTCGCCCTGCGCGAGCCCATGGTGCTGGGCCACGAGGTGGTCGGCCATGTCGCCGCCCTCGGCCCCGGCACCGACGGCCCGGCACCCGGCACACCCGTCGCCGTCCACCCCGCCACGCCCTGCGGCACCTGCCCCGAGTGCACCGGCGGCCGGCGCAACATCTGCGCCCGTACCCGGTATCTCGGCAGTGCCGCCCACACCCCGCACGTCCAGGGCGGGTTCGCGCAGACCATCACCTTGCCCGCCGAGCAGATCCGGGTGCTGCCGCCGGGCCTCGGGCTGCGGCGGGCCGTCCTCGCCGAGCCGCTGTCGGTGGCGCTGCACGCCGTCAACCGGGCGGGCGAGGTGCGCGGCCGGCGGGTCCTCGTCACCGGCGCGGGGCCGATCGGCTGCCTGGTCGTGGCCGCTCTGCGGCGGCGGGGCGCCGCCAAGGTCGTCGTCAGTGACCTCCTCGACGAGCCGCTGCGCATCGCGACGGCGGTCGGTGCCACGGCGACGGTACGGGCGGACCGGCCCGAAGACCCGTCCTGGGCCGGCGACTTCGATCTCGCGATCGAGGCGTCCGGCGCCCCGGCGGGGCTGCGCACCTGTGTGGAACGCGTCCACCGCGGCGGGACCGTCGTCCTCCTCGGTCTGCTTCCGCCGGGCGAGATCGGGCTGTTGGGCAATGTCGTGGTCACCCGGGAACTCGAACTGCGGGGCGCCTTCCGCTTCGACACCGAGTTCGACGAGGCGCTCGCCCTGCTCGCCGAAGGCCTGCCGGTCGACCCGGTCGTCACGCACACCTTCCCGCTGGACCGGGCCGTCGCCGCGTTCGCCGCGGCCCAGGACCGCACGGTGGCCTCCAAGGTGCTGCTGGACCTGTCGGGCGCCTGACCCGTCCGAACCCCCGCTCCCGTACGGGCAGTTGTCCCGGGTACGTTCGTCCACATGCGCATACGAGCGAGGGTCATCGGCGGCGGAATCGGCGGTACGGCAACGGCGTTGGCGCTGCACAAGGCGGGCGCCGACGTCGTCGTGCACGAGGCGCATCCCGACTCGGCCGAGGACCTGGGGGCGTTCCTCACCCTGGCGAGCAACGGCATGCGGGCCCTCGCCCAGATCGACGCCGATGCCGCCGTCAGGACGGTCGGGTTCCCGCTGCGGGAGATGCGGGTGCTCGACGCGGCGGGCGAGGAGATGGGGCGGGGGCCGCTGGGCGAAGCCGACGATCCGCGCCTGCGGTTCCGGTGCGTGCGCCGCGGCGACCTCAACGCCGCGCTCCAGGCGGAGGCGGTACGCCGGGGCATCGACGTCCGGCACGGGGTGCGGCTGACCGCGGTCGAGGAGGGCCCGGACGGCGTCACCGCCCGCTTCTCGGACGGCGGCAGGGCGACGGCCGACCTGCTCGTCGGCGCCGACGGCCTCCACTCCACCGTCCGGGAGACCATCGCCCCCGGCGTGCGCCCGCAGTACGCCGGGCAGCGCGTCTTCTACGGTTACACCGGCGGCGCCCGCCCACCGGGTACCGCCGGGCAGATCACCATGGTGCGCGGCAGCCGGGCCGCTTTCGGGTACGCGGTGTCGCCCGACGGGGAGACGTACTGGTTCGCCCGCGTGGCAGACGTACCGCCCAAGGCGCCCGGCGGGTGGCGGGAGCCGCTGGTGGAACTGCTGCGCGCGGACAGCGGGCCCGCCGCGGACATCGTCGCGGCCACCCGCGGCGACATCTTCGTCACCGACGCCACCGAGATACCCGTCGGCACCCCCTGGCGCTCCGCGCGGACCCTGCTCGTGGGCGACGCGGCCCACGCGGCGTCCCCCGCGACCGGACAGGGGGCGTCGATGGCGCTGGAGGACGCGGTCGTCCTCGCCAAGTCCCTGCGGGACGCCCCGGATCTCGACGCGGCGCTCGCCCGCTACGAGGCGCTCCGCCGCCCGCGCGTGGAACACAACATCACCGTCAGCGGCACCCTCTCCCGGGGCGGCCGGCCCACCGGGGCGCCCCGCCCCGGCGAGGACGACCTCGTCCGCCTGCTCGACTGGGACAGCAAGTTGGCGGCCTGAGAGGGCGGCGGCCGGTCAGATCCAGCCGTCCAGGGACTTCATGAAGCCGTCGAAGTCGTCACGGTGGATGGTGTGCCCCGCCCCGGTGACGGTGCGGACCTCGAAGCCGCTCGCCCGCAGCCGCGCCACGTCCTCGGCGCCCACCAGGAAGCTGGGGTCGGCGAGTTGGACGAGGGAGGGCACCAGCGGACGGTCGGGGACGAAGCCGGTGAGGGGGCGGCCGTCGAGGAAGTACGAGGTGTCCGCGTCCCAGTCGGCCAGCGTGGCCACCTCGACGTCGACGTCCTCGGGGTCCCAGCGCGGGTTGAGCTGCGCTATGTGCTCGCGGGTGACGTTCTTGCCGGACGCGAACACCTCGGGGTCCAGCGGCTGTTCGGGGTCCGGGGACGCCCAGGCCGGGTCGGAGTAGACCGCCCGCGAGGGTCGCAGCCGCTCCACCGCGAGGGACAGGGCGAGCCCGCCGAGGGAGTGGCCGATGACCACGTCGGCACCGGCCGGGAGGGTGTCGGCGAGGTCGTCCGCGAAGTGCCGCGGGGTGTACTCGCCGCGCGGGGAGCGGCCGTGGCCGCGCAGGTCGGCCGCGATCACCCGGTAACCGCGCTCCGCGAGGGCCGGGCCGACGCGGCGCCAGGTGCGGGAGTCGGACATGATGCCGTGGACGAGCAGGGCCGTCCGGTCGCCGGTGCCCCATTCACGGGTGTGGAGTCGCACGGAATTCCTTTCGCTCCGGTGGGTGTGCCGCAGTCAGTGTGCGGGTTTCTCCCAGACGGAGACATGCCGGCCGCTCTCATGGCCGAAGGGCTCCCGCGTCCACCCCTCCCACCGCTCCCGCAGCCGCAGCCCGGCGAGCCGCGCCATCAGGTCCAGTTCGGCCGGCCAGACGTAGCGGAAGGGGATCTCGAAGTATGTCGCGTGCCCGTCCGCGACCCTGACGTGGTGCGAACTCATCGCCTGGGTCGCCGTGTCGTAGGTGTCGAACCCCAGCCGCTGCGCGCCGACATGGAACGGTACGGCGTGCTGCCCGGGCGGCAGCTTCCGCAGTTCGGGGACCATGACCTCGACGACGAAGCAACCGCCGGGCGCCAGGTGGTCGGCGACGTTGCGGAAGCAGGCCACCTGGGCATCCTGCGTCGTGAGGTTCATGATCGTGTTGAAGACGAGGTAGGCGACCGAGAAGGCGCCGTCGACCTTCGTCGTCGCGAAGTCGCCGATGGTGACGCCGATCGCGTCACCGCCCGGCTTGGTCCGCAGTCGGGCGACCATGGCCCGGGAGAGATCGATGCCGTGGACCGGGACACCGCGGGCCGCCAGCGGCAGCGCGACGCGTCCGGTGCCGATGCCGAGCTCAAGTGCCCTGCCGGAACCGGCCCGTTCGGCCAGGAAGTCGACGACCGGCCCTACGGCGTCCGGTGCGAACATGTCCGCGGTCGACTCGTCGTAGGTCGCCGCGATGGATTCGGGGAAGTGTCCGTCCTGATCGTCCACGCTCGGACGGTACCTCCCGGCCGGGCGGGGCCGCCCGTGGATTTTCTCCGATCGCCGCGCGTTCAGCGGCGGGAGCGGCGTACTTCCGGGCGGGGCGGGTTGATGAACTGGAGGGTGAGGGTGGCCGGGGGTTCGGCCAGGCCGGGGCCGCCGGCCGCCACCCAGTCCAGGACGTCGTCCGTGCAGGCGTCGTCGCCGGACCAGCCGATCCAGGTTGCCCGGCCGCCGCGCCGCCGGCCCTCTCCGGAGGGCTGGACGACCAGGACGTTGGCCTGGTCGCAGGGGCCGAGACAGTCGGTCGTACGGACCGCGAGCCGGCCATCGGACGCCGCGGCGGCGGCCCGCAACCGGTCCAGCTGCCACTGATGGTCGACCCCGGGATGCTTGCGCGCGTCACCGCAGCAGCAGCCGCGGCACAGGACGAGGGTGCACGGCCGGGCACCGGCGGCCCCGAACACGACCCGGCTTCTCGGCACGCTCACGCCATTCCCTCCCCACGACACCATCGACTTCAAGATCGTACGTACTCGTACGGGCCGCTCGGGACCGCGGGCTCCCGAAGGGGGCGAGCCGACGGCAGGTGTCTGTGGCGAAGAACGACGGCACGTCCGGCCTTCGCCGTTCTACGCGCAGGAGCCGGTCCGCAGGCATGACCGAAGAGACTATAAACCGCGAGTATAATCGCTGTGTATAGTCCCGGCATGCCATCTCTCACCAACCAGATGCACAAAACGGGGAACAGGTTCCGAGCGGCGCTGATGTCGGCGGCGGCAGCGTGTCTGGCGCTGTCGCTGACCGGCTGCGCGAAGGTCGACACGACCGCGCCCAGCGCCGCCCGGGCCGAAGGTGCGTCGGCCGCCGCGCAGGCCCGCTTCGGGGCCGTCGACTGCCGTCACACCAAGTGCATCGCGCTCACCTTCGACGCCGGCCCGAGCGAACACTCCGCGCGGCTCCTCGACATCCTCAAGGAGAAGCAGGTCCCGGCGACCTTCTTCCTCCTCGGCAAGCGGCACATCGAGAAGTACCCGGAGCTCGTCAAGCGCATGGCGGCCGAGGGTCACGAGGTGGCCAGCCACACCTGGGACCACAAGATCCTCACGCGGCTGGAGCCGGACGGGATACGCGCGGAACTCGAGCGCCCGAACGACGCGATCGAGCGCCTCACCGGCAAGAGGCCCACCCTCATGCGGCCGCCACAGGGCCGCACGGACACCGACGTCCACGACATCTGCAAGGAGCTGGGGATGTCTGAGGTGCTGTGGACGGTCACCGCCAAGGACTACACCACGACCGACTCGGCCCTCATCCAGAAGCGTGTCCTCGCCCAGGCCTCCCGGGACGGGATCATCCTGCTGCACGACCTGTACGACGGGACGGTTCCGGCCGTGCCCGGGATCATCGACGCGCTGAAGGCACGGGGGTATGTGTTCGTGACGGTGCCGCAGCTGCTGGCGCCGGGGAAGGCGGAGCCGGGAAAGGTGTACCGCTGAGAGCAGGAGGGCTCAGAAGACGACGGTCCACCCTTCTCGGGCGGCCTGCTCCTTGGTGTACGAGACGCCGTGGACCTTCAGCGCCCTGTCGTCGAAGAGCGTGATCTCGCCGCCGTGGTTGCCGAGTCGGGCGTCGCCCCCGGCGAGCGGGACGAGAAGGCAGGCGCCCGCGGCGAGTGTCCCGGCGGGCACCGGGGACTTCTGCCCCAGCCGGTCGCCGATGCGCCACCCGGTGAGGTCGACGGGGTCGGGCGAGGCGTTGAGCAGCGTGACCGTCTCGGGCTCGGGGGCCGGACCGGGCGGGTTGACGAGCGCGGCGACGATCCGCACGGGCAGGGTGCCCGGCTCCGGCCGGTTGCCGTCGACGTCGTCGAGGGGGTGCCCGGTGACGTCGTCGGTGTGCCAGGACTGGCTCTGGAAGGCGAGGAAGATGCCGACCCAGCGGTCCGGCGCGGGGAAGTGGATCAGGACTCCCCCGTCCTGCCACACCCCGTCGTCACCGCGGAAGCGGCCCCTGTTGCCCTGGTTCATGTGGATGTCGTGGATGCCGTTGCCCGGCAGGAAGCCGAACACCTTGTCCTTGACGCCCGGTTCGGGCCCGAAGCGCTCACCGAACAGATACACCCGGGCCTCGGGGTCGGCGACGGCCCGCCGTACGTAGAGGTCGAGGAGGTCGGCGAGGTCGTTGCCGTCGCCGGGGAGGTCCGGGGGCAGGGTGCGCATCTGCTCCGGCTCGAAGAGGTTGCCGCGCACGAAGTCGAGGTTGGGCCCGCCGGGCCCGGGCGGCAAGGTGTTCCAGCCACTGGCCAGCCCAGCGAGCCGGGCGGTGACGGGGTGCCGGAAGTCCTCGTCGACGAGGTAGAGCAGTTCGGAGGGACTTTCCTGGGACAGTACGTTGACGGCGGCGCGGTAGTGGACGCCCTGATCGTCGGTGAGATGGATCTGGTAGTGCGGAGTGTCGGTGGCACCCTCACGCCGGGTGTCGACGGCTTTGGTGATCAGTACGCCGTAGGCCTTCAGTGGCATGGCGATCAACTCCCCCTGGTGACGGGCGGAATGCCCGTCCGTGGGGGAAATCGTAGGGCGCGTGTGCGCCACCGGGTGGCGCGTTCCAGTCGACGTACGCCGGTCGGCCGACCGGCGAGTGCACCAACCCTGTGAGCCCGTACTGAATACGCCGCTGAACTGCCCGGATTCCCTAAGATCGTTGCGTGGTCACCTTTCTCCTCGAACGCACGGCCCCGCTCCCCCTCCCCGAGGCCTGGCGCCGCCTCACGGAGTGGCCCCGCCACGGGGACGTGGTCCCCCTGACCCGGGTCACCGTCGAGACGCCGGGGCCGACGGGGGTGGGCACGGTGTTCGTGGCGCGCACGGGGGTGGGGCCGCTGTCGTTCGACGACCGCATGGAGGTCACGGAGTGGCGCCCGCCGACCGAAGAGACCGCCGGGTTCTGCCGGCTGGAGAAACGGGGACGGGTCGTCACCGGATGGGCGGAGATCGAGGTGGCGGTGGGGCCGGGTGGGCGCAGCCGGGTGGTGTGGCGGGAGGAGTTGGGGTTCCGGTTTCTGCCGAGGGTGGTTGATCCGGTGACTCGGGGGGTGGCGCGGTATGTGTTCGGGCGGGCGGTGAACCGGCTGCTGAGGAAGCCCTGAGGCCCTCAGGCCACCGACCCGATCCGCCCGGTCGGCGTCGAAGACGTCACGTCATGATGGATCGGCGTGTGCGCGCCGGTCAGTGACACCCCGCTCCCCCCACGCCGATTGGCGACGATCTCCGCCCCGATCGACAACGCCGTCTCCTCCGGCGTCCGTGCTCCGAGGTCCAGGCCGATCGGGGAGCGCAGGCGGGCCAGCTCCAGTTCCGTCACGCCGACCTCGCGCAGGCGTTCGTTGCGGTCCAGGTGGGTGCGGCGGGAGCCCATCGCGCCGACGTAGGCGACCGGCAGGCGCAGTGCCAGCTGGAGCAGGGGTATGTCGAACTTCGCGTCGTGGGTGAGGACGCACAGGACCGTGCGGGCGTCCACGGGCGTCCGCTCCAGGTACGTGTGCGGCCACTCCACGACGATCTCGTCCGCCTCCGGGAAGCGGGTCGGCGTCGCGAACACGGGGCGCGCGTCGCACACCGTGACGTGGTAGCCGAGGAACTTGCCGACCCGTACCAGCGCCGACGCGAAGTCGATCGCGCCGAAGACGATCATTCGGGGGGCGGGGACCGACGACTCCACCAAGACAGTGAGCGGTGCTCCGCAGCGTGAGCCCTGCTCTCCGATCTCCAGGGTGCCGGTGCGGCCGGCGTCCAGGAACGCGCCCGCCTCCGCCGCCACCGTGCGGTCCAGCTCGGGATGGGCGCCGTAACCGCCGTCGTAGGAGCCGTCGGGGCGGACCAGCAGCGCCCGGCCCAGCAACTCCTCCGGGCCTGACACGATGCGGGCCAGTGCCGCCGCCTCGCCCGTCGACGCGGCGGCCAGGCCCGCGGTGATCACCTGACGGACCGGGTCTCCCGCCCGTACCGGCGTCACCAGGATGTCGATGATGCCGCCGCAGGTCAGCCCGACCGCGAAGGCGTCGTCGTCGCTGTAGCCGAAGCGCTCCAGGACGGTCTCGCCGTCCTCCAGCGCCTGCCGGCACAGCTCGTACACCGCGCCCTCCACGCAACCGCCGGAGACCGATCCGATCGCCGTGCCGTCGGCGTCGACCGCGAGGGCCGCGCCGGGCTGGCGAGGGGCGCTGCCGCCGACGGCCACCACGGTGGCCACGGCGAAGTCGCGTCCCTGCTCGACCCACCGGTGCAGCTCTTCGGCGATGTCCAGCATCTCTCGGTCTCCTAACGGAAGTCGTGTACCGGGGGGCGGCTAGTGCACGCCCATCCAGCTCTCAATGGGATTGAGGGCGAAATAGACGAAGAAGATCACTGTCAGGGCCCACATGAACGCCCCGATCTCCCGCGCCTTGCCCTGGGCGACCTTGATGGCGACGTACGAGATGACGCCCGCCGCGACGCCCGCCGTGATCGAGTACGTGAACGGCATGATCACGACCGTGAGGAACACCGGGATCGCCGTCGCGCGGTCCGCCCAGTCCACGTGCCGGGCGTTCATCATCATCATCGCGCCGATGACCACCAGGGCCGCCGCCGCCACCTCGCCCGGCACGATCGCCGTCAGCGGGGTGAAGAACAGGCACGCCGCGAAGAACAGGCCGGTGACGACGGAGGACAGGCCCGTGCGGGCGCCCTCGCCCACTCCCGTCGCCGACTCCACGAACACCGTCTGGCCCGAGGCTCCCGCCACGCCGCCGATCGCGCCGCCGGCGCCGTCGATGAACAACGCCTTCGACAGGCCCGGCATCCGGCCCTGCTCGTCGGCCAGCTTGGCCTCCGTGCCGACGCCGATGATCGTCGCCATCGCGTCGAAGAAGCCCGCCAGGACCAGGGTGAAGACGATCATGCCGACCGTCATCGCGCCCACCTCGCCCCAGCCGCCGAACTCGACGTCACCGAAGATCGAGAAGTCCGGCATGGAGACCGCGCTGCCGTGGAGCGCGGGGGCGCCGCTCGCCCACTGCTCCGGGGCGATGACGTCGAGGGCGTTCAGGACGACGGCCAGGACCGTGCCGCCGACGATGCCGATCAGGATGGCGCCGGGGACGCCTCGGGCCTGGAGCATGAAGATCGCGAGGAGTGTGGCCGCGAAGAGGAGGACCGGCCAGCCGGCGAGTTCGCCCGCCGGGCCCAGGGTCACGGGGGTCGCCTTGCCCTGGTGGACGAAGCCGGCCTTGTAGAAGCCGATCAGGGCGACGAACAGACCGATGCCCATGGTGATCGCGTGCTTGAGGGCCAGCGGGATGGCGTTCATGATCATCTCGCGCAGGCCGGTGACGACCAGCAGCATGATGACGACGCCGTACATCACGCACATGCCCATGGCCTGCGGCCAGGTCATCTGCGGGGCGACCTGCGAGGACAGGACGCCGGAGACGGAGAGGCCGGCGGCGAGGGCGAGCGGCACCTTGCCGAAGAAACCCATCAGCAGCGTGGTGAAGGCCGCCGCGAACGCGGTCGCGGTGATGAGGGCCTTCTGGCCGAGCGTGTCCCCCGCCGCGTCCTTGCCGGACAGGATCAGGGGGTTGAGCAGGAGGATGTACGCCATCGCCATGAAGGTGGTGACGCCGCCGCGCACCTCACGCGCGACGGTCGATCCTCGCTGGGATATGTGAAAGTACCGGTCGAGCCAGGACCGTCCGGCCGGGACGCGGGTGCCTTCTCCCGCGTCGTCGGCAACGGTCTCCGGCTCCAGTGACTGCTGGGTCATGTGGGCCTACTCCCAAGGTTCACAGGGGCCCCCGCCAACCGCCTCTGCGGCTGCGGGATTTGGGAAGGTGCTTCGGCCGCACGACCCGGGGGACGGCCCGAGACGAACGAACAGAGGTACTACTGGGTCACGCTTGGTCACGCTTCAAGTGCCGCGAGCGGTGCGGGACTTGGTGCTCCGGGCGGCGCGGTGGAGGTTGTGACGTTCCCTGCGCCGCCCGGAGAGCTTCAACTGGCCGCTTACGCCGTGCCGGTGAGGTGTTCCGGGCGGACCGGCGTGCGGTTGAGCTCCAGCCCGGTCGCGTTCCGGATCGCCGCGAGGACGGCCGGGGTCGACGACAGGGTGGGGGCCTCGCCGATGCCACGGAGCCCGTACGGGGCGTGGTCGTCGGCGAGTTCGAGCACGTCGACGGGGATGGTCGGCGTGTCGAGGATGGTGGGGATCAGGTAGTCCGTGAAGGAGGGGTTCCTGACCTTGGCCGTCTTGGGGTCGACGATGATCTCCTCCATCACCGCGACGCCGAGGCCCTGGGTGGTGCCGCCCTGGATCTGGCCGACGACCGACAGCGGGTTGAGCGCCTTGCCGACGTCCTGGGCGCAGGCCAGTTCGATGACCTTGACCAGGCCGAGCTCGGTGTCCACCTCGACGACCGCGCGGTGCGCGGCGAAGGAGTACTGGACGTGGCCGAAGCCCTGGCCGGTCCGGAGGTCGAAGGCCTCGGTCGGGCGGTGCCGCCACTCGGCCTCCACCTCGACGGTCTCGCCCTCCAGCACCTCGGCCAGGTCCGCGAGGACCTCGCCGCCGTCGGTGACGACCTTGCCGCCCTCCAGGAGCAGCTCCGCCGTCGCCCAAGCGGGGTGGTACGAGCCGAACTTGCGACGGCCGATCTCCAGGACCTTCTCGCGCACCAGCTCGCAGGAGTTCTTGACCGCGCCGCCGGTGACGTACGTCTGCCGGGAGGCCGAGGTCGAACCGGCGCTGCCCACCTGGGTGTCGGCCGGGTGGATGGTCACCTGTGCGACGCCCAGCTCGGTGCGGGCGATCTGCGCGTGGACGGTGACGCCGCCCTGGCCGACCTCCGCCATCGCGGTGTGCACGGTGGCGACGGGCTCACCGCCGACGACCTCCATGCGGACCTTGGCGGTGGAGTAGTCGTCGAAACCCTCGGAGAAGCCGACGTTCTTGATGCCGACCGCGTAGCCGATGCCGCGGACGACGCCCTCGCCGTGCGTGGTGTTGGACAGGCCGCCGGGCAGCTGCCGTACGTCCGCGCCCTCGCTGGACTCCCACTGGCGCTCCGGAGGGAGCGGCATCGCCTTGACGCGGCGCAGGAGTTCGGCGACGGGGGCCGGCGAGTCGACGGGCTGGCCGGTCGGCATGATCGTGCCCTGTTCCATCGCGTTGAGCTGACGGAACGCGACCCGGTCCATGCCCACCTTGTCGGCGAGCTTGTCCATCTGGGCCTCGTAGGCGAAGCACGCCTGGACCGCACCGAAGCCGCGCATGGCGCCGCAGGGCGGGTTGTTGGTGTAGAGGGCGATGGCCTCGATGTCGACGTCGTCGACCACGTACGGGCCGATCGAGAGGGAGGAGGCGTTGCCGACGACCGCGGGGGACGCGGAGGCGTACGCGCCGCCGTCCAGGACGATCCGGCACTTGACGTGCGTCAACTTGCCCTCGGCGGTGGCCCCGTGCTCGTAGTAGAGCTTCGCCGGGTGGCGGTGGACGTGGCCGAAGAAGGACTCGAAGCGGTTGTAGACGATCTTGACCGGCTTGCCGGTGCGCAGCGCCAGCAGGCAGGCGTGGATCTGCATCGAGATGTCCTCGCGGCCGCCGAAGGCACCGCCGACGCCGGACAGCGTCATACGGACCTTGCTCTCGGGCAGGCCGAGGACCGGGGCGATCTGCTTGAGGTCGCTGTGCAGCCACTGGGTGGCGATGTAGAGGTGGACGCCGCCGTCCTCGTCCGGCACGGCGAGACCCGACTCGGGGCCGAGGAAGGCCTGGTCCTGCATGCCGAAGGTGTACTCGCCCTTGACGACGAAGTCGGCCTTCTTGGCGGCCTCTTCGGCTTTGCCGCGGACGATCGGCTGGCGGTGCACGATGTTGGGGTGCGGGACGTGACCGATGTGGTGGTCGTCGCGGTTCTCGTGGATGAGGATCGCGTCCGGCGCGGTCGCGGAGGCCTCGTCGGTGATGACGGGCAGCTCGCGGTAGTCGACCTTGATCTTGGCGGCGGCGCGGCGCGCGGTCTCCGGGTGGTCGGCGGCGACGATCGCCACCGGCTCGCCGTGGTGGCGTACCTTGCCGTGCGCGAGGACCGGGGTGTCCTGGATCTCCAGGCCGTAGTTCTTCACGTCCGTGGGCAGGTCGTCGTACGTCATGACGGCGTAGACGCCCGGCATGGCGAGGGCCTCGCTGGTGTCGATCGAGACGATCTCGGCGTGCGCGACCGTGGAGCGCAGGATCTGGCCCCAGAGCATGTCCTCGTGCCACATGTCGGAGGAGTACGCGAACTCGCCGGTGACCTTGAGGGTGCCGTCCGGGCGGAGCGTGGACTCGCCGATGCCGCCCTTGGTCTTCGAACCCTGGGTGATTTTGGTGGGAGCGCCGGTGGTGGGCATGCTCAGACCCCCTCGGACTGCCGGGCGGCCGCGAGGCGGACCGCGTCCATGATCTTCTCGTAGCCGGTGCAGCGGCACAGGTTGCCCGACAGCCCCTCGCGGATGTCCGCGTCGGTCGGGTTCGGGTTGCGCTCCAGCATCTCGTCGGCGGCGACCAGCAGACCGGGCGTGCAGAAGCCGCACTGGACGGCGCCGGCGTCGATGAACGCCTGCTGGATCGGGGAGAGTTCGGTGCCCTCGCCGGTCTGCGAGTCCTGCCCCTTGGCCGCCCACTGCTTGGCCTCGTCGAGCGAGGTCCCGCAAGTGGACCCGCAGGCACGCTGCTTGGCGTAGTCCGCCAGCCCCTCGACGGTGACGACCTCGCGGCCTTCCACCTGGCCCGCCGCGACCAGACACGAACACACCGGCACCCCGTCCAGGCGGACCGTGCAGGAACCGCACTCGCCCTGCTCGCAGGCGTTCTTGGAACCCGGCAGGCCCAGGCGCTCGCGCAGGACGTACAGGAGGGACTCGCCCTCCCAGACGTCGTCGGCTTCCTGCGGACGGCCGTTGACCGTGAAATTGACGCGCATTACGCGACTCCCTCCGTGTGAGCGGCGGTGCCGCGGTACGACTCCCAGGTCCAGGTCAGCGTGCGGCGGGCCATGATGCCGACCGCGTGGCGGCGGTAGCTCGCCGTGCCCCGGACGTCGTCGATCGGGTTGCAGGCGGCGGCGCACAGGTCCGCGAACTGCTTGGCGACCGACGGGGTGATGATCTTTCCGTTGTCCCAGAAGCCGCCCTCGTCGAGCGCCGCGTTCAGGAACTCCTCCGCGGCCTTCGCCCGGACCGGGGTGGGCGCCGCCGAGCCGATGCCGGTGCGGACCGTGCGGGTCTCGGGGTGCAGGGCCAGGCCGAAGGCGCAGACCGCGATGACCATGGCGTTGCGGGTGCCGACCTTCGAGTACTGCTGCGGTCCGTCGGCCTTCTTGATGTGCACCGCGCGGATCAGCTCGTCGGGCGCGAGCGCGTTGCGCTTCACTCCGGTGTAGAACTCGTCGATGGGGATCAGGCGCGAGCCGCGCACCGACTCCACCTCGACCTCCGCGCCGGCCGCGAGGAGCGCGGGGTGGGCGTCACCGGCCGGGGAGGCGGTGCCGAGGTTGCCGCCGACGCCTCCGCGGTTGCGGATCTGCGGGGAGGCGACCGTGTGCGAGGCCAGGGCGAGGCCCGGCAGCTCGGCACGGAGGTGCTCCATGATCCGGGTGTACGGGACGGAGGCGCCGAGCCGCACCGAGTCCTGGCCGACCTCCCACTCGGTCAGGTCGGTGACGCGGTTCAGGTCGAGCAGGTACTCGGGCCGCCGGTGGTCGAAGTTGATCTCGACCATCACATCGGTGCCGCCCGCAATGGGCACAGCGGTGGGGTGCTCAGCCTTGGCGGCGAGCGCCTCCTCCCAGCTGGCGGGGCGAAGGAAGTCCATGACCGGCTCTCTTCTTCGTCTCGTGGGTGGTACGGATTGAGCCAGATCGTGTGCGGCGGGCCCGGCTCGTTCATGTGTTGTTCACGCGGAGTGGGGCCAGTACACAGCGCCGTGCTCCGACGGGGTCAGTCACGGAAACTCTGAAGGAGTTGGCTGGTCGGGGCGGGCATCTTGTAGATTCGTATGAACAGAGGTCCTCAGTAACCTCCATGTTTTCCTGTGGAAACGCGCGACACACCGGGCGTGACCTGGGACACAGTCCGAAGGGCGGTGGGCGGAGCACACCGGGCCCACCGGACAGGCGCCTCCCGCACAGGGGCCACACAGTTCATCGTAGATTTCTAGACAAAGATCGGCGGCGACGAGAATGCGGCTGCGCGCACTGCTGGACACCGACGCGCTGGGCCTGCGGCTGCTCGGCGGCGAGGACGAGCTGGACCGCACCGTGCGCGGTGTGATGACCACGGACCTGCGGGACCCGAGCCGCTATCTGTCCGGCGGTGAGCTGGTGCTCACGGGGCTGGCGTGGCGGCGGGACGCCGCGGACTCCGACACGTTCGTCCGGATCCTCGTGCAGGCCGGCGTGGCGGCGCTGGCGGCGGGTGAGGCGGAACTCGGCAATGTGCCGGACGACCTGGTGCTGGCCTGTGCGCGCAACCGGCTGCCGCTGTTCGCGGTGCACGAGTCGGTGGCGTTCGCGACGATCACCGAGCATGTCGTACGGCAGGTCAGCGGCGAGCGCGCCGGGGACCTGGCGGCCGTGGTGGACCGGCACCGCCGGATGATGACCTCGGGGCCGGCGGGCGGCGGCCCGGACGTGGTCCTGGACCTGCTGGGCTCCGACCTTGACCTGCGGGCCTGGGTGCTGTCGCCGACCGGGCGGCTGATCGCGGGCTCCAAGACCGCCGGCCCCGGGCTCCCGGCCGACGTCTGCGCGAAGCTCGCGGCGGAGCATCTGGCGGCCGCCCGCACCGGCCGGCGCGGACCGCACCGGCTGACGCTCGGCTCGACGACGTACTCCCTGTTCCCGGTCCGCAGCAGCGGCCGCTCCCCGCAGGCCTCGCGGGACGTGCGCGAGACGGTGCTGTCGGACTGGCTGCTGGCCGTCGAGGCGGACGCCGGTGACTGGCCCGAGGAGCGCCTGGACCTGCTCCAGGGCGTCACCCAGCTGATCGCGGTCGAACGGGACCGCAGGGACGCGGCCCGCACGGTGCGGCGGCGGCTCGCCCAGGAGGTCCTGGAGCTGGTCCAGACGGGCGCCGCGCCCGCCGAGATCGCCGCGCGCCTCCGTGTCGCCGCGCCCGTCCTGCTGCCCGGCCTCGGGGCGGCGCCGCACTGGCAGGTCGTGGTGGCCCGCGTCGAGTGGGACGGCGGGGACATCGAGGGCGGCGCGGTCGCCCAGTCGCTGCTTGAGGAGATCCTCGTCGACCCGCTGTCGCCCGGTCCCGAGCCGTCCGACCGGATCGCCGTGGCGCACACCGGGGAGGAGGCCATCGCGCTCGTCCCGCTCCCGGCGGTGTCGACGGAGCACGACGGGTCCGAGACCGGTGTTCTCGCCGACGTGCTCCTTGAGTCCGTACGGGACCCGCTGGCCGCCGGTCTCGACGACGACGGGCGGGTCACGCTGGGCGTCAGCGCGGCCGTGCACTCCGCGGAGGGGCTGCGCGGCGCGCTGGAGGAGGCGCGGCACGCACGCCGGGTGGCGGCCGCGCGGCCCGGCCGGGTGTGTGCGGCGGGCCACCAGGAGCTCGCCTCGCACGTGCTGCTCCTGCCCTTCGTGCCGGACGACGTCCGCCGGGCGTTCACCGCCCGCCTCCTGGACCCGCTGCGCGACTACGACCGGCGGCACCGCGCGGAGCTGATCCCGACGCTGGAGGCGTTCCTCGACTGCGACGGCTCCTGGACCCGCTGCGCGACCCGTCTCCACCTGCACGTCAACACGCTGCGCTACCGGGTGGGGCGAATCGAGCAGTTGACGAGTCGTGACCTGTCCCGCCTGGAGGACAAGCTGGATTTCTTCCTGGCGCTGCGGATGAGCTGAAACCTCGGGCGTCCGGGTATCCCACGACTTTGTGAAATCCTTCACCCACCCTCTTGGCCGGGCCACGGGATTCGTGCTGAGATGCGGCCACCACTCAACAGCTCAATGGTGTGCCGGGGAGGGCGAGGTGGCGTATACCGCCATGTCTGGTAACGGAACGACCCCTGACGATCCACTCCAGACCGCGGTATGGCGGCTGCGCTCACGCGCCTGCTGGGCCGACGCGGCAGCGCTGCTCCAACCGGTGGGCGCGGACGCGGCGTTGCAGCGGGCCGCGCTGCTGGTCGAGCGGTGTCTCTACACCGAGCAGGGCTGGGAGGAGGCCGAGGACGCGCTGCGCACGGCCGAGGCGCTGGCCCACACCGACGACGAGCGGGGCGCCGCCGCTTGTGAACGAGGGCAACTTGCGTACGCGGCCACGCTGCACCAGGTCCGCGACCGGGCCGACGAGGCGCGGGCCGCGCTCGGGCGGGCGGCGGCGCTGATCCCTCCGGGGGCGCCGGGACGGGCGTTGCTGGACTTCCGGCGCGGACTGCTCGCCGAGAACCTGGCCCGCTCACCGCAGGCCGCGCGGGCGGCGTACCGGCGGGCGCACGCGGGTGCGGTGGCCCACGCCGATCCCCTGCTCCTCTCCTTCACTTGGCGCCACCTCGCCGGACTGGCCCTGCGGGACGGGGAGTTGGCGGAGGCACGGCACGGCTTCAGCGAATCGCTGCGCATCCGCGAGGAGTTGGGCTACCTGGTCGGCACCGCCCCGGCCCTGGCCTCACTGGCCGACGCGGAGGTGGAGCCGGAGGCGTCCCGGCTACGGGAGGAGGCGCGGCGGCTGTTCCGCCTGCTGGGCGGCGTACCGACGTGGCTGTCGCGGCAGTTGGCACCGCCGCCGGCAGCGACGGCTTGACCGGCTAGCTGTTGCGGATCCGGTCCACCAGCTTCTGGATCTCGTTGAGGACGGTGTCGCGGAGTTCCGGGTCGCGGGCGAGGACCACGACCACGACGATCACCACGAGAAGGGAGACGAGACCTCCGCCGCGACCGCCGCGGTGTGGCATCGGGGTGTGCGCCGGCGGACGGTGGTAGCCGTGCCGGACGTGCTGCTGGTGCGCCTGCCGGTGGGAGTCCACGGCTTGCTGATGTGCCTGCCGGGCTTGCTGACTGGCCTGTTGCGCCTGCTGCTGGGCCATGAAGGACGGGTCCACGGGGTCACCTCCGCTGTCGGCACCAGGCGTGCCGTCAGGGGAGGCCACGCGGGACGGGACGGGCGGGTTCCCGGCATCGCGGACCGTTGCGCGGAGCCGACAGTTCCGTGACCGCCGTCACAGGCTCAGGACGCTCCCGCGAAGTGCTCCCCCACGAGCGACCGCACCACGTCAAGGTCCCCGGCGATCAACGCGTCCAGCAGGGCGGTGTGTTCGGCCGCGTCCGCGACCAGTTCCGCTCGGCCGCGGGAGGTGGGGGTGCCGGTCAGGGGCCACTGGGCGCGGCGGTGCAGGTCGTCGGCGATCTGGACCAGTTGTGCGTTGCCGGCCAGGGCGAGGACCGCGCGGTGGAAGGCGCGGTCCGACTCGGCGTACGTCGCCCGGCATCCCGTCGACGCCGCCCGCACCGTGGCCTCGGCGGCCGGGCGCAGCTCCGCCCAGCGCTCGGCCGGCACCGTACGGGCCAGCCGCAGCATCACCGGCACCTCCACCAGGGCGCGTATCTCGGCGAGTTCGGCGAGCTCCCGCGCCCCCCGCTCCACGACCCGGAAGCCCCGGTTGGGCACGACCTCGACGGCGCCCTCCAGGGCGAGTTGCTGCATCGCCTCGCGGACCGGCGTCGCGGAGACCCCGAAGCGCTCGCCGAGGACGGGTGCCGAGTAGACCTCGCCCGGGGTCAGTTCGCCGGTCACCAGCGCGGTGCGCAGCGCGTCCAGGATCTGCCCGCGCACGGAGGCCCGCTGGACGACGGGCCGGGCGCGGTGCCCGGCGGGCGGCGCCGGCATCGGCTGCTCGGCGGACGCAACCCGTCGCGCCGGCATCGGCTGTTCCGCGGGCAGAACCCTCGGCGCCGGCATCGGCGGTTCGGCGGGTGGGCGGCCGCCTCGGGCCTTCGGTACGGCGTCGGCGGCGCGGGTGCGCTCGACCTGCGGCTCCGGCAGCCCGCCCTGGGCGCGCGCCTGCCTGTCCCGGGCGGCGTCCACATCCGCCGCCCGCACCTGCGAGGGCACCCGCACCGGCCCGGTGATCCCGGTGCGCTCCGTCCCGGTGGAGCCCTGTGTGCCCTGATTCACAAGGAGCCTCCTCCGGACGTGTCGGTACTTGGGGTCATTACGGCGGGTTGTTACTCGCCCGTCAAGCACCTTAGGCGCAGAAGCCGACGGTTCAAAGCGTGACGACCTTGGGTAAGGTGAGGCTTACCTTCAGAGCGCCCGTGCGGCACCGTCGCACCCCTGTCCTGGATTGGTGGCCCCGCATGACCGCTCCCGCCTCGGCCCTCACGGACGCCTACACCCGTCTGACCGAGGCCTTTCCGGGCATGACGGTGCGGGAGCTGGGGCCCGCGGAGACAGCGCCCCGGGGCGACGGCTGGGTCGGTGCCGACGCGCTCGCGGCGGGCGGGGCCGGACTTGAGTCCTTTCTGATGTGGGACGACGCACAGGTGCGGCGCGATCACGGACGGCCCGGCCGGCCGGACGTCGTCGCCAGCTTCGGACTGCACCGCTACGCCTGGCCCGCCTGCCTGCTGATCACGCTGCCCTGGTTCCTGCACCGCCGGGTGCCGCGCTTCTCCGTGGCGCAGGTGTCGTACGACCGCACCCGGGGCCCGATGGACTTCGCCGTGCGGACCGGCACCTTCGCCTGCCTGCCGGGCGATCCGGCCGCGGCGCTGCCCGGCGCCCGGGTGGTCCCGGACGAGGAGGCGCTGCGCGCCGAGGTGCGGGACGCCGTCGCCGAGCACATGGAGCCGCTGCTGGCCGGGTTCGGGCCGCGGATGCGGCGGCGCGGGCGGGCGCTGTGGGGCATGGTGACCGACGAGGTGGTGGAGGGGCTCTGGTACGTCGCCGGGCTGCTCGGCGAGCACGAACAACGGCGGGCCGAGCGCGAGCTGGAGCTGCTGCTGCCGGGCACGACCAAGCCGTACGTCGGCACCGCGGCCTTCCGCGAGTTGAGCGGACCGGACGGTGAGGCGCTGCCCACCAGGGACCGGGTCAGCTGCTGCATGTACTACACGCTCGCCCCGCAGGACACCTGCGCCACCTGCCCGCGCACCTGCGACGCCGACCGGGTCGTCAAGCTGCTGGCGGAAGCCGCCAGTTGACACCCCCCGGGGAACGACCGCGTGCGCCGGTCCCGTAAGATCACCTTCGAACAGGACTCCCGGCGGGTTACAGGCGATTCACAATTTCCTCACCTGCCGCAGGAACTTTCCGTGGAACCACCCGTACGGGTAGTCTTATTCGAACTCAACTCCCGCCCCTCATGCGGCAGTTCGAGCAGAACGCCGCCCTGGGCAATCCCTTGCACCTCCTTGGCGGCCTCTTGCCCCGAAACCCCCTGAGGGCCGGTGGGATTGGGCCACTATGGCGGGCGTTACGCCCTATCCCAATGCAAGGGACCCCAGATGAGACTGACCGACATATCGCTGAACTGGCTGCTTCCGGGCGCCGTACTGCTCCTGGGCATGGTCGCGGCGATGGCGGTGCTGGCGCGGAGCAAGCGGTCCGGCGGGGAGCACGCGAAGGACGACTCCTGGGAGCGCAGCGAGGAGCGCCGGCGGCGCAAGGAGGCCATATACGGCACCGCCTCCTATGTCCTGCTGTTCTGCTGTGCGGCGGTCGCCGCCGCCCTCTCCTTCCACGGCCTGGTCGGCTTCGGCCAGCAGAACCTGAACCTGTCCGGCGGCTGGGAGTACCTGGTCCCGTTCGGCCTGGACGGCGCGGCGATGTTCTGCTCGGTGCTCGCGGTGCGCGAGGCCAGCCACGGTGACGCGGCGCTCGGCTCCCGGATACTCGTGTGGACGTTCGCGGGTGCCGCGGCCTGGTTCAACTGGGTGCACGCGCCCAGGGGCATGGGCCACGACGGCGCCCCGCAGTTCTTCTCCGGCATGTCCCTGTCCGCGGCCGTGCTCTTCGACCGCGCCCTGAAGCAGACCCGCCGGGCGGCGCTGCGCGAGCAGGGCCTGGTGCCCCGTCCGCTGCCGCAGATCCGCGTGGTCCGCTGGCTGCGGGCGCCCCGTGAGACGTACAAGGCCTGGTCGCTCATGCTGCTGGAGAACGTGCGCAGCCTCGACGAGGCGGTGGACGAGGTCCGCGAGGACAAGCGGCAGAAGGAGGAGAACCGGCTGCGCCGCCGCGAGGCGGACCGTCTGGAGCGGGCCCAGCTCAAGGCGATCAGCCGGGGGCACCGCGGGTTCATCGGTCGCGGTGGCGGCCGGCAGGTCGAGGCTCTGGAGCGGGGCGGCGGCGACGACCGAGCCACCGCGGAGCCTGCCATAGCGACGACGCCGGAACCCCTGCCCGTGCGCTCACGTCCGTCCCTTCAGCCGGTCCGTCAAAGTACTGAGCCGATCACCGTCGACCTCACCGCGGAGGACGACACCATGGCCCTGCCGCGGCTCGACTCCCTGGAGCGCAAGCTCAAGGACCTCGAGCAGCAGTTCGGCTAAGTCCCTCCGGGGACCACGCGAGGGGGGTACGGCCCGATGGCCGTACCCCCCTCGCGTTCGTCCGTCACGCGGCGCCCGCGTCGAGTTCGAACCACACCGCCTTCCCCACGCCGTGCGCCCGTACGCCCCACGCGTCGGCGAGGGACTGTACGAGGGCCAGGCCCCGGCCGTGCGTACCGTCGTCGGCGTTCGGTACGTGCAGTCTGGGTCTGCGGGCCACGAAGTCCCGTACCTCCACCCGTAGTCCACGGGGTCCGACGGTGGCCGTCAGGACCGCGTCGTGGTCGGTGTGGACGAGCGCGTTGGTGACGAGCTCGCTGGTGAGCAGTTCCGCTATCTCCGATCGTCCGGGCCTCCCCCACTGCCGTAACAACTCGCGCAGCTGGCGGCGTACTTCGGGCACCGCCCGCAGATCCGCCCGCCCGAGTCTGCGCCGTAGCGATACGGCCTGCGCCGGTTCGCCGGCGCTCGTGGCCCTGTCCTCCACCGTCTCCGCCGAGAAGGCCCCGATCGCCGTGGGACCGCCTCCTCGTGCCTGCCTCTTCATGACCCCCGCCCGCGTGCCGATGTCGGTTCCCCTCCTGCTCGAACACGTTCACGGGGATCCATGCCCCGTCGTTCACGGCGCAGTCATGTCGAATCGTCAATGACCAGGTGTTCGGCCATGGTTCTGGGGTGCGGGGCCGGGCGCGCGACCTCCGCCGCACCGCTCCTCGAACGTCCTTCGAGGCACCGTGCAGCGCGGCCGTACCGCGGTGGCGACGGGGCCGGGGCGGGGCGGGAGTGCCGCTGGTCCCCCCGGTTGGCATGTGCCGCGCGTGCCGTGGGCCGGGGCGAGGCGCCGCGCGGGCGGCGGGGCGCGGGGAAAGCCCTGGTCGAGGAGGTCGTTCCGGTTGCCGCCGGAGCCGGCCTCGGAATGGGACGGGCGCCAGGACCGGCCAAGGTCGCGGGCGGGGCACAGCTGTTACGACGGCGCCGGCGTCGCCTCCGGCGGCGTACTTCTCGGCATCCCCCGGCGGCCGGGGCCGTGCACCCGGCGTTCGTGACGCCCGACCGGTCCGGCTGTCCGGCGGGGCCTCGGGCCCACGCACAGGTGAGACACCTGACCGACGCGCCTCGGCCGAACTGCCCATGCGCGTCTGCACGGGAAGCCGTACCCGGCCCCAAAAAGGGGCGGCCGGCGCGGCAGGTCACGCCACGCCGGCCGCCGTTCCCCCCTCGGGCGAAAGTGGCTGGAATTCACCAGCCCGGTACCGGACTTGCGGCGGGGTGCCGCCCTCCCGACCCCCGTGGCGAGAGGGCGGCCCCGCTTCCTCGGTTGGCTCAGTAGAGCTTGTTCACCGCGGTGGTCGTCGTCTTGCGGAACGCCTTCACGGGCGCGTCGGCGAAGTCGCCCATCTGCCCCCACTGCACGACCGTGACGGTCTTTCCGTCCCGGCCGACGGAGAGCAGATGGATGTCGGAGGCGCCCCAGGAGGCCTCGATGTGCAGACCGTGGACGCGGGCGCCCTCCTCGACCGGCAGCGTGCCGTAGTCCCGGTGCGTGGCCTCGACCTCCGGGTCGGCCTGCTCCAAGTGCGTGGGGCAGGTCTTGATGTCCTTGTTCAGCCGGGTGGCGAGGGCCTTGGCCTTGCCGGTGTCGCCGACGACGATCGTGAGCTGCAGGGCGCCGGTGTCGAGATCGGTGCGGAAGGTGCGGTACCGGGAGTCGTAGCCGGGCATCGTGTCCTGGAGGCAGGACAGCAGGCCGTCCGGGACGCCGTCGGTGACCTTGCCGGCCGTCCAGGAGGACGAGGGGTGCGGCGGCAGTTCGGACGCCGACAGGAACTTCGGAGACGTCTTCGGGGCGGCGTCCGCGGGTGAGGCGAGCGTCGCGCCGAGGGCGAGTCCGGTGGCGGCGACGGCGAGGAGCGCGCCGGCTCGGTTGCGCATGGGCATGGGTGTGTCCCCCGTGTACGAGTGAGTGCGAGAAGATGTGCGAGTAAGTAGCGTGTCGCCCGAGGGTGGTTGGTCGGTCCGGCCCGCTCGGTGCGACACCAAGAGCATCAGCGGTCACAGGCAGCCGACGCAACCGCTGACGGACGATGTGTGCGGGTGGAACCATCCCAGGCCATGTGACCTGCGGGTATGCGAGTGCCTGGGACGGCGGAACGGGGGCGGGACAACGGTGTCGGAGCAGCACGACGCAGACGAGGTGGCCCAGTTCGCGGCGCTGCTGGCGCGGCTGAAGGAACGGACGGACCGCAGCTACGGCCAGTTGGCCCGCCGGCTGAACATGAACACCTCGACGCTGCACCGGTACTGCGCCGGTGAGACGGTCCCGGTGGACTTCGCCCCCGTGGAGCGGTTCGCGGCGCTGTGCGGTGCGACGCCGGAGGAGCGGCACGAACTCCACCGGCGCTGGCTGCTCGCGGTGGCGGCACGCCAGCGGTCCCGCCCGCAGGAGCCTGCGCCGGTGCCTGGGTCGGCGCCTGCGCCTGCACCTGTGCCGGGTGCGGTCGACACGGACGCCGAGGCGAACGCCGCAGCGACCGTCCTGGCGAGCACGGACGACGACGACCCCGTCACCGAACTGCGGCTGCCCGGCCCGCCCCGCCCCTGGTACCGGCGTCGACAGACCCTCGTCGCCTCGGCCGCGGCCGTCGCGCTGATCGCCACGCTCGGCAGTCTGTCCGCCCTCTCTGACGGCCGCTCCTCCGCCGCCGACTCGGTACGCCCCACCGACCCGGCCGTCACCAGTTCGGCCGCCGCCGCGTCACCGGACCCCACCGCGTCGAAGAAGAAGCCGAGTCCGTCCGCCTCCCCGGACCGGGGAACCTCTTCCCCGTCCGCTTCCGGAAGCGGCCGCCCGCACGCCGGCCCGTCCGCCAAGGGCGGCGGCAGCCCCACCGGCGGGGCCGGGCCGGGGGCCGCCGTGCCGCTGTCCTGGACGGTCAACTCCCATGTCTGGAACGCGGGCTGCGGCCACCAGTACGTCATCGACAAGCCGTCGACGCAGGTGCCACCGCCGCCGGTCGCGCAGGATGCCGCCGTCTGGGCGGCGGCGCAGGGCGCGCTGCACGGCGGCGAGACGATGGTGCAGATCTCCGTGCAGGGGCGCAGTTCCACGGCCGTGGTCCTGGAGGCGCTCCGGGTGCGGGTGGTCGGGCGTTCGGCCCCGGCCGGGGGCAACTCGTACGCCATGGACAACGGCTGCGGTGGCGCGCTCACGCCCCGCATGTTCTCCGTCGACCTCGACGCGGACCGGCCGATCGCCCGCTCGGAGGCCGGCAACGACGGCGAGAACGAGATCCCGGCGATCCGGATGCCGTACCGGGTCTCCGCCGAGGACCCGGAGATCCTGCTGGTCACCGCGCGGACCGTGGGCTGCGACTGCAGCTGGTACCTCGAACTGGACTGGTCCTCCCAGGGCCGCACCGGCACCGCCCGCATCGACGACCACGGCACCCCGTTCCGCACGACGGGCGACAAGGGGCTGCCGCAGTACTCGTACGACTACACGAACCGGAAGTGGGTCGCGGGGGACTAAGGCCGGGGCACGTTGCGCAGGTTGGAACGGGCCATCTGGAGCATGCGGCCGACGCCGCCGTCGAGGACGATCTTCGAGGCGGAGAGGGCGAAGCCGGTGACCATCTCGGTGCTGATCTTCGGCGGGATGGACAGCGCGTTGGGGTCGGTGACGACGTCGACGAGGGCGGGGCCCTTGTGCTTGAAGGCGTCCTTCAACGCCCCCGCGAGATCCTTGGGCTTCTCGACGCGGACGCCGTGAGCGCCACAGGCGCGGGCGACGGCCGCGAAGTCGGGGTTCCTGTTCGTGGTGCCGTACGACGGGAGTCCCGCGACCAGCATCTCCAACTCGACCATCGACAACGAGGAGTTGTTGAAGAGGACGACCTTCACGGGGAGGTCGTACTGCACGAGGGTCAGGAAGTCGCCCATCAGCATGGAGAATCCGCCGTCGCCGGACATCGACACGACCTGGCGCTTGCGGTCGGTGAACTGGGCGCCGATCGCCATCGGCAGCGCGTTGGCCATGGAGCCGTGCGAGAAGGAGCCGATGACGCGGCGGCGGCCGTTGGGTGAGATGTAGCGGGCGGCCCAGACGTTGCACATGCCGGTGTCGACCGTGAACACGGCGTCGTCGGCGGCGAGTTCATCCAGCACGGAGGCCACGTACTCGGGGTGGATCGGGACATGCTTCTCGACCTTGCGGGTGTAGGCCTTGACCACGCCTTCCAGGGCGTCCGCGTGCTTCTTGAGCATCTTGTCGAGGAAGCGCCGGTTCTGCTTCTCCTTCACCCGCGGGGTCAGACACCGCAGGGTCTCCTTCACGTCGCCCCACACCGCGAGGTCGAGTTTCGAACGCCGGCCCAGGTTCTCGGGACGGACGTCGACCTGGGCGATCTTGACGTTGTCGGGCAGGAACGCGTTGTACGGGAAGTCGGTGCCGAGCAGGATCAGCAGGTCGCACTCGTGGGTGGCCTCGTAGGCGGCGCCGTAGCCGAGCAGACCGCTCATGCCGACGTCGTACGGGTTGTCGTACTGGATCCACTCCTTGCCCCTGAGGGCGTGCCCCACCGGGGACTTGACCTTCTCGGCGAACTCCATGACCTCGGCGTGCGCGCCGGCCGTGCCGCTGCCGCAGAAGAGGGTGATCTTCTCGGCCTTGTCGATCATGCGCACGAACGCGTCGATTTCGGCGTCGCCGGGACGGACCGTGGGCCGGGTGGTGACGAGGGCGGTCTCCAGCGGCTTGTCCGGGGCGGGGTCGTCGGCGATGTCGCCGGGGAGGGAGACGACGCTGACGCCCGAGCGGCCGACCGCGTGCTGGATGGCGGTCTGCAGCAGCCTGGGCATCTGCTTGGGGCTGGAGATCAGCTCGCTGTAGTGGCTGCACTCGCGGAACAGCTGGTCGGGGTGGGTCTCCTGGAAGTAGCCCAGGCCGATCTCGCTGGACGGGATGTGCGAGGCGAGGGCGAGGACGGGCGCCATGGAGCGGTGGGCGTCGTAGAGGCCGTTGATGAGGTGCAGGTTGCCGGGGCCGCAGGAGCCGGCGCAGGCGGTCAGCTTGCCGGTGATCTGGGCTTCCGCCCCGGCGGCGAAGGCGGCGGTCTCCTCGTGCCGGACGTGCACCCAGTCGATGCCGCGGTTGCGGCGCACGGCGTCGACGACCGGGTTGAGGCTGTCGCCGACGACGCCGTAGAGGCGTTTCACTCCGGCGCGCACGAGGATGTCCACGAACTGTTCGGCGACGTTCTGCTTGGCCATGAGTCCATGTATCCACACCGCCCGCGGTTACGCCTCCCACACGGCGGCCGCCGTACGGTCGTCGGCGTAGCCCTTCACCCGGACCTGGGTGTCGGCGAGGAACGCGGCGAGGCCCGGCGCGGTGGGGCCGGACCACCGTCCCGTGAGGTACGCGCACAGCTCCGGCTCGCCGCGCAACGGCTCCGCGAGGCCACTGCTGCACATCAGGAGCGTGTCACCCGGGCGGGCTACCGAGGCCCGGAACCGGAACGGTTCGCGGGGCGGCTCGGGGGCGGGTTCGTAGGGGCTCGGCGGGGTGGGGATGCCGAGGTCCATGGTGAGGCGGTCGCCCTCGGGGGTCTCGGCGGGCAGCGAGCCGAAGCCGACGACCGGTTCGCCGGCGGCGTCGGTGACGCGCGGCTCGATGTCCTGCCACTCGCCGTCCCGGAGGCGGAACAGGCCGCCCGCGCCGACGCCGAAGAAGACGCGGGTACGGCAGTCGGTGTCGGCGGGCAGGAGCAGACAGCGCAGGGTGGCGGAGTACTCCTCCGGGTCGATGCCCTGTTCGGCGGCGCTGGCGCGGAGCTTGCCGAGGCTGCGGTCGGTCAGGCGGTGCAGGCCGGACTTGAGGTCGCCGCGGCGGGCCGCCCTTATGTCCTCGGCGAGCCGGGCGTGACTGCGGCCGACGGCCCTGCCGATCCAGTGGCAGGCCTCGGCGGCGGCCCGGTGGGCGCCGGGCGTCGCGCGGGCGCCGGTGGCCATCGCGACGAGGACCAGGGCGTGGTCGCCGGTGCCGAAGCGGGCGGTCAGGAGGGAGTCGCGACGGGGTTCGCCGCGGAAGCGGGCGGAGTCGCCGCGGACGGAGGCGGCGCGGAGGGTGCAGGAGCCGTAGTGGGCGCCGTCCAGGACGGTGTCGGCCACGAGGTCGTCGAGTTCGTCGGGGTTCGCGGGTGGGAGGGCGGTGGGTTCGGCTTCGTAGGTGGGCGGGCCTGAGCCGAGGTAGGTGACGGCGGGTGGGGGGAGGGCGGGGAGGTCGAGGCGGGTGGCCGTGCGGAGGGGCGTTTCGGTGGGCGGGGCTTCACTGTCGGCCGGAGGTGGGGCGGGGGCGGGGTTTTCGCTTGCCCGCGCCGGCGGGGTGCCGCTGCGCCCACCCGTGCCGCCCTGCGGCACGACTGCCCGCAGCGAAGGCGACGGCGACGGCGGGGAAGGCGGGAACGACGGCGGCGACGGCGGCGCTGCCTGCGCAGGGGCTGCCGATGGCGGCGACGATGGCGATGGCGGCGCTGTCTGCGCTGTCGACGATGGCGATGGCGGAAGCGGCGACGTCGGTGGAACTGCCTGCGCAGGCGCTGACGACGGCGGCGTCGATCGTGAAGGCGGGACCGGCGGCGACGTCGGTGGAACTGCCTGCGCAGGCGCTGGCGGCGGCGTCGATGGTGATGGCGGGAGCGGCGGCGGTTCAGGGTCGGCTGCCGGGGCGGGCTCCGCCCCAGCGGCACGACCGCCCGCAGCTCGCTCGGGGATGTCCGCACCCCGCGCAGGGGCATGAGCAGGCTGCGCGGGAATCTCCGCACCCCGTGCCGGGATCTCAGCAGGCCACGCGGGGTTGCCCCCAGCCGGTGCAGGGGCCTCCGCAGCCTGCGCCAAGATGTCCGCAGGCCCCGCCGGGATGTCCGCAGCCTGCGCCCGGATGTCCGCAGGCCCCGCCGGGATGTCCGCAGGCTGCGCGGAGTCCTCCGCAGGCCGCACCCGGGGCCCCGCATCCTGTGCGGCCCGGGGCCCCGCATCCTGCGCTGGGATTTCGGCCCTCCCCGCGTCCCCGTTCACCGTTCCCGCCGCCGACTCGTATCTGTCGTCCAGCGTGTCCGGGGCCGAGGTCGGGCCCGCGTCCTCGGTCTTGTCGTCGTACAGCTGTCCCCACCAGTCGTCCTCGTGGCCGGTGGGCCTTCCCCCCTGATGGCTCATGCCCCTAATTGTCCACCGCGAGGGCCGGATGAAAACGGGGCAACCGGAAAATCAGCAGGTCGTGCGAAACAGGTCGCCGGGCGGTCCCACCCCCCACGGGAGAACCGCCCGGCGACATCCGAGTGACCCGGGCCCGCGATCCCCTGACGTGCTAGCGCACGTCGTAGGCCCGGGTCACGATCTGGGTGACCGAGTTGCCGTTGGCGTCGGTCAGACCGGCCCTGAGTGTGACCTGCTTTCCTGTCGCCGAGCTGTGGTCGACGACCGCCTGCCAGACCCCGCCGCGCCGCTCCGTCCTCGCCTCGGTCCAGGTCTCGCCGCCGTCGTAGGAGTAGGCGAGCCGCACCGAGGTCAACGCGCCCGGGTGGTAGCCCGCGTGGCCCGTCGCGGTGAGCGTGATGCGTTGGCCGTCCTTCGCGGGGAGGGTCTTGAGGCCGTCCTCGGGGAGGGCGTAGTGGGGGAAGAGCAGCGGGATGCCCTGGGAGTAGGCGGTCTCGTCGAGGGCCGAGCGGAAGGACCAGGTCGTGGTCGTCTGCGTGGTGCGGTTCCAGACCCGGGCCGGCTGGCCGAACTTCGCCGTGTTCAGGGTGAGTTCGTACGACGACTCCTCCGCCGGGACCGTGAACACCCCGAACGGGTAAGGGCTGTCGCCGATGGTCTCGCCGTTCCGCTTCAGGACCATGTTGCCCAGGTCGCCGAAACTGCCCTGGACACCCATGTGTTGGCCGTCGCCGTAGAACGCGGGGGCGACTCCGATGAGGTTGCCCTGGCGTTCCGCGGCCGTCGCCTCCGCCCCGGTGTCGTCGAGGGGGCCGGTCGGCGCGAGGACACCGCCGTACCACTCCTCCTGACGACGCTCCCCCTTCTCGTACGTCCGCACGGGGTCGATCATGAACTCGCCCCACGGGAAGCTGCTGGACAGCTGGTGCCCCCAGCCGGTCGTGCCCGGCGTGCGGTACTCGGTGCGGGTGAACGGCGCGGGGACGGTCTCGATGTCGCCGAAGTAGCCGGTCAGGCCGCTCGGGCGGGTCATCGACGGGAGGTCGATGTGGTCCGTCGCGTCGCCGGACATCGACTTGTACGTCGCCTTCGTCGCCGCCAACTCCCGGTCGCGGGCTCGGTAGACGCGGTCGCTGCGGAGCTGTCCCGTCTCCGGGTGGGCGAGGGTGTAGACGTACGGGCTCTTCGCCGTCGCCGTCCAGCGCAGGGTCGTCGCCGTCCCGGCCGCCAGAAGCGCCTTTGCCTCCTCCGTCGGGATTCCCAGGATCGGCAGCGGGCCGCCGGTGAAGCCCGCCGACGGGTACCAGCGGCCCGGCGCCTCGCGGTAGCCGAGGACGGCCACGGCACCGGCGGCCTGCGCGCGGTTCGCGACCTCGTAGGCGCCACCGTCGTCCGGGAGCCTGACGAGTGCGATCTTGCCCTTCGCGCCCGAAAGGTCCGCCTCCGTACCGGACTTGGCGTCGTAGAGGGCGGCCTGCCCCTTGCCGTCCAGGTTCACGGAGCTCGTCGACGCGGTCACCGGGTGGAGCTTCCGCCCGCCCACGACCGCCAGTTCGGTGATCTGCGGGGCCGCGGCACGCCAGAAGCTGTCGAACTCGAAGCTGCCGTCCGTGGCCTTGCCGTCGACGGAGGCGTAGTAGCCGCGCAGGGTGCGGCCGCCCGCCGCGGTGCCGCCGTGCAGCCAGGTGTCGTCCCACGAGCGGGCGAAACCGAGCGTGACGCCGCGGAGTTCGGTCGGCTGGTCCGTGCGGACGCCGAGGCGGTGGGCCTTGCGGGCGTCGAGGACGACCGTGGTGTCCCCGCGGACCTCCAGCTGCGGACGGGCCAGGCAGGCGAGGGAGTTGTAGAGGGTTCCTTCGGTCTCGGGGGTGGTGACGAAGGCGGAGAGGAAGTAGCTGCCGGGGCGGATCTCGTACGTCTGGTCGGTGGCGCCGTCGTTGAAGCGGCGCTCGCCGGTGGCGTCGTCGGTGCCGATGACGTCGACGGAGGAGGCGCCGGTGGCGGGGTCGCCGTGGCGGTCGATGAGCTTGACGCGCAGGGTGACCGTCTCGGGCTGGACGTAGAGAGAGAAGGGGGTGGAGACACGCACCCCGTTCGCCTGGGCGAGCACCCGGCCCGTGATGTCACCGTACTGGGCGCGTCTGAGCGTGGCCGTGGGGTCGATGCGGAGCGGGACCTCGGCCGTCCTGCCGGCCGGGACGGTGACCGAAGCCGAGCTCAGCCGGGCCACAGGTGAGCGGACGGTGGAGCCGTCGTTGCCGGTGACCCCCGTCACCGACAGCTTCAACTCCACCGCCCTGTCCGTGGTGTTGGTGTACGGCACGGAGACGGTGGTGCGGTCGCTGGTGTCCTGCGGCCAGGCGTAGGTGCCGGCCTGGACGGCGGGCGTGCCGAGGACCGTCTGGTCGAGGGCGGCCTTGACGTCGAGGCGGCCGCCACCGGTCTCGCGGACGTCGCCGGGGATGTCCGCGTCGGCGGCGGAGACGAGGGCGGCCTTGATCCGGGCGGCACTCCAGTCCGGGTGCCGCTGCTTGAGGATGGCTGCGGCGCCCGCGACGTGCGGCGTCGCCATCGACGTACCGCTCATGGACTGGTAGGCGTAGACGCCGCGCCCGCCCGCGTTGGCCGCGGAGATGCCGACGCCCGGGGCGGTGATCTCGGGCTTGAGGGTGTGGGCGCCGTAGACGGGGCCGCGGCTGGAGAAGCTGGCGGTCGAGTCGTCGCGGTCGACGGCGCCGACGGTGAGGACGCTCGGGGCGCAACCGGGCGAGGAGACCGTGTTGTCGCCGGGGCCGGAGTTGCCGGCCGCGATGACGAAGAGGGTGTTCGGGTGCGAGCGGGCGAGTTCCTCGGTGGCCTGGGCCATCGGGTCGGTGCAGTCCCGCTCGTCGGGGTTGCCGAGGCTCATGGAGACCACGTCGGCGCCCTGCTCGACGGCCCACTGCATGCCGGCGATGATCCACGAAGTCTCGCCGTAGCCGCCGTCGTTGAGGACCTTGCCGTTGAGCAGTGCGGCGCCGGGCGCGACGCCCTTCTTCTTGCCGCCGCTCGCGGCGCCGGTGCCGCCGACGGTGGAGGTGGTGTGGGTGCCGTGGCCCTGGTGGTCGTCGGCGTCGGCCGAGTCGGTGAAGTTCTTCGACGCGCTGATCCGGCCCTTGAGGTCGGGGTGGCCGGCGTCGACGCCGGTGTCCAGGACGGCGACCTTGGTGCCCTTGCCGTCGTAACCGGCGGCCCAGGCCTCCGGGGCGTGGACCTGCTTGGTCGACCGGTCGAGGGTGGCCGACACCTTCGCGTCCAGCCACAGCTTCTTGAGGGACCCCCGGTTGACGTCGTCCCAGAAGGCGCCGGCCTTCTCCTTGTCCGCGTCCAGCGCCACGCCGTCGATCGCGTCGAGCACCCGGTCGCGTGCGGCGCCGCGCGGGGTCTTCGGGACGCTGCGGGCGGTGACGGCACGGTCGTAGGTCGCGATCAGCGGCAGCGTGTCGGTGTGGGCGTCGTCGTAGCCCTGCCGGACCAGGCCGGTGACGTTGAACAGCTCCTCGTCCACACGTCCGGCGGCCAGCGCCTCGACCGCGCCCTCGGGATAGACGTACAGGTCGTCGCCGTCCTGGCGGGTCTGCGTGAAGGGGGTCGTGCCGTCCTCGCCGGGCAGGGCGACGGCCCCGTCCTTCGTGACGAGGACCCGGTCGCCGGTGACGAGGGTGACGACGGTCCCGGCGCCGGGGGTGGCCCGGCTGCCGGTCAGCGGTCTGTGTCCATCGTCCTCGGCCGCGTGCGTGGGCGCGGCGGTCGTGACGGCCAGGACGACGGCTGCCGCCGCCCCCATGGCCGTACGGCGTATCGCTCTCGCCAAGATCGCTCTCCTGCCGTGTCGCCGCATGCCCGCGTACGCGAAACGCGCAGGCCGAAGGTGCCCAAGGCGGGCATTGCGGACGGTGGTTGATGCTGCGGTGGCGCCACGATGGCAGAGGGGCGGGTGGTGCGGCGATGATGTGCCGAGGCGGGTTTGCGCCGTGGCCGGTTCCCGCCACCGCGCCGCCGGGGAGGGGTCGTTGATGCTGGGTGCGCTGGGACTGGACGAGACGCACGAGTCGGCGTACCGGGCGCTGGTGTCCGTGGGTGCGGCCGACGTGCCCGATCTGGCGCGGCGGCTGACGCTCGCGGAGCACGACACCGAGCGCGCCCTGCGCCGCCTGGAACGCCATGGACTCGCGGCCCAGTCCTCCGCCCGTCCCGGCCGCTGGGTCGCCGCTCCCCCGGGGGTGGCGCTGGGCGCGCTGCTCACCCAGCAGCGGCACGAGCTGGACAAGGCGGAGCTGGCGGCGGCGCTGCTCGCCGAGGAGTACCGGGCGGCGGCGGCCGAGCCGGCCGTGCACGACCTGGTCGAGGTGGTGATCGGGGCGGCGGCGGTGGCGCAGCGGTTCCTTCAGTTGCAGCTGGGGGCCACCGAAGAGGTGTGCGCCCTGGTCACCGGCAATCCGGCGGTGGTCTCCGGCGGGGAGAACGACGCCGAGGAGCAGGCGGCCGGGCGCGGGGTGCGCTACCGGGTGGTGGTGGAGCGGTCGGTGCTGGACCTCCCGGACGGCATCACCGAGCTGTCGGCGGCGCTGGGCCGGGACGAGGAGGTACGGGTCGTGGACCGGGTGCCGACCAAGCTGGTCGTCGCCGACCGCGTCCAGGCCCTCGTACCGCTGACCTCGCACACGGCGGAGCCGGCCGCGCTGGTCGTGCACGCGAGCGGGCTGCTGGAACTGCTGTCGGGACTGTTCGAGTCGGTGTGGCGGGAGTCGCTGCCGCTGCGCCTGGGCGCCGCCGGGGTGACCGAGGCGGAGGCGGACGCCCCCGACGTGACGGACCTGGAGGTGTTGTCCCTCCTGCTCGCCGGGATGACCGACGCGAGCGTGGCCAAGCAGCTCGACCTGGGGCTGCGGACCGTGCAGCGCCGGGTGAAGCGGCTGATGGAGCTGGCGGGCGTGACGACGCGGTTGCAGCTGGGGTGGCATGCGTACGAGCGGGGGTGGGTGGCCCGGGGGTGAGCGGGGCGAACCTTTCTGACCTGCGGTTTCTTCGGGCGTCGGGCACCCTGGACGCATGGGAGTGTGGGACCTCCTGCTGGTCGGCCTGGTCCTCCTGCTCGGCCTGTGCGGAGTGCTCGTACCCGGGGTGCCGGGATCGTGGCTCGTGTGGGCCGCGGTCTCGTGGTGGGCGCTGAAGGATCCGCAGCCCGTCGCGTGGTGGGTGCTGGTGGGGGCCACCGTGGTGCTGTTCCTGTCCCAGGTGGTGCGCTGGGCGCTGCCGCCACGACGGCTGCGCACGAGCGGCGCGACGCCCCGGATGGGCGTGTACGCCGGTGCCGGCGCGTTCCTCGGTTTCTTCCTGATCCCCGTGCTGGGCGCGATCCCCGGCTTCATGGGCGGCGTCTACCTGCATGAGCGCCTCCGTCTCGGCCGGCACGGGGAGGCGGTCGCGGCGCTGCGCACGGTGATGCGCTCGGGCGGGTCCAGCGTGCTGACGGAACTGTTCACGTGCCTGCTGATCATGGGCGCGTGGCTGGGGGCGGTGATCTGGGGGTGACGTAGGCCCGCGGCCCTAGGCCGAGGAACCGATGTGCGGTGAGGACGGGCGTGTTTGGGTGGGCGCATGACCGAATTCAGCGAGGCCGAACGCGCGTATCTGAGGTCGCAGCGGCTGGGGCGGCTCGCCACCGTCGATCCCCAGGGGCAGCCGCAGGCGAACCCGGTCGGTTTCTTCCCGCAGGACGACGGGACGATCCTGGTCGGCGGCCATCAGATGGGCCGCAGCAAGAAGTGGCGCAACCTGCGCAAGAACCCGAAGGTCGCGCTCGTCGTCGACGACGTCGTCAGCCTGCGGCCCTGGAAGGTGCGGGGCATCGACATCCGCGGGGAGGCCGAGCTGCTGGTGGGCCCGCACGAACTCGGCCCGCACTTCAGCGAGGAGGTCATCCGCATCCATCCGCGGCGGATCCACAGCTGGGGTCTAGAGGACACCCTCGAGGGTCAGTAGCGCGATCTTGCGTTCCAGCCCGCCCGCGTACCCGGTCATCGACCCGTTCGCGCCGATCACCCGATGGCAGGGCCGGACGATCAGCAGCGGGTTGGCGCCGATGGCACCGCCGACCGCCCTCACGGCGACCCTTGACGCCCCGATCCGGGCGGCGATCTCGCCGTAGGTGACCGTCGCACCGTAGGGAACGTCGTCGAGGGCGGCCCAGACCCGCTCCCGGAAGGCGGTGCCCTCGGCCCGCAACTCCAGCCGGAACTCCTTGAGTTCCCCGGCGAAGTAGGCGGCCAGCTGCTCCTCGGCCGCCCGGAAGGGCCCGGGGTCATGCCGCCAACTCCCCTGCACGGCACGCCCGTTCTTCTGTCCGGGAACGGACAGCGAGGTCAGCGCCCCACCGGGGTCCGCGGTGAGCAGGAGCGGCCCGACGGGGCTTTCGACGGTCGTCCAGTAGAGGGTCATTCGGTCTCCAACTCCCCTGCGGTGCGCAGGTGTTGCAGGGCGTACGAGCGCCAGGGGCGCCAGCTGTCGGGGACGTCGAGGTCGGGCGGGGCGACGTCGGGGTCGCCGAGGGCGCGGGTGCGGATGACCGCGACCGTGCGGGCGTCCATGCCCGGGAGGGTGAGCAGGGCGGCCTGCGCGTCGTCGCGGTCGGCGCCCGGGTCGAGCCGTACGTGACCGTCGGCGAGGGCGGCGCCGAGGGCCGCGACGGGGCCGTCGGCCTGGGCGAGGGCGCCGGCCTCGGGGAAGAGGTGCGTGAGGCTGCCGCAGGGCGCGTCGAGAGCCTTGCCGTACCGCTGCACAAGCCGCTCGGCCTCCTCCGCCCCGACCAGCGCCCGCACCGCGAGCTCCTCGGGATCGGCCGCTCCGGGTGACCGCAGCCCGGGCCGGGCGGCGACCAGCGCAGCGAGCCTCGGATCGGCGCCGAGCCGCTCGTCGACGGCGTACGGATCGGCGTCGAGGTCGAGGAGCCGCCGCAGCCGGCCGACGGCGGTCGTCAGATCGCGCAGGTCGGTGAGGTGCAGCCGGGCGTCGAGCCATCCCCGGGCCCGCTCGTCGACGGCGACGATCCCGGTGCCGTACGGCAGCCGCAGCGTCCGCCGGTAGACGCGCTTCCCGGGTTCCCCGCTGACTTCCTCGACGCCGGGTACGGCCTCGGCGGCCAGGACGTCGAAGACGGCGGCGGACTGATAGGCACCCCGGTAGGCGAGCCGCAGCGGCACCCCGGCCGACGGGGTGGCCGTACGACGCGCGCCGGGGGCGGCGGCGCGCAGTTCGCTCGGCGTCGAGGCGTACACGGCGCGGATCGTGTCGTTGAACTGCCTGACGCTGGCGAAACCGGCGGCAAAGGCCACCTGGGTGACCGGCAGCCCGGTGGTCTGGAGCAGGACGCGTGCCGTGTGCGAGCGCTGGGCCCGGGCGAGGGCGACGGGCCCGGCGCCTAGCTCGGCGGTGAGCTGGCGCTGGACCTGCCGCGCGCTGTACCCCAGCCGCCCGGCGAGCCCCGCGACGCCCTCACGGTCGACGACCCCGTCCCCGATCAGCCGCATCGCCCGCCCCACCACATCGGCCCGCACATTCCACTCCGCCGACCCCGGCACGGCATCCGGCCGACACCGCCGACAGGCCCGGAACCCCGAGCCCTGAGCGGCGGCGGCGGTCGCGAAGAACCGCACGTTCCGCCGCTTCGGCGTGACGGCGGGACAGCTGGGCCGGCAGTAGATCCCGGTGGTGGAGACGGCGAAGAAGAACTCCCCGTCGAACCGCCCGTCCCGGCTGCGCACAGCTTCGTACCTGGTGTCTTCGTCCATCACAGGTTCCAGTGTGGTCCAGGTACAAAAATGCGGCTGGCGGATTTCAGACACGGCACTGAGAAGGCTCTTAGGGGCGCGGGGAACTGCGCGAGCAACCACAGACAACCCGCACCCGCCGAACAACCGACCCGGCACCCCCGTAGGCGCTAAACCCACCGCCCCCGCTTCACCTCCATCGCCGCCTTCCCCTCAGCCCCCCGCTTCTTCCACTCCCGCCGAAGCTCCGCACGGACCCGCGCATCGGTCTTGGCGACGATCCGCTGATTCTCCCGGATCAGCTTCCGATAGCTCTCCAGCCGCCGCTCCGCCAGCTCGCCGGAGTCGATCGCGGCGAGCACCGCGCACCCCGGCTCGCTCTCGTGCGCGCAGTCATGGAACCGGCAGTCCGCGGCCAGCTCCTCGATCTCGGAGAAGACCTGCCCGACGCCGCTCTCGGCGTCGAAGAGCCCGACCCCCCGCAGTCCGGGCGTGTCGATGAGGACACCCCCGCCGGGCAGGGCGAGCAGGTTGCGGGTCGTGGTGGTGTGCCGTCCCTTCCCGTCGACGTCCCGGGCGGCCTGGACCGCCATGACGTCCGAGCCGACCAGGGCGTTGGCGAGGGTCGACTTCCCGGCGCCGGACTGTCCGAGCAGCACGGATGTGCCGCCGGAGACCACCGCGGTGAGGACGTCGAGCCCGTCCCCGTCCACGGCGCTGACGGTCAGCACCGGCACACCCGGTGCCGTCGTCTCCACGTCCTGGACGAGATGCGCGAGCGTCACGGCGTCCGGGACGAGGTCGGCCTTGGTGAGCACGACGACGGGCTGGGCGCCGCTCTCCCAGGCGAGGGCGAGGAAGCGCTCGATGCGGCCGAGGTCGAGTTCGACGGCCAGCGACACGGCGACGATCGCGTGGTCGACGTTGGCGGCGAGGATCTGCCCCTCGGAGCGCTTGGAGGAGGTGGAGCGCACGAAGGCGGTACGGCGTGGCAGATACGTCCGTACGTAGCGCGGGTTGCCGCCGGGTTCGACGGCGACCCAGTCGCCGGTGCACACGACCCGCAGGGGGTCGTTGGGGGTGACGAACGCGGTGTCGGCGCGCAGCGTCCCGTGGGCGGTGACGACGTCGCACTGCCCGCGGTCGACGCGGACGACCCGCCCGGCGAGCAGTCCTTCGGCGTCGTAGGGGGCGAACTCGTCCGCCCATGCGTCGTCCCAGCCGTAGGGAGCGAGCGCGGAGAAAACAGCAGAGGAAGTGGAAGGGGTGGAGCTGGAGGAAGTCAAGGGTGACCCTTCGAAGGGCGGCCCCGGCAAGGAAGTTGAGTGAGGTCAGCCGGCGGCCACGGAGGTGGACGTGATGATCTGGATGCGGGCAGCGCTCATCGCAGTGACAGCCATCGGTCGACACCTCCTCGAACACACTCACTCGGCCGGCTCGTCCGGCTGGAACGTCCCCACCGTATCCGGGGCACCCTCGACCCCGTCAACCGAATTAATCAGGCCTTCGTGCAGGCCTGCCCGTTCAACGTCACGTCGTACCCGGGCGAGTTCGTCCCCTGCCAGGAGGCGATGAAGCCGAAGGCGAGGTCGGCGCCCGCGGCGACGGTCTTGTTGTAGTCGGCGGCGGTGGCGGTGACGCGGGAGTCGCTCTGGGAGAAGTTCGCGTCCCACATCTCGCCGACCTTCTGGCCGTCCTTGAACGACCAGTCGACCCGCCAGTCGTCGAGGGCCCGCGCGGTGGTGACCTTGACCGTGGCCTGGAAGCCGTCGGGCCACTGGTTGACGAGGGTGTACGTGTAGGTGCAGGCGGCGCGTGCGGTCGTCGGGCCGGGGGCCGGTTTGTCGTCGTCCTGCGCGGCGGAGGAGGTCGTGCCCTGGGGTTCGGGGTCTGGGTTCTTCCGGGTGGGCGAGCCCTGGGTGGCGCTGGCGGAGGGGGCCTTGGAGCCCGACGACGGGGTGGCGCTCGCGGACGGCAGGGTGGTGCCGGGGTCGGCCGCGACGGGCTGGCGGTCGGCGGAGTCGCCGGGGCTCGCGGTGCCGTCGTGCATGCCGCCCTCGCCGAACGGCATCATCGAGACGCCGAGCGCCAGCAGCGACACCAGGACGGCGGTGACGAGGAGACTGGTGCGCACGACCCGCGCCTTCTGCGCCCCGGGGTTCGGCGGCAGGGCGTCGACCGGTTCCGGGCGTCCGGCACCCAGCCGCACCTCGGCGGCCCGGCGTCGGCGTTCCAGGTAGGCGAGGCCGCCCCAGCCGATGACCCCGCCCGCGAGTGCCGCGGGCAGCCCGCCGCCGTGCAGCCGCAGACAGGCGGCGGCCTCGGCGCACTGCACGCAGGTGGCGAGGTGCCTGGAGAGGTCCTCGGGTGTGTCGGCGCCGGCGGACCGGGTGACCGCGTCGAGGAGCCGGGCGTAGCTGCGGCACTGCGCGGCCATCGGGGTGTCGAGGTGGTTGCGGTGGCTGCGGTCCCTGAACAGGCCGCGCACCTGGGCGAGTTCCTCGGACACGGTGGCCGGGTCGAGGCCGAGCCGGCGGGCCACCACGGACAGCGGCAGCGCCTCGACCTCGGCCAGCCAGAGCAGGTCGGCGTCGTGTTCCTGCATGTCGCGCAACCCGCGCAGGGCGAGCGGGCGTTGGAGCGGCGGCCCGGTGTAGCGGTCGGCCTTCTCGGAGTTGAGCCAGAGCCGCAGGTCGGGGTCGAGCTTGTGGCCCTGTCCGCCGGTCTCCCAGTCGGCCGCCGTGGTGCGCACCGCGGTCAGCAGCAGGGGGATCATGGGCAGCCGGGGCGCCCGCCGGCCGGCGCCTCGGCCCGGGTTCGCGCCGGCCGCCCGGGCCTCGCGCATGCCGAGCGCGAAGGCCTCCGTGGACAGCTGGTTGGCCGCGGTGGACCCAGACGTGCAGAGGTCGGCATAGGAGAGGACCGCGTCCCAGCACTCCGAGAACAGGGCGGCCTCGGCGGCGTCATGGGGGGTCGGCAGGTCGGGCATCGGTCTCCTGCATCCAGAGCGAGGTCAACTCACCTTATTGGCAACGGAGTTGCGGGGAACCTCGCGACAGCGCATGAGCTTTTCACGGGTTCCACACAACTGACAAGCGGGCTATTCAAATCCGGTTACCGGGAGTCGGCGAACGCCCACGTCACGTTGCCCTTGTTGTGCCTGTTGCGCCAGTTCCTCGTGGTGTCACTTCTGGATACATACGCAAAGAAGGCCCGGACGTCTCGATCCGGACCTTCTTTTCCGAGGGCGTCGTCGACGACCCGCTTTCCCCGGGAACCCGCGGCTACGCCTCCACCGGCTCCTGCGCCGGCAGGCTGTCCATGAAGGAGCTCACGGAGAAGACCGCGCGGCCGGCGCCGGGTTCACCGTAGCCGGGGGGTGAGGAGAGGCCGAACTCCTCCATCGTCTGACGGTAGGCCTGGAGCAGCCGGATGTGGTACTCCAGCGGCGCGCCCTGCGGGTTGGCCTTGCCGAGCGGGGTCGTCGGCTCCGGGCACCAGGTGGTGAAGCGGGGCGTGATGCCCTGCGACATGAAGAAGCGCAGGCCCTCCGTGGTCGAGGCGATCGCCTCGTCGACCGTCTTGAAGCCGAAGGGCTCGGCCATCTCCACGCCCGCCACGAAGTTGGGGATCACGTTGCGGGCGCCGAAGATCTCCGCCGAGTCGAGGATGCGCTTGTGCCACTCGTCGCGGCCGACGTAGCGCTCCTTGCCCGGGCAGTACATCTTGAACAGATACTCGTCCCACACCTCGTAGTTGGGGTGGTAGATCTGCACGCCGTAGTCCTTGAACCGCTGCACGTCGTCCCTGGGCAGCGCCTGGGCGACGACCTTGCCGATCCAACGGCCCGGGAAGCGCTCCTCGATGGCCTTGGCGTAGTGGCCGTAGAAGTCGGCCTCGTCGCGCCCGGAGACGGTCTTGGTGATCGCGCCGCCGGTGAGCGTGTACGCGGTCGACGCCTTCTGGGTGTCGTAGCGGTCGATGATCTCCAGGGCTTCGAGGACCTCCTCGACGTCCTTCACACCCGTGTACGGCCGCCCCGCCGCCTTGTGCTGGCGCCAGTTGTGGTTGATGTCGCAGTACTGGCACTCCTCCTTGGCGCCGAAGTACTGGCACACCCGGAAGACCGTCAGGTAGATGAGGTAGCCCCACTGGATGGTCGGGGCCACCTCCATCACGGACTTCCCGTTGGCGAGCTTGTGCTTGTAGTACTCCGGCATCGGCGGCACACCGACGTCGGCGATGCGCTTGCCGTCGAGGTAGAGGCCGAGCATGCCGCTGTCGTCCGCGGCGACGCGGTACGGCGAGGCCGGGTTCACGCGCACGGAGACGACGGTGCGGCGCAGGTCGTACGGGCCGCCGGTGAGGATGATCTCCTCCGGCGGGCGGCGCAGGGCGGCCTCGCCGAGCTCGGGGAGGGTGCCGTGGTCGAAGGAGAAGATGAAGTACGACTTCGGCTTGACCTCACCGCCCTCGTTGTCACTGAGGGCGGACGGGTCGAAGGCCACTCCGCCCCGGAGCAGATCCTCCTTGAAGACGGCCTCCCGCGGTACGTGCGGGAACCTCTCCATCAGATCTTCGACCAGCGCGGTACGGCTGCCCATCCGTCATCTCCTCCCGGCTAAGGCGTTCGACTCCTCACGGTATGCCCCCGCCCGCCCGTCACGCGTACCGGGTCCCCTCGCGCCGAGCGATATGTGCCGGTACGGGCGTTTCGGCGGCCAGCGCGGGGTCCGCGACCGGCGCTCCCCACACGGAGGTGAGCGGAAGCACACCGGCCCACAGGCCCAGCTCCGCGTCGGGGCCGTCACCGTCCTCGGGCGGACCGGTGCGGATCTTGACCGAGGCCTCGTCGAGGGAGAGCACGAGGAGGGTGGTGGCGGCGAGTTCCCTGCGGCTCGGCTGCCGGGCGTACGACCACTGCCCCGGTGTCGCGTGTTCGGTGAGCCGGCGCAGGCCTTCGCGCTTCTCCTCGGGGTCGGTGACCCTGCGGGCCTCGCCGTGGATCATCGCGCTGCGGTAGTTCACCCCGTGCTCGAAGACGGACCGGGCGAGGACGAGACCGTCCACGTGCGTGACGGTGACGCAGACCGGCGTCCCGCCCGCGAGACTGCGGCTCGCCACGGAGCCGTGGAGGTAGAGGTGCCGCTCGTCCCGCCCGTAGACGGTCGGCACGACCAGGGGCCGTCCCTCGACGACCACGCCCAGATGACAGACGAACCCGGCGTCGAGGATCGCGTTCAGGTCGGCCCGGTCGAGGCTGCCCTGTGCGCGGAGACGGCGGTGCCGGGTGAGGTCGGTGTCGGGGAGCGGATCGAGGGTCATGACAGCGGAATCTACTGATCTCGCCGCACAGAAGCCAGATCTTTACTGATATCGATAGTCATACGGCACCACGTCAACGAAAACCGCAACTCTCACGCCTCACGCTCCAGCGCCGCCCACTCCACCGGATACGCCGGCTTCTCCCCCGCCGCCAGCCGCGCCGCCTCCTCCGCGACCGTCGCGCCCAGGCGGGCCAGCTCGTTGCCCTGGGAGCCCGCGAGGTGCGGGGTGACGAACGCGTTGGGGAGGTCGTACAGCGGGGAGCCGGCCGGGAGGGGCTCGGGGTCGGTGACGTCGAGGACGGCGTTCAGGCGGCCGGTGCACAGCTCGGCGACCAGGGCCTCGTGGTCGACGAGGCCGCCGCGCGCGGTGTTGATCAGGGTCGCCCCGTCGGGCATCAGGGCCAGCTCGCGGCGGCCGATCAGGTGGCGGGTCTCCGGGGTGTCGGGGGCGTGGACCGTGACGATGTCCGAGGTGCGCAGGAGGTCGTCCAGCTCCAGCAGGGGTACGCCGAGTTCGGCCGCGCGGGACGTGTCGACGTACGGGTCGGCGAGGGCGGGACGCAGGTCGAAGGGGCGCAGGAGCTCCAGCAACCGGCGGCCGATGCGGGAGGCGCCGATGACGCCGACGCGGCGGCCCAGGTTGCCGATGCCGGGGACGACGCCCCAGCCGGGGTGGGCGCGGGTGCCGCGCAGCCGCTCGCGGGCGGTGAGCGCGTCCTTCCCGGCGAGGAGGATCATGGCGAGGGTGTACTCGGCGACCGGCAGCGCGTTGGCGACGGCGGCGGAGGAGACGGTGATGCCGCGCCGCCAGACCTCCGGTGCCGTGAAGCCCTTCACCGAGCCGGCCGCGTGCAGGACGGCCCGGAGTTCCGGGGCGGCGTCGAGGACGGCCGGGTCCAGGCGGGGGCAGCCCCAGCCGGTGACGAGGATCTCGGTGCGGGCGAGCACCTCCCTCACGCGCGGGTCGGTGAAGTCCTCGGCCACGAGGCCGTCGTCGATGTCCACCGACTCCCGCAGCCGCGTCAGCACCTCCGGCGGGAAGACGAGCGGAACGTTGGCGGCGGTCATGGCGAACAGGGCCTGGGGGCGCTCGGGCAACGAAGGGGCCTTCCCGCTGGGCGTCTTGGATGGCAAACGGTTTCCAACGTAGGCGGCGGCCAATGAGAGGGTCAACGCACACGCACTCACGTGGAGGGACGACGGGCATGACGGAGACGGTCACCAACTGGGCGGGCAACATCACGTACACGGCGAAGGAGCTGCACCGGCCGTACTCGCTCGACACGCTCGCGGCGCTGGTGGCCGGGAGCGCGACGGTGCGGGTGCTCGGCAGCGGGCACTCCTTCAACGAGATCGCCGAGCCGGGCGCCGAGGGGACGCTGCTGTCCGTCGCCGGGTTTCCGCCCGTGATCGACGTGGACTCGGCGGCGCGGACCGTGCGGGTCGGCGGTGGCGTGCGGTACGCGGAACTCGCCCGAATGGTCGACGCGCACGGGCTGGCACTGCCCAACATGGCCTCGCTGCCGCACATCTCGGTCGCCGGGTCGGTCGCGACCGGGACGCACGGCTCGGGCGTGGCCAACGGCCCGCTGGCGAGCGCGGTGCGCGAGGTGGAGCTGGTCCTCGCCGACGGCTCGACGCTCACGATCGGGCGGGGCGACCCGCGGTTCGGCGGTGCGGTGACCTCACTGGGCGCGCTGGGGGTCGTCACCGCGCTGACGCTGGACCTGGAGCCGTCGTACGACGTCGAACAGCATCTCTTCACCGAACTCCCCCTGACGGGCCTGGACTTCGAGACGGTGATGGCGGCGGCGTACAGCGTCAGTCTGTTCACCGACTGGCGGGCGCCGGGCTTCCGGCAGGTGTGGCTCAAGCGGCGGACGGACCAGCCGCTCGCCGACTTCCCCTGGGCCGCGCCCGCCACCGAGAAGCTGCACCCGGTGCCGGGGATGCCCGCGGTCAACTGCACCGAGCAGTTCGGGGTGCCGGGCCCCTGGCACCAGCGACTGCCGCACTTCCGGGCCGAGTTCACCCCGAGCAGCGGGGCGGAGCTGCAGTCGGAGTACCTGCTGCCGCGCGAGCACGCCGTCGAGGCGCTGCACGCGGTGGACGGCATCCGGGAGACGGTCGCCGGGGTGCTCCAGACCTGCGAGGTGCGCACGGTCGCCGCGGACGAGCAGTGGCTGAGTCCGGCGTACGGACGGGACACCGTGGCGCTGCACTTCACCTGGATCGAGGACACCGCGGCCGTGCTGCCCGTCGTGCGGCGGCTGGAGGAGGCGCTCGACGGGTTCGCGGCGCGGCCGCACTGGGGGAAGGTGTTCACCACCCCGGGCGCGGCGCTGCGAGAACGCTATCCGCGGCTCGACGACTTCCGGACCCTGGTGCGCGACCTCGATCCGAGCGGTAAATTCGCCAACGGCTTCGTGCGGGACGTTCTGGGCGACTGACTCAAATGAACCTGGGTGACTGACTTTATAAAGCCCCTTTCCTAACCCCTTGTCGAAAGGCTGGGACGGCCATAGCCTTGCCGCGCGCCGGTGCCGACGTCGTCCCGGCACGAGCCGAAGGGACGGGGGCTACCTGGTGAAGCGCACCTCACGTGACATCCGCACCGCGAACCGCTACGAGGTGCTGCGCCAGATCATCGCCAAGTCGCCCACGTCCCGGCAGGAGCTGGCGGCCGCCACCGGGCTGAGCCTCGCCACCGTCGCCACGCTCGTCGGGGAGCTGCTCGACCTGCGAATGATCACGGAGGTCGGGTTCGAGGACTCGGCGGGCGGCCGGCCCCGGGGGCTGGTCGCGGTCAACGCGTCGGGCGGCGCGCTGATCGGTGTCGACATCGCGGAGACGTACGTCCATGTCGAGCTGTTCGACCTCGGGCTGAACGTGCTGGCCCGGGCCGAGGAGGACGTCCGGCCGAGCGAGAGCCGGCCCGAGCAGGTGGTCGGGCATGTGGCCGCGGTCGTCGGCTCGGTGGTCGCGCAGGCCGGGATCGAGGGGGCGCGGGTCCTCGGCGTCGGGGTGAGCGTGCCGGGCCAGGTCGACCGGGCCACCGGTATCTCGGAGTACGCGCCCAACTGGGACTGGCACGACGTGCCGTTGCTCGACCTGCTGACCGAGCACATCGCCTATCCCCTCTATCTGGACAACCCGCTGCGCGCCTCGGCGGTGGCCGAGCTGTGGTTCGGGGCGGCGCGCGGACGCGGCAACGCCGTGGTGGTCAACCTCGGGACCGGTGTGGGTTCCGGGCTGATCCTCGGCGGCGGGCTGCACCGGGGCGTCAGCAACAGCGCCGGCGAATGGGGCCACACCACGATCGTGCTGGACGGCCGGCTGTGCCGCTGCGGCAAGAACGGGTGCGTGGAGGCCTACGTCGGCGCGTCCGGGATCATGCTGACCCTGCGCGAGACGGGCGCCGACAGTCCGCTGCTGCACCCGGAGGACCAGACGGCGACGATCGCCGCGCTGGCGCGGGGGCTGGCCGAGCGGGACCCGGTGGCGGTCAGGGTGGTCCGCGACACCGTCCGCTATCTCGGCGCCGGCATCGCCGACCTGGTCAATCTGTTCAACCCGGAAGTGGTCGTGCTCAGCAGCTGGGTCGCGGCCGCCCTCGGCGAGCCGCTGGTCGAGGAGGTGCGCGAGGCCGTCGCCCGGCACGCGCTGCCCCGGCCGAACGCCGCCACCGAGATCGTCCTCTCCCCGATCCCCACCGACCCGGTGTGCCTGGGCGCGGCCACGTTCGCGCTCGAAGGGGCACTCCAGTCGGTCGGGCAGAGGCAGCAGAAACGCACCCCGTCGGCGCGGGTCAAGGCGCGCCGCCAGTAGCGACCCAGGGCCGCGGTGCGCCGTGCCGACGGCCCGCACTCAGGGATGTCCGGTATCCCGAACATCCCGCAACGCTTCGAACAGACTTCGTCCAACCCCTTGCCGAAGCCTTAGCCGAAGGTTAACGTCCCGCACCGCAACTCCTTTTGAGCCATGGGCGCAGAGCCGCAGCCGTACTCGAGACAAGGACGTCACATGTCGGCAATGAGCAACAACACCTGGTCCCGCCGATCCCTCTTCCGGGCCGCAGCGGGCATGGCGGCCGCCGGGACGCTGGCCGCGTGCGGCAGCAACACCGGTCGTGGCAGCGGCTCCGGGGACACGCTCGTCCAGTACTTCCACGCGTACGGCGAGGCGGGCACCGAGCAGGCCATCAAGCGCTACGCCAAGGCCTACAAGGACGCCAACGTCACGACCCAGTGGATCACCGGCAGCAACTTCGAGAACAAGCTGTTCCCGGCCCTGCTCACCAAGAACGCGCCCGACGTCTTCGAGTTCCACCCGCAGCTTCAGCTGGTGACGAGCGGTCAGGTCGCCGACCTGTCCGACATCATCAACCCGGTCAAGGACGACTTCAACCCGGCCGACATCGCCTCGCACACGGTCGACGGGAAGATATACGGCGTCCGGATGATCGACGACCCGCAGTTCTTCTACTACCGGCCCTCGCTGTTCGAGAAGGCCAAGATCGAAGTCCCCCAGACGCTGGAGGAGTTGATCGAAGCCGCCGACAAGCTGACGACGGACAAGGTCAAGGGCGCCTTCCTCGGCAACGACCTCACCGCCGTGCAGAGCCCGCTGATCTGGTCGGCCGGCGCGGACACCCTCAACGCCCAGAACGAGATCGCGTACCACACGGACGCCGTGGCCGACGGTCTCAGCCAGCTCCGCAAGCTGTTCACCAGCGGCAACCTGCTCCTGGACGCCCCCGCCGACTGGTGGGACCCGTCGGCCTTCACCCAGGGCCTGACCGCGATCCAGTGGTGCGGCATGTGGGCCATGCCGGTCATCCAGAAGGCGCTCGGCGACGACGTCGGCATCTTCCCCTTCCCGAAGGTCGGCTCCGCCGGCAAGTTCTCGGTCACCAACGGCGGTTGGTCGATGTTCGTCAACGCCAAGGGCGACAACGTCGACGCGGCCAAGGAATACGTCAAGTGGCTGTGGATCGACCAGAAGAAGTACCAGGAGGACTGGGCGCTCTCCTACGGCTTCCACATCCCGCCGCGCACCTCGATCGCCCAGTCCGCCACCAAGCTCAAGTCGGGTCTGCCGGCCGAGGGCGTCAAGCTCTTCAGCGAGTACGGCCACTTCGACAACATCGGCTGGACGCAGTCCATGATCACCGCGATCAACGACGTGATCGCCAACTCCGTACGCAAGGGCGGCAGCCCGGACGCCGCGCTCAGCGCCGCCGACAAGAAGGTCGACGCCGAGCTCAAGAAGCTCTTCGGATAGACCGGCGGACGGACCTCGACATGTCGACCACCACCGAGATCGACCTCGCGAACCCCGCCCCGGCCAAGCCTGAGAAGGTGCGGCCGCGGCGGGGCCTGCGGGCCAACGCCACGCTCAACTTCTGGCTGTTCACCGGTCCCTTCCTCATCGGCCTGATCGTCTTCGTGTTCGTGCCGATGGGCTGGAGCATCTACCTCAGCTTCTTCGAGGCCCGCTTCACCGTCTCGCCGAGCAGCTTCATCGGCCTCGACAACTACCGGGCGATCCTCGACAACCCCGACTTCACCCAGTCGCTGGTCACCTTCACCGTCTTCGCCGCGTTCATCGTGCCCACCACGTGGGCGCTCTCGCTCGGCCTGGCGCTGCTCGTGCACCGCATCCGGTTCATGAAGGCGTTCTTCCGGTCGGTGTTCTTCCTGCCGACCGCGGTGTCGTACGTGGCCGCCGCACTGGTCTGGAAGATGTCCATGTTCAACGGCGTCCGCTTCGGCCTGGCGAACACGATCCTGAGCTGGTTCGGCGTCGACAACGTCGCCTGGCTCGCCAACCCCGACCCGCCCTGGTACTGGCTGGTCATCGTGTCGCTGCGACTGTGGCTGCAGGCCGGCTTCTACATGATCCTGTTCCTCGCGGCGCTCCAGAACATCCCGGCCGAGCTGTACGAGGCCGCGTCCATCGACGGCGCCAAGCCTGGCTGGCAGACCTTCCGCTACATCACGCTCCCCCAGCTGCGCGCCACCTCCACCGCGGTGATCCTGCTCCTGCTGATCGCCGCCTACCAGGCCTTCGACGAGTTCTGGAACCTGCTGAGCAAGGCCACTTGGGGCCAGCCGCCGCTCGTCGAGCTGTACAAGACGGCGCTGGGCGAGAACCAGGACTACGGCCAGGGCAGCGCGGGCGCGGTCATCCTGACCCTGCTCATCCTGGTCATCACGCTGTTCCAGGGCAGGATCATGGGCTTCGGAAGGGGTGAGGAGTCCAAGTGACCACCACCGCACCTGACGTCAGGAAGACTCCCGCGAAGAAGAAGCGCGGCGGGGTCATCGGCAACACCGGCCTCTACCTCGCCACCGGCGTCGCCGCCCTGCTCTTCCTGATCCCCTTCTATCTCATCGTCCGCAACGCCCTGATGACGGACCCGGAGATCACGGGCGAGAACTGGAAGTGGTTCCCCACCGACATCCAGTGGGGCAACATCACCGAGCCGTTCAAGGACGAGACCGTCGACTTCGGCCGCGCCCTGTGGAACTCGTGGGTCGTCGCCGTCCTGCACACCAGCGGCATCCTGCTGATCTGCTCGCTCGCCGGTTACGGACTGGCCCGCATCCCGTACAAGCACGCCAACAAGGTCTTCTACGCCGTCCTGGTCACCCTGATGATCCCGACCGCCGTGACCTTCGTGCCCAGCTTCGTGCTGGTCTCGTCGCTCGGCTGGGTGGACTCCTACCGCGGTCTGATCATCCCGGGCCTGTTCAGCGGCTTCACCTGCTTCCTGTTCCGGCAGTACTTCCTGGGGTTCCCCAAGGAGCTGGAGGAGGCGGCGCGCGTGGACGGGCTCTCGTACTGGGGGGCGTACTGGCGGGTCGTCGTGCCCAACTCGCTGAACTTCTTCGCGGCCATGGCCACGATCACGTTCATCAGCGGCTGGAACTCCTTCCTGTGGCCCCTGGTCATCGGCCAGGACCCCAGCGCCTGGACCATCCAGGTCGCGCTGTCGGCGTACATGACCAACCAGACGGTGAACTACCACCTGATCTTCATGTCCACGGCCATCTCCATCCTGCCCCTGGTGCTGGTGTTCCTCTTCCTCCAGCGCTGGCTGGTGCAGGGGATCGCGCAGACCGGCATCAAGGGCTGAGCCCGCTTTCCGAACGACCTGGAGACCGATGTCCTTCCGCACCACCGACCTCGACTACATCGAGGACGTCTCGCCCGGCAGCGGGGCCCTCCCGCCCCGCGCCTGGTACGCCTCCTCCGACGCCAAGTCCCTTTCCCTGAACGGCAGCTGGCGCCTGCGGGTGTCCCCGACCGCCGACGCCGAGGACGACTCGTTCGCCGCGGAGGGCTACGACGCCGGGGACTGGGCCGAGGTCACGGTCCCCGGGCACTGGGTCCTCCAGGGCGACGGCGCCTTCGGCAAGCCCATCTACACCAACCACCTCTACCCCTTCCCGGTGGACCCGCCGCACGTGCCGACGGAGAACCCGACCGGCGACCACCTGCGCGTCTTCGACCTGCCGGAGGGCTGGGACCTCGTGGAAGGCGGTGCCGTCCTGCGCTTCGACGGCGTCGAGTCCTGCGCCCGCGTCTGGCTCAACGGCACGGACATAGGCGAGTTCAAGGGCTCGCGCCTGGCGCACGAGTTCGCGGTCGGGCATCTGCTGAAGCCGTCCGGCAACGTCCTCGCGGTCCGCGTCCACCAGTGGTCGGCCGGCTCCTACCTGGAGGACCAGGACCAGTGGTGGCTGCCCGGCATCTTCCGTGACGTCACCCTGCTGCACCGGCCCGCGGGCGGCGTCCTCGACTTCTTCGTGCACGCCGACTACGACCACGTCACCGGCGAGGGCACGCTGCGCGTCGACTCCGACGTCGACGGGCGGGTGCTCGTGCCCGCCCTGGACATCGATGTCGCGACCGGTGAGCCGGTGACGGTCCCGGTCGAGCCGTGGAGCGCCGAGGCGCCGAGGCTGTACGACGGTGAACTGGTCACCGAGGGCGAGCGGGTGCCCCTGCGGATCGGCTTCCGCACGGTCGTCCTGGAGGAGGGCCTCATCAAGGTCAACGGCCGGCCGGTCCTCTTCAAGGGCGTCAACCGCCATGAGTGGCATCCGCGGACGGGCCGCGCGCTGGACCTTGCCACCATGCGCGAGGACGTGCTGCTGATGAAGCGGCACAACCTCAACGCGGTGCGCACCTCGCACTATCCGCCGCACCCGGCCTTCCTGGACCTGTGCGACGAGTACGGCCTGTGGGTCATCGACGAGTGCGACCTGGAGACCCACGGCTTCACCGAGCAGGACTGGCGGGACAACCCCGTCGACGACGACCGCTGGACCCCGGCCCTCCTGGACCGCGCGGCCCGCATGGTGGAGCGCGACAAGAACCACCCGTCGATCGTCTTCTGGTCGCTGGGCAACGAGGCCGGCACCGGCCGCGGCCTCACCGCCATGGCCGAGTGGATCCACGGCCGGGACTCCTCGCGCCTCGTGCACTACGAGGGCGACTGGAACTGCCGTGACACGGACGTCTATTCACGGATGTACGCGAGCCACGCCGAGGTGGAGGCCATCGGCAAGGAGCTCGACGGCGGCACCCTGAAGCGGCGCCAACTCCCCTTCATCCAGTGCGAGTACGGGCACGCCATGGGCAACGGCCCCGGCGGGATCGCCGACTACCAGGAGCTGTTCGAGAAGTACGACCGCATCCAGGGCGGCTTCATCTGGGAGTGGATCGACCACGGCATCGAGCACGCCGAGCTGGGCTACGCCTACGGCGGCGACTTCGGCGAGGAGCTGCACGACGGCAACTTCGTCTGCGACGGCCTGATCTTCCCCGACCGCACGCCGTCCCCCGGGCTCGCCGAGTACAAGAAGGTCATCGAGCCGGTCCGTATCGAGGGCGACGGCACCGACGGCACCGTACGGGTGACGAACACGTACGACTTCGCCGATCTGTCGGGGCTCGCCTTCGCGTGGTCGTACCAGGTGGACGGCGAGACGGTGGAGTCCGGCTCGCTGTCGGTGCCCGCCCTGGAGCCGGGCGAGTCCGCCGACGTGAAGCTGCCCGAGCCGCCCGCTCACCAGGGCTCCGCGGAGACCGGGTGGACGGTGCGGGCGATCCTCGCCGCCGACACGGCGTGGGGCGAGCGCGGCCATGAGGTGGCGTGGGGTCAGTTCCCGGGCACCGCACGGGCGTTGCCGTCCGTGGCGGCCACCGACGGGCCCGTGCGCGACGGACGGACGATCACGCTCGGCCCGGCCGCCTTCGACGCCCGCACCGGCACGCTCATGTCGATCGGCGGGGTGTCCGTCGAAGGGCTGCGCCTGGACGTGTGGCGGGCGCCCACCGACAACGACGAGGGCACCGACTGGGTGTCGGGCGTCCAGTACGCGGCGCTGTGGCGCACGCTGGGCCTGCACCGGATGCGGCACCGGCTCGACGCGGTGGAGCTCACCGACGACGCGCTGACCGTGCGGACGCGGGTGGCCCCGGCCGCCCGTGAGGTGGGCCTGGCCACCGTGTACCGGTGGACCTCCGACGGCAGCCGGCTGAAGCTGACGGTGTCCGTGGCACCCGAGGGCGACTGGAAGGTGCCGCTGCCCCGCCTCGGCATCCGGTTCGGGCTCGCCAAGGCCGACGCGGTGACATGGTTCGGCGGCGGTCCCGGCGAGGCGTACCCCGACACCCGGGCAGCGTCGCGGATCGGCCGGTGGACGTCGAGCGTGGACGGCCTCCAGACGCCGTACCTGCGTCCGCAGGAGAACGGCGCCCGGGGCGAGGTCCGTTGGGCGCAGCTCGGCGGTCTGCGGATCGAGGGCGACCCGGAGTTCGCGTTCAGCGCCCGCCGCTGGACGAACGAACAGCTGGAGACGGCCTCACACCTGACCGACCTCAAGCCCGGGAACACGGTGTGGGTCAACCTCGACCACGGGCAGAACGGCATCGGGACCGGCTCCTGCGGTCCGGGCCCGTTGCCGCAGCACCAACTGACGGCCGCTCCGGCCGAGTTCTCGTTCGTGTTCTCGGCCGACGAGCAAGAGGACCATGCATCGATCGACTGATTGACCGATGGCCCGATGGCCCGATGGACCGGCTTTTCGACGCCGTCGGGTCTCAGGGACAGCTGAGGCGGGTGTCTCCGGTGTCCGTCGTGCAGGTGTCGGTGCCGAAGCCGCCGTTGGCGGTGTCGTTGCCGGAGACGTTGTCGACGGTGTTCAGGCGGTCGTTGCCGTAGTTGCCGATCAGGTTGTCGTTGCCGGGGCCGCCGTTGAGGGTGTCGTCGTCGAAGCCGCCGTCGACGCGGTCGTTGCCGTAGTTGCCGTACGCGGTGTCGGTGCCGTAGCTCGCGTTGATGGTGTCGTCGCCGCCGAGGCCGCAGATCACGTCGGCGCCGTAGGTCCCGGTGATCGTGTCGTTGCCGCTGGTGCCGACGCGGGTGCAGCCGCGGGCGTTGTTGACCGTGGTGGTCACCGTGGCGGTGTTGTTCGCGGTCGCCGGGTCGGTCTGGGCGGCGGCGACCGTGGCCTTGTCGGTGAGGGTGCCGGTGGCCCGGGGTTCGGCGACGACGGTCACGGTGGCCTTGGCGCCCGGTGCGAGGGTGCCGAGGGCACAGGAGACGGCGGTCGTGCAGCTGCCCTGGGAGGCGGTCGCCGAGATGACGGAACCGGCGGGGCCGGTGAGGGTGTCGGTGAGGGTCACGCCGGTGGCGCTCGTGGTGGTGCTGGCGTTGGTGACGGTCACGGTGTAGGTGGCCCGGTCGCCGATGCTCACCGTGGCGGTGCCGGTCTTGGTGACCGACAGGTCGACGCCGGTGGGCGGGGGCGGCGGGGTCCCGCCGCCGAGGTAGCGGGCGAGGGCGCGGTCGTCGCCGGTGTCGCCGGCCGCGACGGTCTTGCCGTCGGTCTGGAGGGCGAGGGCGCCCACCCGGTCGAAGGCGCCGAAGTCGGTGGTGGTCCGGCCGCCGGTCGCGAAGCCCGTGTCGGCCGTGCCGTCGGCGTTGTAGCGGGCCAGGGCGAAGTCGGTGCCCGCGGAACCGCCGGCGAGGATCCGGTCGTCGGGCTGGACCGCGAGGTCGTTCACCGCGGACGTGGGGCCGAAGTCGGTGGTGACGACGCCGCCGGTGCCGAAGCCGCCGTCGAGGGTGCCGTCCAGGTTGTAGCGGACCAGGGTGAAGTCCTCGCCGGTGCCGCCGGACATGAGGATCTTGCCGGTGGACTGCACGGCCACGGTCTCGCCCCAGTTGTAGCCGCCGAGGTCCGTGGTGACCTTGCCGTCGCCGCCGAAGGTGGTGTCGAGGCTGCCGTCGGGGTTGTAGCGGGCCAGCGCGAAGTCGAAGGAGGTCGCGCCCGAGTAACCGCCCAGCACGATCTTGCCGTTCGACTGCACCGCCATGTCCTTCGCGATGGCGCCGCCCTCCGCGCTGAAGGAGGTGTCGACCACGCCGTCGCCGTCGAAGGAGGTGTCCAGGGTGCCGTCCGGCAGGAGGCGCACCAGCGCGAAATCGCCGCCCGCGCGGGCCCCGGCAAGGATCTTCCCGTCCGGCAGCACCGCGACGCCGGCGGCGTCCTCGGCACCGCCGGCGAGGCCGGGGCTGATCCAGCCGTCGCCGCCGCCGAAGGAGGTGTCGAGGCTGCCGTCGGTGGTGTAGCGGGCCACGGTGAACCAGCAGCAGCCGGCGAACTCGTCGTCGGTCTCCTGATGGCGGCCGACCACGACGATCTTCCCGTCGCCCTGGAGCGCCACGCCCTGGGCGACGTCCTCACCGAACTCGAAGTCGGTCAGCACCTCGCCGTCGCCGCCGAAGGAGGTGTCCGGGGTGCCGTCGGGGTTGTGGCGCATCACGGTGAAGTCGGAGGCGTCGAAGTCGGAGCCCTGGCTGGAACCGACGGTGACGATCTTGCCGTTGCCGGCCTGTACGGCGACGTCCTGGGAGTCGGCGCGGAAGCCGTTCTCGACGACGACCTTCCCGCCGGTGCCGAACGCGGTGTCGAGGTCACCGGGTGCGGCGAGCGCGCTGCCCGGCAGGGCGACGACGAGCGCGAGTGCGGCCGCGCCCCGCAGGGCCGCCGCGCGCAGAGATCCCCGTAGGGAGTCAAGGGTGGACATGCGCCCAGCTTCCGGACGCCCGTACGACGCGGTGGCGTGGCTGGCCGGTGTCTGGTCCCACTGGGCCGCACACTTCCACTCCACGGGGTGACCGGACCGACAATCGGCCCGCGCGGCAGGCGGCATAGGGTCGGGCGCGATGGACGAGCGACAGGAAAAGGAACGGGCGTACGCCGCCGAGGGGGTCGTGTGGTCGCGGCTCGCCGGTTTGCTGCCGGACGCCGAGGACGTGGACGAGATCCAGGGGTGCTGGGACATCGGTGAACAGGAGGCCGGCCTGTTCCGGCTCGTGGACCGGCTGTTCGACCTGGGACTGTCCGTGGACGACCGCACGCGGGCCGAGCTCGCGGCGATGGCCGAGCAGTGGGGGGTGTGGGACCAACTGGCCACGGACATCGTCGATCTGCCCGGCTTCGAGGGGAAGGTGCGGGTGGTCGAGGGCCTGGAGCCGGTCGACCGGGCCGGCGGTCTGGCGCTGGTGCCGTGGATGCGGTGCGAGCCCTGCGGCCGCATCCTGGCACTGGAACACCGGCGCGAGGCGTGGGGCACCCTGTCGTTCGCACCCCTGTCGTACGTCGTCTCCATCCCGGACGACTCGGGCACCCAACTCGTGCTCGACACCCAGGAACCGGACGCGGTGTGGCGGGCACTGGACACGTTGACGACGGGCTGCCGGTAGAGCACCGGCCACCTGCACGGCTCAGGCGTCGACGAGTTCGTTCTGCTTCAACTCCCACGCCACCCATGAATGTTGAACAGTTTTCTCAACTACCCTTTTTAATCCCTCGCGTTGACATGAACATGGACTCATGAGACGACTTCTCGGCACCCTCGCGGCCGCGGCCCTGGCCGTGACCGGCCTCGCCGCCACCGGGGCGGCACCCGCCGCCGCTGCCACCACCGGCACCTTCAATGTGCTGACGTACAACGTCGCCGGCCTCCCGGAGGGCCTGAGTTCGGGGCACCCGGCGACCAACACCCCGCTGCTCGCGCCCCGGTTGGCGCCGTACGACATCGTCAACGTGCAGGAGGACTTCAACTACCACGCGGCCCTGTACGCGGGCGACAACCACCCGTACCGCACCGCGACCAGCGGCGGCGTCCCGTTCGGTGACGGCCTCAACACCCTGTCGGACTACGCCTTCGACGACTTCGAGCGCGTGAAGTGGAACGACTGCACCGGCACCAACTGCCTCACCCCCAAGGGCTTCTCGCTGGCGCGGGTGCGGCTCGCCGAGGGTGTCTTCGTGGATCTGTACAACGTCCACACCAACGCGGACGACACCGACGACGCACTGGCCGCCCGGCGTGCCAACATCGAGCAGCTGTCCGACTTCATCCAGGCGAACTCCGCGGGCAATGCCGTGATCGTCATGGGTGACACGAACACCCGGTACACCCGCTCCGGCGACAACATCCGCACGCTGGCCGACGAGAACGGTCTCACGGACGCGTGGGTGCAGCTGGTGAAGGGCGGGGTGCGGCCGACGCAGGGCGCGGAGCCGCTCGTGTGCCCGACGACGGCTCCCACCAACTCCTGCGAGGTCGTGGACAAGGTCCTGTACCGGGGCAGCAAGCTGTTCTCGCTGACGGCCACCCGCTACAACGACGAATGGGCGTCGTTCCTCGACTCCGCCGGCGGCAACCTCTCCGACCACTTCCCGCACACGGTCGACTTCTCCTACACCCTCAACTCGTCCCTGAAGGCCAGCGACTTCTTCGGCGGCCCGCACGGCACCGCCTTCAACGACGCGGACGACCTCCCGTCCACCGTCTCCCCGCGCACCCTCACCCTGCGCGGCGCCTCCCGCCTCGACGCGGTGTCCCTGACCCACGACGGTGGCACGACGCTCAGCCACGGCGGTACGGGCGGCACGGCGACGTCGCTGACCCTGGCGTCCGGCGAGCACCTCACGTCCGTGAAGCTGACCCAGGGTCAGAAGGACGGCCGCACCAGGATCTTCTCGGCGGCGTTCACCACGGACAGGGGCCGCACCCTGTCGTCCGGTACGGCGACCTCGGACACGAAGACCTTCACGGCACCGTCGGGCTGGCAGATCGCCGGCTTCACGGGCCGCGCGGGCGACGAGATCGACAAGCTGGGTGTGGTGTACGCGCCGATCGGCTGACGGGGCCGCTGAGCGGCCCGAGTCGGAGTTTGCGGTGTCCGGCCTGTACGTAAGGAGTGATCAGTACAGGCCGGAGGGGGGCCGGTGACGCCGGAGGCTCTTGGACCGTTCAACCCGTCGGGTTCGCCTGGCCGGTGTGCGCCCGGCTGACCTCCAACAGCACCGCTGAGCCAGGGCTCCGCGCCGCCGTGGCATCCTCACCCTCAAGTCACCGTCGGAGAAGTCCTGTTCACCGCACGTCGGCGCCACGGGGAGCGGCGGAGCAAAGCGCGCAGGGGCCGGGCCGGCGGCGGGTCGTAGGCGGCGTCGTGCCACAGACGGCGCAGGTGGACGAACCCGTAGTCGCGCCCGGCGTCCGAATCCAGGAGCGTCTCGGCCCAGACGCGGTCGAACGGCGGACGGTGCATCTGCGCGTGGATGGCGCCGCCCCACTCACCCCAGGTCTCGTCGGAGACCCACCCCTGGGCCCGGAGGTCGGCCTCGTCCTCACTGAGCCGGAAGTAGAGCCGTATCGCGGTCGTGTCCGAGTCGGAACCGTATGCCGCGGCCGTGGTCGACTCGGCGTCACCGCCGGCGCCGGCCCCGCGCAGCGCGGGCAGCGACAGCCGGTCGAGCAGCGACCAGTAGCGGGCGACATAGACGTCCTCGAACTGCCGGACGCGCTGGGTGCGCACCTGCCAGATCGCGGTCCCCGTGGCCGCGAACGCCGCCAGCACAGTGATCACAAGGGAGAGCAGTTCCATGGCCAGGAATTGTGACGGACCCGCGGAGGGAGCCGCCCATCACCCCCCTCCCCCTTCCTGCACTAGCATGGTGCCTAGACCCCCTAGGTTCCCAGAGAGTCGCCCAGAGAGCCGGAGAAATCCCCATGGCCCGCGCAGGTATCACCGCCGATCGGCTCACCGAGGCGGCTGCCGATCTCGCCGACGAGGTCGGGTTCGAGAAGGTCACCATGTCCGCGCTCGCCCGGCACTTCGGGGTCAAGGACGCGAGTCTGTACTCGCACATCAAGAACCTCCAGGAGCTGCGCACCCGCGTCGCCCTGCTCGCCGGGGCCGAGATGATCGACCGGATCGCCGTGGCCGTGGCGGGCCGGGCCGGCAAGGACGCACTGGCCGCGTTCGCCGGGGCGTACCGGGAGTACGCCCTGGAGCGGCCCGGCCGCTACGCGGCCACCCAGATCCGTGTCGACCAGGCCCTCGTCGCCGACTCCCCCGGCTTCCGCCGCACCGCCGAGATCACCTACGGCATGCTGCGCGCCTACGGCCTGGAGGAACCCGACCTCACCGACGCCGTACGCCTGCTGCGCAGCACCTTCCACGGCTACTGCGCCCTGGAGTCCACCGGCGGCTTCGGCGCCGCCCGCGACGTGCGGAAGTCCTGGACCCGCGCGATCGACGCCCTGCACGTCCTGCTGGAGAACTGGCCCCGCGAGGAGCCCACGGACGGGTGAGCGGCGCGGGAGGCGCTCATCGACGCCTTCCGGCGCGACCGAGGGCCACGACCTCGTCGTACGAGAGTGCGGCGCCCTGCGGTGAGCGGCCCTCCGCGACGGCCGTGACCGTCTCCAGCATCGCGCCCAGCGCCCGCCGGTACGGCAGCGAGCCGAGGCTGACCCGGCGGACGCCGAGGGCGGCCAGCTGGGGGACCGTGGGTCCGGTGGGCGAGTAGAGGATGTTGAGGGGGACGTCGAGGCGTTCGACCAGGGCGCCGATCGCCGCCGGATCGGCCACCCCCGGCACGAACACGCCGTCCGCGCCCGCCTGTTGGTAGGCGTCGAGGCGCCGCAGGGTCTCCTCACCGTCGCCCTCGCCGAGCCAGTACGTGTCCGTGCGGGCGTTCACGAAGAGGTCCGGTGCCGCCGACTTGACGGCGGCGATCTTCGCGGCGTGCAGGCCGGCCGGTCCGAGGCCGTCCTCCAGGTTGATGCCGACGGCACCCGCCGCCGCCAACTCCACAGCGAACGAGGCTACTTCGTCGGGGTCGTCGCTGAAGCCGTCCTCGGCGTCCACCGACAGCAGGAAGGACTCGGTGCCCAGCGCCGACGCCAGCCGCATGGTCTCGTCCCGGGTCGCCGAGGCCCCGTCCGGCAGCCCGGCCGCCGCGGCGACGCCGAGACTCGTGGTGCCGACGGCCGAAAAACCCCGGCCGGCCAGCGCCATCGCCGAGGCGTGATCCCAGGCGTTGGGCAGCAGCAGGGGCGTGTCGGCGTGGTGGAGTGCGGCGAAGGGCGTCATGACAGCTCGCCCACCGCGTCGGCGTAGTACGTCGAGCCCCCTAGGTGGTGGGCGAGTTCGCGGAAGCTCCAGCCCTCACCGGGCGAGGTGTCGAGCTGCTCGTCGGTCAGCGTCTCCAGGCGGTTCGCCCAGATCCGGGCGAGCCGGGTGAGCCTGCTGCGGGCCTCGTCGAGGTCCTCCTGGGTGAAGGCCGCGCGGTCGGCCTCCGTGGTCACCGCCGACGCGTGCCAGTGGTCGGCCTGCGGTTCCTCGCCCGCCAACCGGGCCTCCAGCTCGGCCAGATGATCGACCAGGTGGTCGGCGACCCGTCTGATCGCCTTGTGCGGGGTGTAGACCCGGTCGTCGGTCTCGAAGAGCCTGCCGTCCCAGCGCGTCCAGGTCGCGGCCAGGGCGAGAACATGATCGACCATGCCGGTGACGGCCTGGGCGGGGGTTTCGTGCGCGTGCTCGGTCATGAACGGCACGCTAGAGCCGTATCCGTTCGGCCCCCGCCGAAGTGTCCTGGCCCCCTACGAGGTGTCCTGGCCCGCTGCTCGGCCGGCCGGCCCGCCTACTCGCCGCGTTCCGCCTGGCTCCGCTCCACGCAGAACTCGTTGCCCTCGGGGTCGGCCATCACCACCCACCCGGTCCCGTCCGGCTTGCGCCGGTCGTCGGCGACGGTCGCGCCGAGGGCGAGGATACGCTCGACCTCCTCGTCGCGGGTGCGGTCCTGGGGCTGCAGGTCGAAGTGGATGCGGTTCTTGACCGTCTTGGTCTCGGGGACGGTCACGAAGAGGACGCCCGCGGCTTCGATCAGGGCCTCGGGGTCACCGGGCTCGTCCTCCTCGTGGAGGGGCTGGCCGAGCACCTTGGACCAGAACGTCGCGAGGGCGTAGGCATCGGCACAGTCGATCGTCACGTGGCGAATCAGAGAGGTCATGTGGGCGATCTTGGGGTACGCCGCGACGCCGGGCAACCGATTAGGCACCCCCTCGGGTGGTCAGCCCGGCCCGCCCCGGCCGGCCTTCATTTCCCCCACCATCCGCCGCATGACCTCCACCGGCAGCCCCGGGTTCCGGGCAGCCGTCTCCGCCCCGCCCCCGCGCAGCAGCCCGACCAGCAAGCGGGCCGGCATCCGCGGGTGCAGGGCCGCGGCCTGCCGTACGTGCTCGTGCGGGTCCTCCAGCAGCCGCGCCGCGGCGGTCGCCGACAGCCGTGGGTCGGTCGCGGCGCGGTACCGCACGCCCGCGCCGGCGTCCCGGCTGAGCCGCTCGACCAGCTCGGGCGTCGACTCGGGGTCGTCCAGGGCCAGTTGACGCATGCGCGGGTTCGGGTGGCCGGCGTGCCGGACGAGGTCGCGGCGGGGGAAGTTCGGATGGCCGCGCGGCCGGTCCGGGGTGCTGAGACTGCCGTCCCACCACTGCCACACCCGCAGCAGCATGTCGGCGGGCGCGTCGTCGCAGGACTCGGCGAGGAAGAGCTGGACGATCCGGTCCTCGTCGCGGGCGAGGCGTTCGACGACGTCCGGGGGCAGCCGCCGGGCCCTGGCCACGCCTCTGCGCACGAGGAAGTGGGCGGAGGCGGCCAGGCGGCGCATGGCGTCCTCGTCCTCGTGCAGGTCCTTGACCCAGTCCAGCTCGAAGTAACGGATACCCGGGTCGAGTTCGACCGGGATGGCGGCCCGCTGCTCCTCCGTGAGCTCGGGCCGGGTGGACACCTGGAAGCGGACTCCGTCGTCCGGGTCCTCGGCGAGGAGGGCGACCAGGTCCGGGTCCAGACGCGGGTTGGCGGCGAGGGCCCGGCGTTGCGCACGGTCCCCGTGGCGGACCAGGTGCTCGGCGAGGTCACGTTCCAGGAGGCAGCTCTCCAGAGCCCCGGCGTCCACCTCCTCGGCATCGAACACCGACCGCGGCATCGGGTGGTCCCGGTGGTGCAGCATCCGCGCCCTGGCCCGCACGACGGCGTGCGGGTCGGCGAGCAGCGTCTCGCGGCCCGCCGCGTCGAGATGGGGCCAGGCGGTCCGGCAGGCTACGGCACGCACCCCGTCGGCCGGGTCGGCAGCCAGTACGACCGCCACGGAGGCGGGCAGTCCTTCGAGGCGCGCGGCTTCGGACCGCACCCGCGCGGACGGGTCGGCGGCGAGGGCACGGCAGGCGTCCTCGGCGACCCGGGCCTGGAACTCCCCCGCCGTCATGGCGAGAAGCCACCGCTGCCGCTCGTCCCGCTCGGCGAGGATCACTCGGCCCCACTGCTCGGGGGTGATGCCCGGCTGGGTGCTGGCGGTCCTGAACCGGACCTCCCAGTCGGGATCGGCGAGCAGCCCGTCCACGACCTCGGCCGGCAGGGCGCCGTACAGGCTGTAGGAGGACAGCACCGGCAGCAGCGGCCGCAGCTCCGCCGGCAGGGCCGGGTTCAGCGAGAGTCCGCTCGCCCAGGAATCCAGCACGTCCTGCGGGCACTTGGGCCCCTGGAACAGCGCCTCCCAGGCAGCCTCCCGCTCCTTCGGGCTCTCCCGCCCTGCAACCCGGACAGCCTCCTCGCGCCGCGCCCGAACCGCGTCGACGGCGACGAGCCGCACCGCGTCCTCCCGCCTGCCGACCCCCACCAAGGCGTCTCCGTCCAGCGCCATGGTGACGAACCCGGGCGGCTCCCCGAGCACACCGGCGAGATCCCACTCAGCGCGCAGCCGCACCCTCACCCACCCGCCGGTCCGACGTCCCGGAACGTCGACGAGGAACACGCCATCCGCGCCGAAGACCCCGGTCTCGGACGCCAACCGATGCCACTCGGCGTTGAGTTCACCGACGAGGCCGGCCCGCTCCGAGGAGACCGACACGGCGTCCCCGAGCACATACCGCCAGGCGAGCGGAGTCGGCAACACCTCCTCGACCCGCCGCTCCGCCACGACATCGAGCCCGGCCCGCCCCAGCAGTTCCACGAGTTCGTCTTCCCCGCCCATGATCCCCATACTGCCCCAGCCGGCTCATGGCGCGGCGGTGACCTCCACACCGGCCCTGTCCACCCGGGCCTCGACCGCGCCCTCATCGCCCCACCGCACGTGCAGCACCCCCGAGTTGTCGCGCCGCACACACACCGCGTCCTCCAACGGCACGGCCGCCACCTCGGCACTCAGCCGGACCACGGCGACGAACAGGCTGTCCCCGTCCCCGGTCGCGCCGGACAGCTCGGGCCCCAGCCCGACAACCGGCAGAATCTCCGCCCGCGTCCCCTCCCCGCCATCGGCCCACCCCGTGACCCGTACCGGCGTCCCCGGCTCCGCCCCCGCCACCAGATGTGCCCGCACCTCCACGGCTCCGTGCGCCAGCACCAGACTGGTCACCCGCGCTCCCCCACCGGCCGCGTGCCGCGAGGCCGCCCAGCCGTCACCGACGCCCAGCGGCTCGATGTCCGTACGGCTCGGATCACCGCCGACGATCACGCTGTTGTCGTACGACGGTGAAGGCGTCGTCACCGTCGAATAGGCGAGGCGCGTGTAGTACGGGTCGTAGCGGACGTCTTCGCTGCCGTGGTTGTGGAGACGGACCACCCCATCGGAACGCGTCGTCTGGACAAGCCAGTTGGGGGCACTGATCGCCCGCAGAACGTCCGAACGCTCAGCAGGTCCGGGTTCCTCGACGGCCGTCCACACCTCGTGCTCGGGCGGCAGGAGCAGCCCGAGGAAGGCCTTGCCGGCCCAGTACGGGGAGGCGGGACCGGAGTACCCCTGCAGGACGGCCTCGTCAGGACCGTGCCAGCCCAGCGTCAACAGCCCGTCGGCGTTCACCGCGCCCCGGTCCAGGAAGTACTTGAGCGCCCCGGACGCCAGCCGCCGCGTCTCCCCCGGCGTCAGCGGCGTACGACCGGTCAGGGCGCCGAGCCACAGCGGGGCGGTGGTCGCGAAACGGTAGGTGAGGGAACGTCCCTGGTGCATCGGAGCACCGTCACCGCCGAACAGATGGGCGTAGTCGGCGAGATGGGCTTCGAGACGGTCGCCGTACAGACGCAGCAGCCGGCGGTCGTCGGCCAGCCAGGCGTGCAGCACCGGGTAGAGGTGCATCGCCCAGCCGTTGTAGTAGTCGTACTTGCGGCCGTCGCCGTCGGTGTACCAGCCGCCGCCGACGTACCACTCCTCGATCCGCTCCAGCCCTCGGTCGATCGCCTTGCCGGCCGCCTCGGTCTCGTACCCGATCTCCTTCAGGAACCCGCCGACGGTGACGGGGAACAACTCCCAGTTGCAGGGCCAGGCCTCGGCGCCGAGCGCATCACCGAGCCAGGATGCCGCCCGCTGTCGCACCCCGTCGTCCAGCCGGTCCCACAACAGGGGCCGGGTCAGCCGCAGCGCGAGGGCGATCGATGCGGCCTCGACGAGCGGCTGGCTACGGTCCTCGACACGCGGCCACACACCGCGGACACCGGCGGCGAGACCGTCCGCGTACCGTTCCAACGCGGTCTCGTCCCGCCGGAAGGCCGCCAGCAGCAACGTCCGGGCGTACCCCTCCAGCCCGTCGGAGAGCCGCCCGGACCAACTCGTATGCGTCCCGGGAAACTGGTAGAGAGCGCCGCCTTCGATGGCATAGGGCTCGGTCGCGGCGAGCAGCGAGTCGGCGACGGCTTCCCAGTGGACACGGGTGTAGCCGGTGTACGGGCTCGGCGTGAGGTCTTCGGATGGGAGGTGCATCGGCTCTCTTTCCACTGACCGAGGTGTGACGTCCCCTTTTTTTGGGGGTGCGGGACTGTATCCATATGCGGCTCCGCCGCGTGGGCGCGACCAGCCCCCACCGCCCCGCAGACGACAGCGCGGCCTTTCTCAGGCCGACAGGCCTGGGGCGCCCCGGTTCCGGTCGAGGCGCCCCAGGGGCTCATTCCGCCGCCCTCACCCACCCCGCGGGGATCAGGTGCTGAGCGACAAGTTCATCGCGGACGAGTCCGGCGTACACCGTGGCCCCACGCACCGACGTGTGCGTGTTGTCGCGCTTCTCGTTGTACAGGTACAGCCCCTTGGAGCCCTCCGTCCCGGGGGACTCCACGAGCGACTTCGTCTTCGCGGTCAGGTCGATCAGCGGGACGTCGTTGTCTGCCGCGACCGAGCGGATGACGGCGGGGTGGTCGACGCCGAGGCCGTTGACCAGGAGTGCGGTGTTGTTGTTCAGGGTGCCGTCCGAGTTGAACCAGCGTCGCACGATCGGCGTCACGAGGACAGGCTCCCCGCCCTTTTCACGGATCCCGGCGACCAGAGTCTCCAGGTTCGCCCGGTAGGTCGCCCCGTCGGTCGTCTTGTCGTTGTGGGCGAGCTGGACGAGGACGAGATCGCCGGGGCGGATCAGGGGCCGGACGGTGCCCCAGAGCCGGTCGCTCGCGAGGTAGCTGACCGTGCTCTCGCCGGAGTCGGCGTAGTTGGCGACGGAGAGGCCCTTGCGCAGGTACTGGGGCAGTTGCTGGCCCCAGCCGGAGTAGGGGTCGCCGGGCTGGTCGCAGACGGTGGAGTCGCCGACGAGGAGGATCTGGCGGGCATGACGGGCCGGGGTGACCCTGATGTCGGCGAGGGCGGGGGCCGTGCCGCCGATGACGAGGTCGAGGCCGGGGGTGCCCTCGGCGCCGGTGGGCTCGCCCTCGGGAGTGCGGACGTTCACCGTGAAGCTGCGGGCGATCCGCTCGCCGGCGGGCGCGTCCGTCGCCGGCAGCAGGGAGCGCCGGGTCTCGCCGCTGATCGCGGTGCTGGAGTCGGCGTCGCCGCCGAGAAGGACCTTGACGTCGTACGTGCCCGCCGGGACGTCGAAGTGGCAGGCGTCGGCGGTGCAGTTGGCGATACCCAGGGGGGCGTGCCGCTCCCCGGCGTGCGCCGGTACGGCGGTGAGTCCGGCGCCCAGGGTGAGCGCCGCCAGCACGGCGAGGTTGAAACGTCTCATTCGCTGCTCCTCCGACACATGGCAGACCTGGCGGCTGGACCGTACCCGCATCGGCAAGCGCTTTCTAGACCCCGGACCGATTTCACAAGATTGCCAACCCCCCGCAAGCGAAAGCCCTTTCGCGAAATCGATTCAACTGTCACCCTCACTGACACCCGCACCTCCCCCACACGTCTCGAAGGAGGCACCCCCATGTCCGGAGCCGCATCCCGCAGAGCGGTCGGCCGCCGCGCCTTCGTCATCGGCAGCGCCGCCGCGGCCGGTACCGCCGCACTCGCCGGGCCGCTCGCCCGGCCGGCGTCCGCCGCGTCCTTCGGCTGGCGCGACGACGGCTCGAACTACGTCGTCGACACCGGCGCCAACCTCGTCTTCAAGGTCAGCAAGACCAACGGCGACCTGACCTCGCTGGTCTACAAAGGCACCGAGTACCAGGGCTACGGCGGCAAGAACTCGCACATCGAATCCGGCCTCGGCACCTCGACGGTGACGATCGGTCAGTCCGGCTCGACGATCCTGATCTCGGTCGCGTACGGCACGCTGCGGCACTACTACGCGGCCCGCAGCGGCGAGAACAACGTCTACCTGTGGACCAACCGCGCCGACACCTCGGTCGCCTCGACCCGCTTCATCCTGCGCGTCAAGGCGGGCCTGTTCCTCAACGACGAGCCCGATTCCTACACTTACGCGCCCACCACCATCGAGGCCTCGGACGTCTTCGCGAAGTCCGACGGCCAGACCCGCTCCAAGCACTACTCCAAGCTGCGGGTCATCGACTACGACTACATCGGCTGGAGCGCGAACGGCGTCGGCCTGTGGATCGTCCGCTCCAACCACGAGAAGGCCTCCGGCGGCCCCTTCTACCGCTCCCTGCTGCGCCACCAGAGCGCGGACGGCGGCGGGCTGTACGAGATCCTGCACTACGCGCAGAACCAGACCGAGGACGAGCGCTTCGGCCTCCAGGGCCCGTACGTCATCGCCCTCACGGACGGCGGCGCCCCCTCCTCCTCGCTCTATCCGGGCAACTTGACCACCTCCTGGGCCGACTCGCTCGGCATCTCCGGGTACGTGGCGGCGAGCGGCCGCGGCCGGGTCGCGGGCGTCGGGATCACCGGCCGCAACACGGCGTACCCGTACACGGTCGGGCTCGCCAACTCGGCTGCCCAGTACTGGGGTTCGGCGCGCTCGTCCGACGGCTACTTCTCGATCGGCGGGGTACTGCCGGGGACGTACACACTGACCGTCTACAAAGGCGAACTCGCCGTCCACACCACGTCGGTGACCGTGACGGCGGGCGGCACGACCACCCTCAACACGATCGCGATCCCGTCCTCGAACGACCCGAGCAACGCGAGCGCGATCTGGCGCATCAACGACTGGAACGGCACCCCGAGCGGCTTCAAGAACGCCGACCTGATGACGTACGCCCACCCCTCCGACGTCCGGGCCGCGGCCTGGACCGGCAACGTGGTCATCGGCAGCGGCACCGAGACCTCGGCCTTCCCCTGCTACCTCTGGAAGGACGTCAACAGCGGTCTGCTGGTGTACTTCAGGCTGACCGCGGCCCAGGCCGCCGCCGCGCACACCCTGCGCATCGGCGTGACGACGGCCTACGCCAACGGACGGCCGCAGGTCGTCGTCAACGACACCTGGACGTCGGCGATCCCCTCCCCGCCCACCCAGCCGAGCACCCGGTCCCTGACCAACGGCTCCTACCGGGGCAACAACCACACGTTCACCTACAGCGTCCCGGCGAGCGCCTGGCGCACGGACGCCGGTCAGTACAACATCCTGAAGATCAACGTGGTGAGCGGTTCGGGGACGACGGCCTATCTGAGCGCCGGCACCGCGATCGACGCGATCGACCTGCTGGCATGACCTGACGTCAGGTCCCGCGCGTCCACTGCTGGTTGCTCGCTCCGTTGCAGGTGTACGTGATGATCGCGGCGGAGTTGGCGGTGGACGCGCCGTTCACGTCGAGGCACTCGCCGGTGGCGCGGGCCTTGATGTTCACGTACGAGCCCGAGGTGACCACCGACCACTGCTGGGTGGCCGCACCGGAGTCGCAGTCCTCCTGGGTGACGTTCGTGGCGTTCTCCTGGAGGCACAGGGAGCTGCCCCGGCCGACCAGCTGGTAGTAGCCGGTGCCCAGGTCCTTGAACCACCACTTCTGGTTGCCGCCGCTGTTGCAGGTGTACTGGGTCAGGGCGATGCCCTGCCAGAGGGACTGGTTGGGCACGTCGGCGCACTTGGAACTGTGGCGCGCGACCAGCGTGTGGTACGTGGCGCTCGTCCCGCCGACGGTCCCGGCGGCCGTGTCCACGGTGACCTCCGGGTACCAGGGCAGGGACATCGTGGTGGAGCTCGGGAAGGTCAGCGGCAGCCACACGTACCGGGAGTCGCTGACGGTCCCGCCGAAGGAGTTGCCCCAGCGGTCGCCCATGTAGAGGTACGAGGTGCCGGACGTCCCGGTGACCGGGAGGACGTACGCGGTCTGGGAGTTGTACGTCGTGGAGTCGCCGACGTTGGCCATCGAGGTCCACGGTCCGGCGAGCGAGGTGGCGGTGGCGTACTGCTGCTGGTTGGCGCTCCAGCCGGTGGCGCCCGAGGTGAGCATGAAGTAGACGCCGCCCCGCTTGAACAGCGCCGGTGCCTCGCGGTGGCCGCCGGGCCAGGGACTGGCGACCAGGCTGTCGATGCCGGTGTAGTCGGCGGTCAGCTTGTAGATGTGCAGGTCGTAGTTCTCGTTGGCGGCCGAGACCATGTAGGCGGTGCCGTCGGTGTCGACGTACGTGGTGATGTCCCGGGACATGTACTGGCCGAGCGGGCGGAAGCTGCCCTGGTAGGTGTAGCTGCCGTCGACGGTGTCGGAGACGGCGACGGCCGCCCGGGCCTCGCTGTAGTCGGTGCCGTTCTCCTTGTGCATCCACATCACGAACTTGCCGGTGGACGCGTTGTAGACGACCTTGGGCCGCTCGATGTAGGCGGTGCCCAGCTCGGCGGCGGAGGACTGGGTCAGGACGTTGTTCCTGAACTCCCAGTTCTTCAGGTCGGTGGAGCGGTAGACGGAGACGGCCTTGAAGGTGTTGTCGGCGTTGCGGTTCTCGCCGAACCAGTAGTAGTACGCGCCGACCTTGAGGACACCACCGCCGTGGGCGTGCAGCACGTTGCCCGAAGTGTCGTGGAACTGGACGCCGTTGGGGATGGTGAGGGCGGCGGCCTGGGCGGGACCGGCGGTGACGAGGGCGCCGGCGAGGGCCAGACAGAGGGCGAGCAGAACCGCGTACGCACGTCTCATGACGCGACCTCCAGATCCGTGACGGCGGTGTCCGCCAACGGGATGCCGAAATCGGGGGTGCCGTCCGCGTGCCAGCCGAGCTTCTGGACGCGGGTGTGCCGGTTGGGGTCGTCCAGCGGGTCGCCGACGATGTCCTTGTACGGGCGGGCGTGGTAGACGAGGACGTCGCTGCGGCCATCCTCGGCGACGGTGAAGCAGTTGTGGCCGGGGCCGTACTGCCGGGTCGTGTCGTTGCTGGTGAAGACCGGCGTCGGCGACTTGGACCAGTTCGCGGGGTCCATGAGGTCGGCGTCCGCGTCGACCGTCAGCAGTCCCATGCAGTAGTGGAAGTCGGTGGCGCTGGCCGAGTAGGACATGAAGAGCCGGCCGTGGCGGGCGATGACGGACGGGCCCTCGTTGACCTTGTAGCCGACGCACTCCCAGTCGTACTCGGGGGTGGAAAGCCGTACTTGAGGTCCCGTCAGGGTCCAGGGGTTCGCCATCTTCGAGAGCCACAGGGCGGTGTTGTTGTCCATCCCCGGCTCGTGCTGGGCCCAGGCGAGGTAGCGGGTGCCGCGGTGGGTGAAGGTGGTGGCGTCGAGGGAGAAGGTCTCCCAGGCGGTCCTGAGCTGACCGCGTTCGGTCCACGCGCCCTTGAAGGGGTCGTGGTTGGCGTTCTCCAGGACCCAGATCCGGATGTCCCACACGCTCTCGGCGGGCGCGGAGGCGAAGTAGATGTACCACTTGCCGCCGATGCGGTGGATCTCCGGCGCCCAGATGTGGGCGCCCATCGGGCCGGTGGCGTGCTTGGTCCAGATGACCGACTCGGCGGCGGTCGCGAGGCCGTTCAGGGTGCGGGAGCGGCGCAGGATGATCCGGTCGTACTCCGGGGCGGTGGCCGTGAAGTAGTACGTGCCGTCGGAGTGCCGGTGGATGTGCGGGTCGGCGCGGTTGCGGACGAGCGGGTTCACGAGCGGGGCCGCCTTCTGCGGGCGCGGGCTCGGGTCGGCTGCGGCGGCGGTGGGGGCGGCGGCCAGGGCGCCCGCGGCCAGGGCACCCTTCAGCAGCAGTCGTCGGTCGGGGGCGGGGGGAACGCGGCTCATGCGGACTGCCTCTCGGGTGGGGGTGTCCTGAGAGCGATGTTCGATATTGCGAACATCTGTTGTTATTGCGAACAGCCGAAAGGTACGGCCGGTAACAGGGGAGGTCAACGGGTCGGACGCGATAAAGAGAGAGCGCTTTCCATCCTCCGAAGGCCACGCTTGACCACATTTCTGTTATCGGCCGCCGCCCCGCCCCGTCTCCCCTTCCGTGCACAGCCATACCCACAAGACAGCAGCGGCCGCCGGCGCCCTCGCGGCCGTCGCCGCCCTCCTCGCCACCGCTCCCCCTGCCCAAGCCGCCGGCGCCCGGGACGCCACCGCCGACGTGCTCGCGGGCCGGGACGTCACGCTCACCGGCGACACGGTCGTCACCGTGCCGTCGGGGACGACGACGTACGACGGGGTCTTCCGCGGTGAGGGCACGCTCACCGTGCGCGGTACCGGGACGCTGATCCTCACCAAGGACAGCGACTTCACCCTCCCGAAGGCACGGCAGCGGCAGAAGGTGTCGATCCAGGGCGGCAACCACCCCTACGTCACCACCGCCACCCCCGACCCGCCCGCGATCACGGTCGAGCGCGGCGCCACGCTCCAGTACGGCAACGGCGGCTCGACCGGCGTCATCGGCCACTACCCGTACAACACCCCGGCCTTCCGCCTCAACCAGGACAACATCCGGGTCGACGGCACCCTGCGGTTGGTGTTGAAGGACGTCGCCTACAACCTGGGCACCATCAGCGGCTCCGGGCTGATCGCGCAGCCGCGCTTCCTGTGGTCCACCTGGGACGTGACGTCCGGCCCGTTCTCCGGGGTCATCGACAACGGCACGCAGACGAACGCCGGGGCGCCGGAGTACGCGACCTCGCTGCCGAACATGCGCAAGGTCCTCAACCAGGGCACCTGGACCGTGGACACCCCGCTGGGCCAGACGGTCACCCAGCGCATGGACTTCTACCAGCGCGAGTACGGCAGCGACATCAACGTCCAGTCCCGGCCCGGCAGCAAGGTGATCCTCACGGGCCAGTACAGCTGGTCGGACCAGGGCGGCGACACCGATCCCTCGCTCAGCGACCCGGCCCTGAACTGGACGCCCGCCCGCAAGAACGTCAACAAGCGCGGCACCAACATCAAGGGCGCCAACGTCCAGTGGGGTGACGGCACCACGCACAGGATCTTCATGCCGGGCACGGCGGAGACGGTCTACATCAACCTCCTAGCCGCGCGCTCCCGTTCCCTGCTCACCTTCGACTACAACGGCCCGGTGACGCTGGGCGCGCCCATCGGCGGCGGCGTCTTCCACGACACGCTCGCGGCGCCCGGTGCCGGGGACATCGTCATCGCCGGGACGCGCGGCAACGACGTGACGTTCGCGGCCGTCCAGTACTACGACGGCTCCACGACCGTCGAGAAGGGGGCGGTGCTGCGGCTGGGCAGCGGCCGGGCGGGCGGTGACGGCGGGCTGTACACGGCCGGCGGCCTGTACAAGGTCGTCAACAACGGCTCGCTCATCCTGAACAACGTCACCAAGTCCCTTTCCCTGCCCCGGATCAGCGGCAGCGGCTCGCTCACGCAGACAGGCCGCGCGACGACGACACTGACGGGGACCTCGGTGACGTACACCGGGACGACGACGGTGAAGAAGGGCACGCTGGCGCTGCGGGGCGGGGCAACTCTGCGCCACAGCAGGGCGATCCGGCTGACCTCGCCGGGCGCGCGCCTCGACGCCGGTACGGCGGGCCTGCGGGTGGCGACCTCGCTGAGCGGCAAGGGCACGGTGAAGGGGGCGGTGACGAACGACGGCGTGGTGACGGGCGGTCTGACGGTCTCGGGCCCCTACACGCAGGGCGAGAAGGGCGAACTGGTCCTGGGTATCGAGCCGTTGACGGTGACCGGCGCGGTCCGGCTGGCCGGGGACCTCGACCTGGCGGCGGCCGGGTCCGATCCCGCGAAGAAGATCACCGTCGTGGACCACCAGGGGGCCGCGAAGACCGAGGGCGCCTTCACCGGGCTGAAGGAGGGCGCGAAGCTCAAGCTCGCGGACACCACCTACCGGATCACCTACAAGGGCGGCGACGGCAACGACGTCGTCCTCACCGCCGCACAGGCCAGGACGACCCGGGCGACAGGAACCCCGGCCGCCGTGGCCGACGCGCCCCGCACCGCGGGCGCCGCGCAGGACGACAGGCTCGGCTGGTGGCCGTACGCCCTGGGCCTCGGGCTGCTGGGCGGTCTGGCGGTGCCGACCGCGCGGTACAGGCGCAGCCGCCGGGCCGGCGGAAGACATGCAGCGCGCTGAGTGACGGTTCAACGGCTGCCGGGTGCGCCTCACGTCCTCAGGGGCGCGGGGAACTGCGCGACCCGCCGCAAGAGAGCCGCACCCGGCCACGAACATCAAGACGCACCCTCGTAGCCGCAACGACTACTGTCACCCCCATGACCTCCTCCCTCGCCCAGGCGCTGGCCACCCGCACGGTCGTCCTCGACGGCGGCATGTCCAACCAGCTCGAGTCCGCCGGCCACGATCTGAGCGACGAGCTGTGGTCGGCCCGTCTCCTCGCCGAGCGCCCCGAGGCGATCACCGAGGCGCACCTCGCCTACTACGAGGCCGGCGCGGACGTCGCGATCACCTCCAGCTACCAGGCGACGTTCGAGGGTTTCGAGAAGCGCGGCATCGGTCACGACCGCGCCACCGAGCTGCTGTCCCTCAGTGTGGAGCTGGCCCGCGAGGCGGCCCGGCAGGCGCAGGCGAAGGGCGTCACCCGCCCGCTGTACGTCGCCGCCTCCGTCGGCCCCTACGGGGCGATGCTCGCGGACGGCTCCGAGTACCGCGGCCGGTACGGGCTGAGCGTGGCCGAGCTGGAGGCCTTCCACCGCCCGCGCCTGGAGGTGCTGGCCGCGGCCCGGCCCGACGTCCTGGCCCTCGAGACGGTGCCGGACGCCGACGAGGGGCGGGCGCTGCTGCGGGCGCTGCGCGGTCTGGACACGCCCGCCTGGCTGTCGTACTCGGTCGCGGGCGACCGTACCCGTGCCGGACAGCCGCTGGAGGAGGCGTTCGCACTCGCCGCCGAAACGGACGAGGTCATCGCGGTCGGCGTGAACTGCTGTGCCCCGGAGGACGTGGACGGGGCGGTCGAGATCGCGGCCCGCGTCACCGGCAAGCCGGTCGTGGTCTACCCGAACAGCGGCGAGGCCTGGGACGCCGAGGCCCGTGCCTGGAACGGCCGCTCCAGCTTCGCGCCCGGCGAGGTGCTGGCCTGGGAGGGGGCCGGGGCGCGGCTGATCGGCGGTTGCTGCCGGGTGGGCCCGGAGGCGATCGCGTCGATCGCGGGGACGCTGTCGTCGTCGCACGCGTAGTGCACGCCCCCCGGCACCGTGCTCACGGCCGGCGGACGGAGCCGGGGAGGCGAAGGCGTCGCACCACCGACCGCAGTTCCGTAGCGCGCGTGGGCGAACCCGCGACCAGGGGCGATACGGGTGTGGATGCCGCGGGCGCGGGGGCAGGGGTCCACAGCGCCAGCTCGGCGTCGAGCGGGCCGTACGCGAGGTGCGGGTCGCCGTCGCCGAAGATCCGCACCGGGTGCGTGGCGTCCCACGCCTGCCACCCGGGGTTCCCGTCCGCCACGAACCGCACCCACGCCCCGTGCATGGCGTCGCTGAGCTCCTGCGGGGCGCCGTCGCCCGCCAGCTTGGCGGACTCGGGGCTCTCCCCGGTGTCGAAGACGAACCCGAGTTCGAGGGCGTGGCAGGAGCCGAGGTCGGGGAGGTTCGAGGGCCAGGCGAACTCGTAGACGTACGACGTGCCGGGGCGGGCGTCGGCCAGCCGGTGCAGCGGGATGCGCAGCAGGTGGTCGGTGACCATCTGGCCGACGATCTCGGCGGTCCCGGCGTCGGGGTGCAGGGCGCGGTAGCCGCGCGGCACCTCGTGGCCGGTGTGGCAGCGGGCCATGGCGCCGGCGAGGGCGACCGGGCCGAGCCGGTCGACGCGTGCCAGCAGGCCGCCGGGGACCAGCCAGAGCCGGTACTCGTCCCGGGTCCAGCCGGTCATCAGCTCGACGTCACGGGCCACGTCGCCGTCGACCAGGGCGTCCAGCGGGTCGCGGGGGACGAGGTCGCCGTCGACGACGATGCCGAAGGCGGGGCCGCCGAGCACCGGGCTGCTGAGCTTGCCGACCTCGGCCTGGGTGCGCAGCAGCAGTTCGCGGTCGACCTCGGCGAAGGCCGCGGCGGTGGCGGGGATCTTCAGCCGGGTCGCCATCCGGCGGACCATGCGCCGCACCTTGTCCCGGTCGGAGGCCTCGGGCGGGCCGCTCTGCAGGATCGCGCGCCGGACCAGGCCCTGGGCCTGCGGTGCGGCGAGCAGGGCGCCGGTGCTGATCGCGCCGGCCGACTGGCCGGCCAGCGTGATGCGGGCCGGATCGCCGCCGAACTCCTCCACCGACCGGTGGACCCACTCCAGGGCGGCGAGCTGGTCACGCAGGCCGGGGTTGGCGGGGGCGTCCGGGAACAGTCCGTAGCCCTCCACCCCCAGCCGGTAGTTCACGGAGACGAAGACGACGCCGTCCCGGGCGAAGGCATGCCCGTCGTAGACCGGCACGGCCGAGGAACCCCTGGTCAGGGCGCCGCCGTGCAGCCACACCAGGACCGGGAGCCGGGCCCCGCGGCCCGGCTCCGGTGTCCACACGTTGAGGTTGAGGCAGTCGTCGCCGGGCACCGCCGGGTCGGACAGGTACTGCGCGAAGGCCTCGGAGTACGGCGGTTTCGGCGCCGTCGGTCCGAAGGCGACGGCGTCCCGCACGCCGTCCCAGGGCTCGGGCGGCAGCGGCGGCCGGAACCGGCGCGCTCCGAAGGGCGGCGCCCCGTAGGGGATGCCCCGGAACACCGCCACACCCCGTTCGTACCGGCCACGGACGGCCCCGTAGGGCGTCCTGACCACGGGGTTCGCCTGGTCTGCCGTCATGCGCCCACCAGCCCTTCGCCGCGCTCGTGCACCGGTCTTACAAGAGCATCACAGCCGCTGCTCGTATTCCGGTGCACGGGCGCTGGCGAGGGCCGTTCGGCGTACAGGGCCCCTGCGGGAGGGCATGACGGCTTCCCGGGGTTCCGGCTCAGCTACGAAGGGCAGTAAGCGCATTCAGTGTTTCGAAAGTCATCACCCGCGGACCCCTCTGAAGCCCGACCTCTTCCGGACTTCACGCGGTGAACTTAAGGTAGGAAGCGCTTACTGTTTTCGCGCCGACCGAAACTTTCCAGGGCCCACGGGCGGGCCGGAGAGGTGGTTACCGATGGTCCGTACGGGAGGTACGAGCGTGGCGACCGGGCCGACCCTCGCGGTCGTGGCCCGGGCGGCGGGGGTGTCCGTGCCCACCGCCTCCAAGGTCGTCAACGGCCGCGAGGACGTGGCGCCCGAGACGCGACGCCGGGTCACGGAGGCCCTGGACCGGCTGGGATATGTGCGAAGACCCCGGTTCGACGCGACGAAGCCGCCCGGGCTCGTCGACCTCGTCGTGCACTCGCTGGAGACGTCCTGGTCGGGCGCGGTGCTGCACGGCGTGGAGGAGGCCGCCCACGACGCGGGTCTGGAGGTGGTCGTCTCGACGGGGCTCGCCCGGAACCGGGGCGGCCGCCCCGAACGGGGCTGGCTGGACAAGCTCAGCGCCCGCGGCTCGTCCGGGGTGCTGTTCGATCTGGCCGAGCTGACGCCGTCCCAGTACGCGTGGCTGGAGCAGCACCGCATCCCGTACGTGATGATCGACCCGGTGCTCGAACCGCCGCCGGGCGTGGTGTCGGTCGGGGCGGCGAACTGGCAGGGCGGGGTCGGCGCGACGGAGCATCTGCTGGGGCTGGGCCATGAGCGGATCGCGGTGATCGCCGGGCACCGGCGCCGGACGTGCAGCAGCGCGAGGGTGGCCGGCTACCGCTCGGCACTCGCGTCGGCCGGGGTCCGGCAGCGTCCCGAGTACGTGCGGTACGCGGCTTTCGACGAGGGCGGGGCCCGTCACCGCATGCGGGAACTCCTCGACCTGCCCGAGCCGCCGACGGCCGTCTTCGTCTGCTCGGACCGGATGGCACTGGGCGTGTACGAGGCACTCTCGGAGCGGGGCCTGCGGGTGCCGGACGACATGAGCGTCGTCGGCTTCGACGACCTGCCCGAGTCCCGCTGGCTCACCCCGCCCCTGACCACGATCCGCCAGCCGCTGTCGGAAATGGCGGCGACGGCGACCCGGCTGCTGGTCCGGATGATGGACGGCAAGCGGCCGGAGGGGACACGGACGGAGTTGTCGACGCGGTTGGTGGAGCGGGGGAGTACGGGGCGGGCGCGCGCGTAGGTGTGCTGCGGCGCCCCCGCCTAGGTCGCCGGCCAGACCGTCATGTCCACGTACACGGAGCTCATGCCGGGCGTGTCCCACATGGCCGTCGACTTCAGCTGGATGACGAGCAGCGCGATGTCTCCCGAGGGATGCTTGACGCAGTACTCGGTTCCGGCGGCCGCCGCGGTCAACGACCAGTCACGGAACCTGTCTTCCTTGGCGCCGCCGAGGAACAGTTCGCAGTCCTCGAAGGTGGTGCCGGGGTCGGCGTACATCTGGACCATGTGGCTGCTGTCGCTCACCAACGAGCAGCCGATCTTCTTGCAGCTGAGGCGGATGTCTCCCTTGCGGTCGTCCCGTGTGCCCGGCTTGTCGTGGATGTACAGGGAGTTGTCCTCGTCCAGCCGCTGCTGGGGGTAGGCGTGGGCGCGCGGCGGCCCGGACGCGCTCGGCGACGGAGTTCCCGCAGCGTCCACCGCGCCCTCGTCCGCCGGGTCCGCGTCGGCTGCCGACGAGGATCCCGCCGACCGCCCCGAGGCCGTCGCGTCCGGCGTCGAGGAGGACGAGGTGGTGTCCCGGGCGCGGGTGTCGTCCGTGTTCTGGCGGGTCTGCCACACCAACCCCGTGATCAGCAGCGCGCCCGCCGTCACCGCGGCCGCCGTGATCGCGGCGATGCGGCGGCGCCCCCTGCGCTGCTCCGCTGCCACCGGGACCGTCGCCCCCGCCGGTGCGATCAGGGGCTGCGTGTGCGGCGGTGCGCTCAGCAGTTGCGTGTGCGCCGTCCCGGGGGCGGGGACCGGGGCCGGGGCCGGGGCCGGGATCGTCGCCTCGGGGCCCGTGATCTCCCGCCAGACCGCCGGGCCGGTGCCCGCCTCGGTCTGGGTGCCCAGGCGTTCACGGCACCAGTCGACGATCTCGGTCAGCGTGGCCCGTTGCGTCGGGTCGGTGGCCAGGCAGCGGGCGAGCAGGGGGCGCAGGGGTTCGGGCAGGCGGGAGAGGTCGGGTGCGGAGTGGACGATGCGGTAGAGGACGGTGGCGGCGGGACCGTTGCCGTACAGGGGCTCGCCCAGGGCCGCGAACGCCGCCGTCTGACCGAGCGCGAAGACGTCGGTGGCCGGCGTGATCTCCCCCGCGAGGGCCTGTTCCGGCGCCATGAACTGAGGCGTGCCGATGGCCGCGGCGCCGGTCGCGGTGTACGCCGTGAGGTCGGCCGCCAGCGAGATGCCGAAGTCGATGACACGGGGGCCGTCGGCGGCCAGCAGCACGTTGGACGGCTTCAGATCACGGTGCACGATCCCGGCGGCATGGATGGCCTGCAACGCCTCGGCCACGCCCGCCATCAGCCACAGCACGGCCGGGACCGGCAGCGGACCACGCCGGTGTACCGCCTCGGCCAGCGAGGGTCCGGGGACGTAGAGCGTGGCGAGCCAGGGCGGGGTGCCGTCGGCGTCGGCGTCGATCAGCTCGGCCGTGTAGGCGCCCCGCACCCGCCGGGCGGCCCTGATCTCGCGGCCGAAGCGCCGCCGGAAGTCCGGGTCGTCGGCGAGTTCGGGGCGTACGACCTTGATCGCCACGGGCCGGCCGCCCGCGGTGTGGGAGAGATAGACCCGCCCCATGCCACCGGCGCCGAGCCGGGCGGCGAGACGGTAGCCGGCGACCACGGGCGGATCGTCCACCTGAAGTGGCTCGAAGACCTCAGCCGCGTCGTTCACCGATCCCCCTGATTCCCTGGCCCCCGGGTCGCCTGGGCCCCTCTCCCCTGCCGCGGCGGTCCGATCATCCGTGCGACAGCAGCAGCCTAAAGGGTTTTCTGTGACCGTCGACCGGGGGCGCGGGCGGGTGGCGCCGCAGCGCGGGGGCCGGGTCGCGCTCCACCCCTTGCCGCACAGGTGTTCCATCGCGGACCCGCCCCTGCGTAGCCTCGATCGCACGATGAACACGATTCCCGCACACCTTGACCACCTCGTCCTCGCAACCCCCGACCTGGCCGCGACGGTCGCCGACTTCACCCGGCGTACGGGAGTGGCGCCCGCTCCCGGCGGGGTGCACGTCGACCGGGGCACCCGCAACTTCCTGGTGTCGTTGGGCGGTTCGGGTTATCTGGAGATCATCGGCCCTGACCCGGAGCAGCCGGAACCCGGGGGACCGCGCCCCTTCGACGTCGACGCCGTCAGCCGTGCGCGCACGGTCACCTGGGCGATCAGCCCGCCCGACCTGGACGCGGCGGTCGCCACCGCCCGGTCCCGGGGGTACGACCCCGGCGACATCCGCCCCATGAGCCGCCGCACCCCGGACGGCACGCTGCTGGCGTGGCGGCTGACGGACGGCGACACCCAACACCCCTCCGGGCTCGTACCGTTCCTCATCGACTGGGGCACCGCACGCCACCCGTCCGCCTCGGGCCTGCCCAGCACACCGCTCCTGGCGCTCTCGGCGACGGCACCCGACCCGGACGAGATCCACCGCCTCCTGTCCACCCTGGACACCGAACTCCCCGTCACCGAGGGCCCGGTGGGACTCACGTTCACGGTGGACACCCCGCGGGGGCCGGTCACCTTCGACTGACCGGCCGCGCCCCCGTCGGCAACCCCGCGCCGCGTGATGTCCGATTCCTTCAAGACCGCGGCCACGGGACCTGCCTACGGTGGCCGCATGACTCCACGTTTCGACGCCATCGGCCTGATCGTCTCCGACATGGCCGCCTCGGTCGCCTTCTACCGACGCCTCGGATTCGCCTTCCCGGAGGGCGCGGCCGACGAGCCGCACGTCGAGGCCCAACTCCCGGGCGGTCTGCGTCTGTTGCTCGACACGGAGGCGACGGTGCGCTCCTTCCACGCGGGCTGGCGGCCGCCGACCGGAGGTGACAGCCGCACCGCCCTCGCCCTCCGCTGCGACAACCCGGCCGAGGTGGACAGGGTGTACGAGGAGATGGTGAACGCCGGCCACCACGGCGAGCTCAAGCCCTGGGACGCCTTCTGGGGCCAGCGCTATGCGACCCTGCACGACCCGGACGGCAACGGCGTCGACCTGTTCGCCCCGCTACCGCCGGCCCAGTAGCTCCCCGAGCGGCACCCCCGCCAACTCCCGTACGTCCCGGGCGAGATGAGGCTGATCCGCGTATCCGGCACGGGCCGCCGTCTCGGCGTACGGCATCCCGCTCCGGGCCAGCCGCAGCGCCCGCTGGAGCCGCAGCACCCGGCCCAGCGTCTTGGGTCCGTACCCGAAGGCGGCAAGGCACCGCCGGTGCAACTGGCGGGCCCCGAGGCCGAGTCGATCGGCGGTGGCGGCGACCGGTCGCCCCGCGTCGAGGGCGTTCACGACCTCCCCCAGCAACGGATCGGGAGCGTCGGTGTCGGCCGCCAGCCCCAGCGCCGCCTCTTCGAGCCCGTGCGCGGGATCGGCGGCGGCGTTCACCCGTGCGGTGAGCCGCCGCACCCGGGCGGCGGGCCAGAGGTCGGCGAGTTCGATCCGCCGGTTGAGCACCTCAGGGGCGGGGACACCGAGGAGGGTGGGCGCGGTGCCGGGGAAGAAGCGGATGCCCGCCCAGGCACTCCGGTCGCTTCCGGTGACGAAGGCACGCGTGTCGGGTCCGGCGACGAGCAGCCGCCCGTCGTGCCAGAGCAGATCCATACAGCCGTCGGGGAGGACACGGCCGGGCTGGGACGGGGACGGGGTGCTGGTCCACACTGCGGAGCCGGGAAGCCGTCCCGCTCTCTCCGCGTACATACGAACAAGGCTAAGGGGCGCACCCCGTCCCCCGGCACCCCCTAGATCCCCCTCCCCCGGTGCTCCTGAGGACTCACCCCGTACACCCTCTTGAACGCACTCGACAGAGCGAACGCACTCCCGTACCCCACCTGCCGGGCGATCGCCTCCAGCGTCGCGTCGCCCTCCCGCAACCGGTCCGCCGCCAACGCGAGCCGCCACCCCGTCAGATACGTCATCGGCGGCTCCCCCACCAGCTCCGTGAACCGCCGCCCCAGCGCCGCCCGCGACACCCCCGCCTTGGCCGCCAGCGACGCGACCGTCCACGGATGGGCGGGGTCGTCCTGGAGGAGCCGCAGGACCCGGCCGACGACCGGGTCCGCCAGCGCCCGGTACCAGCCGGGTGCCGCCGCCTCCGGGCGGGAGAACCAGGCGCGCAGCGCGGCGATGACGAGCAGGTCGAGGAGGCGGTCCAGGACGACTTCCTGGCCGGGTTCGTCGCGGACGATCTCCGTCATCAGGAGCGGCGTGAGCGGGCAGTCCCACACCTCGGGGGTGAGTGTCAGCAGCGGCGGCAGCGCCTCCAGCAGGCGTCCGCTGACCTCGCCCTGCCACAGATACGTGCCGATCAGCATCACGGCCGACCCGTCGAGCCGGTCGCCCCAGGTGCGGACGCCGAGGTCCATGACGCCGCTGAGCGAGCGCCCGTCGGGATAGTGGCACTCCCCGCCCGGCAGGATCAGCGCCTGCGGCTCGGTGCCGGGGTCGTCGGCGCAGGTGTACGGGTCGGGGCCGCGGGCGATGGCGAGGTCGCCGGCGCGCAGCCGCACCCGCTCCCCCGCGTCCGGCATGACCCACGCCTCGCCGCGGACCATGAGCATGACGGTGAGCGGGGCGCGGTCCTCGATGCGCACGCTCCAGGGCGGTTCGAAGCACGCCCGGATCATGAAGGCGCCCCGCGCGCGGGGCCCTTCGAGGAGGCCTGCGAGAGCGTCCATGGCGTCAGCGTAGACGCCCGCGCATGGGAATGAGCCGTTCAGCGATGGGGTCCTGGCGGGCGTGGGCGTTGACTCGGAGGCATGACGCAGAACGCGAAGAACATGACGGTGGTGGTGACCGGTGCCTCGGGTCGTACGGGCAGCCGGGTGGCGCGCGCGGTGCGGGCGGCCGGTCTTGAGGTGCGGGCCGCGTCCCGGGCCCGGGGCTTCGACTGGGAGGACCCGACGACCTGGGCCGGGACCCTGCGGGACGCGGACGCCGCGTATCTCGTGTACCCGTCCGACGTGGGGGCTCCGGCGGCGACCGAGGGCGTCGGGGCGCTGGCGCGGGAGGCCGTGGGGCTCGGGGTGCGGCGGCTGGTGCTGCTGTCGGCGCGGGGCGAGCGGCAGGCCGTGGCGACCGAGGAGGCGCTGAAGACGTCCGGGGCGGACTGGACCGTCGTACAGGCGTCGTGGTTCTCGCAGAACTTCAGCGAGGGGCCGCTGGTGGCGGAGGTGCGGCAGGGCGGGCTGACGTTCCCGGCCGGTGAGGTGCGGGAGCCGTTCATCGACGTGCGGGACATCGCGGACGTGGTGGCGACGGTGCTGGCGTCCGGGGAGCGGTACGTGGGGCGGTCGGTGGAGGTGACGGGGCCTCGGCTGCTGTCGTTCCGGGAGGCCGTCGCGGAGATCGGGGCGGCGACCGGGCGCGAGCTGACGTACACGCCGGTACCCGCGCGCGCCTACGGGGAGGCGCTCACCGGGTTCGGGGTGCCCGCCGAGGAGGCGGAGCTCCTGGTCGAGGTGTTCGAGGGGCTGCTCGACGGGCGGAACGCGCGGGTGACGGACGGGGTGCGCGAGGTGCTGGGGCGGGCGCCGCGGGACTTCGCGGAGTTCGTACGGGAGTCCACGGCGGCGTGGGTGTAGCGGCCAGGAGCTCGCACGGGAGTCCGGGGCGCCCTGGGTGCAATGGTTACGAGCCGTCGACCGGCTTGTGGGGTGGGTGGGTGCTCTTCACATGGGTGCGGAGCCTGGACGTCACGTCCTCCGGTGGGAGGAAGCGGGACCACCGCTCGGGGAACTCCGACGGCATGTCCGGGTCGTCGGGGTCGTCCGGGTCGGTGTCCCGGTGGGCGGCGGCCCGGGCCACGTACTCGGCGACCTGCGCCTCGCGGACGCGTTCGTTCGCGGCGCGGGCCGCCGCGGTGGCGGCAGCCGGCCAGACCCGGTCGATGGCGGCGTTGACGGCGGCGCCGACGAGGACGGCGAAGGCGGAGACGCCGATCCAGAGCATGACGGCGACGGCGGCGGCGAGCGAGCCGTAGATCGAGGCGCCCTCGATGGTGTTGGTGAGGTAGATGCGCAGCAGGAAGCTGCCCAGCACCCACATGGCGAGGGCGACGAGGGAACCGGGGACGTCCTCGATCCAGGGCGACCGGACGGGGACCGAGACGTGGTAGAGCGTGGTCAGGAAGGCGATGGACAGCACGATCACCACGGGCCAGTACAGGATCTGCACGACCGTCGCCGACCAGGGCACGATCCGGACGACGGCGTCGGGGCCCGCGACCATCAGCGGCAGCGCGATCGAGCCGATGACCAGGGCGGCGAGGAAGAGCAGGAACGCCACCACGCGGGTCTTGACGATGCCGCGGACCCCGTCGAGGCCGTACATGACGGTGATGGTGTCGATGAAGACGTTGACCGCCCGCGAGCCGGACCACAGGGCGAAGAGGAAGCCTATCGAGATGACGTCAGGGCGGCCGCCCTTCATGACGTCGTCGAGGATCGGCTGGGCGATCTGCCGGACGCCCTTGTCGGAGAGGACCGTGCGGGAGGCCTCCAGGAGGTTGGCCTCCAGGCTGCTGATGGAGTCGGTGCCGGTCCAGTCGTCGACGTAACCGAGCAGGCCGATCATGCTGAGCAGCAGCGGCGGCACGGACAGCAGGGTGAAGAAGGCGGCCTCGGCGGCCAGGCCGAGGATGCGGTACTCCATGCAGGAGTTGACGGTGTCCTTGAGCAGCAGCCAGGCGGTCCTGCGCTTGGAGACGTTCCGGTAGAGGGCACGCGCCCGGTGGAGACGGCCGGAGGGGGGCCGCTGAGGGGATTCACTTGCTGGCTGCACGACCTAACGGTATCCGCCGTACGAGGCTGTACTCATCCCCCACCGGCCCACGGCCTCGGCGATTCAAAGAGTTTTCCTGTCATGTCCCCGTGGGAGGCGACGTGTGCTGCGCGGAGCGGGCGGTAAGTTCCCAGGTATGGCAGGCAGCACCCACACCGTGACCAACCAGCCCCCGCCTCTGACCGGCCACGACGTCTTCACCGCCGACAAAGCCCTGACCGCGGCGGTGGAGCGGCATGTGGAACCCGGCGCCCTGGACGAGGTGCGCGCTGAGCTGGAGGCCCTCGGCCGGGCCTCCGGGTCGGCGCAGCTCCAGGAATGGGCCGTACAGGCCAACGACAACCCACCCCGTCTCCGGACCCATGACCGTTACGGCCACCGCGTCGACGAGGTCGAGTTCCACCCCGCCTGGCACCGCCTCCTCGGCAAGGGCGTCGCGGCCGGCCTCACCGCCGCCTGGAACCGCCCGGCGGGCCACGTGCGCCGCGCGGCCGCGTTCCTGGTCTGGACGCAGGTGGACGCCGGCAACCTCTGCCCGCTGTCGATGACCCACGCCGCCGTGCCCGCCCTGCGCCAGGAGCCCGCGCTCGCGGCGGAGTGGGAGCCCCGGCTGACGTCGATGATCTACGACCGCGGTACACGCCCGGCGCACCTCAAGGCCGGCGCCCTCTTCGGCATGGCGATGACGGAGAAGCAGGGCGGCAGCGACGTACGCGCGAACACGACGACCGCGACGCCGCTCGCGCAGGAGGGGACGTACGAGCTGACGGGGCACAAGTGGTTCTGCTCGGCGCCCCTGTCCGACGGCTTCCTGGTGCTGGCCCAGGCCCCGGAAGGCCTCACCTGCTTCCTCCTCCCCCGCGTCCTGGAGGACGGCACGCGCAACACGTTCCTCATCCAGCGGCTGAAGGACAAGCTCGGCAACCGCTCCAACGCCTCGGCGGAAGTGGAGTTCGACGGGACCTGGGCGCGCCGGGTGGGCGAGGAGGGGCGCGGGGTGCGGACCATCATCGAGATGGTCGCGGCGACCCGGCTCGACTGCGTCCTCGGCTCGGCCGGCCTGATGCGCCAGGCCGTGTCGCAGGCGGTCCACCACTGCACGCACCGCGCGGCGTTCGGCGGAAAGCTGGTCGACAAGCCGCTGATGCGCAATGTCCTGGCCGACCTCGCGGTGGAGTCCGAGGCGGCGACCACGCTCGCGCTGCGGCTGGCGGCCGCGTACGACGACGGCAGCGAGCAGGAGCGGGCGTTCCTGCGGATCGCGGTGCCGGCCGCGAAGTACTGGGTGACGAAACGCTGCGCGCCGCTGGTGGTGGAGGCCGCCGAGTGCCTGGGCGGCAACGGCTATGTGGAGGACTCCGGTCTCCCCCGCCTGGTCCGCGAGTCCCCGCTCAACTCCGTCTGGGAGGGCGCGGGCAATGTCCAGGCGCTGGACGTCCTGCGAGCACTCCAACGCGAACCGGCGGCCTTCAACGCCTACCTCCAGGAGATCGGCAGGGCCCGAGGCACCGACCACCGCCTGGACGCGGCGATCAAGGACCTCCTGACGGACCTGGCGGACCTGGACGGCATCGAGGCGAGAGCACGCCGCCTGACGGAGAGGCTGGCACTGGTACTCCAGGGCTCCCTGCTGGTCCGTTTCGCACCACCAGAGGTGGCGGACGCCTTCTGCGCATCGAGGCTGGGCGGGGACGCGGGCGCGACCTTCGGAACCTTGCCGTCAACGCTGGACTTGACGTCGGTGGTGAACAGGGCACGCCCACTGGAGTGACCTAAAGGGGCGCGGGGAACTGCGCGCTCAGCCACATCGAAGCCCGCAGACGCCACCCGGCATCAAGAGGCACCCCGAACCGCGGCGGCGAGGGGTGGTGCTGCGCCGACACGGCACCACCCCCGCCTGGGCCCGTTCAAGGCCGCTGACGCCGCTCGGGACGGCGTCGCTCAAGTTTCAACCAGCGGCGCCCGGTCCACCAGGGTTGCAGGGGGTTGCAACTTGCTGCTGACTGTGGCCGGACTGTACCCCTCCGCGACGGACGAACGGCACTATGAGACGGACAGTCAGGACGGATTGTCCGCAGCCCCTCCGGGAGGACCAGTGGCGCTCTCGCCGACGGACGTCACCCAGTTGGCAGCCGTGGACTCGGCCCGGGCGGCACGGCTGCTGAGCGACGTCCGCACCGCCACTCTCTCCGGTCAGCGCGCGCCCGTGGCCCCCCGCCCGGTGATCGAGCAGTCGTGGGACCGGATGCTGCGCGGCGGCGTCGACCCCGACCACGACTTCCGCACCGGGCTGCTGCCCCGGGACGAGGTGCAGCGGCGCCGGGAGAGCTCGGAGCTGCGGCATGTCCTGCCGGTGCTGCGTGAGGGGCTGTTGTCGGTCGCGGACGTCGCCCACCACATCATGGTGGTCGCCGACGAGGAGGGCCGGGTGCTGTGGCGGGAGGGCAGTTCGCCGGTGCTGCGCAAGGCCGACGGGACCGGGTTCGAGCTCGGGGCCGACTGGCGGGAGGACGTCGTCGGCACCAACGGCATCGGCACACCGGTGGTGGCGCGCCGGCCGGTGCAGGTCTTCGCCTCGGAGCACTTCGTGCGCTCACAGACCTCGTGGACCTGTACCGGGGCACCGATCACCGACCCGAGGGACGGCCGCCTGCTCGGCGTCGTGGACGTGAGCGGGCCGCTGGAGACGATGCATCCGGCCACGCTCGCGTGGGTCGACTCGGTGGCCAAGCTCGCCGAGTCCCGGCTGCGCGAGCTGCACCAGTCCTCGCTGGAGCAGCTCCGGGCGGTGGCGGCGCCGGTGCTGGCGCGGCTCGACGGCCGGGCCGTGGTGGTGGACCGGCACGGCTGGACGGCCGCGGTGGCGGGGATGCCGTACCAGGGCCGGGTCCCGTTGCCCAAGTCGCCGTCGGCGGGCCTGCGGTGGCTGCCGACGCTGGGGCTGTGCACGGTGGAGCCGCTGGCCGGGGGGTGGTTGATCCGGGCGTCCGCCGAGCCGGTGCCGCGGGGCGCCACCCGGATCGTGCTGGATCTGTCGCAGCCGCGCCGCTGGTCGATGACGGTGTCCGGGGACGCCGGCACCTGGAGTCATGAACTGAGCCCGCGGCACGCCGAGTTGCTCTATCTCCTGGCTCTGCACCGCGCCGGGCGCAGTGCGGCGGGGCTGGCCGAGGACCTGTTCGGCGATGCGGGCCGTACGGTGACGGTGCGGGCCGAGATGTCGCGGGTGCGCCGGTATCTCGGGGGATTCCTGGAGCATCGGCCGTATCGTTTCTGCGAGGGCGCGGAGATCGAGGTGCTGCTCCCCGACGACCCGCACGACCTGCTGCCGCACTCCACGGCCCCCGCGGTGGTCGGCGAACGGCTGTCCCGGCAGACTCCCTGAAACTCGCGCATATTTGCAGGGTCTTCGTCCCCGGCACGCCCTTACTGCCGTAGCATCCCTCTACGGGCCACCCCACCTGCTCCTCGGTCAACGTACGGATCACCAGGCGCAGTTGGCCCGCCTCGGGAGGTACGACATGATGCATCGCGGAAGACACCGCAGGCGGAAGCGGGGCAAAGCGCTGCGCGCGTTCCTGGCCGGGACCGCCCTCGCGCTCACCGCCGCGGCCACCATGATCAGCGCCTCGCAGGCCACCGTCGCCGCCGATCCGGGCGCCCTGAAGCCGCTGGCCACCGCCGCCGAGACCGACGCCCTGCGGCTGCACGAGCAGTTGGAGCCGCGGTCCACCCTCGACCGGCTCGCCTCCGTGATGGGGCGGCCGGAAGGTGTCGGCGCCGTCCTCGCCGACGCCGACCACACCCTGCGCACCGGGAGCGACTGCGCCCCGGCCGAGCGCAAGGCCCTGCCCGTCGAGCCCGCGGCCACCCGCGCCTACTGCTGGGGCGCCGCCGACACCCGCTCCTGGCGGCCCGGCGCGGTCACCACCTCGGGCGACGCCGACGACGACGGTCTGTGGGGGCAGAACCGGGTGATCCTCTCCGCCTGGAGCCGGGGCGCCCACGATCTGGCCCGGGTCGCGTTCATCGACGCGAACGACATCGACCGCCTCACCTACACCTGGGTGCTGCTCGCCGTCCCCGTCGACGGCGGGCGCGACTACCGCGCGCTCGACTCCCAGGTCTCCGGCATGGTCTGGTACCAGGACAAACTGCTGGTCACCGCGGCCGACGGGCTGTACGTGTACGACATGAACCGCGTCCAGCGCGCCACCAGCGCCGCCTCCGCGGTCGGCCGGGTGGACGGCGGCTGGGCGGCGCACGGCGACCGCTGGGTGCTGCCCGCCGTCGGGAGCTACCGCGCCGGCGCCACGCACCCCGACTACCTCTCCCTGGACCGCAGCACCTCCCCCGACAGCCTGGTGGCCAGCGACTGGGTCTCCGCGGACAGCGACCGCGACGTCCGGCTGTGGCGGTACGACCTCAGCTCGTCCTCCGACCGCTCCGGCCTGCTCACCACCGACCCGTCCGGGTACACCCCCGTCGACGAGGCGTACGAGACGAAGACACCCGGCGTCGGGGCCGTGCTGTCGTACCGCTCGGAGTGGTACCTGGGCCGCACGTCGGACGACCAGGACGGCCGCGGGACGCTGTGGCGGCAGGACGCGACCGGCGCCCGGGCCACCCGCTGCGGCACCGACGAGACGAACCGCTGCTGGAGCGGCGAGGCGGAGTCCCTGTCCTACTGGGAGTCGACCGGCGAGGTCTGGTCCCAGTCGGGCCGAATGCTGTTCGCGCTACCGCTGAGCACGCTCGACAGGTCGCTGCGGTAGATCGGCGGGTACCTGCGGCAGACGGCCGGAGCCCGGGCTGGAGCCAGGGTGGATCGACAGATCGCCGGGCCGGATGGTTGCCTGGGGGCATGCCCAGCATTCCCGTGACCACCTGGTCCCTCGAGCAGACCGCCCCGACCGATCTCCTCCCGGCCGCCGCGCCGGAGGGCGATGTCCGGATCGTCCGTGCCGAGGTGCCCTCCCCCGAGTTCAGCCGCTTCCTCTACGCCTCCGTCGGCGGCGACATCCGCTGGATCGACCGGCTGGGCTGGACGTACGCCCAGTGGGAGGAGCATCTGAACCGGCCGGGCGTGGAGACCTGGGTAGCGTACGACCGGGGCACGCCCGCGGGGTACGTGGAGCTGGAGCCGCAGGACGACGGGGTCGTGGAGATCGTCTACTTCGGGCTGATCCCGGGCTTCCGGGGCCGGCGGATCGGCGGCCACCTGCTGTCGTACGGCGCCGCGCGCGCCTGGGACCTGTCGGACCGCTGGCCGGGACTGACCGACACCAAGCGGGTGTGGCTGCACACGTGCAGCCTGGACGGCGAGCACGCGATGGCCAACTACCAGCGCCGGGGCTTCACCCTCTTCGACACCAAGGTCGAGGAGCAGCCGCAGGTGACCGCGCCGGGCCCCTGGCCGGGGGCGCACCCCGCCTGACCTCGGCCTCCCGCTCCGCGGCATAGCGCGGCTGACCTGCGCGGACAAGACCTCCCGCAGCGCATGTGATCGACGCCACCCTTGTCTCGTTCTTCGAGACAAGGGTGTCCGCATAATGGACGAAGCTGGACTGTGTCCAGATCGCCGTGACACGCTTCCGTCATGTCTGGAACTGGAATTGCCTTGGTGAGTCGGCGGCACGTCGACCTCGGCCGCATGTCCAGCGCCATCTGTCCGGCGCGCTAAGCATCCATCAGTGGCCTCCGGCCACGGGGCCGCAGCCCGCCGCGATCTCCTGACTCTCTGCTTCCCCCCGCGCAATGAGGCGCACCTATTTCCATGCGCCCGTACGCGCAGGTCAGAGCCGCTTTCCCGCCTGTCCCGAAGGACGTAACCACCATGGCCGCCACCCCGCAGAACCCTGCCGCCGCGACTCCCCGCCGCAAGGTGAGCCGTCACCGCGGTGAGGGTCAGTGGGCCGCGGGGCACCACACCCCGCTGAACGGCAACGAGCAGTTCAAGAAGGACGACGACGGTCTCAATGTGCGGACACGCATTGAGACGATCTACTCGAAGCGCGGCTTCGACTCGATCGACCCCAACGACCTGCGCGGCCGGATGCGCTGGTGGGGGCTCTACACCCAGCGCAAGCCCGGGATCGACGGCGGCAAGACCGCGATCCTGGAGCCGGAGGAGCTGGACGACAAGTACTTCATGCTGCGGGTGCGGATCGACGGCGGACGCCTCACCACCCAGCAGCTGCGCGTGATCGGTGAGATCTCCGAGGAGTTCGCGCGCGGCAGCGCGGACGTCACCGACCGGCAGAACATCCAGCTGCACTGGATCCGCATCGAGGACGTCCCGGAGATCTGGAACCGTCTCGAGGCGGTCGGGCTGTCGACGACCGAGGCCTGCGGTGACACCCCGCGCGTGATCATCGGCTCGCCCGTCGCCGGGATCGCCGAGGACGAGATCATCGACGGCACCTCGGCGATCGACGAGATCCACGAGCGCTACATCGGCAGCAAGGAGTTCTCCAACCTGCCGCGCAAGTTCAAGACCGCGATCTCCGGCTCCCCGCTCCTTGACGTGGTCCACGAGATCAACGACATCGCGTTCGTCGGTGTCGAGCACCCCGAGCACGGCCCCGGCTTCGACCTGTGGGTCGGCGGCGGCCTCTCCACCAACCCCAAGCTGGGCGTCCGGCTCGGCGCCTGGGTGCCGCTGGAGGAGGTCCCGGAGGTGTGGGCCGGCGTGGTCGGCATCTTCCGTGACTGGGGCTACCGCCGCCTTCGTACGAGGGCCCGACTGAAGTTCCTCGTCGCCGACTGGGGCCCGGAGAAGTTCCGCCAGGTGCTGGAGGACGACTACCTGAAGCGCAAGCTGGTCGACGGTCCCGCGCCCGCCGAGCCCTCGGGCCGCTGGCGTGACCACGTCGGTGTGCACAAGCAGAAGGACGGCCGCTACTACGTCGGCTTCGCGCCGCGCGTCGGCCGGGTCGACGGCGCCACCCTCACCAAGATCGCCGAGGTCGCCGAGGCCCACGGCTCGGGCCGCGTCCGGACCACCGTCGAGCAGAAGATGATCATCCTCGATGTGGAGGAGGCACAGGTCGAGCCGCTGGTCGAGGCGCTGGGCGCGCTGGACCTGACGGCGAAGCCCTCCCCGTTCCGGCGCGGCACCATGGCCTGCACCGGCATCGAGTACTGCAAGCTCGCCATCGTCGAGACCAAGGCGCGCGGCGCCGCGCTGATCGACGAACTGGAGCGCCGTGTCCCGGACTTCGACGAGCCGCTCACCATCAACCTCAACGGCTGCCCGAACGCCTGCGCCCGTATCCAGGTGGCGGACATCGGTCTCAAGGGCCAGCTGGTCCTCAACGACCGGGGCGAGCAGGTCGAGGGCTTTCAGGTGCACCTGGGCGGCGCGCTGGGCCTGGAGGCCGGTTTCGGCCGCAAGGTCCGTGGCCTGAAGGTCACCTCCGAGGAGCTGCCCGACTACGTCGAGCGGGTCCTGAAGCGGTTCCAGGCCGAGCGCGAGGAAGGCGAGCGGTTCGCCGCCTGGGCCTCCCGCGCCTCCGAGGAGGCCCTGTCGTGAGCGAGCGGGCCGCCCCCTTCTACTGCCCCTACTGCGGCGACGAGGACCTCCGCCCGTCCGAGCAGGGCCACGGCGCGTGGGAATGCGCGGCGTGCAACCGCGCATTCCAGCTGAAGTTCCTCGGGCTGCTCGCCCGCGGCCTTCAGCACCATGACGCAGGGGGAGATCAGATATGACCACGACTCAGGAAGAGCGCACGACCGACGAGCTCAAGGCCCTCGCCGAGCAGGCGGGCCGCGACCTGGAGGACGCCTCCGCCCTGGAGATCCTCCAGTGGGCGGTCGACACCTTCGGCAAGCGCTTCTGCGTGACCTCGTCCATGGAGGACGCGGTGGTCGCGCATCTCGCCTCCCGCGCGATGAAGGGCGTCGACGTCGTCTTCCTCGACACCGGCTACCACTTCGAGGAGACCATCGGCACCCGGGACGCGGTCGAGGCCGTGATGGACGTCAACGTCATCACGCTCACCCCCCGCCAGACGGTCGCCGAGCAGGACGCGGAGTACGGCCCCAGGCTGCACGACCGCGACCCGGACCTGTGCTGCAAGCTGCGCAAGGTGCAGCCCCTGGAGCAGGGCCTGACGAACTACCTGGCCTGGGCGACCGGCCTGCGCCGCGACGAGTCCCCGACCCGGGCGAACACCCCGGTCGTCGGCTGGGACGAGAAGCGGCAGAAGGTCAAGATCTCCCCGATCGCCCGCTGGACCCAGGACGACGTGGACGCGTACGTCGCCGAGCACGGCGTCCTCACCAACCCGCTGCTGATGGACGGTTACGCCTCCGTCGGCTGCGCCCCCTGCACCCGCCGGGTGCTGGAGGGCGAGGACGCGCGCGCCGGCCGCTGGGCCGGGCGCGGCAAGACCGAGTGCGGGCTGCACGGATGACGACGACAACCCAGGAGAACCAAGTGACGACCGGAGCCACCGTCTGGCTCACGGGTCTGCCGAGTGCCGGCAAGACCACCATCGCGTACGAGCTGGCCGGCCGGCTGCGCGAGGAGGGCCACCTCGTCGAGGTGCTCGACGGCGACGAGATCCGCGAGTTCATCTCCGCGGGCCTCGGCTTCAGCCGCGAGGACCGGCACACCAACGTGCAGCGCATCGGCTTCCTCGCCGAGCTGCTCGCCCGTAACGGCGTCAAGGCGTTGGTCCCGGTGATCGCGCCGTACGCGGACAGCCGTGAGGCGGTGCGCAAGCGCCACCAGGAGAGCGGGGCCGCGTACCTCGAGGTGCACGTGGCGACTCCGGTCGAGGTGTGCTCCGTACGCGATGTGAAGGGTCTGTACGCCAAGCAGGCCGCGGGCGAGCTGACCGGGCTGACGGGTGTCGACGACCCGTACGAGGCGCCCGAGTCGCCCGATCTGCGGATCGAGTCCCAGAACCAGACCGTCCAGGAGTCCGCGGCCGCGGTCCACGCGCTGCTCACCGAGAGGGGACTGGCATGACGACGACCGTCACGGCGGTGACGGAGGGCACGCAAGCTCCGTACGCCCTCTCGCACTTGGACGCTCTCGAGTCGGAGGCGGTGCACATCTTCCGTGAGGTGGCGGGTGAGTTCGAGCGGCCGGTGATCCTGTTCTCCGGCGGCAAGGACTCCATCGTCATGCTGCACCTCGCGCTGAAGGCGTTCGCCCCGGCGGCGATCCCCTTCTCGCTGCTGCACGTGGACACCGGACACAACTTCCCCGAGGTGCTGGAGTACCGGGACCGCACGGTGGCCAAGCACGGGCTGCGGCTGCATGTCGCCTCCGTGCAGGACTACATCGACCGGGGTGTGCTGAAGGAGCGTGCGGACGGCACCCGCAACCCGCTCCAGACGCTGCCGCTGACCGAGAAGATCCAGGCGGAGAAGTTCGACGCCGTCTTCGGCGGCGGCCGACGGGACGAGGAGAAGGCCCGGGCCAAGGAGCGGGTGTTCTCGCTGCGGGACGAGTTCTCCCAGTGGGACCCGCGCCGGCAGCGGCCCGAGCTGTGGAACCTCTACAACGGACGGCACGCCCCCGGCGAGCACGTCCGCGTCTTCCCGCTGTCCAACTGGACCGAGCTGGACGTCTGGCAGTACATCGCCCGCGAGGGCATCGAACTGCCGGAGATCTACTTCGCGCACGAGCGCGAGGTGTTCCAGCGGGCCGGGATGTGGCTGACGGCCGGCGAGTGGGGCGGCCCGAAGGAGACGGAGACCGTCGAGACGCGCCTGGTGCGCTACCGCACGGTCGGCGACATGTCCTGCACCGGTGCCGTGGACTCCGACGCCGTGACCCTGGAGCAGGTCATCACGGAGATCGCCGCCTCCCGGCTCACCGAGCGCGGCGCGACCCGCGCCGACGACAAGATGTCCGAGGCCGCGATGGAAGACCGCAAGCGCGAGGGGTACTTCTAAGCATGAGCACCACCACTTCCGAGGCGCTCTCGGAGACGACCCTGCTGCGGTTCGCGACCGCGGGCTCCGTCGACGACGGCAAGTCCACCCTCGTCGGCCGGCTGCTGCACGACTCCAAGTCGGTCCTCACCGACCAGTTGGAGGCCGTCGAGCGTGCCTCCGCGTCGCGCGGCCAGGAGGGCCCCGACCTCGCGCTCCTCACGGACGGTCTGCGCGCCGAGCGCGAGCAAGGCATCACGATCGACGTGGCGTACCGCTATTTCGCCACGGCCAAGCGGCGGTTCATCCTCGCCGACACCCCCGGCCATGTGCAGTACACCCGCAACATGGTGACGGGTGCCTCCACGGCCGAGCTGACGGTGATCCTCATCGACGCCCGCAACGGCGTCGTCGAGCAGACCCGCCGGCACGCCGCCCTCGCGGCGCTGCTCCGGGTGCCGCACGTCGTCCTCGCGGTCAACAAGATGGACCTCGTCGACTACCAGGAGTCCGTGTTCGCCGCGATCGCCGAGGAGTTCACGGCGTACGCGACCGAGCTGGGCGTCCCCGAGGTCACCGCGATCCCGATCTCGGCGCTCGCCGGTGACAACGTGGTGGAGCCGTCCGCCAACATGGACTGGTACGGCGGCCCGACCGTCCTGGAGCACCTGGAGACGGTCCCGGTCACCCACGACCTGAGCCACTGCCACGCCCGCCTGCCCGTGCAGTACGTGATCCGCCCGCAGACCGCCGAGCACCCCGACTACCGGGGGTACGCCGGTCAGATCGCCGCCGGTTCCTTCCGCGTCGGCGAGGCGGTCACCGTGCTGCCCTCGGGTCACGCCTCGAAGATCGCCGGCATCGACCTGCTCGGTCAGTCCGTCGACGTGGCCTGGACCACCCAGTCGGTGACCGTTCTCCTGGAGGACGACATCGACATCTCGCGCGGCGACCTCATCGTGCCCAGCAAGGACGCGCCGCCGACCACCCAGGACATCGAGGCGACCGTGTGCCACGTCGCCGACGCGCCGCTGACCGTCGGTCACCGGGTCCTGCTCAAGCACGGCACCCGCACAGTGAAGGCGATCGTCAAGGACATCCCCTCCCGTCTCACGCTCGACGACCTGTCCCTGCACCCGCACCCGGGACAGCTCGTCGCCAACGACATCGGCCGTGTGAAGATCCGCACCGCGGAACCGCTGCCGGTGGACTCCTACGCCGACTCACGCCGCACGGGCTCGTTCATCCTGATCGACCCCAGCGACGGCACCACGCTCACCGCGGGCATGGTCGGCGAGTCGTTCGCGTCCCCCGAGCCCGTCAAGGACGAGGCCGAGGACGACGGGTGGGACTTCTGACATGAACTCCACCGACTACTTCTCCACGTTCGCCAAGGAGGGCGGCCGCGTCGGCAGCGGTGACCTCGGCAGCGGACAGGGCGGAGTCGCGCGATGTGCGCGATGACGTACGCGCACTGCCTGCGCGCCCTGTCCCCCCACCCGACGTCCCGGAAGAGACGAAGACCTGCCGACCTCCCGGCCACGACCTGAGAGACCGTGACCGCCGGGCCTCCGAGAGGAAACCCTCCCGTGCCTGTCAACCGCTCAACGTTCCTTCGCCGCGGCGCCGCCGTGGCCGCCGCTCTTCCGCTGCTGGCGCTCGGCGCCTGCGGGTACGGGTCGGACTCCAAGGACGACAACTCCAAGGCGAAGGTCGCCGCCGGCTCCGAGAAGATCGACGGACTCGACTCCGTCAAGATCGGCTACTTCGGCAACCTGACCCACGCCACCGCGCTGGTCGCCAACCAGAAGGGCTACTTCCAGAAGGAGCTCGGCGCCACGGAGGCGAAGTACCAGGTCTTCAACGCGGGCCCGTCCGAGATCGAGGCCCTCAACTCGGGCTCCATCGACATCGGCTGGATCGGCCCCTCCCCGTCGATCAACGGCTACACCAAGTCCAAGGGCACCAACCTGCGCATCATCGGCGGTTCGGCGTCCGGCGGTGTGAAGCTCGTCGTCAACCCCAAGAAGATCAAGTCCCTGAAGGACGTCAAGGGCAAGAAGATCGCCACCCCGCAGCTCGGCAACACGCAGGACGTGGCGTTCCTCAACTGGATCGCGGACCAGGGCTGGAAGGTCGACGCCGAGAGCGGCAAGGGTGACGTGTCGGTCATCCGCACCGACAACAAGGTCACCCCGGACGCCTACAAGGCCGGTTCCCTCGACGGCGCCTGGGTGCCGGAGCCGACCGCGTCGAAGCTGGTCGCCGAGGGCGCGAAGGTGCTGCTCGACGAGTCCGACCTGTGGCCGGACAAGAAGTTCGTGATCACGAACATCATCGTGTCGCAGAAGTTCCTCAAGGAGCACCCGAAGGCGGTCGAGGCGGTTCTGAAGGCCTCCGTCGAGACCAACAAGTGGATCAACGCCAACCCGGACGAGGCGAAGGCCGCGGCGAACAAGCAGCTGGAGGCCGACTCCGGCAAGGCGCTGCCCGCGGAGGTCCTGGACCCGGCGTGGAAGTCCATCCAGTTCACCAACGACCCGCTGGCCTCCACCCTCAACACCGAGGCGGAGCACGCGGTGAAGGCCGGTCTGCTGGAGGACCCGCTGCTCAAGGGCATCTATGACCTCACGCTGCTGAACAAGGTCCTCAAGGCCGACGGCGAGAGCACGGTCGACGACGCCGGGCTCGGCGTCAAGTAAGCCCCGATCCCCGAGAGTTCCCAGGAGGTGACGACCATGGCCACCGCGGTTGCCAAGGCCGAACAGGCCGAGTCGGTCGAGTACGCCGCCCGCATCGAGCATGTCTCGAAGTCCTTCGGCGGGCCCGCCGGGCAGCAGCTCGTCCTCGACGACATCACGCTCGATGTCGCGCCGGGCGAGTTCGTCACCCTCCTGGGCGCCTCGGGCTGTGGCAAGTCCACGCTGCTCAACCTGGTGGCGGGTCTCGACGACCCGAGCGCCGGCAGCATCAAGACCGATGGGCGTCCGGCTCTGATGTTCCAGGAGCACGCCCTGTTCCCGTGGCTGACCGCGGGCAAGAACATCGAACTCGCCCTGAAACTGGGCGGAGTCGCGAAGAGCGACCGGCGCACCCGCGCCGAGGAACTGCTCGAACTGGTCCGGCTCAAGGGCTCGTACGGCAAGCGGGTGCACGAGCTGTCCGGCGGTATGCGCCAGCGGGTGGCGCTCGCCCGGGCGCTGGCCCAGGAGAGCCGGCTGCTGCTCATGGACGAGCCGTTCGCGGCGCTGGACGCGATCACGCGGGACGTGCTGCACGACGAACTGACCCGGATCTGGGAGGAGACGGGGCTGTCCGTCCTGTTCGTCACGCACAACGTGCGCGAGGCGGTGCGGCTGGCCCAGCGGGTCGTCCTGCTGTCGTCGCGGCCGGGCCGGATCGCGCGCGAGTGGACGGTCGCCATCCCGCAGCCGCGCCGCATCGAGGACGCCCCCGTGGCCGAACTGTCCCTTGAGATCACCGATCAACTGCGTGGGGAGATCCGCCGTCATGGCCAGCAGTGACACTCAGACGGCCCAGACGGCCCAGACGGCCCGGACGGACGAGACACGGGAGCGGTCCGCCGGTCTGGAGGCCGGTCTGGACGCCCTGGAGACGTCGGCCACCACCCGGACGCCGTTCTCCGTGACCGCCCGCACCAAGATCCTCCCGCCGCTCGTGGCGACCGCCGTGGTGCTGGTGATCTGGCAGGGCCTGATCTCCTTCAACATCGTCACCGATCCGACCAAGCTGCCCTCCCCCTCCGACGTGGCCACCGAGTTCAAGGACGCGTGGCTGGAGGGCAAGCTCCTCGGCTACATCTGGACCAGCGTCGAGCGCGGTCTGCTCGGCTTCCTGCTGGCCCTCGCGATCGGCACCCCGCTCGGACTGGTCGTGGCCCGGGTGAAGTTCGTGCGCGCGGCCATCGGCCCCGTCCTGTCGGGCCTGCAGTCGCTGCCGTCGGTGGCGTGGGTACCGCCGGCCGTGCTGTGGCTGGGGCTGAACAACTCGATGATGTACGCGGTGATCCTGCTCGGCGCGGTCCCGTCCATCGCCAACGGTCTCGTCTCCGGCATCGACCAGGTGCCGCCGCTGTTCCTGCGGGCGGGCCGCACGATGGGCGCGACCGGCTGGAGGGGCGCCTGGCACATCGTGCTGCCGGCCGCGCTGCCCGGCTATCTCGCCGGTCTGAAGCAGGGCTGGGCGTTCTCCTGGCGCTCGCTGATGGCGGCGGAGATCATCGCCTCCTCGCCCGACCTCGGCATCGGTCTCGGCGCGCTCCTGGAGAACGGCCGCAACGCCAGCTCCATGCCGATGATCTTCGAGGCGATCTTCCTGATCCTGTTCGTCGGCATCGCCGTCGACCTGCTGATCTTCAGCCCGCTGGAGCGGCGGGTGCTGCGCAGCCGCGGCCTGCTGGTGAAGGGGTAAGTCCGTTGTTCAGGAAGCCCGTTCTTCTCGTCATCGCCCACGGCAGCCGCGATCCGCGGCACGCCGCGACGGTGCACGCCCTCGTCCGCCGGGTGCGCGCGCTGCGCCCGGACGTACGGGTGGAGACGGGCTTCCTGGACTTCAACATCCCGTCCGTACAGGGGGTGTTGGAGTCCCTGGCGGCGGAGGGCGTACGCGACGTCGTCGCCCTTCCCCTCCTCCTGACCCGCGCGTTCCACGCGAAGGCGGACATCCCGGCGGTACTGCGGGACGCGCCGCCGCAGCTGCGGATCCGGCAGGCCGACGTCCTCGGCCCGTCACCGCTGCTGCTGTCCGCGCTCGAACGGCGGCTGTACGAGGCGGGGTTGACGCCCGCCGACAAGTCCTCGACCGGGGTCGTGCTGGCCTCGGCGGGGTCCACGGACCCGGAGGCGATCGCAGTGATCGCAGACATCGCGCGGGAGTGGCGGCACACCGGTTGGTGCGCCGTGCGACCTGCGTTCGCCTCCGCCGCGCTTCCTCGGACCGAGGATGCGGTACGGGAGTTGAGGGACCTGGGCTGTTCCCGGGTCGCCGTTGCGCCGTACGTTCTTGCGCCCGGTTTTCTGCCGGACCGGATCGCTCGGGGTGCGGTGGAGGCGGATGTGCTGGGGGATGTGCTCGGGGCTTCCGCTGAGGTGGCGCGGGTTTTGCTTGAGCGGTATGACGAGGCTCGGGTGCCTTCGCTGGCGGTTGTGGGCGCGTAGTTGGCTGCAGGCCGGTGGGGGCTGGTCGCGCAGTTCCCCGCGCCCCTTAGGTATCTAGCGGCACAAGGCGTTTCCCAGGGCCGTACGTGCATATCGCACGACCCTCCCGTTCCGTGTCCTGCTGAGCAGCCCCGCGTCGTAGAGCACCGCCAGATGCTGGCTGACGGCGCCCGGCGTGACATCCAGACGGTGGGCCAGTTCGGTCGTCGAGGCGGGGTCGGCCAGGAGGAGCAGGAGCCGGGCCCTGGGGCGGCCCAGCAGCCGTACCAGGGCGTCGTCGGTGACCGGCGGCGGCTCCGCGGAGAGGGTGGCGCTGCCGCGGGCCGGATAGATGATCGTGGGCGGCCGGGTGGGGTCGATGAGGGGCTGGGCGCCGCGGGCGAACAGGGACGGCAGCAGCACCAGACCGCGTCCGGCGATGCTCATGTCCGTCCACGGCGCCTGGATCATGAAGTCGTCGGTGGACAGCAGGAGTTGGCCGTCCTCCCAGCCGAGCCGCCGGTCGAGGCCCGCGAACAGCGCGCCTGCGCCCTGCTCGGCGAGCACCCGCGCCTGGTGGGCGAGGTCGGCCTCCATGATGCTCTGCACGCGCGGCCACCAGTCGGCGGCCAGACAGGCGTGCCAGTACGCGTCGAGGGCCGCCACGATCCGGTCGAGGAACCGGCCCGGCTCGGCGAGCCCGTGGGCGACGACCGGCGGCAGCGCGCTCTCGGTGCGGTAGGCGGCCCGGAAGTCGGCGTCGAGGAGGTCCGGCGGGGTGGCGCGGAGCCGGTCGAGCTCGTCGGCGAAGTGGGGGCGGGCCCGTTCGGGGCGGGGGGTCAGACAGTCCGGCACCCACAGCCAGGGCGTGGTCAGCGCGATGAGCAGCTCGTGGTCGAGGGCGTCCAGGCGGGGGCGGATGCGGCGCAGCCACGGCCGGTGGTGGGGGTAGCGGGCCGGGTCGTGCAGACAGCGCAGGGAGAACACCGTCTCCTGGAGCGGGGAGTACGCGAAGGAGGTGGTGGCGAGGTCGTCGACGGCGAAGCGGAATTCGATCATTGAGCGCCACGCTAAATCATTGTCGGCGCGGTGCCGCCGCCGGGTGTGATGTCCGCATGACCACGACACCCGTCACCACCCCCGCCGCGGACCCCGCCGCCACCCCCGGGCCACGCCCCTCCCGGCTCCCCGTCGACCCCACCCTGCGCCGCGCCGCCCTGCTGACCGCCGCCAACTCCCTCGGCAACGGCCTCTACTTCCCGCTCGGCGTCCTGTACTTCACCCGCATCGTCGGCCTCGACGCGACCTCGGTCGGCCTCGGCATGACGGGCGCGGGACTGGTCGGCGTCGCGGCCGGGGTGCCGGCCGGGCGGGCCGCGGACCGGTGGGGCGCCCGGCGCGTGGGGGCGTGGCTGTGGGCCGGGACGGGCGTGGCGACGGCCGCGTACGTGTTCGTGCACTCGTACGTCGGTTTCCTCGTCGCGGTGGTCTGTGCCACCGGGCTCCAGATGGCGAGCCGCGGGGTGCAGGGCGCGATCTACGCCGATGTGCTGCCCGCCGCGACCCGGGTGGAGGCGCGGGCGTATCTGCGGATGGTCACCAACGTCTTCATGGGTGTAGGCGGCGCGTTCGGCGCGATCGCCCTCCAACTCGACACGAGGGGCGCGTATGTGACGGTCATTCTGGTCAACGCGGTGTCGTTCGCGGGTCCCGCGCTGCTGCTGCCCCGGCTGCCGCTGGCCCCGCACGCCCTGGCTCGCAAGGCTCCCGAGGCCGGCGCCCCGGCGGCCGACCGCTGGCGGGCGGTGCGTGATCTGCCGTTCCTCGCGGTGACGGTGCTGAACGCGATCCTCGTCGTGCAGTACACGCTGTCGGAGGTCGGGCTGCCGCTGTGGATCGTGGAGCGGACCGAGGCACCGCGCTGGACGGCGGCCCTGCTGATGATCCTCAACTGTGTGCTGGTGGCGCTGCTTCAGGTGCGGGTGGCCCGCAGCGCCTCCCGAGTCCCCACCGCGGTGCGGGCGATGCGCTGGTCGGGGCTGCTTCTCACGGTGGCGTGTGCGGCGTACGCGATGTCGGCGGGCCTGTCCCCGGTGTGGGCGGTACTGGCGCTGACGATCGGCGCGGTCGTGCAGGTCTTCGCCGAGGTGCTGTCGGCGGCGGGCGGCTGGACCCTCGGCTACGAGCTGGCCGACGCTCGCGTCCACGGTGTGTACCAGGGCGTGTTCGGCGCGGGCATGTCGGCGGGCATGATGGCGGGCCCCGCCCTGGTCACGGTGACCGCGATCCAGCACGGCAGGGCGGGCTGGGCGGTCCTCGGCGTCCTGTTCGCTCTCGCGGGCCTCGCGGTGAGCCCGGCGGTGAAGTGGGCGCTGCGCGACGGGCAATGGCGGGGCGACCAGGCTTAGTCGAAGCTGAGGCCTCCGGTGCGGGTGCGCTTGAGTTCGAAGAAGTCCGGGTCCGTGGCCAACACCCGGAAGCTGTCGAAGAGTCGCGCCGCCCGGGCGCCTCGCGGGATCGCCCGCAGCACCGGCCCGAACCACACCGTGCCGTCGACGTGCAGCGTGGGCGTGCCCACATAGCCTCCGGAGTCGGGCTCGACGCCCGCCTCGTGGCTGCGGCGGACGGCCTCGTCGTACGCGGTGTCGTGCGCGGCGGCGGCGAGATCCGTCGCGAGCCCGAGCTCGGCGAGGGACTCGGTGACGACGGCGTCGAAGTCCTCCTGCTTCCGCTCGTGGATACGGGTGCCGAAGGCCGTGTAGAGGTCACGGAGCACCTTCTCCCCGTGGCGGTCGGCGGCGGCCGCGGCGACCCGCACCGGGCCGATCGACTTGTCCACCAACTCCCGGTACCAGTCCGGGAGTTCGTTGCCGATGTTGTGCAGGTACAGGCTCATCGCGTGGAAGCGGAGGTCGAGGGGGCGCTCCCGCTCGACCTCCAGCAGCCAGCGGGAGGTGATCCAGGCGAAGGGGCAGGCGGGGTCGAACCAGAAGTCGACGCGGGTGGGTTCTGCGGTGGTCATGGCGTCGACGGTAACGGCCCATTGGCCCAGTGTCCTGGTCCAATCAAGCGCCGCTTGAGTGGTCCATTTCTTCCCTCGCCAGCCGTACCAGCTCCCCCACCGGCATCGACCCCGGCGCCCGGTGTTCCCGCGCGAAGGTGTTCGCGAGCCGCTGGAGCAGGTCGTTGAGCGGGGTCGGGACGCCGTACAGGCGGCCCAGGAGGGCGATCTCGCCGTTGAGATAGTCGGCCTCGATGGTGCCGGTGCCGCGGTTCAGGGACTGCCAGGAGGAGCCGCCACCGCGGGGGACGCCGTCGAGGGGGACGAGGGTGACCTTGTCGCCGCGGGCCGCGCGCTGCTCCTCGGCGTCGACGTACGGGACACCGGCGGCGTCGAGCACGGCCGCGCCCTCGGCCCGTACGCGTGCGGCGAGCCCTTCCGCCTCCTCCCCGGCCACGGGGCCGCTGACGGCCTCCAGCGCGTTCACGAGGTTGGCCAGCAGCTTGGCGTACTGCCAGCGGGCCACGTCCGGCACGACCGGCGCCTCGAAGTGGGACTTCTCCAGGTCGGCGGCGATCAGGCGGGCGGTCTCGTCGGTGCCGTGGGGGTGGCGGCCGAGGTGGAGGATGCCGGTGAGCGGGGCACCGGCGGCGCTGACGACGCCGGGTTCGACGAGCGTGCAGGGCAGCCAGACGCAGACGCCGTACACCCTCCGGAAGGTCCGCAGGGCCAGCCGCTGGCTCTCCACGCCGTTCTGCGCGCAGACCAGCGGCAGCCGCTCGGCGGCCGTGCCCCCGCCGGCGACCGGGGCCGGCGCCCAGGTCCGCAGCGCGGCCTCGCTGTCCTGGGTCTTCATGGCGAGGACGAGCACGTCGTCGGCGCGCAGCTCGCCGAGTTCGGCCGGCCCCTCGACGACGGGCAGCCGATGGACGAACTCCCCTTCAGGCACCCGGAGTCGCAGCCCGCGGCCACGCAACGCCGCCTGGTGCGCGCCCCGCGCCACGAGCACGACCTCGCACCCCGCCCCCGCGAGCCGCCCGCCGACGACGCCTCCGACCGCTCCAGCCCCGATGATGATGTAGCGCATGCGTCGAGCCTCGCACAGTCGACCTTGCCCCCGGATGGGCGGATCGGTCCCGCGCGGTCCGGTTTCCACTCGGTCGACCGGCTCAGGGCGCTGCGGCTGGTCCGCGCGCGGCTCCTCCAGGACCTCGCCGCACGGAACGGTCCGGCAGGTCACTCCGCGGCGGTCATCTCCACCAGCTTGAGCACGGTGTTCCAGTTGCGGCTCGTAGCGATCAGGCCCTTGTTCACGCGGGGCTTGGCGAGTTGCTCGGCGAGTTTGGAGCGGCCCAGGCCGTCCGGGACGTACAGATACAGGGCGCGGTCGCCGAGGCGGAACTCCTCGGGGAGGAAGCCCTGTTGGTCGATGCCGGCGAAGCGGTCCGCGTCGACCGGGGCGGAGAAGTACGTGACGTGCAGTTGCTTGGCCTCCAGTTCGGCGGCCGGGAAGGGGCAGTCGTCGGCGATCGCGGCGAGGTAGGCGTGGTCGCGGACGATGACGTCGACGGAGAAGCCGAAGGTCTTCTCGATCGCGGCGGTGATCTCGGCCGCGAGAGACTCATCGTCGCCGTGGTCGGCGGTGAAGACCGCCTGGCCGCTCTGGAGGTAGGTACGCACCCCTGAGTGTCCGAGGCCCTCCATCAGGGTGCGCAGATCGGCCATCGGGACCTTCTTCGCGCCGCCCACGTTGATCCCGCGCAGCAGCGCCGCATACGTCGTCATGCGCTCACCATAGGACGACCGTGTGTAGTTGTAAGGGGCACAGTCCTCCCCAGTGCGGAGGAGTCGCTGGTACGCGAGAACGAGCCGCCCACCTGCACTTCACCGGGGAGCACGACGTGATGGCTTTATCCGGCCCATACCTTCGAAACGAAAGGTGACGGCAGGGGGCCGGCGCCGTGGTCGAGGGGGCAAGCCCGTCATGGGGAACGGAGAAACAAGGGTGCGGGGCCTGGCGGCCCGGGCCGGCGGCTGGAGTGCCCGGCACCGCTGGGCCGCTGTCGGCATCTGGGTGCTGTTCGTGGTCCTGGCCATGGGACTCGGTTCGGCGGCGGGCCGGGTCGACGTCGACGAGAGCGAGGGTCTGAAGGGCGAGACCCACACCGCCGCACGGATCGTGAAGGACGCCGGCATCGAGGAGCCCGCCGGTGAGACGGTCCTGGTGCAGGCGAAGGACGGCGGCCTGAAGGCGACGGACGCCGAGTTCCGCGCCGCGGTCGACGCCGTGGTACGGGCGGTCGACGCGACCGGCAAGGTCACAGACGTCACCTCGCCGTACGACACGGACACCGTCTCCAAGGACGGCCGCAGCGCGCTCGTGCAGTTCGACATGAAGGGCGACGCGGAGACGGCCGGCGAGCGGGTCGAACCCGTGCTGGACGCCGTGGCGAAGGTCCAGAAGGACCACGGCGATCTGCGGATCGAGGAGATCGGCAGCGCCAGCATGCAGAAGACGTTCGACGACGCGTTCGGCGACGACTTCCAGAAGGCCGAGTACTCGGCCGTGCCCGTGGCGCTCGGCATCCTGCTGATCGCGTTCGGCGCGCTGGTCGCGGCGCTGCTGCCGGTGGCACTGGCCCTGACGGCGATCATGGCCACGATGGGCCTGATGGGCGTCATCAGCCACGTCATGCCGATGGGCGATGTCGCCAACTCCGTGATGCTGCTGGTCGGTCTGGCCGTCGGCGTCGACTACTGCCTGTTCTATCTGCGCCGGGAGCGCGAGGAGCGTGAGGCCGGGCGGGACGCCCAGACCGCGCTGCGGATCGCCGCCGCCACCAGCGGCCGCGCGATCATCGTCTCCGGTGTCACGGTGTGCGTGGCGATGGCGGGCATGCTGTTCACCGGGATCGCCGACTTCGAGGCGATGGGCCTGGCCTCGCTGATCGTCGTGGCCGTCGCCATGATCGGCTCGATCACGGTGCTGCCCGCGCTGCTGTCCCTGCTGGGCGAGCGGGTCGAGAAGGGCCGCATCCCGTTCCTGCGGCGCCGCAAGCGCAAGGGCAACGGCGAGAGCCGGCTCTGGACGGCCGTCCTCGGCGGAGTGCTGAAGCGGCCGATGGTCTCCGTCGTCGTGGCGGCCGGCGCGCTGCTCGCGATCGCGGCGCCCGCGGTCGGCATGAAGACCCAGAACCTCACGCTGGACCAGGAGTTCGGCGACTCGCTGCCCATCGTGCAGACCTACGACCGCGTCAACGAGGCCTTCCCCGGCGGCTCCGAGCCGGCCGAGGTGATCGTCAAGGCGGACAACATCAACTCCGCGGACGTGCAGAACGCGCTCGACGACTTCAAGGAGCAGGCGGTCTCCTCGGGTGCCTCGCGCGGCCCGGTGGAGATCAAACTGCACCCGAAGCAGAACCTCGCCTTCGTCTACGTCCCGCTGGTCGGCGGCTCCGACCTCGACAAGGCGGGCGCCAGCCTGGAGAAGCTGCGCGACGAGGTGCGGCCCGCGACCCTCGGCAAAGTGGACGGCCTGGAGGCACCGATCAGCGGTCAGGTCGCCGGTTCGAAGGACTTCAACGACCAGCTGACCGGCGCGGTCGTCCCGGTCTTCGCCTTCGTGGTGGTCTTCGCCTTCCTGCTGATGCTGCTGTCCTTCCGCTCCCTGACGATCGCGATCACCTCGATCGTGCTGAACCTGCTGTCGGTGGGTGCGGCGTACGGCATCCTCGTCGCGGTCTTCCAGCACGGCTGGGGCGCGTCCCTGGTGGGCGCGGAGGGCGTCGGCGCGATCATCTCCTGGCTGCCGCTGTTCCTCTTCGTGATCCTGTTCGGCCTGTCGATGGACTACCACGTGTTCGTGGTCTCCCGGATCCGTGAGGCCCGCCTGAAGGGCCGTACGACGAAGGACGCGATCCAGCACGGCGTGGTCACCACGGCCGGCGTCGTCACCAGCGCCGCGGTCATCATGGTCGCCGTGTTCGCGATCTTCGGGACGCTGTCGATGCAGTCGATGAAGCAGATGGGTGTGGGCCTGGCGACGGCGGTGCTCGTCGACGCGACGATCATCCGGGGTGTACTGCTCCCGGCGGTCATGGCCCTGCTCGGCGAGCGCAACTGGTACCTGCCGAAGTGGCTGCACCGGCTGCCCGACCTGACGCACGACGAGGCGGCGGACGTCGTCGCCCACGAGGTGGAGGAACCCGTCCGGGTGTGACACCCCGCAGGAACCGCCCGGGCGCAACCGCCCGCGGCACGGCGCAGGGCCCGTTGGTCACCGGGGAGCCAACGGGCCCTGCGCCATCTCCTGCTGTCGGGCGGGCAGTTCGGCCTCGATGAGGTCGGCCGCCCGCCGCGTACCGCCCTCCTCGGCCATCCCGGCCTGGATGTCCGTCAGCCGCCGGGCGACCTCGGGGTCGTCGACGAGTGCGAGGGCCAGGGCCCGCAGCGTCTCGGCGGTGGCCTCCTCGGTGGGGACCTGCCGGGCCACGCCCAGCGCCTGGAGCATGTCCGCGTTGCCGAACTGGTCCACGGCCTGCGGTACGGCGATCATCGGTGTGCCGGTCGCGAGGCCCTCCTGGCTGCCGCCGGCGCCGGCGTGGGTGACGAACAGGTCGGCCTGCCGCAGCACCGCCAACTGCGGGACCCACGAGGCCACTTCGACGTTCGCGGGAATGTCCCCCAGCTCGGCCGGGTGCACGCTCGCGCCGATCTGGAGCACCAGATGCCAGCCGGGCAGATCACCGAAGGCCTTCACGCACTCCCGGTAGAAGCCGGGCTGTTTGGTGAAGGCCGACCCGAGCGACACGAGCACGACCTTGTCCGCGCCGGCGGGCCGCCGCCACTCCCCCTCGGCAGCGCGGTCGCCCTGGCAGGCGCCGACGAAGGAGTACACCTTCTCGTCGACGCGGTCGGCGTGGGGCTGAAGGGCCTTGGGAATCAGGACGATCGACCGGTCGGGGCGGCCGGCGAAGGAGTCGGGGTGCAGGGTGATCCCGTTCTCCTCCAGCCAGCCCTGGAAGCGGGCGTAGTACGCCTGGCCCCGCGCGGTCTTCCTCGGCTCCGCCCACATCGGCTCGGCGACCTCCTCCTCGTAGCCCTCCCAGGCCACGAGGTTCGGCGAGAGCGAGATCGCGGGCACGCCCCAGCGGTGGGCGAGCACCCGGGCCGGGTAGGAGGTGATGTCGTGCAGGACGAGGTCGGGTTCGTCCCCCTCGTACGCCTCGATCAGCTGCGGCAGCGCCTGGATGGCGTCGGCGAGGAACGGTTCGACGTTGTCGAGGAGGGTGCTGCCCCATTCCTCCGGGTCGGCGCCGGGCCCGGGCAGGGTGGAGTTCCAGAGCCGGGGCTCGGCGCCGGTCGCGGCGACCTTCTCCGCGAACACCGGCGGGATCGCGTACGTCACCCGGTGGCCGCGTGCGACGAGCTCGCGGATGACGTCGAGGCTCGGGTTCACGTGGCCGTGGGCGGCGACGGAGAACATGGCGATGTGTGCGGGAGCGGTCATGCCGTGGAGGCTAGGCGAGACGAGACGTCTCGTGCAACTGATTACGTCGGCGTGCTTCAGCGCTGGTAGCGGGCGAGGACCAGGTTGCCGTCCTTCTCCAGGCGGGCGCGCAGCTCGTCGAGGCCGATCGCGCCGCTGTAGTACTCCTGGAACGCCGGGGTGGCCACCTTGTCCTTCCACTCGGGGTAGCCGCGCACCGACTGGGCGGGCGCCGAGCGGAGGTGGGCGGCGAGGGCGGTGCCGGTGGCCCAGCCGTTCTCGGCGGTGTGCAGGGCGGGGTCCTTCAGGGCCTGGGTGCCGGTGGGCAGCATCCAGTCGCCGAGCGCGAGGCGCACCATGTTCTTCGGCCGGAGCAGGAAGTCGACGAACTCCACCGCCTCCTTCTGGTGCGGGCTGTCCTCGGCGACGGACAGCGTCTGCGGGCTGACGCCCTGGCTGAGGCCGTCGGCGCCGGCCGGGGCGGGCAGCACCTGCCATGCGAAGCCCTTCGGCGCCTGCTGCGCGATCTGCTGGCGGTAGGAGAAGCCGAGCGGGACCATCGCGTACTTGCCGCCGAAGAAGCCGGGCAGCGTGTCGGAACCGCCGCTGCCGAGGGTGGTGGGCGAGGCGCTGTGGTCGGTGTTCGCCTGGTCGTGGATGGTCCGCGGGACGACCTCGTCGCCCTGGCCGAACCGGATGGTCACCTTGCCGTTGGCGCCCCGGTGGAAGAGCTGTCCGCCCGCCGACAGGGACAGGTTGAGGGTGGCCGAGACGGGTTCCTTGAGCGGCCAGGCGACGCCGTACGTCCCGTCGCCGCTGAGCTGCTCGGTGATCCGCCGAAACTCGGGCCAGCTCCAGGGCCGGTCCGACGTCGGGATGCGCACGCCGGACTCCTTCAGCCACTTCGCGTTGGCGACGAGCACCCGTGGCTCCTGGAGGAACGGCACGCCGTAGACGCCGTCCCCGAAGGTCGTCGTCTCCCAACTGCGCTGCGGGATGTCGGTCTTGAGCCGGGCGGGCAGCAGGTCGGTCAGGTCGGCGAGATAGCCGCCGTAGGCGAAGTCCGCGAGGTCGTCGGAGGCGTCGTGGATGATGTCGGGGGCCTCGCCGCCCTCGAAGGAGGTGAGCAACTGGTCGTGGACGCTGTCCCAACTGCCCTGGACGTACACGACCTTGACGTGCGGGTGGGTCGCGTTCCACTCCTTCACCAACTGCCTGTTGGCCGCGACGGACTCCTCCTGCCAGGCCAGGGACTGGAAGCGGAGGGTGACGGTGCCGTCGTCGGAGGTTCCGCCGGCGCCGGTGCAGGCCGTCAGCAGGAACAACAGGACCAGGATCGTCTTCGTGCGCATCAGCTCTTCACCGCCCCGGCGAGCATGCCGCTCGTGATCCGCCGCTGGATGAGGGCGAAGACGACCAGCGAGGGCAGCGTCGCGAGGAACGCGGCCGCGGCCAGCGGGCCCAGGTCGGCGACGCCCTCCGCGCCGATGAAATGGGTGAGGACGACCGGCAGGGTCTGTTTCTCCGGGGTCTTCAGCAGGACCAGCGCGAAGAAGAACTCGTTCCACGCGGTGATGAACGCGAACAGCGCCGTCGCGACGATCCCCGGCGCCAGCAGCGGCGCGGTCACCGACACCAGCGTCCGCAGCCGCCCGGCGCCGTCGACGGCCGCCGCCTCCTCCAACTCCGCGGGCACCGACCGCACATAACCGACCAGCATCCACAGCGCGAACGGCAGCGCCCACACCACGTACACCAGCACCAGCCCGCCCAGCGAGTTGATCAGCCGCAGGTTCTTCAGCACCAGGAACAGCGGGATGATCAGCAGCACCAGCGGGAACGCCTGGCTGACCACCACCCACCCGGTCGCCGCCCGCGCGAGCAGGCCGCGCCGCCGGGCCATCACATAGGCGAGCGGTGTCGCGATCACCACGGCGATCAGCGCGGCGCCGAGCGCGGCGAGCAGGGAGTTGCCCGCGGCGCGCAGCAGCGGCTGTTCGTCGAAGGCCTGCCGGAAGTTGTCGAGGGTGGGGTCCCGCGGGATCCAGGTGGGGTGCAGACTGCCCAGTTCCCGGGGGGACTTGAAGGCGATGGAGAGCAGCCAGAGGAACGGGAAGGCGAGGAAGACGAGATAGCCGAGCAGGGCGGCGTACTGTCCGACACGGCCCGTGGTGCTGGTCCTCATGCCTCGTCACCGCCCTTCAGCCGGCCCGCCAGGAAGACGGCGAGCAGCACCGAGACCACGGCGACCATCACGCATCCCATGGCCGCCGCGTAGCCGAACTGGCCGTAGCGGAAGGCCTCTTCGTAGGCGAACAGCATGGGCAGCCGGGTGCGGCCGCCGGGTCCGCCGCTGGTCAGGACGTAGACCAGGGCGAAGGAGTTGAAGTTCCAGATGAAGTTGAGCGCGGTGATCGCGAGCGCGACCGGTCTGAGGGCGGGCCAGGTGACCGTGCGGAAACGGCGCCAGGCGCCCGCGCCGTCCATCGCCGCCGCCTCGTGGAGTTCGCGCGGGGTGTTCTGGAGGCCGGCGAGCAGGGCGACCGTCGTCTGCGGCATGCCGGCCCACACGCCGACGACGATGACGGCGGGCAGGGCGGTGGACAGGCCCGCGAGCCAGTCCCGGCCGTCGCCGAGGCCGAGGTCGCGCAGGGTTTCGTTGAGGACGCCCGCGTCGGGGTTGTAGACGAGCCGCCACATGACACCGACGACGACCTCGGGCATGGCCCACGGGATGATCGCCAGGGCGCGGGCCAGCCAGCGCAGTCTCAGGTCCTGGTTGAGGAGCAGCGCGAGGCCGAGCGCCAGCAGGAACTGCGGCACGGTCACCCCGACGGCCCACACCAGGCCGATCCGGAACGACTCCCAGAACAGCGTGTCGTGCAGCAGGTCCTGGAAGTTGAGGCCGCCGATCCACTGGGTGGACCGGATGCGCCCCGACTGGGCGTCGGTGAACGCCAGCAGGACGCCGTAGAGCAGCGGTCCGACGCTCAGCACGAGGATGGGGATCAGCGCGGGCAGCACCAGGAACCAGGCGCCGCGGTCCACCGCCCCGCGGCCCCCCTCGGCGCGTGGCGCACCCCGCGTCGACCGCTTCGTCGCGGTCAGCGATGTCACGTGATCGGCTCCTTAGCGGCTCGGGACGCTCCGGGGGCCGACGGGCCCCGGTCATGGTCGTGAAGGGCGTATGCGCCGTCAAGGCACCGTGCACACCGCCCGACCTGTACGAATGCGAGACTGGGCGGCGGATGGCGGGAACTCGCCCCCAGGTGCGCCCGGTGCGCACGCTCAGCGGCGGGAACGGGACACGGAGGCGGACGATGGACGAGGCACGGGCGCGCGAGGTGCTGGCCGAGGCGGCGGTGCTGCCCGGGGCGGCCGGGGAGGCGAAGCTGCTGGCGCTCGGCGAGAACGCCGTGTTCGCCGCCGGTGACCTGGTCGTCAAGGTGGGCCGGGACGCCGAACTCCTGGACCGGGCGCGCCGGGAGCTGGACATCGCGCTGTGGCTCGCCGAGGCGGGGGTGCCCGCGGTACGGGCGGCCGACCCGAAGCCGCTGCTCGTCGCGGGGCATCCGGTGACGGTGTGGCACCGGATGCCCGACGCCGTACGGCCCGCCGAGCCCCGGGATTTGGCCGAACTGCTACGGGTCGTCCACGCCCTGCCCCTCCCCTCCTTCGCCCTGCCGCCCCGCGAGCTGCTGGGCGGCGTGGAGCGCTGGCTGCGGCTCGCGGGCGACGCGATCGACCCCGCGGACGCGGCGTACCTGCGCGAGCGCCGGGACGGCTTCGCGGCGGCCTCGGCGGCGCTCACCCCGCACCTGCCGCGTGGCCCCATCCACGGCGACGCGCTCCCCCGCAATGTGCACGTCGGCCCCGACGGTCCGGTCCTGGTCGACCTGGAGACCTTCTCCGCGGACCTGCGCGAGCACGACCTGGTGGTGATGGCGCTGTCCCGGGACCGGTACGGGTTGCCGGCGGCGGCTTACGACGAGTTCACCGAGGCGTACGGCTGGGACGTGCGCGAGTGGGAGGGCTGCTCGGTGCTCCGGGGCGCCCGGGAGACGGCGAGCTGCGCCTGGGTGGCCCAGCACGCGCCGAGCAACCCGCGGGCGTCGGCGGAGTTCGAGCGGCGGGTGAAGTCCTTGCGGGACGGGGATGAGACCGTGCGGTGGTATCCGTTCTGAGGGGGTGGCCGGTGGCCGACTTCTTACGCCCTATGCGCGGCGCGGGTCCGCGCGTGTTCATCTCGTACAGCTATGCCGACCGGGCCGCCGCGCAGCAGGTCGCGGATCATCTCGCCGGCTGTGGGATGCAGGTACGCATGGAGGACGAGTCCAGCCTCCTCGGGCAGCCTCTGGAGGAGGTGCTGCCCGCCCGCATCGCCGACTGCGAGGTCTTCGTCCAACTGGTGACCAGGACGTCCGCCGTGTCGGACTGGGTGCGGCGGGAGTTCGCGTGGGCGACCACGGCTCGGGCGACGCGGCCGGTCGTCCTGCCTGTCGTCTTCGGCGACACCGCGCCCCCGGCGCAGGTCTCCGCGTGGGGCTATCTGCCGGTGCGTGAGTCTCTCGGTCCCCCCGCCCTGTCGGTGATACGGAAAACGGCTCTGCGGGCCGTGGCGACGCTGCCGGTGAACCCGCTCGCACCGTACGAACTGGACCAGAGTTCCGTCCGGGTGGTCGCCGCGGGCGAGCCGCTGTCGCGACGGCTTCTGATCGATCCGGAGAACGTGATCCTGGGGGCCGCCGAGGCGACCGTGCGCTACGCGGCCGGAGCGGACGCGGAGTATCGCGACCAGATGGTGGCGCAGCAGCAGCGCGCGGTGCGGCGTCTGGCCGAGATCGTCGCCAAGCATGATGTCTTCCTGCCCCTCTGTCTCGACCGGGTACGCCCTCTCGTCCAGCGGCACTGGAGCTCTGAGGACGCGGTCGACCATCTCGTCGAGATCGTGCAGCGGTTCTTCCGGCTCACTCTGGGATCGGAACTGCTGAAACTCACACGCGACTGGCGTGCCGCCGTGGGCCCCGCCCTGGGAGACGGGGCGGCCGCGTGTGCCGAAGCCGGCGACGCGGCGGACCGGCTGCAGGCCGCCGCTCCTGGAATCCACGAACGCGGTGCCCGACTGTGGGCGCTGCGTGCGACGACCGCGTCGAGATGGCTCGAACTCGGGTTTGACGCCAACGGCTCGAAGGACAGCACGGTGGGGCTGTTCCCGGCCGACGCGTTCGGCGATATGTCGAAGGACCTGCTGCGCTACGGACTGGCCACCCCCCGGGCGGAGATCGGGGAGACGGAGTGGCTGCTGTACGGCCTTCCGCAGTTGGCGGCACGGATCGTGTGGAACACGCGCACGCCCGACGAGATCGCCGCCTCGGTGGAGTACGCGGGCTGGAGCCTGGCCGACTACCGCAACGTCGGCCACCACTGACGGTGCGGTGACGCCGTCGGGGTCACACTGTCTCGTCCGCCGTCAGCTCCCGCAGCGGCCATGTCCCGTCCACCACCGCGTCCGTCTCTCCCTTGCGGCGCAGGAAGTCCTGGAAGTCCGCCGCCCATTCCGCGTACCACGTGATCTGGCTGCGGTGCAGGTCGGCCGGACCGAGGGTGGCGATCTTGGGGTGGCGGTCGGCTATCGCGCACGCGAGGCGGGCCGCGGCGAGGGCGTCGGCGGAAGCGTCGTGGGCGGAGTCGAGCGGGACTCCGTACTCCCCGCAGACGGCTTCGAGGTTGCGCTTGCCGCGGCGGTAGCGGTCGACGGCGCGGTCGATCGTGTACGGGTCGACGACCGGAGCCGGGTCGATGCCGCCGAGGCGGTCGCGCAGGGACGGCAGGCCGTGGCGGTGGAGTTCCGCGGAGAGCAGGGTCAGGTCGAAGGCCGCGTTGTAGGCGACGACCGGGACGCCGGTCTTCCAGTAGGCCGCCAGTACGTCCGCGATGGCGTCGGCGACCTGGTCGGCCGGCCTGCCCTCGGCGGTCGCGCGTTCGTTGCTGATGCCGTGGACCGCGACCGCGTCCGCCGGGATCTCCACGCCCGGATCGGCGAGCCACTCGCGGTGGCCCATGACCTGCCCGGCCCTCACCTCGATCACGGCCCCCGTGACGATGCGCGCCTCGCGCGGATCGGTCCCGGTCGTCTCCAGGTCGAAGCCGATCAGCAGCTCCCGGTGCCAGCCCATGGGCGGTCCCCCTTCTTGGTGGTGCTTTCCCCCAGTGGTCTCCACGATCCCATGCGCCACTGACAATCAGAGGATCGCGTTCCGGTTACCGCTCCGCGGGGAATGTTCACGACACCGGGCGCGAATCCGCCCAAGTCGTCTCGAACTCCTCGCGATACGTCGGGAAGAGACCGCTCTCGTCGATCTCGCCCGGTTTGAGGACCTTGTTCCCGTTGCGCAGCACCAGCACCGGTGCCTCCATTCCCCGCGACCGCCGCAGATAGGACTGCACGACGGCGACCCCGTCCGTGCCGTCGCCGTCGACCAGGTAGGCGGTGAAGCGCGGTGTCTCGTCGTAGACCTGGATCTCGAAGGCGCCCGGGTCGCGCAGCCGGGAGCGCACCCGGCGCATGTGGAGGATGTTCATCTCGACGGACCGGCTCAACTCGCCGCGTTTCATGCCCAGTTCCCGCTCGCGCCGCTTGACGGCGCTGGAGGCGGGGTTCAGGAACAGCAGCCGCACCCGGCAGCCCGCCTCGGCGAGCCGCACCAGGCGCCGGCCGGAGAAGTTCTGCACGAGGAGGTTGAGTCCGATGCCGACCGCGTCGAGGCGGCGGGCGCCGCCGAAGATGTCCTCGGCGGGGAACTGGCGCAGCAGCCGCACCCGGTCGGGGTGCACGGCGACCACGTCCGCGTACCGGTCGCCGACGAGGTCCTCGACCGCGTCCACGGGCAGCCGGCGCGCCGAGGGGACGTCTCCGCCCGCGCCGAGTATCTCGAGCAGACGCGCCGAGGCCCGTTCGGCCTGGCCCAGGACGGCCTCGGACAGAGCCCGGTTGCGGGAGACGACGTTCCGGGTCACTTCCAGTTCGTCCAGGGCGAGTTCGACGTCCCGGCGCTCGTCGACGTAGGGCTCGAAGCACGGCCAGTGCTGCACCATCAGCTCCCGCAGCTGCGGCAGCGTGAGGAAACTCAGGACGTTGTCGTCGGCCGGATCGAGCAAGTAGCCCTTGCGGCGGCTGACTTCGCGTACGGCGACCGCGCGCTGCACCCATTCCTGGCCGGCCGGTCCGGCGGCGGCCACCACCCAGTCGTCGCCGTGGACGGGTTCGTAGATGGGACGCAGAACAGCGGCCACGACCGCGCGCAGCCGCTGTTCGACCAGGTTCAGCCAGATGTAGGCCCGGCCGGCTCGCTGGGCGCGCGTACGCACCTCGCGCCAGGCGTCGGCGTCCCAGTCCAGCTCCGGCCCGATGGAACCGGCGGCGTCCATGGGCCGGGCCAGCGACACCGTGCCGGGCGGGACGTCTGCGGAGTTCCCCTCGTGACCCTCGTCACCAGGGGGCAACTCCAGCCCTCCCGAGCCCACCCGCGCACCGCCTTCCGCTCCCCCGAGCTCTACCGAGGGGCCTGGCCCCACCCAACGATCAAGGAAGGGTACTCCGGGAGTGGTCGGCGGTGCAGCCGGATGGACAGGGTCGTTTCTCAACTACCGCCTGTGTAGTTGCCGTTCTGCCCGGCGAGGTCCGCCGGAGTGAGCGGATTCATAGCGGTGACGTCGCGCGGGACGATCGAGAAGCCCTGCCAGTGGACCGGCATCGGCTGCTGGTCCTCGTCGCGGGCGATGTGGTGGAAGCCGACGTTGACCCAGGCGACCGGGTGGGTGAGCGTCTGGCCGTTGACCCACTTGTCCACGGACTTGGGGTGGTCGCGGTCGCAGCGCGGGTTGTTGCTGGAGAACAGCTCGCACTTGTCGTACTGGGTGAAGTAGATGTCGTGCTTGGTGTAACTGCGGCCCGGGTAGCGGGTGGTGGGGCCGGGGACGAACTCGTAGGACCGCGCGTGGTTGTCCTTGTTCTTGCCGGTCGCGCTGACCATCCGCCACCAGCGGTAGGTCTTGGCGTCGCCCGCGAGCTCCTTGGTGACCTTGGTGCGGGTGGTCTTGACCGTGGGGGTGTCCGCGCCGCGCGGGGTGAGGGTCGAGTCGTACTGCTCGACCCGGTTCTTGGTGGAGCCGTCGAGGGCGAAGTCGAGCCGCCAGAAGACGTTGTGGGTGTGGCTGGTGGCCTTGTCCTTGGCGGCGCCCTTGCCGATGGGCCAGCCCTTGCCGTCGCCCGCGTCGTAGTCGAACGGCGAGAGGGTGCCGGTGGCGCCGACGTTCATGTTGATGGTGCCGTCGTCCTGGAAACGGAACTCGGTCATGTACTCGTACCAGCCGACCTGGTTGACCGTGTAGACGAGGAAGTCCTTGCCCTGGGCCTGGTAGACCTTGTTCGGGGTGTCACCCTGCATGCGGTAGGCGTGTCCGCGGGACCGCGTGGTGGTGCACAGGCCCTTGACGTTGGGGTTCTGGTCCGGGTACGGGTCCGGGATCTTGACGGTCTTGATGGTGCCGCCGGGGCATTCGGCGGGCGCCAGGTTCATCAGGAACTTGGCGAAGTCCTGGCCCGTCAGGTCGTCGTACTCGGCCCGTCCGTCGTCGTACGGGACGTGGATCTGGCCGAGCCGGACGCTGTTGAGGACCTTGATAGGGGCGGGCTCACCCTTGGGCTGGTAGGTGATGTCGTCCAGGACGAGGCCGGCCATGCTGTCGTAACGCCAGCACATCCGCCAGGTGGTGCCGCCGGCGAGCTTCTGCTCGAGGCGGTAGGCGGCACTGCAGTCGGGCGCGGCCGCGGCGGCGCTCTGCGGCTGCGCGGTGGCCGGGCCGGCTCCGGTGGTCAGTCCGGCGGCCAGCGCGGCGACGGCGAGGCCGAGGGCCGCCGTCCGGCTGCGGGCGTGGCTGATTCTGTTGACGCGCATGAAGAAGTGACTCCCTTGCAGGAGGTGCGAGTTCGAAAAGTGGACGGAGGTCGCCCCGAGCGGGTCCGGTCAGCGGCCGAGTCGTCCGACACAGCGACCGAGTGGTCGGCTCAATGGCTGGGTCGTCGGGCTCAGTGGCTGGTCTTCGGGCTCAGTGGCTGGTCTTCGGGCTCAGTGCTTGAGTTCGGCGACCTTGTGGGCGCTCAGGTCGATCACCAAGGACGTGGTGTCGATCCACGGCCCGTTCTTGACCTTCGTGAACAGCCGCACGCAGCGGTGCTCGCCGCACTTGTCCAGTGCGGCCGGCTGCGCGCCCGGCGTGGCCCGGTAGATGCCGCCGCTCAGCTGCAGCTGGTCCGGCGAGGTGAGTTCCTTGCCCATCGCGTCCTTGTAGTCGGCCTTGAGGCCGGCTCCCAGCGGGTCGGCGATCAGCAGAGCCGCCGCCGCACTGCTCTCGGCGCGGCTCGGCGGCGGCTGGACGCCGTGCTGGTCGGTGGAGTCCACGACCTTCCCGGTGTCCAGGTCGACGGTCTTGGTGACGAGCGTGTCGTCCCGGTAGTCGTAGTACGACACGTCGGCCCGCCGGGACGTGCCGGTGCCGCCGTCCTCCGCCTCGGCCAGGTCGACGGTCAGCTGCTCCGGACCGCGCTCGCCCTTGACGTCCTGCGTCGCGGCGAACGTCTGCCGGTTCACGGCGATCTTCTGGGCGCGGGCGATCTCGTCGTCGGTCAGCGGATCGCCGCCCTTGCCCTTGTCCCCCTCGTCCGGGGCCTCCTGGACGACGCCCGGCGCGACGGGCGCGCCCTGCTCGTCCTGCCCCAGCTGCTGGGCGGCGGCCGCCTTGCCGTCGCCCCCGGTCCCGCCCGATTCGTCGGCGCCCGCCGTCCCCGGCAGGGTGACACCGACCATCACGGCGGTCGAGGCCACCGCGATGGCCGCACCGGCCACCACCTTGCCCAGATGGCGGTGCACTATCTCGCGCACATCTTCCCCCTACTCCCCCTTCGATCCCGGGAGTACGTCTCAGCCCCACACGTTTCGGCATACGGCGTATGCACTGGTCGATCGGTAAGAGGGACGTAAGTCATAGGAGGTTCCATCACTTTCGTGGAGACTCGTGGTCAAGGCGCCACGGCGGCGGCGACGAGCTGAAAGAGTCGTGTCCATGCAGGTCTGGCCTGGAGAGGCATATCCACTCGGTGCCACGTACGACGGCGCCGGTACGAACTTCGCGGTCTTCACCGAGGCCGCGGACCGAGTTGAGCTGTGTCTGTTGCACGACGACGGCTCTGAGACGGCGGTGGAACTGCGCGAGTCCGACGCGTTCGTACGGCACGCGTATCTGCCCGGCGTGATGCCGGGACAACGTTACGGATTCCGGGTGCACGGTCCGTACGCCCCGGAGCGCGGACTGCGCTGCAACTCCGCGAAGCTGCTGCTCGATCCGTACGCGCGTGCGATCAGCGGCTCGATCCGGTGGGGCGAGGAGGTGTACGGCTACCACTTCGACGCGCCCGAGAAGCGCAACGACCTGGACTCCGCCCCGCACACCATGACCTCGGTCGTGGTCAATCCGTACTTCGACTGGGGCGACGACCGCCGCCCCCGTACCGACTACCACCACACGGTGATCTACGAGGCCCATGTGAAGGGCCTCACCATGCGCCACCCCGGTCTCCCCGAGGAACTGCGCGGTACGTACGCCGCCCTCGCGCATCCGGCGATCATCGAGCACCTCACCGAGCTGGGCGTGACGGCGCTGGAGCTGATGCCCGTCCATCAGTTCGTCAACGACCACCGGCTGGTCGACATGGGCCTCAACAACTACTGGGGCTACAACACGATCGGCTTCTTCGCCCCGCACAACGCGTACGCCTCCTGGGGCGACCGCGGGCAGCAGGTCCTGGAGTTCAAGTCGGCGGTCCGGGCGCTGCACGAGGCCGGGATCGAGGTCATCCTCGACGTCGTCTACAACCACACCGCGGAGGGCAACCACCTCGGCCCGACGCTGTCCTTCCGGGGGATCGACAACCCGCAGTACTACCGGCTGACCGACGATCCCCGCTACTACATGGACACCACGGGCACCGGCAACTCCCTGCTGATGCGCTCCCCGCACGTCCTCCAGCTGATCATGGACTCGCTGCGCTACTGGGTCACCGAGATGCATGTCGACGGCTTCCGCTTCGACCTCGCGGCGACCCTGGCCCGGCAGTTCCACGAGGTGGACCGGCTGTCGTCGTTCTTCGACCTGGTCCAGCAGGACCCGGTGGTCTCGCAGGTGAAGCTGATCGCCGAGCCGTGGGACGTCGGCGAGGGCGGCTACCAGGTGGGCAACTTCCCGCCCCTGTGGACCGAGTGGAACGGCAAGTACCGCGACACCGTGCGCGACCTGTGGCGCGGTGAGCGGCGGGCGGTCGCGGAGTTCGCGTCCCGGCTGACCGGTTCCTCGGACCTCTACCAGGACGACGGACGCCGCCCGCTGGCCTCCATCAACTTCGTGACCTGCCACGACGGCTTCACACTGCACGACCTCGTCTCGTACAACGACAAGCACAACATGGCCAACGGCGAGGAGAACCGGGACGGCGAGAGCCACAACCGGTCCTGGAACTGCGGGGCCGAGGGCGACACCGACGACCCGCACGTGCTGGAGCTGCGCGCCCGCCAGATGCGCAACTTCATCGCGACGCTGATGCTGTCCCAGGGCGTGCCGATGCTCAGCCACGGCGACGAGTTCGCCCGCACCCAGCGCGGCAACAACAACGCCTACTGCCAGGACAGCGAGCTGGCGTGGGTGCAGTGGCCGGAGGACGGCGAGGTGTTCGGCGACCTGCTGGCCTTCACGCGCGCGATGGTGTGGCTGCGCCGGGACCATCCGGTCTTCCGCCGCCGGCGCTTCTTCCACGGACGGCCCGTGGAGGGCACCCATGACGACCTGTCGGACATCGCCTGGTTCACCCCGGAGGGCGAGGAGATGACCCAGCGGGACTGGGACCGGGCGAAGGCGTCGGCGCTGTCGGTGTTCCTCAACGGCAACGCGATCTCCGAGCCCGGCCCGCGCGGGGAGCGCATCAGCGACGACTCGTTCCTGCTGATGTTCAACGCCTCGCACAAGACGCTGGATTTCGTGGTGCCGGTCAACCACGGACGCCAGTGGGAGGTCGTCGTCGACACCGCGCGCGCGGACGGGCAGCCGCAGGAATCCGGCCCGAAGGTGCGGGCCGGGGACCGGCTGACGCTGGTGGACCGGAGCATGACGGTGTTGCAGCGCCCGGTCTAGCCACGGCCGGGCACGCGCGCGCGGGCGGCGGTTTCCGCCTGCCGGGTGTACGGCGTCGGCCGCGCGCGCGTGGGGACATGCGGGGAGAGATGACACGAAAGGCGGCGGGGCGGGTACGTAGGTCTGCATGACACCTGCGCGACCCGACCCGGCGGTGCCGACGTCCACCTACCGGCTTCAGCTGCAGCCCGAGTTCCCCTTCGACGCCGGCGCGGCGGCCGTACCGTACCTCGCCTCGCTCGGCGTCTCGCATCTGCACCTGTCCCCCGTCCTGGAGGCCGTCCCCGGCTCCCTGCACGGCTACGACGTCGTCGACCACGCGCGCGTGCGCGGCGAACTGGGCGGCGAGGAAGGCCTGCGCGCGCTCGCGCGGACCGCGCGGGAGCACGGTCTGGGCCTGGTGGTGGACATCGTGCCGAACCACATGGCGATGGCCCCGCGGCACAACCGGGCGCTGTGGGAGGTGCTGCGGGAGGGCCCGAAGTCGCCGTACGCGCGCTGGTTCGACGTCGACTGGGAGGCGCAGGGCGGGCAGATCCTGCTGCCGGTGCTCGGGGGCCCGCTCGGCGGCGAGCTGGAGCGGCTGGTGGTCGACGGGGACGTCCTGCGCTACTACGACCACGCCTTCCCGCTCCGTGAGGGCACGCGGGACCTGCCGCTGCCGCAGCTGCTCGACGCCCAGTGGTACCGCCTCGCGTGGTGGCGGCTGGCCCGTACCGAGCTCAACTACCGGCGGTTCTTCAGCATCTCGGAGCTGATCGGGGTGCGGGTGGAGGACCCGGAGGTGTTCGAGGCCACCCACGGCAAGATCCTCCAGCTGCTCCACGAGGGGGTGGTCGACGGGCTGCGGATCGACCACCCCGACGGGCTCGCCGACCCGGACGCCTATCTGCTGCGGCTGCACGAGGCCACGGGCGGGCGCTGGACGGTCGTGGAGAAGATCCTCGCGGACGGTGAGCCGCTGCCCGCCTCCTGGCCGGTCGCCGGGACCACGGGCTATGACGCGCTGCGGCACGTGGACGGGGTGTTCACGGACCCCGCGGGGTCCGGGGAGCTCCTCGGGCAGTACCGGCGGTTCGCGGCCCCGCAGACGGACCGGGGCGGGCGGTGGGAGGCGACGGTGCGGCGGGCGGCGTACAAGGTGCTCACGCACGAGCTCGCGGCCGAGACCGAGCGGCTGACCCGGGTGGCGGTCCGGCTGTGCGCCACGTCCCCGGAGCCCGCGCTGCGCGACCGGGCGCCCTGGGCGCTGCGCACGGCCCTTCAGGAGCTGCTGGTGCGGATGGAGGTCTACCGGCCGTACGGCTCGACCGACGCCGCGTCGGTCGTGACCGAGGAGGCCGCCGAGGAGGCGCGGCAGGCGTTCGTGGTCCCGGAGGAGGCGGGCGCGGTCGACGTCGTCCGCGATCTGGTGCTCGGGCGGGTGGGCGACGGACCGGAGCACCTGGAGTTCCGGGCCCGGTTCGCGCAGACCTCGTCGGCGCTGCGGGCCAAGTCCGTGGAGGACACGGCGTTCTACCGCTATGTGCCGCTGCTGTCGGCGACCGAAGTGGGCGGGAATCCCGGCAGCCCGGCGGTGTCCCCGGAGGACTTCCACGCCTACTGCGCGCGCGTGCAGCGCGACTGGCCGGCCACCGGGACCGTCGTGTCGACGCACGACACCAAGCGCAGCGCGGACGTGCGGGCCGCGCTCGCCGTGCTCACCGAGTGCCCGCAGCGCTGGGCCGACGTGCTGGCCGAGGTGACGCGCACGGGCGACGGCGTCCCGGACGCCCAGCTGGCGTGGGCGGCCTGGCAGACCGTGTTCGGGCTCGGGCCGGCGAGCGCGGAGCGGGTGCAGGGGGCGCTGCTGAAGCATGTGCGCGAGGCCGGGCTGTACACCAGCTGGACGGAGCAGGAACCGCCGTACGAGGAGGCGGTGGCGGCGTTCGTCGCGGCGGGGCCGTGCGGGGCGCCGGGCGAGCACGTGGCGGCTTTCCGGAGCGCCCTGGAGCCGTCGGTGCGGGCGAACCTGCTCGGCACGGCGCTGGTCCATCTGACGATGCCCGGGGTGCCGGACGTCTACCAGGGCACGGAGGCCGAGTACCGGGCGCTGGTGGACCCGGACAACCGGCGGCCGGTGCGGTTCCCGCCGGAGGAGCCCGGTGAGAAGGGCGCGGTGACGGCGGCGGCGCTGCGGCTGCGCGCCCGGCGGCCCGCCGCGTTCGGCGACTCGGCGTCGTACGCGCCGCTCGCCGCCGAGGGCCCGGCGGCGGCCCACTGTCTGGCGTTCGCGCGCTCGGGGGAGGTCGTCACCGCCGTCACCCGGCTGTCGCTGCGGCTGGCGGAGGCGGGCGGCTGGGGCGAGACCCGGCTGCCGCTGCCACCCGGGCGGTGGGCGGATGTGCTGGCCCCGGAGCGGGAGTTCACGGGGCACGCGCGCGTGGCGGAGCTTTTCGAGGGGCTGCCGGTGGCTCTGCTGGAGAGGGTCGAGTAGCGACCGCGGCAGGGGGTGTGCGCCGCGCGTGCCCAGCGGGTGTCGGGATCACGCGCCCGGCGTGCGCGCCTTCGCCGTGCGCGGCGGTCCTGGCCCAGCGACCGGCGCGCACCCGCGCACGCTCCCGGGGCCCGTGCCGGACGACCGGCGCGTGGTGTCGAGGCCTGTGCCGGGCGACCAGCGCGTGCTGACGGAGTCCGTGCCGGACGGCCGGCGGGTGGTGACGCGGCCCGTGCCGGGCGGGACGGCCGCCGCGGCGGCGGTGTCGCCCACGACGGGGGCGAGGGTGCCGGCGGGTGGTGGCAGGCGCCGGCACCGCGCGCGCCTGGCTCCACGGTCGTCGCATCCGTGCTCGCGCCCCGGTCGACGGCCGCCGCACCCGTGCTCGACGACGTCTCACGCGCGCGTGCACGCACGCTCTGCCGAGCGCCGGTGCCCGCGACCGCGGTCCGACCCGGTCCGGCACTCCCGCTGGCGCCAACGGCCTTCCTGCTGGCGGTAAATGCATCTGGGCGCCCCCTGGAGCCTCCCCCGGTGCGTTCTTGACAGTGCACGGAGAGCGTGGGGTACTGCGGATTGCGAAGCCGGGCGGATGTGTCGGGGGTGAGTCTCCTGCCGGAGCTGCGCTACCCCACAGTGACCGAAGTCGTCGCGTCGGCAAGGGCTTTGGCGGCTCATCGGCCCGCCCTGTGCACCCTGCGGCAGATCGGCCGGTCACGGGCGGGCAGACCCCTGCTGCTGCTGTCCGTGGGCCATGCGGAACGTGCCGTGCTCGTCGTCGCGGGCGCCCACGCCAACGAGCCGACCGGCGGCGCCACCCTCCTCGACGTCGCCGGACGGGTCGTACGGGAGCGGGAGTTGCGGGCGGACACGTCCTGGCACTTCCTGCTGTGCGCGGACCCGGACGGGGCGTCCCTGCACGTGACCCCGGCGCCGCGCAGCCTGTTCGACTACCACCGGGGCTTCTTCCGCCCCGCGGGCCACGAGCAGCCGGAGTGGTCGCCCGCGGTGCTGCCGCCCGACCGGCTGCCGCCCGAGACCCGCGCCCTGACCGGCGTGATCGACGAGCTGCGCCCCTACCTCCAGGTGACGCTGCACGGCACCGACCTGGGCGGCAGCTGGGTGCAGCTGACGAAGGACATACCGGGGCTCGCCGAGCCGTTCGCCAAGTCCGCGGCGGAACTCAACATCCCGGTGGAGACGGGCGCTTCGGACGCCGCGGGCTGGCCGGCGTCCGGGCCGGGCGTGCATGTGATGCCCTCGCCGGGCGCCGGGGCCGCGTACCCGAGCATGCCGGACGACGCGCGCAGCAGCACCTGGTACCACGCGCATCGGTACGGCGGGCTGACCGCGATCGTCGAGGTGCCGATGTGGGCGAGCGACCTGGTCGACGACCCGGTGCCGCATCCGGCGCCCGCGGTGGCGCTGCGCCGGCTGGCGGAGCGGCTGCTGCTGGACACGCGCCGGGTCGAGCGGGTGCTGACCGACGCGCTGCCGCGGCTGCCCGGCGTCGAGGGGCCGCTGCTGCGGGCCGCCAAGTGGGGGCTCGACCTGGTGCCGGGGCTGGCCGCGGACTGGACGCACACGGCCCCGGCCGACAACACGCGCGCGTACGTGGGCAGCGTGGACGCGTTCGCGCGCCGGTTGCCGCTGCGGGCGGCGGCGATGCTGCTGAGGGTGCTGACCGAGCACGACGACCCCGCGGCGCCCCGCCTGGAGCGGCTCGTCGCGACGTGGAGCGAGGCGTTCGCGGTGCGGTTCCGGGCCCGCTGGGTGCCGTTGGAGCACCAGGTGGAGCACCAGTCCCGGACGGTGGTGGCGGCGGCGCGGCACGCGCGCGACCGGGCCGGGTGACCGCAGCCGCCCCACCCGCGGCAAGCTCCTACAGATCGTCGGCCAGGTCGTCAGCCGTCGAGCGCGAACACCGGTCCGGTGCGTCCGGCCATCACGCAGCCGTTGGAGAAGGTCTCCGTGTACTCGACGGGCCGTCCGTGCCACTCGCCCCGCGCGTGTGCGGTCACCGGGGCGTAGAGCATCGGGCAGAAGCCCTTCCTGGGCGGGAGCGCCGCGATGTCGCCGTCGACCGCCGCCAGTTCCGCGCAGGCCGCGGCGGCGTGCCCGTGTCCTTGGGGCGGGTCGCACAGCAGGAGGGTGCCGCGGGTGTCGCTGGAGCGGGCGTCGCCCTTGGTGACCGTGAGGTAGAGCCAGGTGCCGGTGCGGGAGTGCTGGGCCGTCGCCTGGGCGGGGGCCGTACCGGCGACGAGGAGGGCGACCGCGGCGAGCAGAGTGCCCCGGGCCGCCTTCGATGCAGTGCGGTTCTTCATTCCCGTTGCATCGGCACGGCCGTCGGGGAACCCCACCCCGACTCACCCGAACGGGAGCCCACGCGCGCGTGCCGCCCCGCCGCCAGTTCGAACGCGGCCTGCACCACCCGCGCCTGGTACTCCACCTGGCGGGCGAGGGGGATCCAGCGCGCTCCGCAGCCGTCGAGGTAGTCGGCGCACCACAGGTCGATGAGCCGGTCGAGTTCGGGCAGTACTCCGGCCGGGTCGGTGCCGGCGGCGGTGACGAGCTGGTGCAGCAGTCCCGCGGTGCGCAGCGCCAGGCGGCGGCCGGAGATGCGCAGGGTGGCGAGATGGGCGGTGCTCAGGGGCGGCAGCGGATGGCCGCCGTCGGTGCCGGTGACATCGGGGTCCCAGGCGTCGGCGAGGCCGGGGCAGACCAGTAAATAGTCGTCCACCGGGGCGAGCAGCCGCTCCGCGTCCGGTACGGCGGCGATGTGCGGGCGGATCCGGCCGAGCAGCTGTTCCAGGAGGCCGGTGTCGTGCCGCAGCGTGCGGCTGACGAGGCGCAGGACGGTGTCGGCGTCGACGGGCGGGGAGCCGTCCTCGACGGTGGCCACGCCCCACATGGGCGCCTCGACGACCGCGGTCACGGTGCCGTGCCGGTAGGGGTGGAACCAGGTGGACTCGACGGCGGCCTCGGTGATGGCCGCGGCCAGGTCGCCCCGGCGCGGCGGCGGGATGCGGTAGACGGCGGGGCCGAGGCCGGGCCAGTACAGGGTGTCGTACGCGCCGAGTTCGCGCGGGATGCCGAGCCGGCCCGCGATCCGGGCGACGCGTCCGGCGAGTCCGGGCAGGTCATGGGTGAGCTCGACGAAGCCGCCGCCCACGTCGACGCCGTGCAGCGAGCACTGCAGGAAGGGCCGCAGCTCGTCCTGGAGGTCGAGCAGGGCGCGGGTCTCCGGCAGGGTGACGGCGGCGGCGCCGTCGGGCAGCCACTCGGGCTGTTCCAGGAAGCCGGGCCGGAAGAAGTGCCGGAAGTAGCGGCCGAGGGTGTACGGGCCGTGCAGCCAGCCCTCGTTGCGGCGCAGGCCGTCGGGGTCGAGGCAGAGCAGCAGGTTCCAGGTGGCGTCGGCGGCCTCGGTGAGCGCGGGGTCGGCGAGAGCGCGCTCGGCCAGGTGCAGGACGGTGGCGCCGCCCACGGGTTCGTTGGCGTGCGGGCCGGCGACGACGAGGGCCTGCCGGGCGCCGTGGCCGACGGACAGCAGCAGCATCGGCGTGCCCGCGCGGGAGGTGCCGATGGGGCGGAGCCGGGCGTCGCGGGGGTGGCGGACGACGAGTGCGGCGGCCCGCGCGGCGAGCTCGTCGACGGACGGGTAGCGGAGGAGGGGCGACAGAGCACACCTCCACAATGTGGTGCCGTCGGTTCACCTGATGTGCATGGTGGACGTACAGTCAGTCACGACTTGCGGGGTACGTCAACACCGCGGTACGCAAAGGGAATTGGACGCACTACAGCGCGCAAATCCCAGGCCAGAGCTAAGGTCCGGCTGAGTCGGCGGGACCGCGGGGTCTCAGTTCGCGGCGAGCCTGAACCACATCCGGCCGAACCCGACCTGGTCGCCCTCGCGCACGACGGCCGCCCCGATGACACGGCGTCCGTTCACTGTCGTGCCGTTGGTCGAGCCGAGGTCGCGCAGCACCCACAGGCCGCCCTGGCGGCTCAGTTCGGCGTGCACGCGCGAGACCGTCTCGTGGCTCAGGCGCAGGCCGTTGGCGGGGTCGCGGCCGATGCGCAGCGGGTGACCGTTGCCGGGGTGGGGCAGCAGCAGCTTGGGCAGCCGCTCGGCCTGCCAGGCGCGCCTCAGGCGCTGGGTGAAGCCGGAGACCGCTTCGACGGAGCCGAAGACCACGCGGGAGAAGCGGCTCTCGACGGGCAGGTCCGCGGTGAGCGCCACGAGTTCGTCCGAGCGGCGGGCGGCGAGCGCCAGTTCCATCCGCCGGATGAACGTGTCGTGCGACAGCCGTCCCATGGCGACGCCGTCGCGGAGCACCTTCAGCGCCTTGTCGCGCTCCGCGTCGGAGAGCCGCGCGGGGTACGTGTTGAACTCGAAGGACGACGTCACGTTCGTGATTGTCGGGCAGTGAACGCCGGGTGTCCAGAAAACGCGAGAACGGCCGCCACGCGCGCGGACTGATCGCGTTTGAAGCACCATGGACGGGCTACATCACGGTGAGCAGACGAAGGGGAACCGTCCGTGCAGTTCGAGGTGTGGGCACCGCAGGCAGACCGTGTGACGCTCCAGTGCGACGGCGTCACGCGCGCGTTGGAGCGCGATCCCGACCGCGCGGGGTGGTGGCGGGGCGAGGCCGAGGCGCGGGACGGCAGCCGGTACGGCTTCGCGGTCGACGACGGTCCCGTGCTGCCGGACCCGCGTTCGCGCCGCCAGCCGGACGGCCCGGACGGGCTGAGCGCGGTCGTGGACCAGGGCCGGTACACATGGCGTACGGAGTGGGCGGGGCGGCCGCTGCCGGGCGCGGTCCTGTACGAGCTGCACGTGGGCACGTACACGCGCGAGGGCACCCTGGACGCGGCGGCGGCCCGGCTGGAGCACCTGGTGGAACTGGGCGTCACGCACGTGGAGTTGATGCCGCTGTGCCCCTTCCCCGGGCGGCACGGCTGGGGTTACGAGGGCGTGTCGCTGTGGGCCGTGCACGAGCCCTACGGCGGCCCCGAGGCGCTGAAGCGCTTCGTGGACCGGGCGCACGCGCTCGGTCTGGGCGTCGTCCTGGACGTCGTGCACAACCACCTGGGTCCGTCGGGCAATTACCTGCCCGCGTTCGGCCCGTACTTCACCGACACCCACCACACGCCGTGGGGTTCGGCCGTGAACCTGGACGCGCCGGGCTCCGACGAGGTGCGCGCGTATCTGCTGGGCAGTGCGCTGGCGTGGCTGCGGGACTACCGGCTCGACGGGCTGCGCCTGGACGCGGTGCACGCGCTGGCGGACACGCGCGCGTGCCACTTCCTGGAGGAGCTGTCGACGGCGGTCGACGCCCTCGCCTCCGACCTCGGCCGGCCGCTGTTCCTGATCGCCGAGTCCGATCTGAACGATCCCCGTCTGGTCACCCCGCGCGCGGAGGGCGGCCTCGGGCTGCACGCGCAGTGGAACGACGACTTCCACCACTGTCTGCACACCGCGCTGACCGGCGAGTCGCAGGGCTACTACGCCGACTTCGCCGAGGCCCCCTTCGCGGCGCTGGCCAAGACGCTGGGCGGTGGGTACTTCCACGACGGCACGTACTCCAGCTTCCGCGGCCGGCACCACGGCCGACCGCTGGACCGCGCGCGGGTGGCCGCGCACCGGCTGCTCGGCTACAGCCAGACCCACGACCAGGTGGGCAACCGCGCCCAGGGCGACCGCCTTTCGGCCTCCCTCTCCCCCGGCCTGCTGGCCTGCGCCGCCACGCTGACGCTCACCGCGCCCTTCACGCCGATGCTGTTCATGGGCGAGGAGTGGGCGGCGGGGACGCCGTGGCAGTTCTTCACCGACCACACCGACCCGGAGCTCGCGGAGGCCGTACGGCGGGGCAGGCGGCGGGAGTTCGCGGCGCACGGCTGGGCGGAGGAGGACGTCCCCGACCCGCAGGCCCCGGCGACCCGGGACCGTTCCTGCCTGGACTGGTCCGAGCCGGAGCGCGAGCCCCACGCGCGCGTGCTCGCCTGGTACCGGCGGCTCATCGCCCTGCGCCACGAACAGGCCGACCTCACCGACCCGGACCTCGCCGACACCAAGGTGGCCTTCGACGAGCGGCGGCGCTGGCTGGCCTTCCGGCGCGGTGACGTACGGGTGGCGGTGAACCTGGCCAAGGAGACCGCCGCGATCCCGCTGGGACCCCGTCAGGCGCGTGTGCTGGCCGCGTGGGAGCCGGTGGCGGCGCCGGGCGCGGACGGCGTGCTGGAGGTGCCCGGGGAGTCGTGCGTGGTGCTGTTGCAGGAGTGACCGGCGGCCTGATCGGATCCGCTTCCCCAGGGCTCGCCCGGACCCTCCCGGCGCCGTCCGGACCCGGCGCCGTCCAAACCCGGCGCCGTCCAAACCCGGCGCCATCCGGACCCGGCGCCTTCCAGACCCGGCGCCTTCCGGACCCGCCGCCGCCCGGATCAGCCCGGATCCGCCCGGATCCGCCTAGATCTCGTCCTCCCCGCCGTCCTCCCGCAGCTCCGTCACCCGTTCCAGCAGGATCGCCTCCCAGGCGTGCCGGAGCTGGACGCGAAGTTCCGGCAGGGGGGTGTCCTCGCGGCCCTGGAGGTGGGCGGCGAGGCGGACGACGGCGTCGCAGCGGGCGAGCCACAGGCCGCGCAGACAGGGGCGGGCGCCGTAGCCGGCGAGGGTGGCGGCGCGGACCGCGGCGGGCGAGCCGACGGCGAGGGCGAGGCAGGCGATGTCCTCCGCGGGGTCGCCGAGGACCGCGTCGGCCCAGCCGAGCACACCCCGCACCCGTCCGTCGGCGCTGACGACGAGGTGGTCGCGGGTGAGTCCGTGGTGGACGAGGACGGCGGTGCCGGGTTGCGCGGCGAGCTGCACGGCGGCCGGCTGGGAGAGCTGGTGGAGCCGTGCGGGGTCGAACTCGTCGGCCGTGGCGAGGAGTTCGGCGGCACGCTCGGCGGCGCGGCGCAGTGCCTCCAGGGAGCGCGGAGCGGTGCGGGGGACGCCGAGGGTCTCGGCCTGCCGGACCGGCACCTCGCGCAGCCCGGTGAGCAGCGCGGCCAGGTCGGCCTCGCCGACGGCGGACACGTCGTGCTCGCGCGCCGAGCCGCCGGGCAGCTTGCTGTCGAGGGTGTACGTCAGACCCGGCGCCCATTCGCCGTGGGCGACGCTGGTGGGTACGGCGACCGGGACGTGCGCGCGGACGAGGTCGCGCAGGCGCAGTTCGCGGCGCTGGCGCGCGGTGGCCTCGCGGTCGGCGGCGAGGCGCAGCACATGGCGGCTGCCGACCCACCAGACGGCGGGCTCGGCGCTCTCGGCGACCGGCCGGATCTCGGGCCCGGCCGCGTCGGAGGCGTCCTTGAGGAGGGAACGGACCAGCCGCCGGACGGTGTCCGCGGTGGGTGTCGGTGCCTGGGTCATGGTCGCGCCGCTGTCACTCGGGGTCGGGGCTCCTGAAGGCTGGATCAGTCCACTATGACCATCTCGCGGGTGGTGTCGTTGAGTCGACGGCCGCCTTCCTCGGTGACCGTGACGATGTCCTCGATACGGACGCCGAAACGGCCGGGCAGGTAGACGCCGGGCTCCACGGAGAAGCACATGCCGGGAACGAGGGGCTGCTCCTCGCCCTCGATCATGTACGGCGGTTCGTGGGTGGTGACGCCGATGCCGTGGCCGGTGCGGTGGATGAAGTACTCGCCGTAGCCGGCGTCGGCGATGACCTTGCGGGCGGCGCGGTCGACCTCCTGGCAGGCGACGCCGGGGCGCACGGCCCGGAAGCCGGCCTCCTGGGCCTCGCGGACCAGGTCGTGCACCCGGCGTTCCTCGTCGGTGGGTTCGCCGACGTGGACGGTGCGGGAGGTGTCGGAGCCGTAGCCGTCCTTGAGGCCGCCGAAGTCGAGGACGACCATGTCGCCGTGTTCGATGACGCGGTCGCCGACCTCGTGGTGCGGGTTGGCGCCGTTGGGGCCGGAGGCCACGATGGTGAAGTCGACCTGGGAGTGCCCGAACCGGCGCAGCAGGTCGGCGAGGTCGGCACCGACCTCGGACTCGCGGCGGCCGCCGAAGGGAACCTTGCGGATCTCCTCGAACGTTGCGTCAGCAGCCGCGCCCGCGGCTGCCAGGAGCTCCAGTTCGGCCGCGTCCTTGACCGCCCGGAGCATCGGCAGGGCGTCGGTGAGGGCGGCGTACGAGGTGTTCGGCAGCGTCTTCTGCAGGCCCAGCAGGTGCATGGCCCAGGCGTTGTCACTGACGCCGAAGCGGCCGCCGGAGTCCAGGAGGGCGGCGGTGGCGGCGTAGGGGTCCTTGCCGTCGGTCCAGTCGCGCAGGGTCAGCGCGGGCGCGCCCGCCGCGTGGGCGGCGTCGGGGGCCTCCAGGGTCGGGACGACGAGGACGGGGTCCTGGCCGGGGGCGAGCACCAGCAGGGTGAGTCGTTCGGTGATCGCGGTGGGGGTGTAGCCGGTGAGCCAGACCAGGTCGGGGCCGGGGGCCACGAGCAGTCCGGCGAGTCCGGCGTCGGCGGCCGCCTGAGCGGCGTGCTCCATGCGGGCCCGGTAGTCGTCGGCGGTGAAGGGCGCGGTCTTGCTGCCGGTCATCCGGGCCTCCCTGGGCGGACAGTGGGACAACGGGGGCTACGGGCAGCATCCTGCCCGGTCCACGGGGGCGGCGCGAGCCGGTTCGCGGTCCCCGCCGGGGCGGTCTCGCGCCGGGCGTCAGTTCTCCAGCGCCAGCCGGACGCCGAGCAGGAGCAGGACGCCGCCGGAGACCTGCTCCAGGCGCCGGCGCACCCCGGCGCGGGACAGGACCGCGCGCATCCGGCCGACGAACCACACGTACAGGCCGTAGTAGCCGACCTCGTAGACGGCCCAGAGCGCGGCGAGGCCCACCATCGTCGGCAGATGCGGGGCGCCGGCGGGCACGAACTGCGGCAGGAAGGACATGGCGAAGACGGCCGCCTTGGGGTTGGCGAGGTTGAGCAGCAGCCCGCCGCGGTAGGCGGCCCAGCCGCTCTTCCCGCCGCCCGTCCAGCCGTCCACGGCCTGCTCGGCCCCCTCGGTGCGGCCGCGGCGGGCCTGGCGCAGCGCCTGGACACCGAAGGCCACCAGCACCACCGCGCCGACGACGCGCATCACGTCGTACGCCATCTCGGAGGCCGTGAGGAGCGCGGTCAGGCCGAACGCGGCGACCAGGCCCCAGACGAAGACGCCGGTCTCGTTGCCGAGCACCGTCAGGAAGCCGGACCGCCGGCTGTGCAGCGACTGCTTGATGATCAGGACGGTGCTCGGTCCGGGTGAGGCCGCGACCAGGGTGCAGGCCCCGAGGAAGGCGATGAGGGTGCTCGGCATGAGCTCATCGTGGCGCGGGCGGAGGGCGGGGAACCAGCCTTTTTCCCGGGTTAACGGTTATCGATTGCCCAAGCGTTAGTCCTAATGCTTGAATCAGCCCACACCATTAAACCCATCAGGGGAGGCGTACGCCGTGCTCGTGCTCGCGCACATCAGCGATCTGCATCTGGACGGAAGCGAACGGGCCACCACGCGCGCGAGGCGCGTCCGCGACCACCTGTGGGAGCTGCCCGGCGCGGTGGACGCGCTGCTGGTGACGGGGGACATCGCGGACCACGGCACGGAGGCGGAGTACGAGGAGGCCGCGCGCCTGCTGAGCGACGCGCCGTTCCCCGTGCTGACCTGCCCGGGCAACCACGACAGCCGCGCCCCGTACCGCAAGGCGCTGCTCGGCGTGCCCGCGTCCGAGGGGCCGGTCAACAGCGTGCGGGTCTTCGACGACGCGGCGGTGCTGATGTGCGACTCCAGCATTTCGGGCGCCGACGACGGGGCCCTCGACGACGAGACGTACGACTGGATCGAGGCCACGCTCGACGAACTCGGCCGCGGGCGGCGGGCGTTGCTCGCCTTCCATCACCCGCCGGTGGCGCTGCACCACCCGCTGCCGGACCGCTACCAGTTGGCGCGACCGGACCGACTGGCCGCGCTGCTCGACCGCCGCCCCGAGATCGCCGGCCTGATCACGGGGCACGCCCACACCCCGGCGGCGAGCGTCTTCGCCGGGCGGCCGCTGATGGTCGGGCCGGGGGTGACCTGGACGCTGCGGCTGCCCTGGGAGGGCGACCAGGTGGCGGACCGGGACGCGCCGGTGGGGTTGGCGTTCCATGTCCTGGACGACGCGGGGCGGCTTACCAGCCACTTCCGGGTGGTCACGTGACGATGCCGGGGACGGCGACCAACTGCTGGTAGCCGCCGCTCTGGTGACGGATCGTCAAGGTGATCTCCTTGCCGGGGCGTGCGGCGGCGACGGCGCGGGCGAGGTCGGCTGCCGAGTCGACGCGCCTCTTGCCGACCTGGAGGAGTACGTCGCCCCGCACCAGGCCGGCCGTGTAGCCGGGGCCGGGCACATGGACGCCGACGAGCAGCGCGCCCGCCTTCTCGGCGTCCACCGCCTCCACTCCGAGGGTCGCGGTGGTGCCGGCGGAGGAAGACGGAGCGGGCGATGCGGGCGACGGGGGCGACGAAGGGGGCCGAGGGCCCGGGGCGGCCGGACGGGGGGCGGCCGCCCCGCCCAACTCCCGTTGCATTTCGGCGAGTTTGCTCATGCCGATCACCGTGGCGCCGACGGTGCCGAGGCCGACGCCGGTGAGCACCAGTACCGTCCCGACGAACAGCGCGAACAGCACGGTCCGCAGCCGTCGGCCCCGCCTGCGGGCGGCGTGCGGGCGCCGGGCGGGGCCGGGCCTGGTGCCGCCGCCGGGCTCCTGGCCGGGCATCGGCTTGGGGCGCAACGCGGTCTGTTCCATGGCTTGCCTCCGGCGGACGCGGGTCGCCTCCGGCGGATACGGGGCGGTCCCGGCTGGTGCTCTACCCGTCACACCGAGGCCCGACGAGCCACGAACGAGTGAGACTGACCAGCGGTCAGCGGAGGGAAGCCATAGGCGTCGTGACCTTTCGCGGCGCGGGTCCGCTCACCTCGTCAGCACGTCCGCCAGCCGCGCCGCCGCGCCCCGCGGCGCCCCCGTGTGCACGAGTTCCGTCCGGTGCACGACCCGGGGTTCGGTGACCGGCACGGCGGCCGTGCCCGCCACCCCCGTGGCCATCGAGCGGGGCAGCAGGGTCAGGCCCCGGCCCGCCGCCGCCAGGCATGTGAGGGTGTGGAGGTCGGTGCCGTCGTAGTGGAGTGCGGTGCGGAAGCCGTGGCCGCCGTTCGCCGCGCGGAGGTGGGCGAGCGGCAGTCCGGCGTCGGGGGCGTCCAGCCAGCGGGCGTCGGCCAGGTCCCCGAGGCGCAGTCCGGGACGCCGGGCCAGGGGATGACCGGCCGGCAGGAGGACGCACACGGGTTCCTCGCCGGCGCCGCGCGTGGTCAGCGGCGCCACGTCGGGCAGCCGCAGCGGGTCGCTGGGGGCGGCCAGACCGTCGACCAGGCCCAGGTCGGCGGTGCCGGTGGCGACGGCGGCGGGGATCGCGTCGCGGGCCAGCACCCGCAGGGTCACCCCGGCCGCCGGGAGCGCGGCGAGGACGCGGGCGGCGAGCGCGGTGGGGGCGGCGGCGAGGGTCAGTCCGTGCTCGGGTGCGGACGCCATCCGTACGACGTCCGCGCGGGCCGCGTCAAGGCGCAGCAGGAGCGGGCCCGCGTGCTCGAGGAGCCGCTCGCCGGCCGCCGTGGGCGCGACCGGGCGGCGGGTCAGCAGCGGTGCGCCCAGGTCCAGTTCGAGGGCCTGGATGTGCTGGGAAACGGCCGACTGGGTGTACCCCAGCTCCCGCGCGGCCTCGGAGAACGAGGCGAGCCGGGCGACGGTGACGTAGGTGCGCAGGAGGTGCGGGTCCATGCCCCCCACCCTCTCATCAGCATCGCTTATCGAGCATGCAGAAATCATCGTTGGACGTGATCCGGCGCTCCCGCCCAGGATGAGGGCATGACCGATTCAGCAGCCCGTATCGCCCTGGTCGGCGACCGCTCCCCCAGCGTCGTCTCCCACACCCGCATCCCGCTCCTCCTCGACGCCCTCGCCGAACGCGACCGGCTCGTCCTCGACGCCTACTGGATCCCGTCCGAGGACGCCGGGGCGGAGGGCGCCGTCAGCGGCTTCGACGCCGTGTGGGTGCTGCCGGGCAGTCCGTACCGCAGCGAGGAGGGGGTGCTCGCGGCGATCCGGACCGCGCGCGTGGAGGGCATCCCGTTCCTCGGCACCTGTGCCGGGCTCCAGCACGCCCTGCTGGAGTACGCCCGCAACGTGTGCGGCCTCACGCGCGTGGCGCACGCCGAGACCGACCCCGACGCCGAGGACCTCCTCATCGAGCCGCTGGCCTGTTCGCTCGTCGGCCACGAGGCGGTGGTCGTCGTCGAACCCGGTTCGCTCGCCCAGTCGGTGATCGGCTCGGAGCGCACCGTCGAGCGCTACTTCTGCGCCTACGGTCCGTCCCGCCACCTCGACACCCTGCGCGCGCACGGCATGCGCTTCTCCGGGTACGACGAGGACGGCCACGTCCGGATCGCCGAACTGCCGGGCCACCCGTTCTTCCTGGCCTCCCTCTTCCAGCCGGAGCTGTCCGGTGACGGCTCGCGCCCGCACCCGATGGTCCGGGCGCTGGCGCGAGCCGCCGTGGCCCACGCCGGCCTGAGGGAGGCCCAGCCCGCCGGGTGACGGGCACACCGCAAACGGAACCGCAAAGTCCCTTTGTCGGTGGCGGCTGTTACTTTCTGCCGCATGACCGATCGCGCCCTCCGGCTGCTCCTCCAGGACTCCCGCCTCGCCGAACTCGCCGCGTACCCCTTCGACTTCGACGTGCAGCGGGCCGGGTGCGGCCATGTGGAGCCGGTCCGTCTCGCCTCCGGCGGCTCCCTGCGGATCGTGGCGGGCGACGCCGGCGGGGGGACGTATTTCATGTGCGAGGACGGCTCGGTCCTGTACGCCGACTCCGAGGGCTCGGCGGGGCTCGTCGGCGCCAGTGCCGACGAGGCCCTGGAGATCATGATCGGCCTGGAGGACGCGGAGGACTACGACGACGAGGACGCCGCCGCTCTGGAGGCGGCGCGGACCGAGCTGCGTACCGCCCTGGGCTTCCCGGAGCGCCCCCGCGAGGAGCTCGAAGCGCTCCTCGACGCGGCCCTGGCCCGCACCGAGCCCGACTTCCTGCTGCTCAACGCGGAGGAGGGCCGCGCCTACGACCTCATCGGCCCGCCCCCGCCGCCGCTCTGGGAGCCCGTCCTGGCGGCCGGCCGCGCCGATCTGGCCGCGTTGCGGACGGCGGACCGCGAGGTGCGGGCCGCGGTCGCCGGGAATCCCGTACGACGCCGGATCGCGCTGCGGGCCGCGCAGTTCGACCGCGCGGAGGGCGACCTCGGCCTGCTGCGGGGGCTGCTGCGCCAGGAGGCGCGGTCGTCGATGACGGACGAACTGCGGCTCGCCACCGTGCTGGTGGGGCTGCACGGCAATGTGGAGGATCTCCCGCTGCTGCACGAGGCACGGCAGACCGACTTCGACACGGCCTGCGGACTGAGCGAGCTCCCCGGCCCCGACGCCGGCCCGGCCGAGCTGCTGAGTTGGGCCCGCGAGCTGGACGACCTGATGTTCGGCACCGACCCCGCCGACGAGCCGCTGTACACCTGGACCGACCTCGCCCTGGACCAGGGCATGACGAACCTCGCCCGGTGCGCGCTGATCCGCCGGCTCGACGCGATCGAGCTGGACCAGGGCCTGTTGCGGCGGACCGACGATCCCACCCGCCTGGACACCTCCGAACTGTCCGCCCTCGCCCACGACCTGGAGCGGATCGGCGAGCCGGGCCAGGCGCTGCGCGCCCAGCGGCTGCACACCGCGCTCCAGGAGACGGTGAGCGACCGGGTCTCCAGCCGGCTGACCCAGGCCCGGCTGGAGCGGGAGACGGGACAACTCCCCGCGGCCGACCGTTCCTTGGCGGCGCTCAGGGACACCCTGGCCGAGCCCGCGGACGACTCGCTGAGGTTCTGGCGGGGCACGAGCCTCGGCCGGTACATCGCCGAGGAGCACTACCACCTGGCCCTCGCCCTGGCCGACGCGGACTCCGCCGAGGACGCCCACGCGCTGCTGGGCGCCGCCGAGGCGATACGCGGCGAGCTCTCGGAGTCCGCCGCGTGGGGCGTCCGGGAGCTCGCCGAGCGGGCCGTCCGGCGGGTGCGCGGACTCAGCTGACCAGAGGCAGCGGCAGGTGCGGTGACCGGTCCGGAAGGAAGCCGTGGGCGCGCCGGGCCAGGAAGCCGGACTTGTAGCGGTCGACCGTCCGATGCCAGTGGAGGATGCCCGCCATCCAGTTCTGCAGGTCGAGGACGTAGTTCCGCATGACCTCACGAGCGTCGTCGGACAGGGCGAAGTCGTCGTACACGATGGGCAGTTCATGGGCGGCGACATGCTGGAACTGCCGCATGCGCTGGGTCGTCAGGTCGTGGACGACCCCGAGGGCGGTCGGGTAGTCGATGCCGAAGAAGTTCTGCACGACGAGGATCGCGTTGTGGATCTCGCCCTCGTACTCGATCTCCTTCTGGTACGAGAAGATGTCGTTCAGTAAGCACGCGTAGTCGACGGCGGCGTTCTCCAGCGAGCGGACGGGCCCACTGCGGTAGACCTCCGGCGGAACGGCCGGGGCGTGGCCCGACCGGCACAGGTTCAGGGTGAGGTCGGCACCGAAGGTGGCGCGGCGCATCTCCAGGTAGTCGACCGGGTCGGGGATGCGGTTCTGGATCCGGTTGGCGAGCTCCCAGACCCAGCTCTCCGTCATCACGTTCACGGAGTCCTTCAGGGAGCGCCGCGCGTCCGGGGTCATCCCGGCCGTGGTACGGGTCCACAGGTCGACGAGGCCACGCTCCATGCCGTTGGCCGGGGCGGGGATCGGCTCGCCGTCGACGGGCATGCAGTCCGCCAGGCGCTGCGTGCTCATCCTGGCGGCGGCCAGGTCGCGGCGGCGGCCGAAGACAAGGGGGTAGTAGTCGTCGGCGTACGTCCCCCAGGCCAGCCACTGGGCGCTGAGGTCGAGGGCCTCGGGGGTGGCGTCCGGGTCGATGCCCGCCGAGCACAGGGCGAGGTCGAAGGCGGCGAGCCGGTCCTCGTCCCAGACGCCCTCCTGGAGCATGCCCATGCGGTGCGTCCACGCGGTGAGGCGGGGGCGGGCGGCGTCCAGATGCGGGCTGAGCTCCACCTGGAACGGCATGTGGAAGTCGGGCAGCAGGGACGGGCCGACCTTCTGGTACGGCACGTGCGTGTGGGCGCGCAGACGTTCCGCCGCGGCAGCGGCGAGCAGGGCGGCGACGTCGGCGGCGGAGGTGCCGGCGCCGGTGAGGCCGTGCCACGGCGAGGCGGAGCGGACGCCCTTGTTCATGTAGCGGCTGGAGCGCAGATGCCATTCGTGGCCGCCGGACTGCCAGTCCTGAAGTCCCTTGGCGTAGGCGGCGACCGCGGCGATCTCGGGCGGGGTGAGACCTTTCTCCACGGCGAGGGCGGGCACCTCGGTGAGGGCGGTGTGTTCGAACTGGTGGAGGCGGGAGGTGAGGACGTCGTTGACGAGGTCGGCGGCCTCCTGTGTCGTACAGCCGAAGAAGGTCTCCAGGACCAGGACGCCGTTGCTGTTCTCGCCCTCGTCCTCGACCTCGCGCTGGTAGGAGAACAGGTCGTTGCGCAGGTGCACGGCGTCGGAGAACGTCTCCATGAGGACCCTCAGCGGCCTCGATTCCGCGACGGAGCCGGGGACTTCGGCGGTCGCGAACTCCACGAGCCCCGCCGACCAGGGGGCGCCGCCCACCTTGCGGCGCATCTCGATGTACTCGACCGGGTTGGCGATCCGGCCCTCGTTGATGTTGGACAGCTCCCACAGGGACTCGTTGAGCAGATGCTCGGTGGCCACGGCGAAGCGGCGCCGCCAGCCGGCCGACATGGCGGGCACGGTCCGCGTCCACAGGTCGGCGAGCCCCGCCTCGACGGGGTTGAGCGGCTCGGGCATCGGGGTGCGGAGGTCCATCGGCATGAACAGCGGCAGCCGGTCCAGGTGGGCCTTTCCGGCGGCGCGGTCCTGGGTGCGTTTGAACATGTCCAGGAAGTGGTCGTCGAAGAAGAAGACCCACACGTACCAGTCGGTGATCAGGGAGAGGGCGGGGCCGTCGCAGTCGGGGTGGGTGTAGGCGCAGAGCAGGCCGTAGTCATGGGCGTCGAGATCGGACTGCTCCCAGATCCCGGACCCTTCCAGCATGCCCATCTCGCGCGCCCACGCCGTCGAGTGGGCACGGGCCTCGTCGAGGTGCGGGTTCAGCCGCGCGGGATACGGCATGTAGAAGTGCGGGAGTTCGAAGGGCTGCTGCGTCATGGCGGGGGCTCTACCCGCGCCTTTCGGGGGACATCCGCCGGACGGCACATGATCACACCATCGCGTGAATCGGGGCTGAACTCGGGAGTTGTCGGGGGAATTTGTGGCGCTCCGTGGGGTGGCAGGGCGTGGGGGGCCGGCGGGGCGACGCGGGTGGGCCGGCCGCGGGGGCGAGCCGTGCGCGTCGCTCAGCCGCCCCGCACCGCTCGGCCGACCTCCGCCCGCAGCGCCACGAACTCCGGGAGCCCGCGCGTGCCGATCTGCTCCCGCTTTCCCGGCAGTCCGACCGGCAGGTCGAGGACGACGTGGGAGCCGGGCCCCGGGGACAGGACGACGACCCGGTCGCCGACGTAGACGCTCTCGTCGATGTCGTGGGTGACGAACACGATGGTCGTGCCGTCGGTGCGGTGGACCTCCAGGAGGAGGTCCTCCAGGTCCTCGCGGGTCTGCGCGTCGAGGGAGCCGAAGGGCTCGTCCATGAGCAGCAGGGAGGGGCGGCAGACCAGGGCGCGGGCGATGGCGACGCGCTGCTGCATGCCGCCGGAGAGCTGCCAGGGGTGGCGGCGGGCGGTGCCGTCGAGGCCGACACGCTCCAGGATGCGCTCGGCCTCGGTGTGGCGCTCGGCACGGCGGAGGCCTTGGCGGCGCAGCGGCAGGGCGACGTTGTCGCGGACCGTGAGCCAGGGGTAGAGGGAGCGGCCGTAGTCCTGGAAGACGACGGCGAGCCGGTCGGGTACGCCGGTGACGGGCGTGCCGTCGACGGTGACCTGGCCCTCACGTGCGGGCAGCAGACCGGCGACGGTGCGCAGCAGGGTGGACTTGCCGCAGCCGGAGGGGCCGACCACGCACAGGAGTTGACCGTCGGGGACGGTGAGGGTGAGGTCGCGCAGGACCGGGTGGTCGCCGTAATACTGGCCGACTGCGTCGAGACGGAGCATGCGGTCGTGTCACCTGGCCCGGGGGTCGTGGGGTGGCTGGGTGCGGGTACGGGTTCGGGTACGGGTCATGTGGTCGCCCTTCCCCTGCCGACGAGGCGCTTCTCCACCGCCAGGAGGCCGGTGTTGAGCAGGTGGCCGAGGGCGCCGAGCAGAACGAGGGCCGCCCATACGGTGAGCAGGTCGGAGCGGGTCTGGGCGTCGGTGAGGGTGAAGCCGATGCCGTTGGCGGTGCCGGGGAGCAGTTCCGAGAACACCATGAGGATGAGGGAGAGGGAGAGGCTCAGCCGCAGGCCCGCGAAGATGCGGGGCAGCGCGGACGGGAGGATGAGGAACCGGAGCCGTTCGACGGGGCCCAGGCGGAGCACGGCGGCGACGTCGAGGCGCAGGGGGTCGGTGTTGCGGGCGCCCTCCGCGGTGTTGATCAGCACCGGCCAGACGGCACTGAAGACGATCGACGCGATCTGCATGGGCGTACCGAAGTCGAAGACGACGACGAACACCGGGACCAAGGCGGGTGGGGGGACGGCCCGCGCGAACTGAAGTACGGGGTTGCAGAGGGCGTACGCGCGCCGCGAGCGGCCGACCGCGACGCCGAGCGCGATCCCGGCGACGGCGGCGAGCGCGAACCCGGCGGCCATCCGCCCGAGGCTGGGCAGGATGTCGGCCACGGCGGCCTCGGTGAGGAACACGTGCCGGACGGGGCCCGAGAACCACAGGTCGTACATGTGGCGGGCGATGCGCCCGGGTGGCGGGAAATACACGCTGCCGTGCGCGCGGGCGACGACCTCCCACGCGGCCACGGCAAGGGCGAGGACGACCCAGCGCAGAAGGGCGTGCGGGAGGACAGCGGGGAGGCGGGGGTGCGGGGGCCGACGCATCGGGGGTGGCGCGGGCGCGGTGTCGGGGCGGGGGGAGAGGCTGTGGGGGTGGGGGGAGGTGCTGGGGCGTCCCGCGGTCGGCGGGGTCGAGGTGCTGGGGCGCCCTGCGGTCGGCGGAGTGGAGGCGGAGGGGCGTCCCGCGGTCGGCGGGGTGGAGGCGCCACCACTCACGTCCCCGCCCAGCCCCTCGCCCGCCTGCCCGCCCCCGCTCACGTCCCCACCCCGGCCCCCCGCTCCCCCGCCGTCCACGGGAACAGCCGGTGTTCGCCCCACACCAGTGCCCCGTTGATGACCAGCCCCAGCACCCCCGCCCACACCACGCCCGCGAGGACGTCCCGGGTGCCGTCCGTGGCCAGGCCGGACCGGGCTATGAAGATGCCGAGGCCCTCGCCGAAGCCGGAGAGGATCTCGGTGGCGACGGCCAGGATGAGGGCGACGGACGCCGAGATACGGATGCCGGCGGCGATGAAGGGCGCGGTGCCGGGGAGTTCGACGCGGAGGAGCACCGCGAGGCGGCCGAAGCCGAAGGCGCGCAGGGTGTCCTTGGCGAGGGGGTCGGTCTCGCCGAGACCGTAGACGGTGTTGAAGAGGATCGGCCAGAGGGAGGCGTACGTGACGAGCGCGACCTTCGTCTCGGTGCCCGAGCCGAGCAGCAGGGAGACCAGCGGGATCAACGCCACGGACGGCAGGGGCCGCAGGAACTCCACGATCGCGCGGACGGCGGCGTCGACGACCGGCACGCTGCCCAGCAGCAGGCCGAGCGGGACCGCGAGGGCGATGGCGAGGCCGAGGCCCAGCACCCAGGCGCGCAGGGTGGCGCCCACACCCTCGAGGAACGCCCGGTCGCCTGCCAACTCCGCTGCTCTGAAGAGGACTTCGGATGCCGGCGGCAGATAGCTGCGGCGGACGATCCCGGCCCTGCTGACCGCCTCGCACACCCCGAAGGCGAGCAGCACCCCGAGCGCCCCGAGCACCAGTTCCGGCCCCTGTCGCCGCTCCTGCTGCCGCTCCTGCCGCCGCTGCCGCTGCCTCACCGCACGCCCTCCGGAGACCTCTCCCTCACTTCACCAGCAACGCCGTCGGATCGATCGCCTTCTGCACCATCCCCTGCTTCTTCATCAGCTCGGTCAGCCGGGCGATCTGCGCGGCGTCCATCGTCGGCGGGAAGACCGGCAGGTCGATCTGCTTCGCCTGCTGTGCGGTCACCTCGGTGTAGGTCGGCAGGATGTCGCGGACGGTCTCCGGGTCCTTCGCCGCGATCCTGACGGCGGCCCTGATGGCGCGCTGGAACGCGGCGAGGGCGTCCGCATGCCCACGCGCGTACCGCGCGGTCGTGAGGTAGCCGCTGAGCGGGATGGACTGCACCGGCGCGGACGCCCCGTCCACCAGCACCCGTGCCCCCAACTCGTCCTGGATGGCGCTGTCGTAGGGCTCGACCGCGTGCACGGCGTCGACCTGCCCCTTCTCGAGGGCGGCGCCCATCTGCGGGAAGGGGATCTGCCGGTAGACGGGCTTTCCGGCACCCTGTTCCGCCACGATCTCGTCGAAGGTCAGTGACTGGACGTTGTTGAGGACGTTGACCGCGAGCTTGCGGCCCGTGAGGTCGGCGACGGACTTGATGTCCGAGTCCTTCGGCACCAGCACGTCCATCATGTGCGGCGCGGCCCGGATGGCCTCGGCGACGATGCGGATGTCGAGGGTGCCCTTCTCCTGGGCCTGGAAGTAGGTGACGTAGTTCGCGCTCGCGACCATGTCGATCTGCCCCTTGGACAGGGGCGGCAGCGCCTGGAGGCTCTGCTGGATCTGCTGGATGCGGACGTCCAGCCCCTCCTTCTCGAACAGGCCGCGGTCCTGGGCGATGTAGAGCATGGCGCAGTCGACCAGCGGCAGCGCGGCCACGGTGATCTTCGTCCGCCCGCCGTCCGCCGCCCCGGAGTCCTCGTCGTCGCCACAGGACGTCAGCGTCAGGGCGAGGGCCGTCGCCAGCGCCACCGCCGTTCCTCTTTTCGCACTTCCCGAACACGATCGCCGTAACGCCATGGGCGCATGATGACGCTCGGCTTGGCATGATCACTACACACATGCCAGCCGATTCGACGTCCTTGGAAAATCACGCGGCGTCGGCCACCGTGGGGCGCATGACCCCTACGGCGCCCACGGCCCCGCCGGTTCCCGATGTGTTCGATCCCCGCCGGTACGCGGCCGGAGTGCCCTACGACGCCTATCGCGTCCTGCGCGACCACCACCCGGTAGCCTGGCAGGAGGAGCCCGAGGTGCTGGACTGGCCGGCCGGGCCGGGGTTCTGGGCGGTGACCCGGCACGCGGACGTGGTGCGGGTGCTGCGGGACCCGGCGACGTACTCCTCCTGTCTCGGCGCCACGCAGATCCGCGATCCCGATCCGGCCGACCTGCCGTTCATCCGTCGCATGATGCTCAATCAGGACCCGCCCGAGCATGGGCGGTTGCGGCGTCTGGTCAGCCGGGCGTTCACTCCCGCGCGCATCGCCCGCTTCACCGAGGTGGCCGAGGAGCGGGCCCGCACCCTCTTCGCCCACGCCCTGGAGACGGCCCGGGCCACGGACGGCACCGTCGACCTCGTCGCCGCGGTCACCGACGACTACGCCCTGCTCAACCTCGCCGACCTGCTCGGCCTCCCGGAACAGGACCGCGGCCCGCTGCTCCGCTGGACGCAACGGGTGATCGGCTACCAGGACCCCGACGAGGCCGGTGCTCCGGTGCGCGACACGGCGGGCCGGCCGGTGAACCCGCGCTCCCCCGCGATGCTCCAGGACATGTTCGCGTACGCCCGCCAACTGGCCGCGCACAAACGCCGGCACCCGGCGGACGACGTCATGACCACCCTCGCCGAGGACACCGGACTCGCCGACGCCGAGCTGGAGATGTTCTTCTTCCTGCTCACCGTCGCGGGCAACGACACCGTCCGCAGCGCGGCCCCCGGCGGGCTGCTGGCACTCGCGGACCACCCTGAGTCGTACGCACGACTGCGCACCGGCGGAGTCGAACTCAGCACCGCCGTGGATGAGTTGCTGCGCTGGCATCCGCCCGTCCTCAGCTTCCGGCGCACCGCCGTACACGCCACCGAGCTGTCGGGGCGGCGCATCCGGGCTGGTGACAAAGTGGTCGTCTTCCACGCCTCCGCCAACCGGGACGAGCGGGTCTTCGACGCCCCCGACCGGCTGGATCTGTCCCGTGCGCCGAACCCGCACGTGTCCTTCGGCGACGGTCCACACGTCTGCCTCGGCAGTCACTTCGCCCGGCTTCAACTCCGGGTGCTGTACGCGGAGGCGCTGCGCACGCTGCCCGTCCTGCGGGCGGCGGGACCGGCCCGGCGGCTGGTGTCGAACTTCATCAACGGGCTGAAGTCCGCGCCGGTTCAGGTCACTTGAGGCCGGTCACGGCCGCACCTGGATGAGCGCGTGCGTACCCCCGGTCCGCCAGCGCTGTCCCTCCGCCGCCACCAGGGCGGCCTCGGTGGCGGGCGTGAGGCCGGTGATCACGTCGGACTTCAGGGTGCGCAGGGCCGCCACCGGGCCCGGGAAATACGCCGTGACCTCGGCGAAGGGCGTGGTCGGCGGCCAGCGCCGATCCCCCACCAGGCGGCGGTAGTTGAGGTCGCCCTTGAGGATGGTCAGGGTGGCGTCGGCGAGTTCGGCGCGCAGGTCGTCGGGCATGGCCTCGTACGGCAGCGGGGCGCAGGAGAAGGCGTGGGCGCGGACCGTGAGGCGGCCGTCGGCCATCGCCGACCAGAGCTCGCGCCCGTACGCGGCCGCCGCGCCCCGGGCCCGGGTCAGCCGGCGCAGGGCGTCGACCACGTCGGCGGTCGTGGCGTCGGAGACGTAGTACGGGTGGGGCTTGACGTGCAGGACCGCCCGCCGGACCCGGCCCTGGGCGAGGAGATGGGCGATGAGGAGCAGGTCGGGGACGAGTTCGCGGCCCGCGTTGTCGGCGACGAGGCACAGGGTGTCCGCGCCGTCGAGGAGCGACCAGAGGACGGCGCTGTCGTCGGCGACCAGCGCGGGGACGGCGGCGCGGGCCTCGGCGTCCCCGTCGGACAGCCGGAACCCGAGATCGGCGCGGTTGCCCCACAGGGAGCCGTGGAGCAGGGCTTCGGCCTGTTCCTCGACCGGCCGGTCGGCGAAGTCGTCGAGTGCGGCCAACTCCTCGTCGGTCTCCGCTGATTCGAGCTCGGCGAGCTTGAAGGGGCGGAAGGGGTCCATGCCTTGCCAGGGTCCGGGGCCGAAGTAGCCCACGGCGTCGAGGAGTCGGCGGTAGAACCAGCTCTCGGACCACAGCCAGGGGATGTCGAACCAGGACCGCCCGGTGTGCTCGGCCATCCCCCAGGCCGCCCAGAGGTCACGGCCGGAGGCGCCGGCCGGGAGCGGCTCGATCACGCCCTTCGTGCAGTTCTCCAGGAGCGCGTCGAGGGCGCGCTGCTGGTCCGGGCCGTAGGGGAAGGCTTCCCGGACCTGCCCCACGATCGCGGGATGCCGCTCGGCGAGCACGCTGTAGGGGAACGAGCCGGGCTCGTCGGCGAGGAGCACGGGGGCCGACCCGGGCGGGGACGGGACGGACGGCTCGGGCGGGGTGTGGGGCATGGGCGCCACCGTACCGCCCCCGTCAGGGGATTCTGATCTCCCGCTCCAGCTGGGTGGCGAGGCTCAGATAGCGGGCGCGGCGGGGTACCGGCACCATGCCGCGGATCAGGAGGTGCCACATCTCGGCCAGCCGGCGCGGCTGCCGGGTGACGGGTTCCAGGGAGCGGCCGACGACCCGGGTGCCGACGAGGGAGCAGACCAGGGAGTGAGCTGCGGCTTCGACATCGATGTCCGGGTGGAGGTCGGCGTCCTTGACCGCGCCGAGGAGTTTGCGGGTGGTGATGTCCAGCCATTCTTCGAAAGGGTGGGAGAGCGGCGGCGGTACGTCGAGTCCGCCGGTGGCCAGCCGGAGCCCGGCCCTGGGGACGGGACCTTCGACGGACAGCCGCGCGATCCCGAAGGTGGTGCGGATCAGGGCTTCGAGATGGGAAAGGCCGCGGCTGTCCATATCCGCCGCCATCCGGCGCAGTGTTCTCGACTGAAGCTCCAGAATGGCGTGAGCGAGCTCCTGTTTCGCCGCGAAGTGGAAGTAGAGGGCGCCCTTGGTGACTTGGGCGTGCTCGACGATGTCGCTCAGGCTGGTCGACTCGTAACCCTGCCGGTCGAACAGGTCCGCGGCGGCCGCGATGATCGCCGCTCGGGTCTGCTCGGCGCGTAACTGCCTAGCCATCGATGGGACGCTCCTGGGGGCGAGGAGAGCAGGACCCGAAAAGAACAGGCCATGCCGTTTGTTTCTTACTCCCCGTACACGATATCTCACCGTACGACGGTCATTCGAGGCCACCCCAATTCGCTTCAGTCTTCAGACCTCCCACAACTTATTCACCGGTTGCGTGTAGGACGCAATGGGCGTTTATAAAAACCGGTCGCTCAGTACACAAAAAAGGCGGGCCGACCGGTGCCCCATCCGCACCGGTCGGCCCGCCCGTTCGGCGGGGGTGGCTCAGAAAGTCAGCTTCCAGCTGTTGAGCGTGCCCGTGTCCTGGGCCGCGGTGTCCTGGACGCGCAGCTTCCAGGTGCCGTTGGCCGTCTCGCTCGAAGCGTCCACGGTGTAGGTGGTGTTGACGTTGTCCGCGGAGTCCGAGGAACTGGCGGACTTCAGGCTGTAGACCGTGCCGTCCGGGGCGACGAGGCCGATCACCAGGTCACCGCGGTAGGTGTGGGTGATGTCGACGGCGACCTTGAGGGCCGAAGGGGCGTTGCCGGTACGGCCGCTGACCGTGATCGGGGACTCGATCGCCGAGCTGTTGTCCGGGATGGCGACCGCGGAGGTGCTCGAGTACGTCGTCCCCGTCGTCGTGCCGCCACCGCTGACGGCGGCCACGGTCTTCGCGGCGTCCGCGAGACCGGCGCCGCAGCCGCCCGAGCAAGCGCCGGGCAGGGCACGGGCGTTGGACTTGATGGCCGACTCGATCTGGGCCGGGGTCAGCGAGGAGTTGGCCGACTTCAGCAGGGCGGCGAGGCCCGCGATGTGCGGGGTGGCCATGCTGGTGCCCTGGTAGTAGGCGTAGTTCTCGGTCGACGCCGTCTTGGTGCCGGAGTTCAGCGTGGACAGGATGCCGTTGGCGGTACCGGTGCTGGTCTGGCCGCCGGGGGCCGAGATGTCCACCAGGGAACCGTAGTTGGAGTACGAGGCCTTCGCGCCGGTGCGGTTGGTGGCGGCCACGGATATGACGTTGTTGCAGTTGCCCGGCGAGTGGTTCGCGACGTTGTCGTTGTCGTTGCCCGCGGCGACGGCGATCGTGGTACCGCGGTTCACGGCGGCGGTGATGGCGCTCTGGGTCGCGCTGGTGCAGGCACCGTCGCCGCCCAGGCTCATGTTGATGACCTTGGCGACGTTGGTGTTCGCGGGCACGCCCGAGACGGTGCCGCCGGACGCCCAGGTGATGGCGTCGATGATGTCGGAGTCGTAGCCGCCGCACTTGCCGAGCACGCGCAGCGGGGAGATCTTCGCGCCGTAGGCGATGCCCGCGATGCCCTTGCTGTTGTTGGTGACCGCGGCGATGGTGCCGGCCACGTGGGTGCCGTGCCAGGAGGAGTTGGACGCCGGGATGCCGGAGCCGCACTCATTGGCGGCGTAGTAGTCGCCCGGGTCGGCCGGGTTGCTGTCGCGGCCGTCGCCGTCCACCGAGACCGCGGTGTCGGAGATGAAGTCGTAACCGGCGACGATGTTCGCGGCCAGGTCGGTGTGGGCGACGTAGCCGGTGTCGATGACGGCGACGGTCACGCCGGAGCCGGTCGCGGTGGACCAGGCGCCGGGGACGTTCATGCCGGCCGTGGCCTCGAACAGGTCCCACTGCTTGGCGTACTCGGTGTCGTTCGGGTCGGCCTGCGGCTTGTTCAGGCGGTCCGGCACGACGTAGGCGACCTGCGGATCGGCCTTGTACTCGGCCACGACGTCGGCGACGTCCGCGCGGGTGGCGTCGGCGCCCAGGTCCACGAGGGCGGCACCGGTGCCCAGCCGACGCTGGAAGTCGACGTCCTCGCCGGCCTGCTTGCCCTTGGCGGTGGCGTCGGCCTCGGCGGCGTTGTTCGACTTGGCCTCGGTGGCACCGGACTTGTAGCCGACGATGAGCCGCTCGGCGGTGACGCCGGGCGCGGCTTCGGTCTGGGCGGTGGGCACGGCGGCTGCCTTCGGGGCGGCGGCCTCCTGGGCCGTGGCCACCGTGGCGGTGGCCGCCGTGAACAGCGCGGCCGAGACCGCGGCGACGGAGATCATCCTCCGTCGGAGGGAGGGCGGGGTACGCAAGGGCTTTGCCTTTCGTGGCCGTGCTCCGGGCAGCGCGGAGCAGCGGTGGGGAACGCTTCGTCGATGAAGCGGCGGGGGGCGGGGCGAAAAGCGGCGTGGGACCGGCCGAGCGCCAGCGGACCGGGGAGGGGGTTACCTGTGGGTCAGCTGTGGCCTGAACGATAGGCAAAGGGCTGGTCATGTGAATACAGGGGAAACCCTCGATCCGGCCGGAAACCCACCCTCGCCGTCCGGAAGTCGGGGGCGAATGCACCCCGGGTGCACCCTTTCGCGGCCGATGTCCCGCGGTGAACGCGCCGGGCCCGGTTTCCGTACTGCACGGGAGCAAACCGTTCCCGCCTCGGCCGAGGAGACGTTCCGGATGTCCCGGATGACCGCATACCGCATGGCCGCCCTGACGGTCGTGGCACCGCTCCTGACCGCCGTATGGGCGGCCGCCCCGGCTCAGGCGCACGGCGCGCCGACCGATCCGGTGAGCCGGGTGTACGCCTGCTCCCCCGAGGGCGGCCGGGCCGCAACCGCCGCCTGCCGGGCCGCGATCACCGCGAACGGGACACCCTTCACCGCCTGGGACAACCTGCGCATCGCCAACGTGAACGGCCGCGACCGGCAGACCGTCCCCGACGGGGAGCTGTGCAGCGGCGGCCTGCCCGCCTACAAGGGGCTCGACCTGGCCCGCGCGGACTGGCCCTCGACGCATCTGACGCCGGGCGCGACACTGACGATGAAGTACGCCTCGACGATCCCGCACACAGGGAGCTTCAAGCTCTACCTGACCAAGCCCGGTTACGACCCGACGAAGCCGCTCGCCTGGTCCGACCTGCCCGAGAAGCCGTTCGCGACGGTCAAGGACCCGGCGCTGACGGGCGGCGCGTACCGCATCCGCGCGACGCTGCCGTCGGATCGTACGGGCCGCCATGTGCTCTACACGATCTGGCAGAACACGAGCACGCCGGACACGTACTACTCGTGCTCGGACGTGGTGTTCCCCGCGACGAAGAGCAGGGCCGAGCAGAGCGCGAAGCCGTCGCCTTCGCCCTCACCTTCGGCAACGGCTTCGGCGAAGCCGTCTTCGACCGGCGCCGCCAAGGCCCGTACGACCAGCAGCCCGACGCCGAGCGCCGAGCCCCGTACGACGGCCTCGGGTGCCGGCGCCGCGCCGGTGGCCGCCACGGAGACTGCCGGTTCTGGACCGTCCGCCCCCATGGTGGCGGGCGGCGCCGCCGCGGTGCTGGTGCTCACCGGGGGCGCCGCCCTGGCGCTGCGTCTGCGTCGACGCTGAACGCCGGTCGTACGAGGGTCAGTTGACGTAGACCGCCGCACCGGAGGAGGCGGTGACCGGGGCGTACTTCGCGGTCCAGAAGCCGCTGCTCGGGCAGAGCGAGGAGCCGGAGCTGACGAGAAGGACGCCGTCGGGGCGACGCTCGGCATGTCGGGCTTCATCCCGTTCTTCGGCGACTTCGCCAAGTTCCCGCACCAGTTGAAGCATCTGGACGACGTCATGGAGGCCGCCGAGGCGGCGGGCAAGGGCGCCAACAAGGCCCAGAAGGTCGTGCGCAGCCTGGACGATCCGGAGTCGCTGCGCGGCGCGACGGCGGGAGAACTGGAGAAGCTGCTGGCCGGAAAGGAGCGCATTCCCGCGCCCGCCGCGACCGGTGGCGGATTCCGGATCAAGATCCCCGGCGGAGTCATGATCTTTGAGGCAGGGAACAGCGCGAAGAAGAACGGCGAGTACGAGTTGCGCGACATCCTGCACCGGGCGCCCTATGTCAAGATCCAGCAGGGCAAGAAGGCCTACCGGGTCCCGCTGGCCGGCAACCCCGCGCTGGATCAGTGAGAAAGGAGGTCACCCCGTGAAGAAATGGGAGGACGACGAGTACTGCCTCTTCGTCAACGGCGGAGAGGGCTCCGATCTCTGGAGTGTTCTGGCCGACTGGACGCAGAGCGAGGACGAGGAGGAATGGAAGCGGCACATCCCGCGCTTCGCCCGTCTGATCAGCTGCTGGCAGCCGCTGGGGTTCATCAAGGTGTTCCGGTCGGACTCGCCGCCGGCCTACTACACGGGTGAGGAAGTGACCGGCGAGGCGCTGACCGAGCTGCTCGCGGACCCGCGCAGCTGGGAGTACTCCGAGCATCCGACGCAGTGGTTCTGTGTCGCCTCCGGCGATCGCGAGATCTCCGAGCTGGAAGAAGGCATGTGCGACGAGGACCGGTGAGCCCGGTCCACTGACGGCACACAGGGTTCGCGCCCCCACCGAGCGTGGGGGCGCGAACCCTTTGGCGTGTCAGTTGACGTAGACCGCCGCGCCGTCGGTGGCGACCGGGGCGTACTTCGCGGTCCAGAAGCCGCTGCTCGGGCAGAGCGAGGAGCCGGAGCTGCGGGTGAACTGCTGGTTGGTGAACTTGATGCTGTTGTCGGCGTTGTCGGCCGCGCCGGAGAGGCTGCCGTTCGTCGCCTGGTAGACACAGGTGACGCTGCCGAGCAGGGTCCTGAGCACGACGGTGGTCTGGATGGGACCGGCGGTGCCCGGGGTCACGGCGACGGTGCCGTCGGAGGCCACGGTGGTGGTGTACGCCAGGTTGTTGACCGTGACGCTGGTGACGCCGAGCACGCCCACGTTGTTCGAGGTGCAGTTGCTGAAGGTGTGCCCGGTCAGGGTCTCGGAGGCGGTGCCGGGAGCGGTCGGGTTGCTGTCGACCGTCGCGGTGAACTGCGAGGTGGTGCAGGTGATGCCCGTGGTGCCGGTCGCGGTGGAGTAGAGCGTCGCGGTGGTGCCGCTGGCCAGGGACGCGGTGACCGCCGTACCGGTGGCGACGGCGTCGCCGCCCGTGGACCCGGTGGTGAGGACGTTGTCGGCGGCCGACGCGGGGCTCACGCCCGACAGGGCGAAGGCGGCGACGGCGGCGGTGAGGGTGAGCAGAGAACGCGTACGCATGCGGGAATGCCTCTTTTCCGAGGTGAGGGGGGTTGAGGGGGGTGGTGGGTGGGGGGTGGCGAATGGGGGGTGTGGACGCGGCGCGGCGTCCTGCGGCGTCGGCCCGTGACGCCTTCTCCGTACGTCACGGACCGACGACGGCAGCCGACCGGTCACCGGCCGGGGAACGTGGGGTAGGTCCCCGGCCGGGCCGGGCGGGAGGTGGCGCCCCGGCACGGACCAGGGGGGAAGTGACCGTGCGGGTGCCAGCGGGAGGAGACGGGCACGGAGGAGTGCCCGGAGACGGACAGGACGTCCGGGAGGCGCGGGCAGTGCCGCGCGACGGATCCGGCGCCACGGATCCGGTTCGAGCCAGGGGCAGTTGTAGACCTGATGCTCAGTCAACGTCAAGGAGTAGAAGCGCAGTTGACGGACAGTCAAATAGCGGTGTGGCACCTCGACACATCTCGCCCCACAGGCGAGGCACAACCAACACCCTTTTTTCACAACTCTCTTGACCCTTAAATGTAACCACCGGTAACTTCCTCGGCGGCTACTGCGGAGTACGCGAAAGCCCTTGCATCCGCCGGGAGATGCGAGGGGGCGCGGGCCGCCTGCGCTGTCCGCGCCAGGACAACGTGCCATTTGATGCCAGACCGCACTGTCTATGCCCTGGGAGCACACATGGCCTCGTCTTCGGACGCCACTTCGGCCGCCGACAACACACCACAGAACGCGGAAAGCGGTTCCGCGCCGGAGCCTGTCAGACGCGGGCGGGTCCGCGCGCGCCGGGCCGCCGTGATGGCCGTGCCGGCCACGCTGGTCGCCGCCACGCTGGCGGTGCTGACCGCGGAGGGCGCGCTGGGCGTGCAGTTCGCGATCTCCGGCATGGCGTTCACCGTCACCGCGAAGGAGCTGAACGGCACCGGCTTCGAGCAGTTCGGCGCCCTCGACAACATGGCGGAGGGCAGCCCGAACGCGGGTGACACCGGGGGCCAGGTGCTGGTGGTCACCTCCGCGATCAAGAACGCGACGCTGGACAGCCTCTGCCAGAGCGTCGACCTCGGCGGGACCAACCTGCTCATCACCGCGGGCAGCGGGTCGCAGAAGGTGAAGGCGACCGACCTGACCACCGACTCCACCGAGCTGACCGGTGACGCCGACTTCAACAACATCGAGATCGGGAACGACGCCAGCACGCTCACCAAGGCCGGGGTCAAGGGGCCGATCGGGGTGTTCAGCCAGCAGTCGGACACGGTGCACATCGCCAACCTGCGTCAGACCAACTACGCGACGACCGCGGGTGTCTTCAAGCTTCCGGGCCTGAAGCTCCGTTTCAGCAGCTCGGGTTGCTGATGTCGGACACGGACACTCCACGTCGGGGAGTGCGGTCGGCCTTCCGCGCGTGGCGGGCCGGCCGTCCGTTCTGGGGCGGGCTGCTGCTCGCCCTGGGCGGGGCGGAGATCCTGCTCACCGAGAAGGCGTCGCTGAAGGTCGTCCTGCACATCGGGATGCAGGGCCTGGCCGGCTATCTCCTGCCGGCGCTGATGCTGCTGCTGGGGCTGCTCATCCTGTTCAACCCCACCCAACGGCTCTTCTACTCGATCACCGGCGTCCTGCTGGCCCTGGGCACCTGGCTGACCTCGAACCTGGGGGGCTTCTTCATCGGCCTCCTCCTGGGCGTGGTGGGCAGCTGCCTCGCCTTCGGCTGGCTCCCGGACCAGGAACCGCGGGTGAGCCGCAGGAAGCGCCGCAAGGCGGCCCGAGCGGCGAAGACCACGACACCACTGGGCTCGCTGACCGCGCCGGGGCCGGAGACCGGAAACCCGGAACCGGCCTGAGACTCGGCCCGCCGGGCAGGAGAGCATCCTGATGGCTTACGGGGGCCGGAAAGCGCCCTGGTTGGTCGCGGGGCCCCGGCGACGGCTCCGACGGCACACGAGCAGGGCCCGGGACGGGCCTTGTCCGCGCACAAGCAGGACCCGCACCGGCCCCGCCCGGGTTGGTCGCGGGGCCCGGCGACGGGCCTGACGGCACACGAGCGGGGCCGGGGGCGGGCCCGCGCACACTGGCAGGCCTGGGGACGACGGCGGGCCTGCGCACACAAGCGGGACTCCGAAAGGGCCCGCCGGCGCCCAACCGGGGCCGGGAACCGGCCTATCCGCACACAAGCGGGACCGAGGGACGCGCCTGCCCGAGCACAAAGGCTGGGCCAAGGACGAGCCTGCCCAAGCACACCCCGAGTGGGGCTCGGAACGGACGCCCCCGCGCACGACCGGCCCGGAAACCGGCCTGTCCACACACGACCAGGCCAGTAACCGGCCCATCCCCGCACAAGCAGAGCCGAGGACGAGCCTGCCGGCACGCCCCGAGGCCGGGAACGACCCTGTCCGCGCACAAGCAGGACCCGCACCGGCCAGGCGCTGCCCCCACCACCCCCGCTCGCCCCCACTGTCCCCACCCCAGCTCGGCTGAGCCACCCGCCCTCGCCCCCCGCTCGGCTCAGCCACCCGCCCTCGCCCCGCCCCCGCCCGCCTTCACCCCACCCCCCGATTCCGGCCAGACCCCCCGTGCGCCCTCGCGCGCCCCGCTGCCCGCCCCCTAGCGTGACCGTGGTGCGGCGCCGCTCGGGTGGCGGGTCGTGGTGGCCGGGGACCCCGGACCGGGGGTGCCGGGAGCTCACGGGACAGGGGGAGTTCGATGGAGTTCAAGGATCCGGTCGTGATCGACCCGACCGGTCGTGACATCCACGGCGAAGCCGCGCGGATCAGGGAGCGCGGCCCCGTCGCCCCGGTCGAACTGCCGCACGGCGTGCCCGCCTGGGCGGTCAGCAACCCCGCGCTGCTGCGGCGGCTGCTCGCCGATCCGCGGGTGTCGAAGGACGCACGACAGCACTGGCGGCGCTGGGCCGAGGGCCGTGTCTCCCCGGACTGGCCGCTGTTCACCTGGGTCGCCGTGCAGAACATGTTCACGGCGTACGGCGCCGACCACAAACGTCTGCGCAACCTCGTCGCGAGGGCGTTCACCGCACGCCGGACCGCCGCCCTGCGGCCCCGCGTCGAAGCCATCACCGACACGCTGATCGACCGCGTCGAGAAGGCCGGAGAGGGCGGTCAAGTCGTCGATCTGCGCGAGGAGTTCTGCTACCCGCTGCCCATCCAGGTCATCGGCGAGCTCCTCGGCCTTCCTCAGGAGCAGGGCCCGGAGCTACGGGCCGTCGTGGACGGCGTCTTCCACACCTCGGCCGACGCCGCCGAAGTGGCCGACATCTACACCCGCTTCTACGCGGCCATGCATCAACTCGTCGAGACCAAGCGGGCGTCGCCCGGCGACGACCTCACCTCCGCGCTGATCGCGACCCATGACGACGACGGCGCCCACCTCAGTGAGCAGGAGCTGCTCGACACCCTGGTCCTCATGGTCAGCGCCGGTCACGAGACGACGGTGAACCTGCTCGACAACGCCGTCCACGCCCTGCTCACCCACCCCGGCCAGCTCGCCCTGGTCCGCGCCGGGCAGGCGTCCTGGGACGACGTGATCGAGGAGACCCTGCGGGTCGAGGCACCGGTGGCGAGCCTGCCGCTGCGGTACGCCGTGACGGACCTGGACCTGGCCGAGCTGGGCGGTCCCGAGGGCGCCGTGATCCGTGCGGGCGAGGCGATCCTCGCCGCGTACGCCGCCGCCGGCCGCGACCCGGGGCACCACGGCGAGGACGCGGACGTGTTCGACGTCACCCGGGCCGACAAGGACCATCTGGCCTTCGGGTACGGCGCCCATCACTGTCTGGGCGCCCCGCTCGGCCGCCTGGAGGCGCGCGTCGCGCTGCCCGCGTTGTTCGCCCGCTTCCCGGGGCTCGCGCTCGCCGTGGCGCCGGGGGAGCTGGAGCCGGTGGACTCGTTCATCTCCCACGGCCACCGGTCACTGCCGGTGCGCCTCGGCTGACGTACTCACTGGGACGGCGAAGGCGACTGCGCGGCGGCAGGGGCGTCCACGGGCGCAGTCACCGCCGGCGCGGACTCCTCCTTCATCGCCTGCGCCTCGCTCTTGAGGATGCGCATGGACCTGCCGAGCGCCCGCGCGGTGTCGGGCAGCTTCTTCGAGCCGAACAGCACGATCACGACGATCGCCACTATCAGCAGGTGCCAGGGTTCCAGTCCGTTACGCAGCACGGCCGCGCCTTTCTCTCGCCCGAGTTCTCAACTCGCTCTTACGTCGGTCGCGCACACTTGCGGCGGCCGCTGCCCGTCGGATGACGGTTGCTGTCGTGCGCAACTGTACAACCGGGGCTTAGGCGACAAATCCCAGCTATTTGCAAAAAGGGCGCGGATGACGATCACCAGTGCAGGGCGGCCGGCACCTCCGCGGCACCGGCAGGAGCGCCCCGGCGGGCGTCGCCGGGCGGGCCGCCGCCGGGGCCGCCGGATACGCGTCGCACTCGCCGTGTGCCTCTCGCTGCTGGTCCTCGCGACCGCCGGCGCGGGCTGGCTCTATCTGAAGCTGGACGGGAACATCAGCACCTTCGACTCGGGCGGCGTCTCCGACGACCGGCCCCGGGCCGGCTCCTCCAAGGGTGAGAACGTCCTGCTCATCGGCTCCGACGCGCGCACCGACGGCAACGCGGCGCTCGGCGGCGGCGACAAGGACGACATAGGGCGCTCCGACACCACGCTCCTGCTGCACGTGTACGCCGACCACCGGCACGCGCTGGCGGTCTCCATCCCCCGCGACACCCTGGTCACGATCCCGCCCTGCAAGCTGCCCGACGGCAGCTGGACGAAGACGCAGACCGACACGATGTTCAACGCGGCCTACTCGGTGGGCGAGACCGCCAAGGGCAACCCGGCCTGCACCCAGAACACCGTCGAGCACCTCACCGGCCTGCGCGTGGACCATACGGTCGTCGTCGACTTCAAGGGTTTCGCGCGGCTGACGGAGGTGGTGGGCGGGGTGAAGGTGTGCCTGCCGCAGGACGTCTACGAGAACGATCTCAACCCGCACCGGACCACGCCGGGCAGGCTGCTCTTCAAGAAGGGGGTGCAGACCGTCTCCGGGCAGAAGGCGCTGGACTACGTGCGCATCCGGCACGGCATCGGCGACGGCTCCGACATCGGCCGCATCAAGCGCCAACAGGCCTTCGTGGCAAGCCTGTTGAAGGAGGTGAAGAGCAAGGGTCTGACGCCGACGCACCTGTTGCCGCTCGCCGACGCCGCGACGAAGTCCCTCACCGTCGACACCGGCCTGGGTTCCGCCGACAAGCTCATCTCCTTCGCGATGTCCCTGAAGGACGTCGACCTGCACAACACCAAGTTCGTCACCCTGCCCTGGCGGTACGACGGTTCGCGCGTCGCGATCGTCGAACCGGACGCCGACGCCCTGTGGGCGGCCCTGAAGTCCGACCGCACGATCGACGGCAAGAACGCGACGGGGAAGCGGAAGGGGAAGCAGAAGACGCCCACGGCGTCCCCCACCCCCGTGTCCGGCGCCGGCATCGCCGTCGGCGTCTACAACGGCACCACGATCACCGGCCTCGCCGCCCGCGCCGCCGCCACGCTCACCTCCGACGGCTTCACGGTCACCGGCACGGCCACGGCGGCCACCCAGGACCACCCCACCACCCTCGTCGAGTACGGCCCCGGCGAGGAGTCCCGGGCCCGCACGGTCGCCGCGGCCTTCCCGGGCGCCACGCTGGAGTCCGTCGCGGGCACCGGCATCAGCGTCGTACTCGGCCAGTCCTACGCCACCACACCCACTCCGTCTCCGACGGCCGTGCCCAGCACGGTCGCGGACGGCGCCCGGTCGGCGGACGACAACCCGTGCTCGAACCTGACGTACGGCTGAGCCCCCCAACTACCGACCGCCCCCGACCCCCTGATGATCACCGACCATCACGATGCGGCACCGACAAGTCACTACAAGCGGCTGATCACTTGACTACCGGCGGTCACACACGGTTGGCTCCGGGCAAGTGAAAGTTCAACAGGTCGACGCACACCGGCGTTTCGGCCTCGCTTTCGCGTTCCACCAGCTCGGCCGCACAGTGAGGTGCCGCATCCTCATGATCACCACTCCCCCACCGCAGGCATCTTCCGGATCCGCCGCGTCCGTGCGTCTCGCCGTCGCGTCCGCGGCCGCCCTCCTGCTGCTCGCCGGCTGTTCCGCCTCGGGTTCCGCTGCCGGTTCGGGTGCCGCCGACGCGCGGCTCGGGTCGGGGGCGAAGGGGGCGATGAAGGTCGCTCTCGTCACCCACGGCGGTGAGGGGGACGCCTTCTGGGAGCTGGTGCGCAAGGGAGCGGAGGCGGCGGCCGCGAAGGACGGGGTCGAGCTGACGTACGCGAGCGACTCCGACCCGGCCCGGCAGGCGCAGTTGGTGCGCGACGCGATCGGGGAACGCGTGGACGGGATCGCGGTGACGCTGGCCAAGCCGAACGCGATGAAGGCGCCGGTCGCCGAGGCCCGGGCGGCGGGCATACCGGTCGTCGGACTCAACTCCGGTATCGACGCCTGGAAGTCGCAGGGGCTGCTGCAGTACTTCGGCCAGGACGAGAGTGTCGCGGGCGGCGCCGTCGGGGACAGGCTCGACGCGCTGAAGGCCAAGCACGCACTGTGCGTCATCCACGAGCGGGGCAATGTCGCGCTGGAGGCGCGCTGCGCCGGGGTGAAGAAGACGTTCGGCGGCGAGACCGAGAACCTCTACGTGGAGGGCACCGACGCCAAGGCCGTGGACGCCGTCCTCACCGCCCGGCTGCGGCAGGACCCCGGCATCGACGAAGTCGTCACGAACGGCGCGCAGTTCGCGCTGGACGCGGTCGACTCGGTGAAGGCGGCGGGCAGCAGGGCGCGGGTCGCCACCTTCGACCTCAACAAGGACCTGGCCCGGGCCGTGCGGGACGGGTCGGTGCAGTTCGCGGTGGACCAACAGCCGTATCTCCAGGGCTATCTCGCGGTCGACTCGCTGTGGCTGTACCGCACCAACGGCAATGTCAGCGGCGGCGGGGTGGCCCCCGTGCTGACCGGCCCCGCGTTCGTGACCCGGAGCAATGTCGCCGCCGTGGCGAGGTTCGCCGCCGCCGGAACCCGCTGAGCGGGCCCCTCTCCGCTCGCACTCCCCGCCTCCCCCTCCCTGCTGATCGCCCAAGGAAGACCATGTCTGACCGGACAGGCCCCCGGCGCCGGCGCCGTCTCGGCTCCATACGGATCTCCCTGATCCTGCTGGCGCTGGTGCCCAGTGTCACCCTCGCCGCCATGTGGGGCGTGACGACGATCCAGATGTTCTCCGAGGGCCTCAGGCTGCGCGCGCAGACGGAGCTGAGCCGCTCGACCGGCGCCATGGGCACCGAGGCCACGCTCGCGTTGCAGCGCGAACGCGCCGCGTCCGCCGCCTGGTTGGCCAGGGTGCCCGGCTCCCGGGCCGCCCTGGACCGGCAGCGCGCTGAGACCGACAAGGCGGTCGCCAAGCTCGTCGGCCGTGCCGAGGAGATCCAGCGGGCACCGGACCGGGTCGCGGAGCGGCTGTACTCGGTGGTCGCCTCGCTGGGCAGCCTGGAGTACTACCGGGACCAGGTGGACGCCCCCGCCGACATCTCCGCCGAGCAGGTGCTGGACCAGTACACGTCGATCGTCGACGGCCAGATCCACGCCTTCGAGGAGCTGTCCCAGGTCGACGACGGCGACCTCACCTCCCAGGCCGAGCCGCTCGTCGCCCTGGAGCACGCCGCGGAGCTGACCTCGCAGGAGGACGCCCAGCTCACCCTCGCCTGGCCGGACGGACATCTGGACGAGAAGGGCTGGACGCAGTTCGTCCAGCTGGTCAACACCCGCCGCTGGCTGGTCCAGGACCAGATCGTGCCCGCGCTGACCGGCGACGCGAAGACGGAGACCGAGCGGATCCTGGCGAGCAGGGAGTGGCAGACCCTGATGTCCGTCGAGGACCAGGTGCTCGCCGCCCGCCCGGCCCGCGCCGACGGCCGGGTCGCGCTGCCGGACGCGCGGAAGCGGTGGACGGCCGCGCTGGACACGGTGTCCGACCGCTACTCGGTCCTCATCCAGCGGCAGACCTCGGGGCTGCTCACGCGCAGCGCCGGCAAGGCCGACGACCTGCTGCTGACGGCCGCCTCGCTCAGTGCCGGCGGTCTGGTCGCGCTGCTGCTGTGCGTCGGCATGTCCTGGCGGATCACCCGCTCCCTGTCCCGCCGGCTGCGCGGCCTCAGGGTCGCCACCCTGAGCCTCGCCCAGGAGCGGCTGCCCGACGTGGTGGCCCGCCTCGACCGGGGCGAGAAGGTCGACGTGGACCGGGCCGCGCCGGAACTGGACTACGGCTCCGACGAACTCGGCCAAGTGGCACGGGCGTTCAACACCGCCCAGCGCACCGCCGTGGAGACCGCCGTCGAACTCGCCGACACCCGGCGGGGTTTCCAGAAGGTCATCCTCGGCATCGCCCGGCAGAGCCAGAACCTGGTCAACCTCCAGCTCAGCCGTCTCGACACCCTCGAACGCCGGCACCAGGACCCCGAGGTCCTGGCGGGCCTGTACGAACTCGACTCCACGGCCAGCCAGTTGCGGCGCTACGAGGAGAACCTCGTCATCATCAGCGGCGGGCAGCCCCGGCGCAGCTGGACCGAGCCCGTCGCGATCGTCGACATCCTGCGCAGCGCGGTCGGTGAGGTCGCCGAGTACCAGCGGGTGGAGGTGCACACCGACGAGGAGCTGTCCCTGGCGCCGCCCGCCGTGGCCGACGTGATCCATCTGCTGGCCGAACTCATCGAGAACGCCACGCTGTACTCCCCGGCGCCCAGCCCGGTCGGGGTGCGGGCGACGGTCGTCGCCAAGGGCCTGGCGGTCGAGATCGAGGACCGCGGGCTCGGCATGCCGGAGGAGGACTACGCCTCGTTCAACGCCCAGTTGGCCGAGGCGCCGAAGTTCGACGTGGTGGCGCTCGCCGACGACCTGAGGCTCGGCATGTTCGTCGTCGCCCGGCTCGCCGACCGGCACGGGATCTCGGTGACGCTGCGCTCGTCGCCGTACGGCGGGACGACGGCGATCGTGCTGATTCCGCACGAGGTGCTGGTGCGGGAGGAGGACGGGGGTGCCCCGGCGGAGGAAGGGGACCACAAGGCGGCCGACGCCGAACGCCCCGGGCGTTCCGGACCTTCCGAACCCGTCGAACCCGTCGAGCCCTCCGACTCCGTCGAGCCCTCCGACCCCGTCGAGCCCTCCGACCCCGTCGAGCCGGTCCGGCCCGCCGAGCCCTCCGCCCCCTCCCGCCTCCCCCGGCGCGTCCCCCAGACCAGTCTGGCCGTGGAGCTGCGTGAGGAGGCGCCGGTCGTCGTCGACGACGACCCCGAGGGCTTCACCGCGGAGCACGCCGCCTCCTCGCTCGCCGGGTTCCAGCGCGGCACGCTCCAGGCCCGGGAAGCGGCCGAACCCGCCGTCGTCCCCACCACTCCCCACACCGACCGCTCATGAAGGACATCGCCATGACACGCCCCACCCCCGCCACGCACACCGCGCTGGACCAGCTGCTCACCGGCCTCGTGGACCGGGTCGCGGACGTCACGCAGGCCGTGGTGCTCTCCGACGACGGGCTGGTGGTCAGCAAGTCCACCGGGTTCCTGCGGGACGACGCCGAGCGTCTGGCGGCGACCGCGTCGGGGCTGATGAGCCTCAGCAAGGGCGTCAGCATGGACTTCCGGGGCGGGCCGGTGCGACAGGCGCTGATCGAGATGGCCAACAGCTTCCTGATACTGACCTCGGCCGGTCCCGGCGCCCATCTCGTCGTGCTCACCGGGCCGAACGCCGACGTCGGCGTGGTGGCGTACCAGATGAACATGCTGGTGAAGAAGATCGGCGAGCATCTCAGCGCGGCACCGCGGACCGGTCTCGGTCCCACCGGCGTGTGAGGTGAGCGAAAGCGACGCGGTGGCGGGCCGGCTGGTACGGCCGTTCGCCCTGACCGGCGGGCGGACCCGGCCCAGCCGCGCCTGCTTCACGCTCATCGCCACGGTGACCGCGGTGGACCCGCCGCCGGAGCGGGCGCCGCGGCCGCAGCCCGAGCAGACGCGCATCCTGCGCCGGTGCGCCCGGCCGGTCGCGGTCGCGGAGCTGGCGGCGCTGCTCGACCTGCCGGTGAGCGTGGTCGTCATCATGCTCTGCGATCTGCTGGAGGCGGGCCTGATCACCGTCCACCCCCCGCACCCCGTCACCGACCGCACCCTGGACCTGGACCTCCTGCAGAAAGTGAGGGACGGCCTTGGCCGGCTCTGAGGCATCCGCCGCCGGGACCCCCGCGGCGCCGGACACCGTCAAGATCCTGATCGCCGGGGGCTTCGGCGTCGGCAAGACGACGATGGTCGGGTCGGTGAGCGAGATCGTGCCGCTGCGCACGGAGGAGCCGCTGACCATGGCCGGGCTCGGGGTCGACGACCTCGCCGGCATCGAGCGGAAGAAGGCCACCACGGTGGCCCTGGACTTCGGCCGGATCACCATCAACGACCGGCTGGTGCTGTATCTGTTCGGCACGCCGGGGCAGCAGCGGTTCTGGTTCATGTGGAACGACCTGGCCGTGGGCGCGCTCGGCGCGGTGGTCCTGATCGACGTGCGGCGGCCGGAGGCGAGCTTCGCCGCCGTCGACTTCTTCGAGCGGCGCGGCATCCCGTTCGTCGTCGGCGTCAACGGTTTCGACGGGCGGCACCCTTATCCGCCCGAGGAGATCAGGGAGTCACTCGCGCTGCCGGAGGGCGTGCCGGTGGTGCTGTGCGACGCGCGGGAGCGGGAGTCGTCGCGGGACGTGCTGATCGCCCTGCTGGATCTGCTGATCGCGTCGGCGGTCGGCGGCACAGGTTCCGCATAGGTGATCGGCGGAAACCCGCCAACCGTGCCGGAGTGATTGACGGGTAACTCCCGTCCCTCTACTTTCCATTCGCCTCGTCGAACCTCGTTCGACATGTCGACCATCTGGAGAGTCGCATGCCCGCAGAGCCGCCCCCCGCTCGCCTCCCCTCCGCTCCCGGCCTCTCCCGCCGACGCCTCCTCGGCATGGCCGCCACCGCCCCGCTCGCCGCGACCGGCGCACTGGCGCTGGGCGCCGGGACCGCGCACGCCGCCGACTCGGCGTACGTCATGGCGTACTTCACCGAGTCGACCAATCTCGGGGACAGCACCGACTACGGCCTCCACCTCGCCGTCAGCAAGGACGCGCTGCTCTGGACACCCCTGAACCAGAACAACCCGGTGGTCACCCCGACCGAGGGCGCGGGGGGCCTGCGCGACCCGTTCGTCCTGCGCAAGCAGGACGGCACGTTCGTGGTGCTCGCCACCGACCTCAAGGGCACCGACTGGAACTACAACAGCCAGTACATCCACGTCTGGAACTCGACCGACCTGCGCACCTTCACCGGCTACCACCGGCTGAAGCTGCACGACATGGTCACTCACAGCTGGGCACCGGAGGCCTTCTGGGACGCGGGACGCGGCCAGTACGCGATCATCTATTCGTCGGTCAACTCCAGCGGCCACAACGTGATCATGGTCAACTACACGACCGACTTCGTCACGGTCTCCGCGCCCCAGGTCTTCTTCGATCCCGGATACGACGTGATCGACGGCGACATGACGGTGGGCGCGAACGGCGTCAACTACCTCTACTTCAAGAAGAACGGCACGCTGGTGGGCGCCCGGTCTACCTCTCTCACTCCGGGCAGCTTCACCCCGTTCACCTCGGGTGTGTCGCACGGCGGCACCGAGGCGCCGACCGTCGTCAAGTCGCTCACGTCCGGCACGTACTGGCTCTGGGGCGACACCTACACACCCAACGGTGTCTTCTACGCCTGGCAGTCCACCGATCTGGCGGCGGGCACCTGGACCGCGCTCGACCAGCGGACGTACACCCAGCCGGTCAACTCCAAGCACTGCGGCATCACGACGATCACCGGCACCCAGTACGACAACCTCGTCGCCACGTGGGGCGCGCCCGCCTGGAACCGGCTGAAGTCCTACAACTACCCGGCCCGTTACGTCCGGCACGCCGACTACGTCGGCCGCATCGACGCATACCCCGTCGAGCCGTACAAGGACTCGCTGTGGAAGCTGGTGCCGGGCCTCGCCGACTCCTCCGGGGTGTCGTTCCAGTCGGTCAACTACCCGACCCGGTACCTGCGGCACTACGACTACGCGCTGCGGCTGGACGCCAACGACGGCACGTCGACGTTCGCCGCCGACGCGACGTTCCACCGCACGGCCGGCCTCGCGAACTCCTCGTGGGCGTCGTTCCGTTCGTACAACAACCCGACCCGGTACATCCGGCACTACGACTACGCGCTGCGGATCGATCCGATCTCCACCGCCACCGAGCAGCAGGACGCGACGTTCCACGTCGGCTACTGAGCACTCGGCCGCCGACGCGGGGTCCGCGTCGGCGGCCGGGTCCGGGGTGCCGGTGTCAGGACGCCAGGCCGGCCGTCTTCAGCCAGGCCTTCGCGACGTCCAGCGGGTCCTTGTTGTCCAGCTGGACCTGGGAGTCCAGGTCGAGGAGCGTCTTGGTGTCCAGCTTCTTCGAGACCGCGTTGAGCGCGTCCACGCCCTCCTGGGAGAGGCCGCTCTTGTAGACCAGCGGGGTCACGTTGGCGAAGCCGAAGAGGTTCTCCGGGTCCTGGAGGACCACGAACTTGTTCTTCGTGATGTTCGGGTCCGTGGTGAAGATGTCCGCGGCCTGCACGGTGTTCTTCGACAGCGCCGCCACGGTCAGCGGGCCGCCCGCGTCGAGTGCCTTGAAGGACTTGAACTTCAGCCCGTACACCGACTCAAGGCCCTTCAGGCCCTGCTGCCGGGTCTGGAACTCGGGCGAGCCGCCGATCACCAGCTCCGGGGCGGCCGCCTTGAGGTCCGCGAGGGTGGACTCGCCGGTGAGGTTGTACTTCTTGGCGGTGTCCGCGTTGATGCTGACGGAGTCCTTGTCCTCGGCGGACGACGACTCCAGCAGCGTCAGCTTGCTGTCGAGCTTGGTCTTGACGGCCGCGTTGACCTCGTCGGCCGACTTCTGCTCCGCCTTGGCGTCGAGGTACGACAGCAGCGAGCCGTTGTACTCGGGCAGGACGGTGATGGAGCCGTTCTTCAGCAGCCCGTAAGTGACCTCACGGGAACCGACGTTGGGCTTGTAGGTGACCTTGATGCCCTTGGCCTTCAGGGCCTCGCCGTAGATGTCGGCGAGCAGGATGCTCTCGGCGAAGTTGTTGGAGCCGACGACGACCGTGTCGCCGCTCGCCGCCTTGCCGGTGTCCTCGGCCAGAGGGTCGGAACCGTCGTCGGAACCGCATCCCGCGAGCAGGGCCGCCGAGGCGGCCAGCGCGACGGCCATCGCGCCGGGATGCTTCCGAAGGGACCTGCTGCGTGGGGCGTTGGAAGTCACGATTCCCGTTCCGGGCTGTGTGGGCTGATGAGAGAAAACACGTGCACTGATCCAATCCAGCCAGTTCTTGGTCAGTCAAGAGAAGTCCGGTCACCAATTGGCGTCGATGCGTCGCCTGTTGTGAACAACAAGTTACGCGGCCCGCAAGGCGGCACGCCCGGCCCGTAATGGATTCTTGACACGGGCGAACATGATCCACATCCCTCTGAGGCGGTAGTCTCCGGTTTGTTGGCGAGCGATCAGAATCGGTCACGAAGGAGGCCTGTTGTCCATACGGGGTTTCACCGACCGCTGGACCTTCAGGCGCAAGCTCAACCTGCTGGTCGGCGTGCCGCTGACCGTGGTCGCGGTGCTGCTCGCCTACCTCATCACCGACCAGGTCGGCCGGTCCTCGGACGCCTCGGACGCGGCCCGGCTGGTCCGGGACAGCAGCGAGGTCGCGACGCTGGTGGACCGGCTGGAGGCCGAGCACCAGCAGGCGATCCTGCTGTCCGTGCGCCACGAGGCCACCAACGACGGCGGCACCCCCTCGCAGGCCGCCTACCGCGACGCGCAGGTCGCCGTGGACCGGCAGGTCCAGAAGGTCCGCAAGACCTTCGGCGGCCGGCTCCCCGCCGAGGAGGCCCAGGCCCTCAAGGAGATCGAGGGCCTGGAGAGCCTGCGCAACACCGTCGAGCAGGCCTACCTCCCCGCCGACAACATCGACCCCGCGTACACCAGCGCCGCCAAGGCCCTCATCGACGGCCTCGGCCTGGACCGCAACGCCGCCCTCGCGGCCACCTTCACCGGCAACCTCCTCGACTCGCTGCTGCGCGCCGACGCCGCCCACAGCGCCTTCGAGACCGGCGTCTTCTCCGCCACGACCGGCGACTCCAACGCGCTCATCGAGTTCATCGGCGCGATCGGCTCCTCCGACGAGTACACCCACCAGGCCGACCGCTTCGCCCGGTTCGCCACCGACGCGCAGGCCGAGCGGCTCGCCGGGATCGAGCACAACAGCGCCCAGGCCGTCATCAACGAGCAGTACGCCGAACTCCAGATCGACCCCAGCTCCCTGCAGGCCGGCTCCCCCGCCGAGATCCGCGAGGCCTTCCGCACCGCCTTCGACTCCTACCCGTCGTACCGCAAGCAGGCCAGTGTCCGGCTCGGCATCACCACCTCGCTCATCGACGAGATCGCCGACCGCGCCGACCAAGCCTCCGCCGATGCCCTGCACAACGCCGTCCTGCTGCTGGGCCTCGCCCTGCTGGGCTTCCTCCTCTGGTTCGCGCTCTCGGTGGCGGTACGGCGCTCCGTGGTCCGCCCGGTGCAGGCGCTCACCGGCGCCGCCCGGGAGGTCGCCGACGTCGCCCAGCGCGAGCTGGCCCGGGTCGCCGACGACGACGCCGAGGACGACGCCCCGCCGCGGCTCGGCAAGGTGCCGGTGACCGCGCGCGACGAGATCGGCGACCTCGCGGAGGCCTTCAACCACGTGCAGAGCACCGCGGTCGCCCTGCTCCAGCGTCAGGTCCTCAGCCGCCGCAACGTCGCCGAGATGTTCGGCAACGTCGGCCGCCGGGTCAGCAACCTCACCTCACGGCAGCTGGCGCTGATCGACGCCGTGGAGCGCGGCGAGACCGACCCCGAGATCCTCGAACGCCTCTACAGCATCGACCACATCGCCGTCCGCCTGCGCCGCAACGCCGACAGCCTGATGCTGCTCGCCGGCATCCGCGAGATCGGCGTCGGCTCCGGCCCGACCGCGCTCACCAACGTCGTACGGGCCGCGCTGGGGCAGATCGAGGGCTTCCGCCGGGTCCAGCTCCAGGCCCGCAGCGAGGTCATGGTCGAGCCGGACGTCATCGGCGACCTGACCCTGATGGTGGCCGAACTCGTCGAGAACGCCGTGTCGTTCTCCCCCGAGGGCAGCCCGGTCGAGGTGACCGTGCAGAACACGGCCGAGGGCGCGGCGATCGTGGTCGCCGACCACGGCCTGGGCATGAGCGCCGAGCGGCTCGCCGAGGAGAACGCCCGCCTGGTGCGCCGCGAACGCCTCGACCTCGTCCCCACCAAGGTGCTCGGCCTGTTCGTGGTCGGCACGCTGGCCCGGCGCTGGGAGATCTCCGTCGCCCTCACCCGCACCGCGGGCGGCGGCGTCACGGCCGAGGTGACCCTGCCGTCCTCGCTGCTGCTGCAGGCGGCGGCCGTGCAGGTGCCGGCCGCGACGACCCCGGCGGCCGAGCAGAGCGACTCCGGCCCGCGCCCCGCCTCCGACGACCCCACGGGCCCGCTGCCCCGCCGGATCCCCCGCCGCGAGGCCTCCGACGAGACCCCCGAGACCCCTCTCATCCCCGCGGCCCGCAGCGGCGAGCCGCCCGCCACCGACTCCCCGGGCGCCTCCCGTCCGCTGCGCCGCCGCGTCCGCGGCGCCACCCTGCACACCACCGCCGGCGCGGTCGCCGAACCGGTCGTCCGGCAGGAGGTCCGCCCCGCCGACGCGGAGGCCGTCCGCTCCGCCCTGGACGAGTTCGAAGCCGCCGTGGAACGCGCTCACCGTGACACGGGCACGCACAACGTCGTGGTGCCCGCGGCACCCCCCACCCCGCAAGACCAGAACCACCTCCCGGAAGGAGCGGAGCAGTGAGTGAGCCGATCTCGGCCGAACTCAAGGCCGCCGCAGCCGACTTCACCTGGCTGTTGAATCGTTTCGCGACCGAGACCGCGGGCGTCGTCGACGCCATCGCCGTCTCCTCCGACGGACTGCTCATCGCGGTCTCCGAGCTCCGCGAGCACGCCGACTCCGAACGCCTCGCCGCGATCGTCTCCGGCATCACCAGCCTGGCGGCGGGCGCCTCCGGCAACTACGGTCTCGGCGGCCTCAACAAGGTCATCATCGACCTGGAGGGCGGCCACGTCCTGGTCTCCGCGATCGGCAGCGGCGCCGTCCTCGGCGTGGTCACCGACAAGGAGGCCAAGCTCGGCAACATCGCCTACGAGATGACGGTGTTCGCCAACCGGGCCGGCACCGCGCTCAGTCCCCAGCTGGTGCTCGCGCTGAAGAACAGCGTCGGCTCACCTTCGGCCCTGTAGACCGGGACGGACACATTCCATGGCGGACGGCTCCCCACCCCCGGGCGGCGACCCGGTCGGCCCCGCCCCCGCCGTACGGCCGTTCCTGGTCACCGCCGGCCGGGTGGCGGCCGGTCCGACCGGGCGGGCGATGCCCGTCGAGACCCAGGTGGTGGCCACCGTCGAGGGTCTCGGCGCGCTCGACGGGCTCTCCTTCGAACAGCACGACATCGTCGCCGCCTGCCGGCGCCCGCAGTCCATCGCGGAGCTCGCGGCCCGGCTGCGGCTGCATCTGAACGTGGTCCGGGTCCTCGCCGAGGACCTGCGCGAAGAGGGGCGGCTGACGGTGCACGTGCCCGACTCCGAAGCCACGCACGACGCTTCCGTCCTGCGCAGACTGATCGATGGCCTGCGCGCCATCCCCGACTCCGGGAAGGAACTCCGTGACAACGGCGACAACGGCTGAACCGGCCGCCGTACGACCGCCGCTGCCGGTCAAGATGGTGATCGCGGGCGGCTTCGGCGTGGGCAAGACCACCGCCGTCGGCTCGATCTCCGAGATCGAGCCGCTGACCACCGAGGCGGCCATCACCGAGGTCGCGGCGGGTGTGGACGACCTCTCGCTCACCCCGCAGAAGACCACGACCACGGTGGCGATGGACTTCGGCTGCATCACCATCGACCCGACCCTGAAGCTGTATCTGTTCGGCACGCCCGGGCAGGAGCGGTTCGGGTTCATGTGGGACGACATCGTCGAGGGCGCGGTGGGCGGGCTGGTCATCGTCGACACCCGGCGGCTGGACGACTGCTACGCCGCCGTCGACTACTTCGAGCACAAGCGGATCCCGTTCGCGGTCGCCGCCAACGCCTTCGACGGGAAGGTCGAGCACACCCTGGACGAGGTCCGCTGGGCGCTCGACGTGGCCGACCACGTCCCCGTCGTCGTCTTCGACGCACGCGAGACCGGCTCGGTGCGGGACGCGCTGCTCGTCGTACTCGAACTGGCCCTGGCCCGCACGGAGTCCTGAACCCGCAGCGGATCACCCGAACGTGGATGCCCGGTTCGCAGGAACCGGGCATCCACGTTCGGGACCACGTTCGTCCGGGTCCTCAGCCGCTGCGCCGCACCCCCGGCGACACCGCGACCCTCCCCACCGCCCAGAACACCCCGAGCGTCGCCAGCGCCATCCCGGCGACCAGGGTGGCGCCGCCCACGACCTTCTCGTAGTCGCGCTGGTAGAGCCCGTCGATGATGAACCGGCCGAGGCCGCCGAGGCCGACGTACGCGGCGATGGTGGCCGTGGACACGATCTGGATGGCGCCCGAGCGGATGCCGCTGAGCACCAGCGGGAGCGCGGCCGGGAGTTCGACCTGGAACAGCACCCCGGCCTCGCTCATGCCCATGCCCCGCGCCGCGTCCACCGGCGAGGGATCGACGGAGCGCATCGCCTCGTACGTGGTGACCAGGATGGGCGGCACGGCGAGGACGACCAGCGGCACCATGACGTTCACCAGGCCGAACCCGTACAGCAGGGTCAGCAGCACCAGCAGACCGAAGGTGGGCAGCGCCCGCCAGGCGGTGGCGATGAGGGAGAGGGCGTTGCCGCCGCGGCCGTAGTGGCCGGTGACCAGGCCGACCGGCAGGCCGATCAGGACGGCCAGGCCCAGCGCCTCCAGGGTGTAGCCGAGGTGTTCGGCGAGCCGGGTGGGGATGCCGTCGTAGCCGTGCCAGTGCGCGTTGTCGCTGAAGAACGCGTCGATGAAGTGGAACAGGTTCATCAGACTTCCTTCGCACTCGTCCGCGCACGCGTCACCCGGCGCGGCATCCACGGCGTCAGCACCAGCCGTACGGCGACCAGGGTGCCGTCGGCGAGGAGGGCCAGCAGCGCCATGCTGAGCACGGCGTTCACGGCGAGCTCGGGCCGGTTGTAGATGTTGGCGTCGTTGATGAGATTGCCGAGGGCGCCCTGGTTGCCGATGATGCTGCCGATGCTGACCAGGCTGATGCTGGACACGGTGGCGACCCGCAGGCCCGCGATGATGGCGGGCACCGCGATCGGCAACTGGACCTGGACGTAACGGCGTACGGGTCCGAAGCCCATGGCGGTCGCGGCGGCGAGGGTCTCCTGCGGGACCGAGCGGACGCCGTCGACGATCGCCGGGACCAGCACGACGAGGCTGTAGACGGTGAGCGGGATCATCACCGTGAGCTCGGTCTGGCCGGTGTAGTCGATGAGGAGGACGAAGAAGGCCAGCGAGGGGATCGCGTAGAGGATGGTCGTCACCCAGAGCACCGGCGGGTACAACCAGCGGAAGCGGACGCAGAGTTGGGCCAGCGGGAGCGAGACCAGCAGCCCGGCGAGGACCGGGAGCAGGGCCTCACGCAGATGCAGGCCGACCAGGCCGAGCCAGCTGTGCTGGAGGTCGCTGGGGATGTCGAAGAGGCGGTCCCAGTTCATCCGGTGACCTTCGCGTCCGCGTCCGTACGGCCCTCGTCGTGGGCGCCCCGGATCGCCTGGGCGATCGTCTGCTGGGACACCACGCCGGTCACCTTGCCGGCGGCGTCCACGGCCACGGCCCACCCGGTGGGCGAGAGCACCGCGCAGTCCAGCGCGGCTCGCAGCGAGTCGGTGCCGACGACGAACGGGCGCCCGTAGGGCAGCAGTCGGCCGTCGGCGGCGAGGTCCTCCGGCTTGGTCCAGCCGAGCGGCCTGCCGTCGGCGTCCGTCACCAGGAGGAACTCGGCGTCGGTGACGGGCCGTTCGGCGCCGCCGCCCGCCTTGACGACGGGCGCCATGGTCAGTTCCAGTCCCGTGGACGGGAAGAAGGAGAGCCGCCGCACGCCCCGGTCGGCGCCGAGGAAGTCCTCCACGAACTCGTCCGCCGGGTGCGACAGCAGCTCGGCGGGCGGCGCGAACTGGGCGAGCTTGCCGCCGGTGCGCAGTACGGCGACCATCGTGCCGAGCTTGACGGCCTCGTCGATGTCGTGCGTGACGAAGACGATGGTCTTGCCCAACTCGGCCTGGATGCGCAGCAGTTCGTCCTGCAACCCCTTGCGCACGACGGGGTCGACGGCGGAGAACGGCTCGTCCATGAGGAGGACGGGCGGGTCGGCGGCGAGCGCCCGGGCGACGCCGACGCGCTGCTGCTGGCCGCCGGAGAGCTGGTACGGGTACCGCTTGGCGAGCGAGGCGTCGAGGCCGACCCGCTCCATGAGCTCGCGGGCGCGCTCGCGGGCCTTGTCCTTCTTCCAGCCGAGCAGCCGGGGCACGGTCGCGATGTTGTCGACGATGGTGCGGTGCTGGAAGAGGCCGGCGTTCTGGATGACGTAACCCATGGACCGGCGCAGGGTGTTGACCGGCTGCTGCCGGCTGTCCTTGCCGTCGATGAGGATGGTGCCCTCGGTGGGCTCGATCATCCGGTTGATCATGCGCAGGGTGGTGGTCTTGCCACAGCCCGAGGGTCCGACGAGGACCGTGATGGAGCCGTCGGGTATCTCCAACGAGAGCCGGTCGACCGCCACCGTGCCGTCCGGGTACCGCTTGGTGACTGAATCTATCCGTATCAAAACGCCGAATACCCTTCGGGTCTGGCATGAGTTGCCCGCTTTCGGCCCCGGTGGGACCGGCCGTTTCCGGTGAGTGTAGACCCGTTGTGTTTCGGACCTGCGAAGACGTCGCCCCGGCCCCGCTCTCAGGCGGCCGCCGAGCCCTCCCGGGCCACCGGGAACCCCGGCGTCCGCAGCACCCGGCGTTCCGCGTCCACCGCGAACACCTCGATGCCCGGCAGCGAGGCCGCCCACTCGACGCCCTCCGGGCCCATCGCGAAGGCGGCCGTGGCCACCGAGTCCGCTTCCGTCAGCGACTCGGCGACGACCGTCAGGCTCAGCAGCCCGGTCGCCGGACGTCCCGTGCGGCCGTCGATGATGTGGTCGCCGCGTTCGTAGCGGGCGGAGGTGGCGACGGCGCCGTCCGTGAGGTCGAGGACCGTGCAGAGTTTGTCGGCCTGTTCGGGGTGGCGTACGCCCACCCGCCAGGGGCCGCCGGCGGCGGCCACGTCGCCGCCGGCGTTCAGCACGAAGCGGTGTGCGCCCGCCGCCTTCAGGAGGTCGGCCGCGCGCTGCACCGACCAGCCCTTCACCACCGCGCACGGGTCGAGACCCCGGCCCGGCAGGCGGACGTCGAACGCGCCGCCCGTCGCGGCCCGGTAGTGCTCGCACAGGTCGAGCACCAGTCGCAGGTCGGTGCTGACCTCCGACTCCGCCAGCTCCCCGCGGCCCAGCCGGGACACCTCGCTGTCCGGCTTGAACGGGCTGAAGCGGGCGTCGACCTCGCGCAGCCAGGCGAAGACCCTGTCCCCGGCCGGCTCGAAGTCGCCCTCGTCGTCCACGCGCAACGACACCGGGAAGCCCATGACGTGTTCGACCCTGTGCATGATCAGCCCTTCGCGTCGATCGCGGCCTGGAGCGACTCCTTGTAGGCCTCGCTCGTGATCGTCGCACCGGACACCGTGTCGATGTCCGCGCTCTGCGCCTGAAGCGTCGCCGCGATCAGCTTCGGCACCGCCGCCGTCGTCTGCGGATGGTTCGGCTGCTGGAGCATCTTCACGGCGGTGATCTTGTCGCCCTCGAAGGTCACCTGGACCTGGACGGGGCCCTTCTCGGTGTTCAGCGCCGAGCCGTCGACCGTCCGGGAGGCGGCGGCCGACGGGGAGGGAGACCCCGACGGGGAGGGGGACGCCGAGGCCGACTTCGCGTTCTCGTCGATCGCCGCCTGCAACGACTCCTTGTACGCCTCACTCGTGATCGTCGCGCCCGACACCGTGTCGATGTCCGCGCTCTGCGCCTGCAGCGTCGCCGCGATCAGCTTCGGCACCGCCGCCGTCGTCTGCGGATGGTTCGGCTGCTGGAGCATCTTGACCGCGGTGATCTTCTCGCCCTGGAAGGTCACCTGGACCTCCACCGGGCCCTTCTCGGTGTTCACGGTCGTCCCCTTGACGACCGTGCCCGAGGAGGTGCCTCCAGAGGAAGACGCGGACGGGGCCGGGGTCGCCTGCGCCGTCGACGTACCGCCGCCGATCGACGGCTCGTAGCGCCAGACCGGGACCAGGCCCGCGATGCTGAGGACGACTACAGGTATGGCTCGCTTCACGATCTCTTCCTCATCCCGCCAGGCTGAAGCGCTCGAAGTGGGTCTGCGCCCTGGGCACGTCCAGCTCGCGCAGGCTGGCCAGCACCGCGTTCATCATCGGCGGCGGCCCGCACAGGAAGACGTCCCGGTCGGCGATGTCCGGCACCATGCGCAGCAGCTCGGCGGGGGCCAGCTTGTCGGGCTGGACCGGGCCGGTCACCAGGTGCAGGACGGCGCCCTTGGCGGCCGCCAGCTCGCGCAGCTCGTCGTAGAGGACGGCGTCGCGGTCGGTGGCGACGCGGTAGATGACGACCGCGTGGCCGTGGAGCTCCTCGAGGAGGGCGCGGATGGGGGTGACGCCGACGCCGCCGGCGATCAGGACCGACTCCGTGCGGGTTCGGTGCAGCGCGGTGAAGGCACCGTAGGGGCCCTCGGCGAAGACGCGGGTGCCGGGCTTGACGTGCCGCAGGGCGGCGCTGCCGGCGCCGGCGGCCTTCGCGGTCAGGCGCAGCGTGCGGCCGTCGGGGGCCGCCGACAGGGAGAACGGGTTCGCCTGCCACCAGCGGTCCTTGGTGAGGAACCGCCACAGGAAGAACTGGCCGGCGCGGGCGGGCAGCTTGTCCAGGTCGCGGCCGGTGATGTAGATCGAGACGACGTTGTCGGACTCGGGGACGACCGCCTCGACGCGGAACTGGTGGCGCAGGTTCCGCCACAGCGGCAGCACCGCGCGGCCCAGCACCACCGCGCCGAGGGCGACGGTCCAGACTCCGTACCAGTACGTCCTGGCGACGGACGACGAGGTGAACGTCGTACCGGCCGCGATCTGGTGGGTGATGGCGAGCACCACGGCGACGTACGTGTAGAAGTGGATGAAGTGCCAGGTCTCGTAGGCCAGCCGGCGCCGGGCCCAGCGGCCCGAGACGGCGCCGACGACGATGATGATCCCCAGCGCGACGATCGCGCGGAGCACGCCCTCGGTGGTCTCGGCGAGGTCGACGACCGTGCCGATGGGGCCGACGTCGGTGCCCTCGGCGTAGCCGAAGGCGATGAAGACGGCGTGCGCGAGGAGCGTCCAGAGGATGCCGAAGCCGGTCCAGCGGTGCCAGGAGGTCAGCCGGTCCATGCCGATGCGGCGGTCGAGCCAGGGCAGCCGGGCCACCAGCAGCAGCTGGAAGGCCATGAGGAGGGCGCCGTAGAGGCCGAAGAGGCGGCCCAGTACGACGAGCGCGTTGGAGGCGAAGCCGGCCTGGGCGAAGAAGACGGCCACGGCGACCACGTTCGCGGCGAGTACGGCGTACAGGCCCGTGCGGGCCACCACCTTGGGCCGTATCGCCGTGGGGGGCGCGCTGGGCGGTTTGACGGTCGTCGTCACGGAACGGAGCTCCTTGATCGGGGCCTGGGACTCGAGCTTCGCCCGGGCGACCTGTCGAAAAGCTGTCGTACAACTTTCAAGGTCTTATCGATGTGGTCCAGGGGAGGATACGGCTCTGGTCTGCGGGGCCGCGTGCCGCACTATGAACGGGTGGAAAAAGTACGACTCCTCGTCGTGGACGACGACCCGCCGATCGCCGACCTCGTGGCGACGGTCGCCCGCTACGAGGGCTGGGAGGCGGTCACCGCGAACTCCGGTGAGGAGGCGCTGAGCCGTGCCGCCGAGTTCCACCCGGACATCGTGGTGCTCGACCTGATGCTGCCCGACCTCGACGGCTTCGGGGTCCTGGACCGGCTGCGGCGCTCGGGGACGATGGTGCCGGTGGTGTTCCTCACCGCCCGGGACGCCGTCGCCGACCGGGTGGCGGGGCTGACCCGGGGCGGCGACGACTACCTGGTCAAGCCGTTCGCGGTCGAGGAGCTGATGGCCCGGCTGCGGACGGTCCTGCGGCGGGCCGCGGGCCCCGGCTTCCAGCGCTCGGTGCTCCGGGTCGCCGACCTCACGATGGACGAGGACACCCGCGAGGTGCGGCGCGGCGGCAAACTGCTCACGCTCACCCCGACCGAGTACGAGGTGCTGCGCTACCTCATGCGCAAGTCGCCGACCGTGCTGACCAAGGCGCAGATCCTCGACCATGTGTGGGAGTACGGCTTCGGGGGCCGCTCGAACGTCGTCGAGCTGGTCGTCAGCCGGCTGCGCCGCAAGCTCGACGAGACTGGTGACGATCCGCTGATCCAGACCGTACGGGGCTTCGGGTACGTCATCCGGCAGGCCGCGGAGTGATCGGGCGGCTGCGCTCGGCGTACCGGCGGATGCGGCTCGGCACCCGGCTCGCGCTGGGGCTCGGCGCGCTGGCCCTGGTGGTGTTCGGCGTCGTGGGCACGGCGCTGACGACGTACATGCGCGACTACCTCTCGGCCCAGCTCAACGATCAGCTGTCGATCGCGCAGGTCGCCCAGTCCAAGAGCATCGCGGAGTCCGGCGGCCTGGCGGACAAGAAGTACTGGCGCTGGTACTACGCGGTGTACGACGTGCGGAACGGCACCCCGGTGCTGCGCACGCCGGAGGACCCCACCGACCTGCCGAAGGACGTCGCCGAGTTCACGGCGGTCGCCGAGGCCAAGACCGCCGCCGACACGGACATCACGCGCACCGAGCATCTGGCGGGCGCCGGTGAGTACCGGCTGCGTGCCTGCGAGGTCGAGCCGGGCGTGATCCTGGTCAGCGCGGCGCCCATGGACGACATCGACGACACCGTCGGGCAGCTGATCACGGTCCAGGTCGTCGCGTTCGGCCTGGCCCTGCTGGCGCTGGTGCTGTTCGGCCGGAAGGTGCTGCGGCGCGGGCTGAAACCGCTGAGCGACATGGCGTCCACCGCACACGGCATCGCCTCGCACGACCTGACCGAGTCGGCGGCCCGGCTGCCGCTGCGCGCCGACCGCAAGGGCGGCGGCCCGGAGGTCGAGGAGCTGCGGACCGCGTTCAACTCGATGCTGGAGCACATCGACCGCTCCCTCGCGGTGCGTTCGGAGGCCGAGCAGCGGCTGCGCCGGTTCGTCGCGGACGCCTCCCACGAGCTGCGGACGCCGCTGATGTCGGTACGGGGCTACGCGGACCTCTTCCAGTACGCCGCCGCCAACGCCCCCGGGGAACGGGACAAGCACCTGGCCCGGCTCCGGGCCGAGGCGGCCCGCATGGGCGTGCTCCTCGACGACCTGCTGCTGCTCGCCCGCCTGGACGCGGCGGAGGTGGAGACTCCGCTGCGGCCGGCGGACACGGATCTGGTGACGCTGGTCCAGGAGGCGGCGGACGCGTTCCGCGCGGCGCACCCGGACCGGCCGCTGACGCCGGCGGACGGCCCGGCGTCGGTGGCGGTGCGGGTCGACCCGCACCGCATCCGTCAGGTGCTGGACAACCTCCTCACCAACGCGGCGGTGCACACCCCGGCCGGGACGCCGGTGTGCGTGACGGTGTCGGCCGGCTCCGGGCGGGCGCGGGTCGAGGTCATGGACTCGGGCCCGGGCATTCCGCCCGCCGACCGGGAGCGGGTCTTCGACCGCTTCTACCGCGTCGACAAGGCCCGCAGCCGGGACCGCGGCGGCAGCGGCCTCGGTCTCGCCGTGGCCCGCTCCCTGGTGCGGGCGCACGGCGGCACGGTGGAGGTGGCCAGTGAACCGGGCAGGACCGTCTTCACGGTGACGCTTCCGCTCGGGCCGGCGACAGCTCCGGTGGACGACGGCCCGGGGCGATCTTGAGATCACCCGCGGTCCACGCCCCGAAGGGCTGCCGATACCTTGATCCTCCACCTGCGGTGACAGCCCCGTGCTGCCCGCGGCGACCGAGCGCTGGAGGGGACATGCCTGACACGACCGTGACCGACCCCGTCACACGGGACCTGCTCGCGGCCTTCGAGAACGTGCGGTTCCGGCTGTTCGAGCGGATGAAGGGCCTGACCGACGCGGAGTACCTCTGGGAGCCGGTGCCCGACTGCGTCAGCATCCGCCCCGGCGACGACGGCGTCTTCCGCGTCGCCGAGCTCATCCCGCAATCGGGCCCGGAGGAGCCGGACCCCGTCACGACGATCGCCTGGCGCATCTGGCACATCGGCAGCCTCTGCCTGCGCGGCTATGTGACCTACTTCTTCGAGGACGCCCCCGAGTACGGCGACCGCGACGCGTGGCCGGGCACCGCGGAAGAAGGCGTCGCGGCGCTCGCCGAGGACTGGGAGCACTTCATCTCCCGGATCGCGGCCCTCGGCGACAAGCGCCTGCTGGAGCCGATCGGCATCGGCCCCGGTGGCTGGGCCGACGAGACCTATCTGAAGCTCGCGCTGCACGCTTTCAAGGAGGTCACCCATCACGGCGGCGAGATCGGCCTGCTGCGCGACCTCTATCTGCGCGAAGGCGTCTGATCCGGCGCTCCGGAACTGCGGCGCACGACCAGCTCGACGGGAATCATCGGCCCGCCCCCCGTCTCGGCGGCCTCGGCGCGCCCGTCGATCCGGTCCAGCAGCAGTCGCAGCAGCCGGGTGCCGATCTCCGCGAAGTCGGTCCGCACGGTGGTCAGCGGGGGCAGGAAGTGGGCGGCCTCGGGGATGTCGTCGTACCCGACGACGCTGATGTCGTCGGGGATGCGGCGGCCCGCCTCGTGGAGGGCGTGGAGCAGCCCGAGGGCCATCTGGTCGTTGGAGGCGAACACGGCGGTGACGTCCGTACGGCGGGCCAGTTCCCGGCCCAGTGCGTAACCGGACTCTGCGCTCCAGTCGCCGACGAGCGGCGGATGGATCTCGGCACCGGCCGCCTTCAGCGTGTCCTGCCAGCTGGCCACCCGCTGGTCGGCGGAGGTCCAGCCGGCCGGCCCCGCGATGTGCCACACGGTGGCGTGCCCGAGCTTCAGCAGATGCTCGGTGGCCTGGTGGGCGCCGCCCCGGGAGTCGGCGGTGGCGAGCGGGGTGCCGCCCCTGACCTCGTTCTCCATGACCACCAGCGGGGTACCGAGCCGGGTTTCGGCCAGCGCCTGCCCCACCCGGTGCTGCGGGGCGAGGGCGATCACCCCGTCCGCGCCCTCGGTGGACAGCCGCTGCACCGCCTCGGCGACGGTGGCGTGGTCGGCCGTGTCGTCGAGCGCGATGGAGCTGAGCAGGTAACCGGCCTTCTGTGCGGCGGTGTTGATGGCGGTGAGGATGCTGGCGGGCCCGTAGCGGGCCGCGTCGAAGGAGATCACCCCGACCATCCGGGTCCGCCCACTGGCGAGCGACCGGGCACTGGCGCTGGGCCGGTACCCGAGCACCCGCATGGCGTCCCGCACCGCCTGCCGGGTTTCCTCCCGCACGGCAGGATGATCATTGAGCACCCGGGAAACGGTCTGCTTGGACACCCCCGCCATCCGCGCCACGTCATCCATGACGGGCCGGGCCCCCGCGAAGTTACGACGACTACGGCCCTTGGGGGCGGGAGAGTCCGCGGGGGGAGGGCTCATCGACGTACTTCCTCTGGAGGGTGCCTGGGCCCCTTCAGCATACGGCTGCGCAACGCCGCCAAAGGGGCGCGGGGAACTGCGCGACCAGCCACAACGAACCCGCACCCAACAACTCACCGCACACGCCAACGGCGAATAGTCACAAGCTCCACCCGCTCGATGACAGCCGAACTCCGACTCCCCTCCGCCACATACACATCCCCTTCAACTCCCGGCAGAATCCGCACCCGCAGCTCCCCCACCGGCACCCGATCCAGCCCGATGTCCCACACCCGCCCCGAAAAGAACTGATCGGCAACAAGGACGCCCCCCACATACGCCCGCCCCACATCCCCGGCCCAGTGAATCCGCAACAAGGTCCCGCCAGGCAAGTCATCCGGCAGCGATACGACGTACTCAGCAGCCACCGTTTCGAACCACTTGTCCTCAGGCACACTCGCCCGACCCATGACACCCGTCACCGGCTCGGGCGCAACACCGGCGGCCCGGACAAGACGGACGGCGGCCTCCCCGACCGCCCGCCCCTCTCCCAGCTCGAACCGCATGAACACCCCGTCCCGCAACACGGCGTACGACGGCCGCTCGACGGCACTGTGCACCCGCATCTCTTCCCGGTCGAAGACGACCCCGCCGTCCGCCAGCACCAACCGCTCGGCTCCCCACAGCACACCCCGATAGGCGGTACGAGCCGTAGCCGCGTCCAGCACGAGCAGCCCCACCCGCTCGCCTCCCTCGCACTCCACCTCGACGAGCGCATCGGTCCCGGCCCGCAGCCCCGTGACCAGCACCCACCCGTCCACGTGGGACACCTCCCCTGACGGGGCGGCGACGGAAGCCGCACCGCTCAGGGCGAGTTCAGGATCGATGCCCTCGACCGCGGCCAGAACCAGCACCACCCGCTCCCCGTCCCGCACCGTGCACACCGGCTGAGCGGTAGCCCACTCCACCCGCACCCCACCCACGTCCAGCCGCAACGGCCAGCAGAACGAGGCGCCCGACGGCACCGTCACCGGCACCGACGGGAAGCTCAACTCCCCGCCCGAGAAGCCGACGCTGAACGACGTCCCCGGGTGATCCGGCAACGGCTCGTGCGGCTGGTGGTTGTTGACGAACAGGAACCCCGCCGTACCGTCCCCGCGCACCGCCCACCGCAACGTCTCCCGGTCGTCCTGCCCCCACGGCCGCTCCGCCGGCAGCACGGACTCCATCGGCGCGATCAGATGGCCGAAGTCGGCCAACATCAGGTGCTGGAGGCGGAGTTCGTCGTAGGCCGCCCGGTACTGCCCGTACTCGCCGAGCGGTGCCTGGAAGTCGTACGTCAGCACGGGCAGGTCGTTCGGATACCCCGTGGCGTGCGATTCCTGGAGGGTCGTCCGCTCCCCCACCGGGTTCGTGCCGCCGTGGAACATGTAGTACCCCTGCCACACCGACCCGCACCCGATCTTGGTGAGCCCGAGCGCCGCGATGTCGGCGGCGGCCACGCGCGGGCGCCGGTGGTAGGAGACCGCCATGCCGCCGCCCAACTCACAGGTGGCCCAGGGGAATCGGTCGGCGAGGGCGTCCGGGGCGCTGCCCCGGACGGCGGTCAGCGGGCGCAGGTCCGCGCCGATGCCCTCGTCGTCGCGGTGGTGGGTGAAGAAGAAGTGCTTGCGGCAGGTGTCGGGCCAGCCGCCGTCGGCCTCGGTCCAGAAGGTCTCGGGGTAGCCGCCGTAGAGGGGCATCAGTTCGTCGGGCGGGAGCCGGACTCCGCCCCAGGCGGTGGACGTCCACAGCGGGGCGTTGAGCCCGGCCTCCTGGGCCATGCGCTTGAGGGTGAGGAGGTGGCCGGGCCGGTCGTAGAGCTCGTTCTCGATCTGGATCGCGATGATCGGGCCACCGTGGGCGCGGTCGAGGCCGTCGAGCTGTTCTGCGATCGCCGCGTACCAGGGTCGCACCGCGTCCAGGTAGGCCGGGTCGTCGGTGCGTGGCACGCAGTCGCGGGCCAGGACCCAGTCGGGCAGTCCGCCGTTGCGGACCTCGGCGTGCACCCAGGGGCCGATCCGCGGGATGAAGTCCAGGCCGTGGCGAGCGCAGAGCCCGGCGAAGCGGCGCAGGTCGCGGTCGCCGTCGAAGCGGATGCGGCCCTCTACCTCCTCGTGGTGGATCCAGATGACGTAGCTCGCGACGGCCGTCACTCCGCCCGCCTTCATCTTCAGCAGTTCCTCCTCCCACTCGGCGGCCGGGTAACGGGAGTAGTGGAACTCGCCGGACACCGGGAACCAGGGGCGGCCGCCGCGGGTGAGGCAGCGGCTGGTGACCTCGATCGGGTCGGGCACGCCGGGCGCGTCGGCGAAGGGCAGATGGCCGGTGAGCGGGGGTGCGGACGCCTCGGGGACGTGTAGGTGGTGGTGGACCATCAGGGGTTCACCGGTCCGAGGTCCGGGGTGTCGGTCAGCCGGGCGCGGGTGTCGGTGGTGGCGTGCAGTTCGAGCAGGATCAGCTCGTTGCCGCCGACGCGCAGGACCGGGCCGGGGACGTACAGGGTGTGCTGGGGGCCGCGGTTCCAGTAGCGGCCGAGGTGGAAGCCGTTGATCCAGGCCTGGCCCTTGGTCCAGCCGGGCAGCGCGAGGAAGGTGTCCGCGGGTTCGGTGACCTCGAAGGCGCCCCGGTGGAAGGCCGGTTCGAAGGCGGTGGCCGCGACGGAGGGGGCGAACGGCACGGCGGTGAGGTCGTCGAGGGCCAGCGGGTGGCAGTCCCAGCCGTGCACGCCGGTGCCGTTGAAGGTGACGGGGCCGAGCAGGCCCTTGGGGGTGCCGATGCGGGGGCCGTAGTTGACGCCGCCCATGTTCTCGACGAGTACGTCCAGCGTGGCACCGGCGCGGGGCACATGGACGGGCAGGGTCTCGTCGTGGCGTTCGCGTTCGAGGACGCCGACGGGGGCGCCGTCGAGGAACACCTGGGCGCGGTCGCCGACGCCGCCCGCGAAATGCAGCAGACCCTGGCCCGCCGTCGGGAGGACGGCCCGGTAGAGGGCGTAGCCGGAGGCCAGGCCGAGTTCGTCCATCATCGCCGGGTTCTCGGTGCGCAGGGGTGCGGCGAGGGTGGCGGCGTGCGGGAGCAGCGGGGCACGGTGGTCCAACTCGACGGTGAGGGGGGCGAGTTTGGGGGCGGGCGCCGGGACCGGCTCGTCCGGGACGGGGACGTGGCGGGCGATGACCTCGCGGAAGGCGTGGTACTTGGGTCCGGGGTCGCCGGACTCGGTGAGCGGGGCGTCGTAGTCGTAGGAGGTGACGGTGGGCTCGTAGGTGTGGTGGTGGTTGGCGCCGTTGTGGAAGCCGAAGTTGGTGCCGCCGTGGAACATGTAGATGTTGACGGAGGCGCCCGCGGACAGCAGCCGGTCGAGGTCGGCGGCGGCGTCGGCGGCACTGCGGGTGTGGTGCGGGCCGCCCCAGTGGTCGAACCAGCCCACCCAGAACTCCGCGCACATCAGCGGGCCTTCGGGCCGGTGGGTGCGCAGCTCGGCGAGGGCGGCGTCGACCTTGCCGCCGAAGGTGCCGGTGGTGAGGACGCCGGGCAGGCTGCCGGCGGTGAGGTGTTCCTGGTCGACCTGGTCGCAGGTGAAGAGGAGTTCCTCGACGCCCCTGCTCCGGAAGCCCTGTTCGAGGTGCTTGAGGTAGGCGGTGTCGTTGCCGTAGGCGCCGTACTCGTTCTCCACCTGGACGGCGATGACGGCGCCGCCGCGTGCCGCCATGTGCGGGAGCAGCGGGGGCAGCAGCAGGTCGAGGTAGCGGTCGATGGCGGCGGTGAAGCGGGGGTCGGAGCTGCGCAGCGCGATGTCCGGGTCGGAGGTGAGCCAGCCGGGCAGGCCGCCGCCGTCCCACTCGGCGCAGATGAACGGGCCCGGCCGGAGCAGGACATGGAGGCCCTCCTGGCGGGCGAGGTCCAGATAGCGGGGCAGGTCGAGGATGCCGTCGAGGACCAACTCACCGTCGGGATCGGGCTGATGGGCGTTCCAGGGGACGTACGTCTCGACGGTGTTGAGGCCCATCAGTCGGGCCTTGCGCAGCCGGTCGGCCCACTGGTCGGGGTGGACGCGGAAGTAGTGCATGGCGCCGGAGACGATGCGGAACGGCTCGCCGTGCAGCAGGAATCCGTCGGACGTGGTGGTGAGCGCGGACATGCGGGGCTCCCCTTCAGTGCGCGTGAAATCAGTGCGAGTGGGATCAGTGCGAGTCGAATCCGTGCGAGTCGAATCCGTGCGAGTCGAATCCGTGCGAGTCGGATCGGGTACTGCGGATGAGCCAGAGCGTCGCGGCCAGGCACAGCGCCGCGACGCCCCCGAGGAGCAGCGGTACGGCCTCGACGCCGGACCACTCGATGGCCTTGCCGAGCGCCGGTCCGGCCACCACGCCGCCGGCCATCGAGGCGGCGATGACCAGGGCTCCGGCGCGTCGGGCACGGGGGGCGGCCCGGTGCAGCCAGGGCAGGCCGGTGGGGAAGATCGGCGCGATGAAGAGGCCGACGCCGGCATAGGCGTAGGGCGCCACGTCGCTGAGGGACGCGAGCATCAGACAGATCGTCATGCCGGTGCAGGAGACGGCGATGATGGCCTGGGGCGAGTGTCTGAGGGCGATCGGGGCGACCAGGAACCGGCCCACCGTCATCATCAGCCAGTAGACGGAGGTGGCGGTCGCGGCGGTCCCGGCGCCGTAGCCGACGGTCTCCAGATGCGTGGGCTCCCAGCCGCCGACGCCCGCCTCGATGCCGACGTGCAGGACGTAGAGGGCGACGAAGACGCCGAGTACGGAGGCGAGGCTGCGGCCGAGGACGCCACCGGCGTCGTAGGCGCCCTCGGACGGCTGCGGGGCCCGGTCCCGCACGCCCTTCAGACACAGCAGCAACGGCAGGTTGGCCAGCGCGAACACGAGGAACACCGTCGGGTAGTTCCCGGCGCCGGCCGCGCCGATGACAGCCGGGCCGAGGATCGCGCCGACGCCGAAGTGGGCGTTGAGGATGTTCAGCATCGCGGTGGAGCGGTGGCCGAAGCCGACGGCGAACAGCTGGTTGAGGCCGTAGTCGATACCGCCGAAGCCGAGCCCGGCCAGCAGGGCGGCGGCGAGAGCGAGGGGCCACTGCGGGGCGAGCGCGAAACCCGCCGCGCCCACGGCCATGAGCAGATACGAGGCCCCGAGGATGCGCCGGTTGCCGACGACCCCGAACCACCGGTCGAACAGCAGCACCCCACCCACCCCGCCGACGAAGTGCGCGCTCAGCCCCAGCCCGGCGGCCGACGGGGACAGCCCGAACTCCTCGCGGAGGGCGGGGATCGCCGGGCCGTAAAGGGCCTGGAGCACGCCGATCAGCACGAAGCCGACACAGGAGGCGACGACGGCGGCCGGGCTGAACACCGGAGCTTCGACTACACGGGTCTCTCGCAGCACGCCAAGAAATGTTACCGGTAACATTCGGACCGTCAAGGTTGCCGACGACTTCACCGTTGCACCCGGTGGTCGTGTCGGGGACGGGCCTCCTCGACCGGATGGGTATGGATTGTTTGGCACATCACGCTGTGTCACGACGGCTCTGCTCCGGCGACTCGTCCCCGGTGGTTCGGCCCTCGCACACCCGGCCGTCACGGGGCCGGGGCACCTTTCGCTCGTCCCCGGCTCCGCCCGCTCCACCCCGCTCCCCTCCCCGCCTCCCCTCCGCCCGTCTCCCGCGGGTGCAGCGCACAGTGCTGTAGGCGATGTCTTTGCCCCGCCGATCTTGAGGAACTGGGCGGTGCCCCGGTCCAATGGGGCCGGGCCTGACCGACCTGGACCGACGACGGGACGACAACCGCCATGGACACCGCATTCAAGGACGTTCCCCCGACCACCCTCGCCGACCTGCTGGGCCGGGAGCAGGTGATGGACATCGGCATCCGCCCGCTGTGGGACGCACCCCGTATCGCCGGACCCGCGTACACCGTGCGGTGTCTGCCCGGGGACAACCTGATGCTGCACGCCGCGATTCATCGCGCCGACCCCGGCTCGGTGATCGTCGTGGAGTCCGGCGACCTCGACTACGCGCTGGCGGGCGGCAACGTGTGTGCCGTGGCCCGGCGGCGGGGCGTGGCCGGCTTCGTGCTGGACGGCCTCGTCCGCGACCTCGGCGAGGTCCGCGAGGCCGGCTTCCCGGTCTTCGCGCGCGGTGTCATCCCCATTCCCGGCACCAAGGACAAGGGCGGCGCGCTCGGTGAGCCGGCCAGGGTCGGCGGGGTGCTGACCCATCCGGGTGACATCGTGGTCGCCGACGAGGAGGGCGTCGTCGTCACCCCGGCGGCCCGCCAGGAGGAGATCCTCGCGGCGGCGCGGGCGAAGCTCGCGAAGGAGGCCGCGGAGTCGCTGGACGCCTGGGAGGAGAACCACCGGGCGCGGATCGACAAGGCCCTGAGGGAGCTGGGGTACGACGGCTGACCGGGCGCCGCCGGTGCCGTCAGCCGGCCTGCTCCTTCTCCCGCCCGGCGTCCCGCATCCGCCCGTACGCGTACACGCACCCCGCCAGGGCCAGGTCGGACAGCAGCATGAAGCCGATGGAGTAGGAGTCCTTGGCGCTGTAGACGGCGCCCATGACGAGCGGCGGCACGAATCCGCCGAGGCCGCCGACCGCGCCGACGATGCCGGTCACGCTGCCGACCTGGGGTTGCGGGGTGACGCGGGCGACGAGGGCGAACACGGCGCCGCTGGTCGCGCCCAGGGCGGCGGCCATCACCAGCAGGCAGACGGTGGCGGTCGGCACCAGCGTCGGGTCGAAGGCCTGGACGACGGCGAGGAGGGCCACCGCGCCGAGGGCGGCCGAGGTGACCACGGCCGGGTGGACGCGGTCCGACAGCCATCCGCCGATGGGCCGGAACACCACGGCGACCAGGGCGAACCCGGCGGCCCGGGTGCCCGCGTCGGTGGCGTCGAGGCCGTACCAGGTCTTCAGGTAGGTCGGCAGGTAGACGCCGAAGGCGACGATGCCGCCGAATCCGATCGCGTACAGCGCGGACAGCTCCCAGGTCACCCGGAGCCGGCCGGCCCGGCCGAGGCGGGTGGTGAGCGGGGTGCTGGGGACGGGCCGTCCGGGCCGGTCGTCGATGAAGACATAGGCGAGGACGGCGTACACGGCGAGCGCGACGGCGAGCACGAGGAACGGCAGGTTCTCGCTGTGCTTGTACATCCGGGGTGTGAAGTACCCGGACAGGGCGACACCGCCCATGCCCATGCCGAAGATGCCGAGGGCCGCGCCCCGCTGCTTCGGCGGGAACCAGGAGTTGACCAGCGGAACCCCGATGGCGAAGGTGGTGCCGCCGAGGCCGAGCACGAAGCCCACCAGCACGAGCGACACATAGGACGTGTGGGTGGGGATGAGCAGCAGCACCGGCACGATCGTCAGAGCGCTGACCAGCGGGAACATCAGTCGGGCGCCGTAGCGGTCGGTGAGCGCGCCGACCGGCACCCGGCCCAGTGAGCCGACCAGCACGGGGACGGCGACCAGCACGGACTGGGCGAAGGACGTCATGTGCAGGTCGTCGTCGAACTGGCCGGCCAGCGGCGCGATCAGGTTCCACGCCCAGAAGGTGAGGGTGAACCCGACGGTGGACACCACCAGATTCCGCCAGGCCGCGGCGGAGGGCCGCTCATCGCCGCCTGCATCGGGGGCCACCCGGTCCGCACCGGCCGTCGACACACTGACCATGCCTCCCATGAGGTCACGGGGGTGTCCGGCCGGCAACTCGAAGTCCACGGCCGTCGCCCGCGGCGCCTCTCCGCATCCCCTCCCCCACCGCCCGGATGACAGACGAATGTGACCTGCGCCACTCTGAAGGCAGGACTGTCCATGGACGGGACGGATGGACGAACGGGGGAACACCATGGCCGACGCACCCGCGCCCGCGCAGACCGGGCGGCTGATCGTCTACGTCCGGAGTCTCACCGAGAAGCCCGGCGCCGCCGACGAGTTGTTCGCCCGGCTGCGGAGTGAGCCCGGGCACGCCGACGACGAGGTGCTCCGGCCGCTGACGCGCGGCTCGCTCGCGGCCCTCGCGGATACGCTCCATCAGCGCATCGGCGCCTACTGGACGGAGGCCGGCCGGCCGCCCGAGATCGTGCTCGTCGGCCACAGCGCGGGCGGCGTGCTGCTGCGCTACGCCTATCTCCGCGGACGCGGCCGACTGGGCGGCCGGGCAGCGCCGTGGACCGGCCACGTGACCCGCATCGTGCTGCTGGCCGCCCCCAACCGGGGCGTCGAACCGGCCAGGCTGCGCCGCCCCGTACGCCTCGCCACGGTCCTCGCGGCCGGTGTCGCCCGCCGGTTCGCGTCGCTCGAACTGCTCGCCGGCGCCCCCTTCATGACCGACCTGCGGCTCGAGTGGATACGGCTCTTCCGTGAACTCGGCCACCAGGCACCCCTGGTGGTGCAGGTGCGTGGGCTGGCGGACCCGCTCATCGAACCCGAGGACAGCCGGGACGTGGAGGGCGGCGTGACGGGCGCGGAGCTGTACATCCCGCGCGCGGGCCACCAGGACATCGTGCGGATCAGCGGCGTACCGGAGGACAGGCCCGGGGAACGCTACGGCATCCTGCGCCGGGCGATCGTCGGCGACGTCGAGATCACCGACCCGAGCCCGCTGCCCGCGGAGGAGCGGGACATCGAACGCGTGGTGTTCCTCCTGCACGGCATCCGGGCCGGCATCGGCACCTGGGTGACCGACCTCGGCGACGCACTCCAGAACGGCGGCCGACCCGACGGAACCCTGTTGGTACGGGCCTCCTACGGCTGGCTGTCGGCGTTCAACTTCGCCTTCCCGGTCAGCCGGCGCCGGACCCTGCGCTGGTTCCAGGACCAGTACAGCTACCAGGCCGCCCGGCATCCCGAAGCGAAGATCCATTTCGTGGGGCACAGCAACGGCACGTACATGTTCGGGCAGTCCCTCTCCCAGGTGCGCTCGCTGCGCTTCGACCGGGTCTACCTCGCCGGCAGTGTGCTGCCCCGTGACTTCGCCTGGCGCGACTTCGCCGACCGGCAGCAGGTCGGCACGCTGGTCAACGCCTGCGGGGCGGCGGACAAGCCGGTGGGCTGGCTGTGCAGCGGACTGCGCGGGCTCGGCATGCGGGACATCGGCGTCGGCGGGTTCTGCGGTTTCGACGTCACCCCGTCCGGCACCGTGCAGTTCCTGAACCTCGCCGGCGGCCACGGCGCCGGACTGACCGGCGAACGCCTCCCGGACGTCGTCCGCTACATCCGCGAGGGCACGCCGCCGAGGCCGCCGGTCAAGGCCCCGTCCGGCCTGTTCACCCAGATCTCCCGGCTGGCCCCGGCCCTGGCCTGGCTGCTCGCCCTCGCCCTCCTCGCCATGGTGGCCTGGACGGCCTTCGCCTTCAGTGTCGTCAAGCTCATCGCCCTGCTGGGCGGGGCGGCGCTGGTGTACGGCGTCCTCAAGGCGGTGTGACCGAACCGCTGCCGGCCCCCGGCGCTACCGAGCTTCCGCCGCCTCCGGCCGCTCCGGAGGCTGCGTCGGTGTCGGCGCGGGTGCACCGAAGAGCACCGCCCTGGCCACGGCCGGCGCGAACAGCGCGGTGACCGGCGCGGAGAGGTGGAGCACCGCGCGGAAGGCGTCCCCGACGACCACGTCACCGGGCGAGCGCTCCTGGACCCGGCGCAGATACCAGCCGGTGACACGGTCCGTGGACCGGCCGTCGAGCGCGTTGCCGACCGCGCCCGGCATCTTGCGGTCCGCCCCGGCGGAGATGTCCCAGGCCGACCGGGACGCCCCGAGCAGCGCCCGCTGCACGCGCCGCGTCGTGGGCCTCCGGCGCCGGTCGGCCAGCGCGTCCCGCAGGGCCACCGCGCTCATCGCGGCGACGGCCATGCCCTGCCCGTAGATCGGATTGAAGGCGCACAGCGCGTCGCCGGTGGCGAGGAACCCGGCGGGAGGGCCGGGCCGGTCGTAGCGGCGCCGGACATTCGCGGTGCGCCGGTAGCCGAACGCCGGGGAGAGCGGTTCGGCGTCCGCCATCCAGCGATCCAGGAGCGGATGGCCGAGCCGCTTGGTGTACGTCACGAACTCGTCGTCGCCCGTGGGCGGTTCGTCGCCGCGCAGCCCCGAGACGATCACCAGATGGGTGCCGTCCTCCAGCGGCAGCGCACCGCCGCCGTGGACCTGTTCGGTGCCCGGATAGACGTAGTAGCCGACGGTGTCGCCGTCGAGGACGCCCGCCTTGCCGCGGTAGACGCGGGAGGCGTAGGCGAGCCCGGTGTCGATGGTCTCCTCGTGCGGGGGCACCGCGCCGATCCCGGCGAGCCACTGCGCGGCCTTGGTGCCGCCGCCGGAGGCGTCGACGACGAGGTCGGCGTCCAGGACCCGGGGTGCGGCGCGGCTGTCGTCGGAGCGGTCCCGCACGAGAACCCCCCGCACCCGGGACGCGTCACCGGTCAGCCCGACGACGTCGGCGCCCTCCTCGACCCTGATCGCCGGATTGGCGAGAACCCGCCGTCGCACGAGCCCTTCGAGCTGCGCGCGGGAGCCGGTGTAGATGTACGTCGACGTCGGCACCCGGCGGAACCAGCGGCCGTTCTGCCACAGCACCATGTCCGTCGGCATGCCCACCCGGGGCGCGCCCGCCTCCCGCAGCTGCGCGATCAAGCCCGGCAGCAGCGACTCCATGGCGGTCTGGCCGCCCTGCAGCAGCACATGCGGATGCCGCCCCTGCGGGACGCCGGGCCGTGCCCCACCGTCGTCCGGGAACCGGTCGCGCTCGACGACGGTGACCCGATCGGCGTGACCGGCCAGCACGTGCGCCGCGAGGAGTCCCGCGAGACTGCCACCCACGACCACCGCATGCCGGCCGCCCCAACGGCCCGTCTCTCCGGCAGAATTCACCGCTGAGCTCCCCTGGTCGCCCATGCCTGGAAGACCCGAGTATCCCGTCCCGCACGACGGACCGACCGAGTTCCGGTCAGCCGGGGCGGCCGCCGTCCGGGCGGCGAGACCCCTCCCAGCCGCCCGGGCAAGGGAGACGCTCGACTAGGGTGCGCCGCATGCCCGCCCCTCCCCAGTGCCCCGCATGTGGCCGCCCCCTGAAGGACCGCGGCCTCGTCCTCACCCTCCGTGAGGACGACGGCAGGCGAACCTGCCGGGCCCTGTGGAAATGCCCCACCGGACACATCTGGTGGCAGTGGTCCGACCGCGCGGACGCCCCCTTGGAAACCTGCCCCGTACCGAGCCTGTTCCGCTGACCCCGGCCCCGCGCGTCAGAGCGTCCGCGACGGCCCGAGGATCAGCCCTCGTCCGGCGTCAACCGCAGCGAGATGCTGTTGATGCAGTACCGCTGGTCCGTCGGCGTCGCATACCCCTCGCCCTCGAACACGTGCCCGAGGTGCGACCCGCACCGCGCGCACCGCACCTCCGTCCGCACCATCCCGTGCGACCGGTCCTCGATCAGCTCGACCGCGTCGGTGTCCTTCGGGTCGTAGAAGGAGGGCCACCCGCAGTGGGACTCGAACTTCGTGGTGGAGGTGAAGAGCTCGGCGCCGCAGGCGCGGCAGGAGTAGACGCCCTTCGTCTTGGTGTCGGTGTACTCACCCGTGAACGCGGGCTCCGTGCCGGCCTGGCGCAGCACGGCGTACTCGGCCGGGGTCAGCTCCGCCCGCCACTGCTCCTCCGGCTTTTCGACGTCGTACGACATGAAGCTCAGCCCCTCACTTCGACAGGCGGTCCAGGATCTGCGGGCCCAGGTCCGTCACGTCACCCGCGCCCATGGTGAGAACCAGATCGCCCGGCTTCGCCATTCCCGCCACGACCGCGGGGACCTCCGCCTTGTCGTGGACCGCCGTCACGTCCGCGCCCGCCACCCGCGCCGCCTCGATGATCAGCTCGCTGGTGATGCCGGGGATCGGGTCCTCGCGGGCCGGGTAGATGTCGAGGACCAGGGAGGCGTCCGCGAGGGACAGGGACTGGCCCATCTCCTTGCCGAGCTCCTGGGTGCGGGAGAAGAGGTGGGGCTGGAAGACCACCAGGATGCGCGCGTCACCGGCGGCGGCCCGCATCGCCTCCAGGTCGGCCGTCATCTCGGTCGGGTGGTGGGCGTAGGAGTCGATGACCTGGACCCCGGCCACCTCGCCCTTCAGCTGCAGGCGCCGCTTCACGCCCGTGTACGCCGCGAGCGCGGGCGCCAGCTCGTCCGCCGGGATGCCGAGGGCCACGCCCGCCGCGAGGGCCGCGACCGCGTTGTGCGCGTAGTGGCGGCCGGGGACCGAGACCGTGAACACCAGCTCCGTGCCGTCCAGGACGACCGTGACCTCACTCTTCAGGCCCTGCGCGACGACCGACAGGACCCGCACGTCGGCGTCCTCCGCCTCTCCGTACGTCACCGTCCGCACCGAACCTGCCAGGCGCCGGGTCAGCTCGCGCGCGCCCTCGTGGTCGGCGTTGATCACCAGCGTGCCGCCGGGGACGATCTTTCCGGCGAAGGTCTCGAAGGACTCGTAGATCTCGTCCATCGACGCGTAGTTGGCGTGGTGGTCCAGCTCGACGTTGAGGACGATGGCGACCTCGGGCGCGTACTTGTGGAAGCTGCGGTCCGATTCGTCCGCCTCGGCGACGAAGATCTCGCCCTCGCCGTGCAGCGCGTTGGAGCCGGGGGCGTCGAGGTCGCCGCCGATGGCGTACGACGGGTTCAGGCCGAGCTCGGTCAGGGACACGGCCAGCATCGACGTCGTGGTCGTCTTGCCGTGGGTGCCCGCGACCGCGATCGGGCGCAGGCCCTCCATCAGCGCCGCGAGGGCGTCGGAGCGGTGCACCACCGGGATGCCCAGCTCCGCGGCGCGGGCCAGCTCGGGGTTGTCCCGGCGGATCGCCGACGACACGACGACACAGCTCGCGTCATCGGCGAGGTGCTCCGCCGCGTGTCCGATGTGCACGCTCGCGCCCAGCGCGCGCAGCGCCTCGGCGGTCGCGGACTCCTTGGCGTCGCTGCCCGCGACCTTCGCCCCGCGCTGCGCGAGGATCTTCGCGATCCCCGACATCCCGGCGCCGCCGATGCCGATGAAGTGCGGTCGGTCCATGGCGGTGGGAAGGCCGGGTGCCATGCGTGTCTCCCTGTGCATGTGAAATAAGGCTGGGTGCATCTGAAACAAGGCTGGGCCAAGCCTAAGCCGAGCCGCCGACAGCGACGGACCCGCCGCCCGTCGGCCGGACCTACGCCTTGCTGTGCGAGAACAGCTTCAGCACCGGCACCCCCACCTTGTGCCGGGCCCGCGAGGCCCAGTCACGGTGGAAGAACTCCTCCACGTAGTGCGGATCGGTCAGCACGATCACCTCGTCCGCGCCGATCTCCTCCACCAGCGACTTCAGCGCGTCCAGCGGGTGGTCCTCGATCAGCCGACCCTCCGCCTCGCTCCCGGAGCCCCGCAGTGCCTGCAGGGACACCTCCAGCGCCCGCTCCCCGAAGTCCTTCGCGGCCTCGCCCTCGGGGACCTCCCGCTCGCGCGCCGCCTCGTCCAGTTCGCCCAGCGCCACGTCGTCGATGGCCCTGAGCAGCCGGTCGGCCTGGTCGCCGCGCGGCTGGAGGAGCACATGGAACGCGACCTGCTCGTCCCCGTGCAACGTCGTGACGAACTCCACGTCGGCGGACGTCAGGGCCTTCTCGATCATCAAAACGCTTGTGAACACCGCGCGCCCCTTCTGCGGAAACCATCCTGCCCCGTGATCTCACGGGGACTGCGAGATTCAGTGTGCCCGTCGGAAGCTAAACGGAACGGTTGATTCCGCCGTTTTCGGGACCGGCGGTACCACTGATCGAATTTCAAGTGCGCTGGTAGCGGCTGAAGAGAAACCCCTCCCCCTCCAAGAGGGACACCAGTGCGAACCGTTGCGGAACCGCGACAGAAGGCCCCCCGGCGATCCGCTGGGCGTCCCCCGCGGTGAGCATCGGGGCGACGGTCAGACACAGCTCGTCCAGCACCCCGGCGGCCACGAACTGCCCGAGAAGACGGGGCCCGCCCTCGGTGAGCAGCCGGCTGAAGCCGAGGTCGGCGAGCGCCTGCACGGCCCGCACGGGCTCCACGCCGACCCCGTCACCGGCGACGACCACCCGGGCGCCGGCCTTCTCCGCCGTGGCGACCCGGTCGGGAGCGGCGGCCGCGCCGGTCAGGATCAGGGTGGGGACCAGGGGGGAGGTGAAAAGCGGAAGGGAGAAGTCGAGGTCGAGGCTCGCGCTGACGATCGCGATCGCCGGCGCCGGTCCCTGCCCGGCCGCCTCCCGGGCCGCCGTGAACTCCGCACGCGCGCGTGCCGGGCGGTACCCCTCCTGGCGTACCGTTTCCGCGCCGACGACGACCACGTCCGCCAGCCCCCGCAGCGTGCCGAAGATCCGCATGTCGGCGGCGGTGGAGATGGGCTGCGACTTCCCGTCGTGCTGGGCCGCCCCGTCGAGCGTGGAGACCATGTTGGCCCGCAGCCAGGGAACCGTGGCGCCGGCGGGGTCCGTGACCGACTCGGGATAGGCGTAGGCGGCGGACAGCTCCGCAAGGCTCCACTCCCGGTCGATCAGGCCGACCCCCGGGACCTCAGAGGTACCGAGAGCCCCTACAGCCCCAGAAGCCTCCCCCGCACCCCCCGCCCCCTCATCCCCGGCCCCACCGCCGGAGGCCGTCGTCGCTGTCTGGTCGGTCACAGGGAACAGGCGTCGCATGTCGTGCAGTGTGGCACGACGCCTACCATGGGGAACCGTGTCGTCCTCCTCCGCCGCCTCCGGGATCAGCCCGATAGCAGACGCGGCCCCCGTGTCCTTGTGCGCCCGCGAGCCGCACGTCCCCGCCGACCGCCTGGTCGCCGAGATGGTGCCGCCGCCGCGCTTCGACTCGGTCCGCTTCAGCACGTACATCCCGGACCCGAACCAGCCCAGCCAGTTCGAGGCCGTCAAGGTCCTCGAAGGCTTCGCGGGCGGCCTCGGCGGGGCGCACGCCGTCACCGGCGGCAAACGCGGCTTCTTCGGGTTCGGCAAGGGCAAGGACAAGCCGAGGACCAAGGGGACCAAGGGGGCCGCCGGCCCGCGCGGCGTCTACCTCGACGGCGGCTACGGCGTCGGCAAGACCCACCTGCTCGCCTCCCTCTGGCACGCCACCCCGGCCGAGCCCTCCCTCAAGGCCTTCGGCACGTTCGTCGAGCTGACCAACCTCGTGGGCGCCCTCGGCTTCCAGCAGACGGTCCAGACGCTCTCGAACCACCGCCTGCTGTGCATCGACGAGTTCGAGCTCGACGACCCGGGCGACACCGTCCTCGTCTCCAGCCTCCTGGGCAAGCTCGTCGACGCGGGCGTCGCGCTCGCCGCCACCTCCAACACCCTCCCGGGCAAGCTCGGCGAGGGCCGCTTCGCGGCGGTCGACTTCCTGCGCGAGATCCAGGGGCTGAGCGCCCACTTCCGCACCCTGCGCATCGACGGCGAGGACTACCGCCACCGCGGCCTGCCCGAGGCGCCGGCGCCGTACTCGGACGAACAGGTGACGAAGACGGCGTACGCCACCGCGGGCGCCTCGCTCGACGACTTCCCGCAGCTGCTGGAGCACCTCGCCCGCGTCCACCCCAGCCGCTACGGTGCGTTGACCGATGGCCTGAACGCGGTCTGCCTCACGGATGTGCGGCCGGTTCCGGACCAGTCGACCGCCCTGCGGCTCGTGGTCCTCGCGGACCGGCTCTACGACCGCGAAGTCCCGGTCCTGGCCTCCGGTTTGCCGTTCGACCAGCTGTTCAGCGAGGACATGCTGAAGGGCGGGTACCGCAAGAAGTACTTCCGGGCGATCTCCCGGCTCACCGCGCTGGCCCGGGACGGCAAGCGGCTCGTCGAGACCGCTTAACCCGGCACAACCGCCCAGGTCAAGGACCAGTTCACGCCACGCCACCCGCGCTTTTCAGGCTCTCTTCAGCTCGAAACGTTAAGTTAACCCTGCAAACGACTTTGCCGGGCTAACGTGTTTCTTGACCAGCCGTTGACCATCGCTTGGTCTCCACGTAAGCCGTGAACTGCCGGGAGGAGGGGCGCATGCTTCGAGGTACGACGGCACCGACCGTGCTCGCGCCTCGCCCCGCCGCCCCGCTCACCCCTCGGACGTTCACTCTCACGGATGTGTTCGCAACCGCGCACACCGTCCGTGATGTTCAACCCAAAGCTCACTCCAGAGCTCAGCACCCGGCTCGCCCCGTTTCCCAGCGGGTTCTCAGAGCCCGGGCAGCCCGTTCCCGGCGGCTCTTCAGGTCTTCCGCCGCCGCGATCACGGAACCGGCTGCCTGACCCCCCACTGTCATGTACGTCCGACGCGCCGCCGTGGCGCGCCAGGAGGAGTCACCGCATGCAGCCCCTCATCGACAACGCCCGCCTGTTCGGACAGCGCCCTGAGGAGTTCGCCAAGCTCGCCGAAGGCCAATCCCCCCAGGTTCTGTTCATCACCTGCTCCGACTCACGGGTCGTCCCGGCCCTGATCACGGGCGCCCGCCCCGGCGAGCTCTTCGAGCTGCGCACCGCGGGCAACATCGTCCCCCCGTACGTCTCCGAGCACCCCACCAGTGAGGCGGCCACGATCGAGTACGCCGTCGAGGTCCTCGGCGTGAGCGACATCGTGGTCTGCGGCCACTCGCACTGCGGCGCCGTCGGCGCCCTGGTGCGCGGCGACGACCTCGACGCCGTACCCGCCGTACGGGACTGGCTCGCCCGCGCCGAGCCACGCCCGGCCGGAGCGGCCGAGGACCCCGAGGTCGCCGACGGAGTGCAGAGCCACGTCCTGGCCCAGGTCCTGCGCCTGCGCTCCTACCCCTTCATCGACAAGAAGCTGTCGGCCGGTCAACTCACCCTGCGGGCCTGGTACTACGAGGTCCACACCGGAGCCGTGCGCGAACACCGCGCGGACACCGACGCGTTCGAGGCGCTGTGATCGGCATGATGACCAAATACCCTCATCTGCGGCAGGACTTCGCCGCCTCCCTGGTCGTCTTCCTGGTCGCGCTGCCGCTGTGCGTCGGCGTGGCCGTCGCCTCCGGTGTCCCGGCCGAACTGGGCCTGGTCACCGGCATCGTGGGCGGCATCGTCGCCGGCTGCATGCGCGGCAGCAGCCTCCAGGTCTCCGGACCCGCCGCCGGACTGACGGTGCTGGTCTTCGAGGCGGTGCGGGAGTTCGGGCTGCCCGTCCTCGGGGTCATCGTCCTGGCCACCGGCCTGCTCCAGATGCTCATGGGCACCCTGAAGCTGGGCCGCTGGTTCCGGGCCATCTCGGTCTCCGTCGTCGAGGGCATGCTGGCCGGAATCGGCCTCGTGCTGATCGCCGGGCAGTTGTACGCGATGGCCGGCACCGAGGCCCCCGCCTCGGGCCTGGGCAAGATAGCCGGGCTGCCCGGCGCGCTCGTCGACGCCTTCGGCGACAGCGGGGCGCTGGCCTCGCTCGGACTCGGCGCCGGCACCATCGCCGTGCTGGTGCTGTGGAAGCGGATGCCGGCGGCGGTGCGTACCGTGCCCGGCCCGCTCGCCGCGGTCGGCCTGGCCACGCTCGCCGCGCTGGTGTTCTCGATGCCGGTGGCGACCGTCGAGGTGCAGGGGCTGCTGGGTTCCGTACAGCCGCCGTCCGCGTCGGCCTTCGGGGAGCTCGCGAGCGTCGGCGTGCTCGCCACGATCGTCGCGTTCACGCTGATCGCGTCCGCCGAGTCGCTGTTCTGCGCGGCGGCGGTGGACCGGCTGCACGACGGGCCGCGCACCGAGTACGACAAGGAACTCGTCGCGCAGGGCGCGGGCAACGCGCTCTGCGGTGTGCTCGGCGCGCTGCCGATGACCGCGGTGATCGTGCGCAGCGCGGCCAACGTGCAGGCGGGCGCGCGGACCAGGGCGTCCCGGGTCATGCACGGCGTATGGCTGCTGCTGTTCGCGGCGTTGCTGCCGGGCGTCCTCGCCTACATCCCGATCCCGGCCCTCGCGGGCATCCTGGTCTACTCCGGCGCCAAGCTGATCCCGGTCCGGGAGGTCGTCTCGCTGTGGCGCGAGCATCGCGGCGAGGCGCTGATTCTCATGGTCACGGCCGTGTCGATCGTCGCGGTCAGCATGTTCGAGGGCGTGCTCATCGGTCTCGCGCTGGCGGTCGCCAAGACCGCCTGGGAGGCCTCGCACCTCAAGCTGGAGGTCGTCGACAAGGGTGCCGGCCCCGTCCAGGCGTACCTCTCGGGCAACGCGACCTTCCTGCGGCTGCCGAAGATCCTGGACAGCCTGGAGTCGCTGCCCCAGGACCGCCCGGTGGAGCTGGACCTCTCCGGCCTGCACCACCTCGACCACGCCTGCCGCACGGCCCTGGAGAACTGGGCCGAACGCCACAGCGCGGTCGGGACGGAGCCGGTGAAGGTGACGGCCGCGTAGCCCCCCGCTGATCGCCGCGTAGTACCCCGACCGGTCCCCCGACCGGTCCCCCGCCCGGTGCCTGGCCCCCTGCCAGGCACCGGGCATATCGTTGCAGGAGCGGACAGAACAGGCCTCTCACCGAGGGGGTCGTCATGCTCCAGGAGCTGCTCACCGTGGCCGTGGCCGCCGGTTCCGCCGGGGTGATCTACGTCGCCGCCGGGGCGCGGGTCGTCAAGCAGTACGAGCGCGGGGTGGTCTTCCGGCTCGGCCGGCTGCTGCACGACGTACGGGAGCCGGGGTTCACCATGGTGGTCCCGTTGGTGGACCGGATGCACAAGGTCAACCTGCAGATCGTCACGCTGCCGGTCCCCGCCCAGGAGGGCATCACCCGGGACAACGTGACGGTGCGCGTGGACGCGGTCGTCTACTTCCGGGTGGTCGACGCGGCGAGCGCGCTCGTGAAGGTCGAGGACTACAAGTTCGCGGTCTCCCAGATGGCGCAGACCTCGCTGCGGTCCATCATCGGCAAGAGCGAGCTGGACGACCTGCTGTCCAACCGCGAGAAGCTCAACGAGGGCCTGGAACTGATGATCGACAGCCCGGCCGTGGGCTGGGGCGTGCAGGTCGACCGCGTCGAGATCAAGGACGTGTCGCTGCCCGAGACCATGAAGCGCTCCATGGCCCGCCAGGCCGAGGCCGACCGGGAGCGCCGCGCCCGCATCATCAACGCCGACGCCGAACTCCAGGCGTCGAAGAAGCTCGCCGAGGCCGCGAAGGAGATGTCCGAGCAGCCCGCCGCACTCCAGCTGCGGCTGCTCCAGACGGTCGTGGCGGTCGCCGCCGAGAAGAACTCCACGCTGGTGCTGCCCTTCCCGGTGGAACTGCTGCGCTTCCTGGAGAAGGCCCAGGAGCACCCGGCCGACCGAGGCCTCGACCGGTGACACGTGCTACGCGCGTGGTTCCCGTGACCCGGCGCAGGTGATAGACACAGCGGCGTCACATCCTGTCCGCCAGCAGGAAGGTTGCTGCTCCATGTCCGCAACGCGACGTCAGGTCCTCGCCCGCTCCGGCGCCTTGGGGGTGGGGATCGCCTTCACCGGCGCCCTCTCCGAGCTCTTCACCGGCACCGCCGCCGCACAGCACCTGGGCCACACGGGTTACGGCCCGCTCGTCCCCGACCCGAACGGCCTGCTCGATCTGCCGGAAGGTTTCCGCTACCAGGTCCTCTCCCGCGAGGGCGACCAGCTCCGCTCCGGCGAGGGCCAGGTCCCCTCCAACCATGACGGCATGTCGGCCTTCGCGGGCAGACACGGCCGCACCCACCTGGTCCGCAACCACGAGAACCGCGTCACGGGCAAGGTCCCGGTCCCGACGATCGACGGCCTCACCTACGACCCGATGGGCAAGGGCGGCTGTACGGCGCTGACCCTGGACGCCCGCAACAACGTCCTGTCGGAGCGCGTCGCCATCGCCGGCACGGCCGTCAACTGCGCGGGCGGGCCCACTCCTTGGGGCACCTGGCTGACCTGTGAGGAGACCGAGGACAAGGCCGGCACCAACGGCTACACCAAGGACCACGGCTTCATCTTCGAGGTGGACGGGGCGGACCCGCGCCGCTCGGGCGCGGTGCCCCTGACGGCGATGGGGCGCTTCCAGCACGAGGCGATCGCCGTCGACCCGAAGCGCGGCATCGTCTACGAGACGGAGGACGCGTTCCTCAAGCCGTTCGGCCTGTTCTACCGCTTCCTGCCCGACAAGCCGCTCGGCGGCCTCGGTTCGCTGCGCGCGGGCGGCCGGCTCCAGGCGATGCGCGTGCCCGGCGTACCCGACCTGTCCTCCATCCAGGAGACGGGTGCGTGCTTCGAGGGCATCGAGTGGGTCGACGTACCGGACCCGCTCGCCGCGCAGACGCCCGTCCGTCTCCAGGACTTCGGCCCGAAGGGCATCACGCACGCACAGAAGCTGGAGGGCTGCTACTGGGGCGGGAGCTGCGTCTACTTCGTCTCCTCCTTCGCCCGCAGCGCGGACGGCTCGGCCGCCGACCACTACGGGCAGATCTGGCGGTACGACCCCGCCGCCCGCCACCTCACCCTGGTGATCGTGTTCGGCCCGGACACCGACGTGCAGTTGCCCGGCGAGTCCCCCGACAACATCTGCCTGGCCCCCAGCGGCGGCCTCATGGTCTGCGAGGACGGCAACGGGGCACAGCACGTGTTCGGGGTGACCCGGCGGGGCGAGGTCTACGCGATGGCCCGCAACGCGCAGAACATCGGCACGGCGGAGGAGCCCGAATGGGGTGAGTTCGCGGGGGTCACGTTCTCGCCGGACGGCCGGACCATGTTCGTCAACTGCTATACGCCGGGGACCACGTTCGCCGTGACGGGGCCCTGGCGGAGGTAGGGCGGCGGACGGCGGGGCGTTTCGGGCACCCCGGCTGGCGGCCCCTTCCCTCCGGGCGCACGATCGAGGGACGACCGGACCGGAAGGGGTGCGCCGTGGCCGAGAAGGGGTCCAAGAAGGCCAAGAAGGCCAAGAAGGAGAAGCAGAGCCTCAGCGAGCTGCTCCGCGTGCCGGACGGCGGCAAGCGGGTCGACCTCGGCTCCTACGACGCCCGGGCGACCCCCGGCGCCCCCGAGGACAAGAAGGCGGCCCTGGCGGAGATCGAACAGATGGGCGTGCGCCTGGCGGACCTCCAGGAGCGCCTGTGGGCGGCGAGCACGGCGGGCGACCGGCGCCGCGTCCTGCTGATCCTCCAGGGCATGGACACCAGCGGCAAGGGCGGCACGGTCAAGCACGTCATCGGTCTGCTGAACCCGTCCGGCTGCCGCATCAAGGCGTTCAAGGCCCCGACCCCCGCGGAGCTGAAGCACCCGTTCCTCTGGCGCATCCGCCAGGCCCTCCCGGCCCCCGGCGAGATCGCCATCTTCGACCGCTCGCACTACGAGGACGTCCTGATCGCCCGCGTCCGCGGCCTGGCCCCCCGCGCCGAACTGACCCGCCGCTACGCCCGCATCAACCGCTTCGAACAGTCCCTCGCCCAGAACGACGTGACCCTCATCAAGTGCTTCCTGCACCTCTCCTACGACGAACAGCGCGCCCGCCTCCTCGAACGCCTCGACCGCCCGGACAAGCACTGGAAGTTCAACCCCGGCGACATCGACGAGCGGGAACTGTGGCCCGCCTACCAGGAGGCGTACGAACTCGCCCTGCGCCGCTGCGCCACCCCGCGGGCGCCCTGGTACCTGATCCCCGCCGACCGCAAGTGGTACCGCAACTGGGCCGTCAGCCGTCTCCTCCTGGAGCACCTGGAGGCCCTGGACCCGCAGTACCCGAAGGCGGACTTCGACGTCGAGGCATGCCGGAAGCGGCTGCTGAAGGGCGCCTGATCGAGGGCTTTCACCGGGCATGACGTGCGGCGATCCGAGTTCCGCCCGATTCATCCCTTTATGTTCGTAGGGTGATCATTCGAGTACGACAAGTCGCCGCCGTCTGTGCCCTCGGCGCCGCGCTCACCGCCTGCGCCGCCACCCCCCGGGCACCCCGCGCCGAGGCCGCCCACCCGGCCCCCTCCGCCGCCGCCCCCTCGCGCCCCCCGACCCTGGCCCCCGGCCCGTCCGGTCTCACCCCCGTCTTCAAGCACGGCCCCCGCACCCCGGACAAGGCCGTCGCCCTGACCTTCGACGCCGACATGACCGCCGACCAGGGGGCGCGGGCGGCGGCGGGCGAGCACTTCGACAACCCGCGGCTCATCGCGACGCTGCGGGCGCTGAAGGTGCCGGCGACCGTGTTCATGACGGGCCGGTGGGCCGAGGAGTACCCGGCCGAGGCCCGGTCGATCGGCCGGGACCCGCTCTTCGAGGTCGCGAACCACTCGTACAGCCACTACGCCTTCACCGGTGACTGCTACGGGCTGCCCACGCTGTCCGAGGAGCGGATGCGGGCCGATGTCAAGCGCGCGTACACCGCCTTCCGCAAGGCGGGGGTGCCGGACGCGATGCCGTACTTCCGCTTCCCGGGCGGTTGCTACGACCGCACGGCGCTCAAGGCGCTCACCCCTGTCGGCGTCACGGCCGTGCAGTGGGACGTGGTGAGCGGGGACGCCTTCGCGACCGACGCGGACGCCGTGGCGTCGCAGGTCCTCGAAGGCGTCCGGCCCGGCTCCGTCGTCGTCATGCACTGCACGCGCAGTGCCGCACCGGCGACCGAGCGGGCGGTGCGGCGGATCGTGCCGGAACTTCGCGCCCAGGGGTACCAGTTCGTGAAGGTCTCCGAGCTGATCGGGTCGACGGACGGGCCGTCCTAGGCTGGAGACATGAGCGAGGACTACTGCACGATCCGCGAGGTCCCGAAGCCGCCCGTCGCCGAAGGACCGCCGTACGCCGACTGTGTGCTGTGCCGGAAGCCGACGGAGTACCCGGAGTCGTACAAGGGGATCACGCTGTGCCCGGTCTGCGAGTGGCAGGAGGCGCAGCGGACCGCCTGTTCAGGGTGAGCGGCGGGAGGTCAGCGCGCAGGCCACGGTGAGCGCCACGGCCGTGACCACCACGGCCGCCACGAGGGGCAGCAGCGGCAGCGGGACCGTCCCCTTCTGAGAACCGGTGACCAGGCCACTGACCGCCGCGTGGGCCGGGGAGCCGGTCACCACCACCGACAGCAGGGCCGCGAGCAGCATCGTGGGCACCGCCCGGCCCGGTGAACGCAGCAGCGGCCAGGTGGTCAGGGCCCCGACCGCCGTGCCGAGCAGGGCGCAGGCCAGCACCGCGAGCAGCCCGGACCCGCCGGCCGGGAGCCTGGGCACCCGGATCTGGTGGTCGGAGCTCACCGGGTCGCTGATCAGCGTCACGAGCACGGTCGCGACCGTGCCGAGCACCGCCGCGCCGGCCAGCGCCACCAGCAGCGCGGCGAGATGCGCCCGGGCGGGCCCGACCGCGGCGGAGACGCAGGCCCGGGCGGCGGGCGGCTCGCCCGCGACACAGATCCGCACCAGCCAGGCGGCGACCGGCAGCAGCGCGGCGGCGGCATAGCCGAGGGAGTCCAGGATCGGCTGCCCGCTCTGCACACCGACCCCGAGGAACACGGCGTACAGGATCACCGGCGGCAGCCAGCGCTGCGAGCGCACGAGGAGGGCGGTCTGGTAGCGGAGCAGCGCGGTCATCGGCCGCCTTCCGGTGTCTCGTGGCGCACGCTCACGACGTGCCAGGGCGGGCGGGCGGTCAGCAGGGTGCGCAGCAGGACGTCCGAGTGGGACGCGGGAACGGTGAGCCGGTAGGTGCCGGGTGCCGGCTCCTCGGCGGTGGTGGCGGTGCGGTGCGCGTCCGCGGGCAGCCGCCCGCCCGCGGGGCCCTGTGCCTCGACGACGACATGCGGGCCGTCGGCCACCGAGTCGGGGACCACCGATGTCGTACGACGTTCGAGACCGCCCTCGCGTACGGCGTACACGGCGTCGGTCGCCCCCGCGAGGCGCTGCGGATCGTGGTCGACGAACACCACCGCTCCGCCGGCCGCGGTGCGTTCGGCGACGGCCCGTTCCAGTTCGGCGCGCGCGCCGGTGTCGAGGCCGGTCCACGCCTCGTCCAGGACGAGGAGTTCCGGTTCGGCGAGCAGGGCCTGGGCGACGGCGACCTTCTGGCTGCTGCCCTTGGAGAGCTGGGCCATGGGGGTGTGCGCGTAGGAGGAGGCGCCGAACCGTTCCAGGGTGTCGGCGGCGGCGCGCTGGGCGGAGGCGCGGGTGAGGCCGTGGATCGTGGCCAGGTGGGTGAGGTAGCCGGCGGCCGTGAAGGGGAGGGCGGAGGGAAAGCGCTCGGGGACGTAGGCCGTGCGGGGGCGGCCCTTGACCCTGCCCTCGGAGGGGGCGTCGAGGCGGGCGAGGAGGCGCAGCAGCGTGGACTTGCCCGTGCCGTTCGGGCCTTCTATGCGGGTGAGGGTGCCGGGGGCGAGGGTGAGGTGGATGCCCCGTAAGACCCATGGGCCGCGCAGGCCGTAGCGGCGGCCCACGTTGTCCAGCTGCATATCGCGTTCCATGGCCAAATGATGTCGCCTTAAGGTGGCCGGGTGAACGCCAGCCCCTTTACCCCCGAAGCCGATGTGCGCGACCAGGCCCCTCAGTTCGTCCTGCCTCTGGTCGTCCGTATCGAGCGTGCCGCTCCTCCTGCCCGTACCGACGCCCTGGAGACCGCCGCGCGTGCCGTTCTCCTGATCCTCAGCGACGAACGGTCCCTGGAGGGCGGGGAGTGGGCCCAGGTCATGCGGGACTGGCAGGACGCCCGGATCCGCAAGGTCGTGCGGCGGGCGCGCGGCGCCGAGTGGCGGAAGGCCGAGGCGCTGCCCGGGATCACGGTCACGGGCAAGTCGGCCGAGGTGCGGGTCTTTCCGCCGGTGCCGCTCGACGGGTGGCCGAAGGAGCTGGCCAAGCTCCAGGTGTCCGGGACCGATCTCGACGACCCGGAGACCCCCGGGGACGTCGATCACGGGGTGCCGGTGCTGTGGATGAGCCCGGATCTCGACATGTCCGCCGGCAAGGCGATGGCGCAGGCGGGGCACGGGGCTCAGCTCGCCTGGTGGGAGCTGTCGGAGGAGCAGCGGACGGCCTGGCGGGACGCCGGTTTCCCGCTCGCCGTGCGCACGGCGGCCGCCGGTCGGTGGAGTGAACTCACGTCCAGCGGGCTGCCGTTGGTGCGGGACGCGGGCTTCACGGAGATCGCTCCCGGATCCTGCACCGTGGTCGCGGACCACCCGGCGCTGCGCTCGCGGCCCTGAGCGGCGTTCAGCGGCGCAGCGCCGCGAGCGGCTCGATCCGGGCCGCTCGCAGCGCGGGGTAGAGGCCCGCGAGCAGGCCCGTGACGGTACCGGCGAGGGGGGCCGGGAGCACGGCCGCGGGTTGCAGCACGGCCGTCCAGTCGCGGACCACCGCCGTGCCCAGCACCGTGGCGACCCCCAGGGAGGTGCCGATCAGGCCGCCGAGGGTGCCCAGAGCCGTGGACTCGGTGAGGAACTGGGCGGTGATGTGGCGGGGTCGCGCGCCCAGGGCGCGTCGCAGGCCGATCTCGGACGTCCGCTCGAGGACGGCGACCAGTGTGGTGTTGGCGATACCGAAGGCCCCGACGACCAGGCAGATGACGGCCAGGGCCAGGAAGAGCCCGGACAGATCGGTGTCGACCTGGTCCCGCAGGCCGTGCGGGTCGGGCGGAGGGGTCGCCTTGAGGAGGTCCGGCCGATCGGGGCGCAGTGCGAGCGGCGCCTGACGGGCGACCAGTTGCGCCGCCCCGGGGCGGGTTCTGATCAGTGCCTGAGCGGGTGAGTCGAGCGGGGCACCGTACTCGCGCAGTGCCGTGGTGGTGGGGATGACCATGCCGAGCAGGGTCTGCGGCAGCCGCTCGGTGTCCGCGAAGATGCCCACCACGCTGTACGAGACACCGTCGACGAAGACCGCCGGATTGCCGTCGAGCCGGCTGATGCCCAGCAACCGGGCCGCGGACAGGCCGAGCAGACACACCCGTTCCCCCCGGGTCTGGTGGAAGGCGTTGTAGAGCGTGCCCGTGGCGAGGGTGGGCTGCATGGCGCGCAGGGCACCCGGTGAGGCCGCGTACACCCCGATGTCGGCGCCCTGGTCGGCCACCGCCGTGACGTCCGGCCGCGCCGAGATGAGCGGGTCGCGCACCGGGACCGGCCACCAGGGACCGCCGGCCACCACCCCGTTGAGCCTGCCGAGGCGGGCGTCGGCGTCGGCGGGGAAGCTGGTGGTCCGCCCGCTGCCCGGGGCCGCGTCGTCCACGGTGACGGTGGTCTCCTCCAGCAGGCTGAAGGACTTGCCGATCTGCCCGGTCGCGGTGGACGTCAGACCGAGCACCGCGACGAAGGCCCCCACGCCGAGGACGGTGCCGAGCATGGTCAGCACCGAACGGCCGGGGCGCTGGAGCAGCCCGGTGAGCGCCTCGGCGAGCAGGTCGCGCGCGTGCAGCCGGGTCGGGGGAACCGGTGTCCGGGGGCGGCTCCGGCCCGGCAGGAGGGTGCTCACGCGGTGCCGGTCCTCTCCGTCGCGAGGGGACGCCCGCCGGATTCGTCGCGGGCCGACAGGCGGCCGTCGAGGATGGTGATCCGGCGGCGGGCGCGGGCGGCCACCGCCGGATCGTGAGTGATGACGATGACGGTGACACCCGCCCGGTTGAGGTCGCCGAGCAGGTCCATCACGGTGGCGGCGGTCACGGAGTCGAGGTTGCCGGTCGGCTCGTCGCACAGCAGCAGATCGGGCTCGTTGACCAGGGCGCGGGCGATGGCGACCCGCTGCCGCTCGCCGCCGGACAGCGTGGTGGGCGAGGCGTCCAGGCGGTGGCCGAGGCCGACACGTTCCAGGGCGTCGGTGGCGGCACGGACGCGTTCGGCGGCACGGTCGGTGACGTAGAGCTGTGCCAGGGCCACGTTCTCCAGCGCGGTGCGGTACGGCAGCAGGTGGAACTCCTGGAAGACGAAGCCGATACGGCGTCCCCGCAGCGCCGTGCGCTCACGCTCGGACAGCTCCGCCACGTCCACCCCGGCGAAGGTCAGGGTGCCCGAAGTGGGTCGGTCCAGCAGTCCGAGCAGATTCAGCAGCGTGGACTTTCCCGAGCCGGACGGCCCGACCACGGTGAGGTAGTCGCCGGCCGGCACGGTCAGGTCGGCCGGGTGCAGCGCCTGCACGGGAGGGAAACCGGGATAGGTCTTCGCGCAGCCGACGAGCCGCAGCACCGCGGAGGGTTCCGGGGCGGTGCGGGTCTTCTCCCCGGGGTCTGTGATCATTTCCCGACCACGACCCGGTCACCGGCTTCCAGGTCGGCGCCGCGTGCCGGGGTGACCTGCACCATGCCGTCCGCGGACGCCCCGGTCGTCACCCGTACGGTCCGCCGTTCTCCGGCGGCGGTGACCACGGTGACCGAGGTGTGGGTGTCGGCGCCGGCCGTGACCGCGGCCTCGGGCACCGCCAGCACCGGCTTCGCGGTCGAGGCGGCGGTGACCGTGATGCGGACGTCCTGGCCCGCGAAGGCCGTGTTCCACGCTTTGTCCGGCTTGACGGCCAGCGGCCGGTAGGCTCCGCCGCCCGCGGCCGCCACCGTGCCGGAGTCCGACGTGCCTTCCTTGCCGGCGCCCGGCGTGACGAGGGCGCCCACCGACTCCACCGTGGCGCGCGCCTGCGCGCCGGTGGCCTCCGAGAGCACGGAGACCTTCATCCCCGGCGTGACGAGGCCGGCCTGCGCCGGGTCGAGTCGCCCGGTGAGCGTCAGGCCGCCGCGGGCGAGCGCGATCACCGGCCCCTTGACCGGGTCGCCGACCTGGACCGGAACGGACACCACCCGCGCGGGCAGTGACGGGACGAAGATCACCTCCGACGCGGGCACCATGGCGTGCGCGGTGGAGGAGGACTCGCCCTGAGGCGTGGGCGCCGGGGAGGCCGACGCGTCCGCCCCGGTGACGGCCTTGCCGTCCGCGTCGGAGGGAGGGCTCGCGTCACGCGTCACGGGGGCCGGGTAGCCGAGGTGCCGGTACAGCTCGCGCACCGCCTGCTCGGTTCCGGGTCCGAAGACACCCGCGGTGTCGCCGCCGGTGCCGTAGCCCTGCGAGACCAGTGCCTTCTGCAACTGCTCCACGTCGCCGCCCTGTTCGCCGTAGACCAGGTCCCGGTACGCCGGAACGGCTCCCGGCAGCGCGAACACCGGCCGCCCCGAGTACTCCAGCAGCGCCCTGGCGGCCCGGACGGAGCGGCCCACCCGGGTGAACACGCCGGTGACCATCAACTGCGCGGGCCTGGACGGAGCTTCGGTCCCGGCCACCGAGGACGGCTGGGCGGACACCGTCCGGCCGTCGGCGAAGGTGCCCCGCAGCACCACGGTGGAGCGCAGGACCTGCCGCGTCACCGGCGCGGTGATCACGCTCGGCGCCGGCGGGCGGGTGTCCGCGGCCGCCTGCGAGGGCGACCGCACCAGTCCCGACCCCGCCAGCCCGCCGACCGACAGCAGTCCGGCGAGTGCGGCCACGCCCACGACGGCGCGCCGCCGCCGGGCCGTACGCGATGCCATGGAGTCCCACATCCCTTTCGTGAGGGTGAGTCGGCGCCCGTCGGGCGCGGCCGCGCCGTCGTGTCGCGTGTCAGCGGCCCAGTACGCCGGTCGCCGCCTTGACCTCGGCGGTGATCGTGTCCCTGACCTGGGTCAGGGCCAGCTGGTGCTGTTCGATCTGCCGGCGCTGGATGGCGGACTCCACGGTGAACCAGGTCTTGACGAGGCCCGTCCGCCGCTTGCACCCGATGTCGGTCAGTGCCGTGGTGATGTCCGCCTGCCCGGCCTGCCCGTCGTGGGTGTCGGGGGTGAGGTTCGCGGCGTTCAGCGGGCTGTCCACGGTGTAGCCCTTCGCCTTCATGCACCGCGACCAGGCGCCGATGACGGCCAGCACACGGGGATCGCTCTGCGAACGGCGCAGACTCTCGTAGTCCAGTCTGCTGGGCAGACTCTCGTCGATGCGCGGCCCGATCCGCCGGGTCGCCTCGCCGAGGCATCCGTCCTGGGGGATGCTCTTGCCGCCGATGCGCGCCGGGGCCTTCTTCGCGCCCCGCGCGATGGCCAGTCGGCCGGTGAGCACGGCCGTTTCCGCGGAGGAGAGCTTCGGCGCCGGCGGCGGGGTCTGGTTGAGATCGCCGAGAAAGTAGCCGAACCTGGCGGCCAGGTCCTCGTCGGTGATGCCGTAGCGGCGCGGCATGTTGGAGTCGTCGCTGCTGGGCGGTGGCGTCATGCCGCGGGCCGGAGCGGTGTACGCGTAGCCGTACCGCTTCATGCACTGCGCGGTGAGCCGGTCGACGGCCCGGTCGATGACCACGGTGTCCGCGTACGGCTCCAGGTAGGCCTCCATGGGCAGGACCAGGCCCTTGGCGAGGCCCGACGCGGGCACCGCGGCGGGCCAGGCGGGGGCGCCCGTCCCGGAGGGGGTGGCACCCCCTGCCCGGGGCGTTCCGGTCCCGCCGCCCGGGGAGCACGCCGCCAGGGCGAGCAGCGCCGCCACGACGGCCACCACGGGCCGTGCGGCTCTCCGACCAGGCATCGACTCTCCTTCTGAACAGACGGGTCACCGACGACGACCTGCCGTCAGGACCAGTGCTCCGACGCGTCCTCGTTCTTCAGCGTGGAGTCGAAATTGAAGTCCCCGTCGCAGTACCGGTCGGAGCCGAAGTACTGAGAGTGGCCGGTGTAACCGGAGTTGTAGTAGATGCGGTAACTGTTCACACCGCAGGGGTCCGCTGCGGCGGCGTTGTTCTTGATCTTCTGCCCGGCACCGGGTCGGCTGCCGGCGGTGCTGAAGACGAAGACGTACTGCCCGTTGCCGTCCAGGCCTGCCGAGAAGTCGTAGATGTCGCCGTACATGTCGGCGATCGCACCGGGCGCCGGCAGGACACCGCTCTGGGGCGACGAGTTGTAGTTGATGAAGAGGTCGGCCTCGCAGTCGGGGTCGTAGCCCCTGGAGTCCCTGGAGATGCAGGGCGAGGAGGAGTAGATGACGGTGACCGCGTGCGCCTGGCTCTCGGTGGCGAACGTGGTGACGGCGGCACAGGTGGCGACGGCGAGACCGATCGCCGCCGCCCGTCTGTTGACGTTCCGGAACGCGGGCAGAGCATGGACCATGACTCGTCCTTTGCAGTGAGGAAGGCAGGCAAACTCTGTGCAGTGCCGGCGAATTACAGGATTGCCTTCAGAGAGCGACAGGAACAACCAAGGATCACCAAAGAAACCGCCAAGCAACTTGCCGCACTTGAATCTCCAGGTCACCAATTCCCTTGTGAAATAGGGTCACTTCCCGCGCGGTGACCAGCGGCGGAGCGGTTGTTTTCCGACAGAACCCCACATCACCGAAGAGGTTCATGGTCATCGGCCCTTCCCTTTCCTGGGCCCCTGCACGTACTTTGTGTCGGCTTCACTTGCGGGAACTTCCGTCCCTCACAACGGGGATGAGGCCTGCCCATCGGGACCCTGGAGGACCCTTGAGGCTGAGACACAGAGCACGTGCGTCCATCGCCCTGCTCGCCACTTCACTGGTGGTCACCGGTCTGACCCAGACCGGTCCCGCCTTCGCCGCACCGCCCTCCGGGGCCCCCGCGTCCGCCGCGCCGCCCTCCGGCCCGAGCGACCCCGCTCCCCAGGCGTCCAGCCAGGACCGGTCGTCGAAAGTGCTCTCCCCGGACACGCAGCTGCCCAAGGGCTGGCGGAAGTCCGCCGACCGCGCGGTGACCGTCGCGGGTGACGGTTCCGCCCTGCGGGTCCTCGCCGCCGACAGCGCCGAGGCCTACCGGTGGCGGACCGTCGCCACGCTCTCGGAGCCCGGCTTCGGCACCGACCTGTGGATCGGGAACGCCTGCGTGACGGGGTCCGGCAAACGGGCCGTGGTCGTCTACGCGCCCCGGGACTTCACCAACAGCCCCGAGCTGATGGAGCGCGGCGGTTTCGCCGCCGTCGTCGACCTGACCAGCGGCAAGGTCACCAAGCTGGCCGACACGGTCACCCTCGGGTACTTCAACCCGGGCTGCGGCACCGGCGAGACCGCCGTGCTCACCCAGCTGGGCGACGAACAGCGCAACCGGACCAGGCTGTTGACGGTGAACACCGCCACCGGCGCCGTCATCCGCAGGCAGACCGAGAACGTCCAGGTCACCTCGGCGGTCCCCACGCCCGACGGCATCGTCGGCGCGGCGGCGGGCCGGCTGATCGGCTTCGACCGGAAGAACCACACCACCGAGCTCGCCACCACCACCGGCCCCGCCTTCGGGCTGCACGTCGACGCCGGGGGAGGCGTCGACTTCCTGGACCAGAAGGGCGGCAAGGCCCGCGCCCGCCGCACCGCGGCCGGTCGGACCACCACCTTCGCCCAGGGCCCGTCGGGCGCGCTGGGCCTGGCGGCCGGCACCTCCGGCCGCGTCTTCCTCACCGGCAAGCCCGCCTCCGTGACACACCTGCCTTCACCCGTACGGCAGTTGAAGGTCGCGGCGGACGCCGAGGTGTCCTCGACCGGCGCGCTCGCCGTGGACCAGGCCGTGTCCGCGAGCCTGCGCAGCCACGTCAGCGACCCGCTCGCGGCGACCGCCTGGAACGCCGCGGCGCCCCTGAAGATCAAGACCGAGGTACCCGCGACCGCGAAGAGGATCTCCTTCACCGTGAGTGAGGCCGCCACCGGCGCCAAGGCGGCGGGTGGACAGGCGTCACCGGCCCTGACCGGCTCCGGCACCGCGTCGAAGTCCGCGGCCACGATGTCGGCCGCGGCGGCCGGCAGCCCCACGAGCACGATCGACGACGACCGGACCTGCTCGCAGCCGCGCAACGACCCGGCGCAGCAGGCGTACCAGCCCACCCCCAACCAGGTCGAATGGGCCGCCGACATGGCCGTCCGGGGCGACCTCACCAGCGCCTATGTCCGCCAGGGCGGATGGCGCACGGCCGACGGGCTCGGCACGGTGAACCCGCAGGGCATGTTCCCGCTGCCGGGGCTGACCGGCACCAGCGGCGGACGCATCCCCGCTCAGGTGCTCCTCGGCGTACTGGCCCAGGAGTCCAACCTGTGGCAGGCCGAGGGCGGCGCCCTGCCCGGCCAGACCAGCTCCACCCTGGCCAGCACCAACGGCTTCTACGGCCATCCCAGCGACCCGGCGACCCCTGAGGACCACTGGCTGATCGACTGGTCCAAGACCGACTGCGGCTACGGCATCGGCCAGCAGACCGACGGCATGAAGACCGGTGACGTGGACGAACTCCCGGCCGCCCAGCAGCGGGCCATCGCGCTGGACTACACGTCCAACATCGCGATCGCCGCCCAGACGCTAGAGAAGAAGTGGAACGAGCTGCACGACACGGCCGTCACCCCGGGCGCGATCAAACTCAACACCGACGACCCCGCGGCACCGGAGAACTGGTTCGCCGCCCTCTGGGACTACAACTCCGGTCTCAACTACTACATCCCGGCCAACCCGTCCGGCTACTGGGGCCTGGGCTGGCTGAACAACCCCTCCAACCCGCTCTACCCGCCGGACCGGCACGCCTTCCTGGACGGCAACACCTACGCCGACGCCGGGCATCCGCAGGACTGGTCGTACGAGGAGAAGGTGCTCGGCTGGGGCGCCTGGCCGATCGACACCGGGCGCGCCTACGCCGACGACGGCACCGCCAACAACAGCAACACCGCGGGCTACTCGGCCGCCTGGTGGAGCACCGACGCCGACCGCTCCTCGGTCAAGCCGGACCTCGACACGTTCTGCGCCCCGCTCGTCAACGACTGCGACCCGGCCAACCCGCCGCGCTGCGAGGTCGACCACCTCGGCCAGACCTGCGATCCACCGCACTGGTACCACGCCAACCAGACCACCTGGAAGGTCGACTGCTCCAACAGCTGCGGCCACGAGTACCTGACGTACAAGACGCTCAGGACCGAACTGGGCAACGGCAACAACGGCTCCGGCACCATGTGCGACAACTCCGATCTGGGCTTCACCGTCGTGGACGACGTGTCGAGCAGCGTCCCGGCGTTCACCGACAACTGCGCCAAGTCGGGCTGGACCGACGCCGGGACGTTCGGCTTCCGTTTCAACGCCGACTCCGCGGGCCACTACGAGGCGAAGGGCGACCTGCACCAGATCGGCGGTGGCTTCGGCGACCACTTCTGGTACGCCCACGCCCGCGACGACGCCCACGGCGCCACGGCCGACGTGTCCGATCCCGGCACGGACCCGGGCATCGCGAGCGGCGCGATGGCCGCCACCGGCACCTGGAAACTCAACAGCCAGCGCACCTCCTGGACCCGGGTCCTGGTGCATCTGCCCAACACCGGCTCCGGCAGCCAGCAGGCCGTCTACACCATCCACCTCGGCGACGGCACCACCCACAACCGGATCATCAACGCCGTCGCCCATGCCAACCAGTGGGTGAGCCTGGGCATCTACCACTTCACCGCCGGCTCCGACTTCCAGGGCGTCACCCTGTCCAACTACACGCCCGAGGGGCAGGCGGACAACGACGTGGCCTGGGACGCCGTCGGCTTCCAGTGGCTCTCGGCCAAGCCGCGGCACATCGTGGCCGCGCTCGGCGACTCCTACTCCTCGGGTGAGGGCGCCGGCTCCTACGACACGTCGACCGACCAGGACCACGGCACCGTCGACTGGGACGCCTGCCGGCGCAGCGCCAACGCCTGGCCCCGCAAGCTCGTCCTGCCGGGTGAGTCCGCGAGCCTGTCCCTGCTGTCCGACAACTACAGCCCCGACGCGGAACTGGGCTTCGTCGCCTGCTCCGGCGCCCACACCTGGCAGGTCGACGGGTCCGTCGACACCAGCTACTGGCAGAGCGGTGACATCGCCGCCGGCGACGGCGAGTTCCGGGAGATCCCGCAGGTGGACTCCGGTGTGCTCACCAAAGACACGACCCTGGTGACCCTCACCATCGGCGGCAACAACTACGGCGCCTTCGTCAACGCCGTGACGGACTGCGCGGGCCTCGGGGACTGCGCGGGCAGCGACTTCCTCGCCAAATACGAGAAGTTGATCGACCAGACCAAGGAGGACATCGGCAACACCCTGACCGCCGTCGCCCAGCAGGCACCGAACGCCAAGATCCTGCTCGTCGGCTATCCGGAGATCCTCAGCCGCACGGTCAAGTGCACGGGCTCCTGGTACATCGACGGCGACGAGGCCGCCGCGCTGGCGACCCTCGCCAACTACATGGACACGGCGCAGAAGGCCAAGGTCGACGAGTTGCACGCCGCCGGATACGACGTCTCGTACGCCAATCCGGTCTCGGCGTTCGTCGGCCACGGCGGCTGCGACAGCGACGAGTGGATCAACAAGATCGTGCTCGGGCCCAACGGCGACGGTGACTTCCACGAAGGGGACCCGCACGCCGTGTGCATCGCCGTCTCGGGCGTCGGTCAGACCTGTCTGAGCCGCGAGGCCTTCCATCCGAACAACGCGGGCACCACCGGATACGAGCACGTGGTCGAGAACGCCTTGACCTCCCTCGGCTATACGGGAGCATGACCGCGTGACCTCCCCCATGCGGCACGCACCGCGCCGCGACAGCGGGCCGGCCGGGTTCCTCGCCCGGTCGGCCGGGTGTCTCGGCGCGGCCGTGCTGACCTGCGTGCTGGTGGCCGCCGGCGTGCTGGTCTGGTTCTTCCAGGCCGTACAGGACAGCGGGCGGGACCGGGAGCGCGACGCCCGGGCCGCCGTCACCGCCGGCGCCGAGCGGCTCAGGGTCCGGCTGCAGCAGGCCGATGCCGACGGCACCCTGACCGACCAGGAGATCGCCGCCGTGCTACGTCCCCGAAGCCCCCGTTCCGTCGTCCGCACCGCGACCGGCACCACCGTCGTGGTGCAGGTCGCCGCGTCCGACTGGGCCCAGTGCTACACGTACACCGCCGGCCGCACCGGCACCGTCACCGCCCGGCCGCTGGACGGCTGCCCGTCGGCCTCAACCTCAAATGTTGCTCTGAAGACGCCCCCTGGGTGATTCGGCTCCGGACCTCGGGGCCATACCCCCGTCACACAGGAACGGCACGGCGTCGGAGGGGACGGCACGGCGGGCACCTGAGCAAGGCACTCGACGAGAAACGGGGGCGGGGACCATGGAGCGACTGGGCACGGGAATCGGCTGGCGGCCGGAGATCGCGGACGCCGTGGAGCGTATGCCGGGCATCGACTGGGTCGAGGTCGTGGCCGAGAACACCTGCCCCGGCCATCTGCCGGAGTCGCTGCGGCGGCTGCGCGAGCGCGGGGTCACCGTGGTCCCGCACGGCGTCTCGCTCGGCCTCGGCGGCGCCGACCGCCCGGACGAGAGCCGCCTGACCGCCCTCGCCGAGCGCGCCGAGGCGCTGGGCTCGCCCCTGGTCACCGAGCACATCGCGTTCGTCCGGGCGGGCGGGCTCCTGACGGCCTCCCCGCGCCTGGAGGCCGGCCACCTGCTGCCGGTCCCCCGCACCCGTGACGCCCTCGACGTGCTGTGCGAGAACATCCGCATCGCCCAGGCCGCGCTGCCCGTGCCGCTCGCCGTCGAGAACATCGCCGCGCTGATCGCCTGGCCGGACGAGGAGATGACGGAGGGGCAGTTCCTGTACGAGCTGGCGGACCGTACGGGCGTACGACTCCTCATCGACGTCGCCAATCTCCACACCAACCACGTCAACCGCGGCGAGGACCCGGCCGCCGCCCTCGCCGACCTCCCCCTGGAGGCCATCGCCTACGTCCACGTGGCGGGCGGCTTCGAGCGGGACGGTGTCTGGCACGACAGCCACGCCCACCCCGTCCCCCGCCCGGTCCTCGACATCCTCACCGACCTCGCCTCCCGGGTGTCGCCGCCCGGGGTCCTCCTGGAACGGGACGAGAACTTCCCGGAACCGGCCGAGCTGGAGGGGGAGCTGGCGGCGATCCGGGAGGCGGTGGAGAAGGGGCGGGAGCAGCAGCGCGGAGCGGCGCGGGAGGACCGTACGGCAGCCGCCCACGAGACCCCCGACACCGCTCCCGCCCGCCAGCGCCTCGCCCTCGCGCAGGCCGCGCTCCTGTCCGCCCTCGTCGCCGGGACGCCCGTGCCCGAGGGGTTCGACCGGGTGCGGCTCGGGGTGCAGGCGCGGGCACTGGCCGGGAAGCGGGCGGACGTCGTGGCGAAGGTCGCGCCCGAGCTGCCGGTGATCCTCGGTGCGGGGTACCGGGCCGCCTTCCTCGGCTATGCCCACGGGCACCCGATGACCGGCGGGTACCGCAGGGACGCGCTGGACTTCGCCGGGCATCTGCTCGGGGCAGGGACGGTGGGCGACGAGCGGGCGCTGGCCGAGCTGCGGGAGTGGTGGGAGGAGCGGTCGGGGTCGCGGCCGCGCTCGCACCGGCCGGGCGTGCGTCTCGCGCGGGCGACGCGGCGGGTGCTGCTGCGCCGCTGAGGCGGACGGTCGTCAGCCGACGTGACCGCGAAGTAACATGCCACCTGCGCACCCGAAACGCACTGGCGTGCGGTGCCGCAAGCAGGAGGCACCATGCGACCCCGACCCCCCGTCAACGGCCGAGGCATCTTCAGTGGCACCGGGCTCATCATCACCGGCCTGGCGGCGACCCTGGCGGCCCTGATCTTCCCGATCTGGTCGTACGCCGACCGTTCCGGGACGGCGGTCGACGTGCTCAACGCCCAGACGGTGTCGACGAGGTACGGCCCGCTGTCGGCGCTCGACCGGGAGTTCGTCACCAAGGTGCGGCTGGCCGGGCTGTGGGAGCTGCCGGCCGGGCAGCAGGCCCTGCAGAAGGGCACGACCCAGGCCGTACGCACCGCGGGGCAGCACCTCGTCGACGGGCACACGTTCCTGGACGGGCGGGTGCGTGACGTCGCCTCGCAGCTCGGCCTCGCCCTCCCCAACGAGCCCAACGACCAGCAGAAGCAGTGGCTGGCCACCCTGAGCTCGGCCCAAGGGGTCGAGTACGACCGGCAGTTCGCCAACATCCTGCGGATCGCCCACGGCAGGGTCTTCTCGGTCGTCGCCCAGGTGCGGGCCACCACCCGCAACTCCCTGGTCCGTGCCCTCGCCGACGACGCGAACACCACCGTCCTCGACCACATCAAGATCCTGGAGGCCACCGGGTACGTCGACTGGGACGCCCTGGCCCAGGAGATGGCCTCCGGGAGCACTCCCCCGATCACCAACACCCCGGGCCCGCCCGGCCCGACGACCGACCCGGCCCCGGCGATCCCGGTCACGCCACCGGCATCGCCGACGTACTCGCTGCCCCCACCGGCCACCAGCCCGCCGCCGAGCGGGTCTTGAGCGGCCCCAAGGGGAACATCACGTACCGGCAACGCTCCGTCCGGATTGTGAACAAGGCATGGCGCCTTCGCGGTCGATTCGCATAGAACAGCGTCATGTTCTGGGTCCTTCTCCTCCTGCTGGCCTGGGCCGCCGCCGGTACCGCGTGTACCCGGTTGTGCCTGGCCGCCGTACGTGCTGCGGCCGTGGACACGGAAGAAGCGGCCGCGGGCCATGGGCACGATCTGACGCTGTACGAGGCGGCGTTCCTGTCCGGCGGCCCCCGGCGGGTCGCCGACCTCACCATGGTCTCGATGGCGCGCCAGCGCCGACTGCTCCTCGCGCACACCGGCTGGGCGACGGTCGTCGACCCGCGCGGCCGGGACGAGATCGAGCGCTCCGTCATAGGGGCGATCGGCCCGGAGGGCCAGTCCCGGATCACCCCGGCGCGGGACGCCGCGGCGACCGCGGCCCCGGTGCGCGGCCTCGCCGACCGGCTCGTCCGCGCGGGCCTCGCCGTGCCGGACGGGGCGCGTACGACGGTGGCGGCGGCCGTGCGCCAGGTGCAGCTCGCCGCGCTCGTCGTCCTCGCGCTGGGCGCGACCGCGCTGCTGACGCCCGCCCCGTCGGAGATGCCGCGCCAGCTGATCGCCCTCTGGTTCGCGCTGCCCCTCGCGCTCACCCTGAGCTGCCTCGCGATCGCCCGTGTCGAGGTCCACCCCTACTCGCGCTGGGCCTCCCCCGCCGGCCAGCGCCTGCTCGGCGCCCTGGCCCGCCGCACCGGGGGCGGCGACGACCGGACGTACCTCACGACGGTCGCCGTCCGGGGCGTCCACGCGGTCGGTGAACCGGATCTGCGCGCGGCCTTCGCCGACCGCGAGCAGCCCTGGCGCGCCGGGCACACCAGGGGCGCATAGGGGCATTGGCGCCGACACCGGCCGGACGGTGCTTGCCTTCACCAACAACCGAACGAAACATCCCTTTTGTTGCTGCCGTGCACCGAAGGGATACGCGATGAGAGCCCCCGCCCTCTACTCGGCCGCCGGGACCTTGATCCTGACCACACTCGCGGCCGCCCCGGGCGGCGCCCCCGCTGCCGCCCCGGGCACGGCCGAACTGCGCGGCGCCGCGACCGCCGCCGCGCGGGCCCAGGAGGCCGGGATCGCCTTCGGCAGGTGCCCGGACGCGGAGGACCTGCCGGCCGCGATGCAGTGCGGCACGGTCACCGTCCCGCTCGACTACGCGCACCCCGGCGGCAAGCAGATCAAGCTCACCGTCAGCCGGATCCGGGCCACCCACAAGGACCCGCACAACAGCAAGCGCAAGGTCCCGCGGCAGGGCTCCTTGGTCTACAGCCCGGGCGGCCCGGGCGGCTCCGGCATGTACTTCCCGCTCATGGGCTACGTGCCCGAGTGGAAGCGGCTCGCGGCGGCCTACGACCTCGTCGGCTACGCCCCGCGCGGTGTCGACCGCTCGGCCCCGCTGTCCTGCGAGGACCCCAAGCACTTCCTCAAGGCGCCCTCACCGGCGCCGACGCACCCCTCGGAGTCGTACAAGCAGGAGCGCATCGCCGAGGCGAAGGCCTACGCGCGCGGCTGCGCCAAGCGGACCGGCAGCGCACTGCGGCACTACACCTCCCTCAACAACGCCCGCGACCTCGACGTCCTGCGTGCCGCCCTGGGCGAGGAGAAGCTGACGTTCATGGGGGCGTCGTACGGCACCTACTTCGGGGCCCTGTACGCGACGCTGTTCCCCACGCACGTGCGGCGGATGGTGTTCGACGCGGCGGTGAACCCGGACCCGGAGGACGTCTGGTACCGCAACAACCTCGCCCAGTCGGCCGCGTTCGAGGGCCGCTGGGCGGACTTCCGGGAGTGGGTCGCCAAGCACGACAAGGTGTACGGCCTCGGCGACACGGCCGAGGACGTGCAGCGCAGCTACGACAAGGCGGCGGCCCAGCTGGCGGCGGACCCGGCCGGCGGGAAGGTCGGGCCCGGCCAGTTGCAGGGGGCGTTCCTGACGGCCGGGTACTACGACGACTTCTGGCCGCACCGGGCGCAGGCGCTGTCCGCCTATCTGAAGGGCGACCCCAAGCCGCTGATCGAGCAGGCGGGGCCGCATCCGGAGGCGGCGAAGGAGGCCGAGAACTCCAGCGCCGTGTACACGGCCGTCGAGTGCAACGACGCGGCCTGGCCCACGGACTGGGAGGTGTGGGACCGGGACAACACCCGGCTCGCCCGGGTCGCGCCGTTCGAGACCTGGGACAACGTGTGGATGAACCTGCCGTGCGCCTACTGGCGGGCGCCGCGTCAGGAGCCGCTGGACGTGCGGACGGGTCCGGGCGAGTTGCCGTCGACGCTGATCCTGGCGGCCGAGCGGGATGCGGCCGCGCCCTACGAAGGGGCGCTGGAGCTGCACCGGCGGTTGTCGGGGTCGGTGCTGGTGACCGAGCGGGACGCGGGCACGCACGGGATCGCGGGCGGCCCGAACCGGTGCGTCAACGGCTACCTGGACGCGTACCTGCTGGAGGGCCGGCTCCCGGTGCGGCGCGCTGCGTGTGCGCCGCACCCGGAGCCCAAGCCCCGCGGCTGATCAGGCCAGGCCCGCGACCAGATCCCCGATGTCCTTGCGGCGGCCCGTGAAGAACGGGACCTCCTCGCGGACGTGCATGCGGGCCTCCGAGGCGCGCAGGTGGCGCATGAGGTCGACGATGCGGTACAGCTCGTCGGCCTCGAAGGCCAGCAGCCACTCGTAGTCGCCGAGGGAGAAGGAGGCGACCGTGTTGGCGCGGACGTCCGGGTAGCCGCGGGCCATCTTGCCGTGGTCGGCGAGCATGCGGCGGCGGTCCTCGTCGGGCAGGAGGTACCAGTCGTAGGACCGCACGAAGGGGTAGACGCTGACGTAGTTGCGCGGCGTCTCGTCGGCGAGGAACGCCGGGATGTGCGAGCGGTTGAACTCGGCGGGGCGGTGCAGCGCCATGTTCGACCAGACCGGCTCCAGGGCGCGGCCCAGCTTGGTGCGGCGGAAGAGGTTGTACGCCTCCTGGAGCTGGTCGGCGGTCTCGGCGTGCCACCAGATCATGAGGTCGGCGTCGGCGCGGAGGCCGGACACGTCGTAGGTGCCGCGGATCGTGACGTCCTTCGCGGCGAGCTGGTCGAACAGCTCCTGGACCTCGTCCGCGTAGCCCGCGCGGTCCTCGGGGAGGACGTCCTTCAGCTTGAAGACGGACCAGAGCGTGTAGCGGATGACCTCGTTCAGGTCCTTGGCCAGCTTGCCCTTGTTCGGGATCCGGCCGGCCTCGGGGGTGGGGGCGTCGTTGCTCATGGTCCTTATTCTCCTGCTCCTCCGTGCAGACTCTGCACCGGGTGGGCGGTGAGCTCCTGCACACCGCGCTCGTCGCCGTACACCTGGTCCACCGCGGCGTACGCGCTCGCGATGCAGGCGGGGATGCCGACGCCGTCGTACTGCGCTCCGCAGACGGCGATGCCGGGAAGCTTGGCCACGTGGTCGCGGACCCGGGCCACGCGCGCGTGGTGGCCGACCGGGTACTGGGGCAGGCCGTCGGTCCAGCGGGTGACGCGGGTTTCCAGGGGGCGGGCGTCGAGGCCGGTGGCCTCGCGCAGGTCGTGGCGGGAGACGTCGACGAGGTCGGCGTCGTCGCGCTCCAGGATCGCCGTCTCGCCGTAGCGGCCGACCGAGGTGCGCAGGACGACGACGTCCGGGTTCTCGTCGGCGATCCAGCCCCACTTCTGGGACGCGAACGTGGACGCCTTGATGGTGCGGCCGTCGACGGGCGGCACCAGGAAGCCGCTGCCCGCCGGGAGCGCGGTGTCGGTACGGCGGTAGGCGAGGGTGATCAGGGCCATGGAGGCGTACTCGACGCCGGCGAGCTCGGCGGCGGCCTCCGGGGACTCGGGGCGCAGCAGGCCGGCGGCGGCCGGGGCGGGGACGGCGACGATCACGGAGTCGGCGTGCAGGGTGCGGTCGCCGGTGACGACCCGCCAGCCTTCGGCGCCCGCGCGGCGCAGTTCGGTGACGGGTGCGTCGGTGACGATCTCGCCGCCGCACGCGCGGACCGAGTCGGCGACGGCGAGCGGGAGGCTGCCGACGCCGCCCTGGATGCCCATGAAGACCGGGCCGGTCTGCTGGTTGGCCGCCGCCTTGGCCTGGATCTCGCGGACCGCCTCCGTCAGGGAGGTGTGGGTCCGCGCCGCCTGGAACAGCTGCGGAACGGCCGAGCGCATCGAGATGCGGTAGGCGTCGCCCGCGTACACCCCGCCCAGGAGGGGCTCGATGAGCCGGTCGACGACTTCACGGCCGAGGCGCTCGGCGACGTACGCGCCCACCGCCACGTCGTCGCCGACCTCGGTGCGGGGCAGGTCGGCGTCGCGCTCGATGCGGGCCAGGCCCTCCTCGGAGAGGACGCCTTCGAGGGCGGCGGCGGTGCCGGGGACGCCCATGACGTGGCCCTTGGGCATGGGGCGCAGGGCGCCGCGGGTCCAGATCGAGGCGGTGGCGGTGGCGGGCGGCTGGAGGCGGTCGGTGAGGCCGGCCTCGCGGGCCAGGGCGACGGCCTCGGGTCTGCGCGCCAGCATCGACTCCGCGCCGAGGTCCACGCGCGCGCCGGCGATCTCGCCGGGCAGCAGCTTGCCGCCGACGCGGCCGGACGCCTCCAGGACGGTCACCCGCGCCCCGCGCTGCAGCAGCCGGTGGGCCGCGGCCAGTCCCGCGATCCCGGCTCCGATGACGACGACGTGTCCCGTCGTACCTGATCCGCTCATGGCTCCACCCTCTCAGACGCCACCGACAGCGCGGCCAGGGCCCTTTGTCCCTTCCGAGTCCCGACCGTGACCCCATCGGAACCACCCCGCCCCAACGTTGCGGGGCACCCGTGCGTCGAAGGAGCGTCAGTCGTCACAACCCTCGGGGGGACGCCCATGCGCGCACGACGTTCCGTACGGCCGGTACACGCCCTGGCCGGTCTTCTGCTGGCCACCGCACTGGCCCTGGCCGGCTGCTCCGGCTCCGGCTCCTCCGGCGGCGATTCCGGCAGCGACAGCGCCGCGCTGTCGGAGGCGAAGGAGGGCGCCCCGGGCGGCGCCGCCGACAGTGACAGCGGCGCGGGCGGCAAGCAGGCGAGCACCGCGCCCAAGCTGCCCACCAGCCACATCATCCGTACCGCCGAACTCACCGTGCAGGTCAAGGACGTGCCCAGGGCGCTGGAGGCGGCCCGGACGACCACCGAGAACGCGGGCGGCTACGTCGGCAAGGAGTCCACCTTCCGTGACGAGGAGGGCGCGGAGGAGACGCGGGTGACGCTGCGGGTGCCCGTCGATGCGTACGAGGGGGTCCTGGCGGAGCTGGAGGGCGCGGGCAGGCTCGTCGAGCGCACCGCGAAGGCGCAGGACGTCACCGATCAGGTCGTCGACGTGGAGAGCCGCATCAAGACGCAGCGGGCGAGCGTGGCCCGCATCCGGGAGCTGATGGACCGGGCCACCAAGCTGAGCGACGTCGTCACCCTGGAGGGCGAACTGAGCAGCCGCCAGTCCGACCTGGAGGCGCTGCTGGCCCGTCAGGCGTCCCTGAAGGACCGGACGAGCCTGGCCACCATCACGCTGTCCCTGTCCGAGAAGCCGGTGCCGAAGGCCGCCGGGGACGACGATCCGGGGGTCATGGACGCCCTGTCGGGCGGCTGGGACGCGTTCGTGTCGATGCTGCGGTGGATCGTGGTGGCACTGGCCGCGGTGCTCCCCTTCGCCGCCGGGCTGGCGCTGCTCCTGCTGGCGTGGCTGCGGCTGATCCGCCCCCGGCTGCCGCGCCGCCCGGCCCCGGCGAGCGCGGCGAGCGCCCTGGGCCCGCTGCCCGTCGCCCGCCCCGCGCCCACCGGGGAACAGGGCGGCGAGCAGGACTGAAATGCCCTGCCCCCGTAGCGTGTTCGCATGAACATGAGCACTGCGAGCGAACGACTGGTCGTGATCGGCGGTGACGCCGCGGGGATGTCCGCGGCGTCCCAGGCCCGCCGGCTGAAGGGGCCCGACGCACTGGAGATCGTGGCGTTCGAGCGCGGTCACTTCACGTCCTACTCGGCGTGCGGCATCCCGTACTGGGTGGGCGGCGACGTCGAGGAGCGGGACCAGCTGATCGCCCGTACTCCGGAGGAGCACCGCGCGCGGGGCATCGACCTGCGCCTGCGGACGGAGGTCACGGAGATCGACGTGGCCGGGCAGCGGGTCCGCGCGCGTGACGTCGATTCGGGGGCCGAGTCCTGGACGTCGTACGACAAACTCGTGATCGCGACCGGCGCCCGCCCGATCCGCCCGGAGATGCCGGGCGGCGACGCACCCGGTGTCCATGGGGTGCAGACTCTGGACGACGGTCAGGCGCTGCTCGACACGCTGGCACGCACGCGTGGCCGCAGGGCGGTGGTGGTCGGCGCCGGGTACATCGGCGTCGAGATGGCCGAGGCGCTCATCAACCGCGGCTACGAGGTGACCGTCGTCAACCGGGGCAGCGAGCCGATGTCGACGCTCGATGCGGACATGGGCCGCCTGGTGCACGAGGCGATGGAGGGCCTGGGCATCACCATGGTCAACGACGCCACGGTCACCAAGATCCTCACCGGTGAGGACGGCCGGGTGCGGGCGGTGGCCACGGAGGACGCCGAGTATCCGGCGGACGTGGTGGTGCTGGGGATCGGGGTGCGCCCGGAGACCTCGCTGGCCAAGGCGGCGGGACTGCCCGTGGGCCGGCACGACGGGCTGCTGACCGACCTGGCCCTGCGGGTGCGCGGGCACGAGAACATCTGGGCCGGCGGCGACTGCGTGGAGGTCCTCGACCTGGTCTCCGGCCAGGAGCGCCACATCGCGCTCGGCACGCACGCCAACAAGCACGGCCAGGTGATCGGCGCGAACGTGGGCGGCGGTTACGCCACCTTCCCGGGCGTGGTCGGCACGGCGGTGAGCAAGGTCTGCGACCTGGAGATCGCCCGTACCGGCCTGCGCGAGAAGGACGCGCGCAGGGCGGGCCTCCAGTACGAGGCGGTGACCATCGAGTCCACGTCCCGCGCGGGCTACTACCCCGGCGCCTCCCCCATGACGGTGAAGATGCTCGCCGAGCGCCGCACGGGGCGGCTGCTCGGGGTGCAGATCGTCGGGAGGGAGGGCGCGGGCAAGCGGGTGGACATCGCGGCGGTGGCGCTCACGGCCGGGATGACGGTGGAGCAGATGACGGCCCTGGACCTGGGCTACGCCCCGCCGTTCAGCCCCGTGTGGGACCCGGTGCTGGTGGCGGCCCGCAAGGCCGCTGCCGCGGTGCGGGCCGCGTGACGGCTACGCCGATCCGTTGATGCGTTCGATGGCCTGGCGGGTCTGCTCGGCGGGCGGCCGGGCCGGCAGGGAGGAGACGGAGGCGCTCGGGGCGGGCACCGCGGCCGGCTGCTCCCCCGCCGGTTTCGCGTGGGCCGCGGGCCGGGTGGACCGCAGCCGGTGGCTCACCGCCTCGTCCAGCGTCACCGGCCGCTGCATCTGCGTGGCGAGCCGCCCCGCGTCCTGGCCCAGCCGGGCCACGTCTTCCCAGGGCAGTCTCAGCACCACGGCGACCTCGGCCTCGCCGTCGGGCAGGGCGTGGATCGGAGGAGTAACTCGGTCGTTCATCGCCTGTTCCTCACGTTGACCCCGCGACCCGCCTTCCCCGTGCCGCGGGCAGTTGCGAAGTCATACGCACGCGCGCGTGCGGGCGTTCATCGATTCGCGGAGCGCATCGCGGGCACTACTTCCTTGTGGTCATCCCCGTCCATGACGTGAACCCGGTGCGCCGCACCCCTGTGGTGACGTACGCACTCATCGCCGCGAACGTGCTGGTCTTCCTGTACACGCCCGGCCTGGCCGGCTCCGTGGCGGGCGACAGCAGCCTGTCCCAGCTCTGTCATCTCCAGGCCTTCCTGGACCACTACGCGGCGGTACCGCAGGAGCTGATCCACCATCAGCTGCCCCGGCTGGTGCCCACCGGCGAGGTGGGTCCGGGCGGCAGGGGCTGCGTCGTCGGGCCGCCGGGCTACGACAAGTCCCCGTTCCTGTCCGTGTTCACCGCGATGTTCCTGCACGGCGGCTGGCTGCACCTGCTGGGCAACATGCTGTTCCTGCTGATCTTCGGCAACAACGTCGAGGACCGCATGGGCCATGTGCGCTTCGCGCTGTTCTACGTCGTCTGCGGCTACGCGGCGTCGTACGGCTTCGCGTTCCTCAACGCCGACTCCGCCGACCCGCTGATCGGCGCGTCCGGCGCCATCGCCGGGGTGCTGGGCGCCTATCTGGTGCTCTATCCGAAGGCCAGGGTGTGGGTGCTGGTCCCGTTCCTGGTCTTCCTGCCGCTCAGGCTGCCGGCCTGGCTGGTGCTGGGCTTCTGGTTCGCGCTGCAGGCCGTCTACTCGTCCGGCGAGGGCGTCTCCGAGGCGGGCACGGTGGCGTACGCGGCGCACGTCGTGGGCTTCCTCGTCGGCATGCTGCTGGCCTGGCCGCTGAAGGCGGGCACGACCCCGCCGCCGGAACCGCGCGGTCTGCTGTTCGGCAGGAAGGCGCGGCCCCGGCACACCTGGTAGGTCAGCGGGCCGTCTGCGTGTGGACGTACTCCACGAGCCGGGTCAGCGCGTCCGGGTCGGTGGACGGCATGACGCCGTGGCCGAGGTTGAAGACGTGGCCCTCCAGGCCCTTCGCCGTCTGAAGGACCTCGTGGGTCTTGGCCTCGACGGCCTCGGTGCCGGCGAACAGGACGGTCGGGTCGAGGTTGCCCTGGAGCGCCTTGCCGGGGCCGACGCGGCGGGCGGCCTCGTCCAGCGACACCCGGTAGTCGACGCCGACGACATCCGCGCCGGCCTCGCCCATGAGACCCAGCAGCTCGCCGGTGCCGACGCCGAAGTGGATGCGCGGGACGCCGTATCCGGAGACGGCGTCGAGCACCTTCGCGGAGGCGGCCATCACCGAGCGGCGGTAGTCGACGGGGGCGAGCGCGCCGGCCCAGGAGTCGAAGAGCTGCACCGCGGAGGCGCCCGCCTCGATCTGCACCTTCAGGAACGCGGCCGTGATGTCGGCGAGCCGGTCCAGCAGGTCGGCCCAGAGCTCCGGGTCGCCGTACATCATCGCCTTGGCGTTCTCGTACGTGCGCGACGGGCCGCCCTCGACGAGGTAACTCGCGAGGGTGAAAGGCGCGCCCGCGAATCCGATGAGGGGGGTGGTGCCGAGCTCGGCGGTCAGCAGGCCGATGGCCTCGGTGACGTAGGAGACGTCCTCGGGGGTGAGGTCGCGCAGCTGGGCCAGGTCGGCGCGGGTGCGGATCGGCTTCTCGACGACCGGGCCGACGCCGGGCTTGATGTCGAGGTCGATGCCGATGGCCTTCAGCGGGACGACGATGTCGCTGAAGTAGATCGCCGCGTCCACGCCGTGCCGCCGCACGGGCTGGAGGGTGATCTCGGTGACCAGCTCGGGCCGCATGCAGGACTCGAGCATCGGGACGCCCTCGCGGACCTTGCGGTACTCCGGCAGTGAGCGCCCGGCCTGCCGCATGAACCACACCGGCGTGTGCGGCACGGGCTCGCGCCGGCAGGCCTTGAGGAAGGCGGATTCGTACGTGGCGGACGGCGGCGTCTGGTTAGCACTCACGTCGGCAAGTTTCGCACGGCGTCCCGAGTGCCCGGTGCCCGGCGTCGGTGCCGGTTCCCCGGTGACGTGGCGCCCGTTGTCCGGGTGTCTAGGCCCGCACCGGGCCCCGCTTCCCCTTAACCTTCCGGCATGGCTGCGGCTCAAGGACGACTGTCGGACGGCACTGGCGGAATGGACGACGCGAAGGAGGGGGACCGGGATACGAGCAGCGAGGCGCCGTTGCCCTTCCGGGCCGCCGTCGACGCGCTGAGGGCCGCGCGGCTCAGGCCGCAGATCGAGGTGGAGCCGACGCGCGCCCCGCAGCGGCTCGCGCCGTTCGCGTACGCGCTGGAGGCGACGGTCGTCGACGGCGACCAGGACCTGGCGGACGGCCGGCTGGTGCTGCTGCACGACCCGGACGGGCACGACGCCTGGCGGGGTGCGTTCCGGCTGGTCACGCTGGTGCGCGCGGAGCTGGAGCCGGAGATGGCGGCCGACCCGCTGCTGCCCGAGGTGTGCTGGTCGTGGCTGACCGGTGCGCTCCAGGCGCGCGGTCTCGCGTGCGGGGAGCCGAGCGGCACGGTCACCCGGGCCGGCTCCCACTACTTCGGCGGTCTCGCCGAGCGCCCGGCGGCCTCGCAGATCGAGATCCGCGCCTCCTGGACGCCCCGCGAGGGGCTGGGCGGGGTGCCGGACACCGCGGGTCATCTGGCGGCCTGGTGCGATCTGCTCGCGCAGGTCGCGGGGCTGCCGCCGGCCGGGCCGGGCGACGCGTCGGTGGTGACGCTGCCGCAGCGGCGCGGTCCGCAGTCACGCTGACGTTTCCCCTCGGTGTCACCTTTTCGGGCGCAGGAATTTTGTCGTCACTTTGTCGATACGGCCACTTTCAGTCGAGAGTGATCCCTCGAACGAACCGATTCGTTCACCGAACGATCGACCACACGTCCGAATTGCACCAATTGTTACTCACTAGATCGTGATCATTCTCTAAAGGACTCGTGATCCGGTGCCGAAGACGACTGTGACCTTCCAAGTCGTCCCCGCACTCCAGGAGGCCTGGTGTCCGTTCTTCTCGAGCAGCCCGCAAGCCTGGTCGCCTACCGCCCGAACAAGCCCACCGCGATGGTGGTCGTGGCCGACCCGCGCGTCCGCTCCACCGTCACCCGCCACCTGTGGGCGCTCGGTGTGCGCGATGTCATCGAGGCCTCGTCCGTCGCGGAGGCTCGTCCCCGCATCGGCAACCCCCGCGACATCTGTGTCGCCGACGTCCACCTGCCCGACGGCTCCGGCCTGACCCTCCTGTCGGAGACCCGCGCGGCAGGCTGGCCCAACGGCCTCGCCCTGTCCGCCGCCGACGACATCGGCGCCGTCCGCAACGCCCTCGCGGGCGGAGTGAAGGGCTACGTCGTCACCGGCACCCGCACCAACGTCGGGCTCCCCACCCGACCCGGTGCCGCCCCCATCGGTTCCCGCGCCGCCGGGATGCACCGCCGCCCCCCGGGTGCCCCGAGCCACCCGGGCGGCTACCGCGAGCTGTCCGGCCGTGAGGTCGAGGTACTGCGGCTGGTGGCGGAGGGCCAGTCGAACAAGGCCATCGGCGTCTCGATGGGCCTGTCCGCACTGACCGTCAAGAGCCACCTCGCCCGCATCGCCCGCAAGCTCGGCACGGGCGACCGTGCCGGAATGGTGGCGGTGGCCCTGCGCACCGGCATCATCCACTGAGAATCCACTGAGCCTCCCACCGAAGATCACATCGAGGGATCCCCGCCCTCCTCGTTCAAGGACGTGAACCAGAGCTTTCACCGTACTGACTGGTTTACGACCCTCAGGCGCCCGTCGACGGAACGTTCCGTCGGCGGGCGCTGTCCATCCACAGATACCCTTGACAGGTGACCGACGCCCAAGACACCGCAGCAGACAGCTCACTGCGAACCACCGGAGGCGCCCCTCCGGACGACGGCGGATCTTCTGTTACGGGGGCGCCGAACCCTGAGGCCGTTCCGCTACTGGAACCGCGTGAAGGCATCCCGCCCGTGATCGCGGACGAGACCGCGCTCGCCGAGATGATCGCCGCGTTCGCCGCCGGCACCGGCCCCGTCGCCGTCGACGCCGAGCGCGCCTCCGGCTACCGCTACGGACAGCGGGCCTACCTCGTCCAGCTGCGCCGCGAAGGCGCCGGCAGCGCCCTGATCGACCCCGTGGCCTGCCCCGACCTGTCCGGGCTCGGCGAGGCGCTCTCCGGTGTGGAGTGGGTGCTGCACGCCGCCACCCAGGACCTGCCCTGTCTCCGCGAGATAGGCATGGTTCCGACATCGTTGTTCGACACCGAGCTGGCCGGACGGCTCGCCGGGTTCCCCCGGGTCGGGCTCGGCGCGATGGTCGAGGGCGTCCTGGGCTTCGTACTGGAGAAGGGCCACTCCGCCGTCGACTGGTCGACCCGGCCGCTGCCCGAGCCGTGGCTGCGCTACGCCGCGCTGGACGTGGAGCTCCTGGTCGATCTGCGGGACGCGCTGGAGAAGGAGCTGGACCGGCAGAGGAAGCTGGAGTGGGCGCGGCAGGAGTTCGCCGCGATCGCGGCCGCGCCGCCCGCCGAGCCGCGCAAGGACCCCTGGCGGCGCACGTCCGGGATGCACAAGGTGCGGCGGCGTCGGCAGCTGGCCGTCGTGCGGGAGCTGTGGCAGACCCGGGACCGGATCGCGCAGCGGCGGGACGTGTCGCCGGGCAAGGTGCTGTCCGACGCGGCGATCGTGGAGGCCGCGCTGTCGCTTCCGGCCAATGTGCACGTGCTGACCGGGCTGAACGGGTTCGGGCAGCGGATGGGGCGGCGGCAGCTGGAGCAGTGGCAGGCGGCCGTGGATCGCGCCAAGGCGCTGCCCGAGGCGCAGTTGCCTGCGCCTGGGCAGCCGGTGACGGGGCCCCCGCCGCCGCGCGCGTGGGCCGACAAGGATCCCGCGGCCGCGGCTCGGTTGTCTGCGGCTCGTGCGGGAGTCTCGGCGTTGGCCGAGCGGCTCAACATGCCTCAGGAGAACCTGATCACTCCGGACACGGTGCGGCGGGTTTGCTGGGAGCCGCCGAAGGTGGTGGACCTTGAGTCCGTCGGGGATGCGTTGAGTGGGCATGGGGCCCGGCCGTGGCAGGTCGAGCTTGTGGCGCCGGTTCTGGTGAGTGCGTTGTCCGCCTAGAAGCCGTAAGGGTTCGGTTGCGAGGCGGCTGCGGGTCCGTTGTGGTTGATCGCGCAGTTCCCCGCGCCCCTAGAGGCCCTTTACCTGGTCGCGCCTTTTGTGAAGCCGTTGTAGATGTAGCGCTGCAAGGCCAGGAAGACGATCAGTGTCGGCAGGATCACGACTATCGCTCCTGCCGAGATCGTTTCCCAGTGGGCGCCGTACGGGCCCTTGAAGCGGAACAGGGACGTCGAGATCACGCCAAGATCCTGGGACGGCATGTAGAGGAACGGGATGTAGAAGTCGTTGTAGACGGTGATCCCCTTCACGATCACGACCGTGGCGATGGCCGGTTTCAGGAGCGGGAAGATGATCTTTCGGTAGATCGTGAAGGCGTTGGCGCCGTCCAGGCGGGCCGATTCGTCCAGCGAGACCGGGATCGAGCGCACGAACTGCAGGAAGATGTAGATCGAGACGATGTCGGTGCCCATGGAGAGGGCGATGGGCGCCCAGAGCGTGTCGAACATGCCGAAGCCGTTGACGATCTGGAAGGTCGCGACCTGGGTCGTGACGCCGGGGACCAGCGCCGCCAGCAGGAACAGGGCCACGACCAGTTTCCTGAAGCGGAACGTGAAGCGGTCGATGGCGTACGCCGTCATCGAACCGATCAGGACCGTGCCGGCGATGGCGAAGACCAGGATGAGGGCCGTGTGGCCGAAGGCCGGGAGCATCCGGCCGTCCTGGAACGCGGTCACGTAGTTGTGGAAGTTCAGCGGGTCGTCGGGGAGGGTCAGGGCTCCGCTGCCGCCCGTCATCTCCTGCTCCGTCTTGAGCGACGCCAGGAGGACCACGCCCAGCGGGAGCAGGACGACGAGGGTCGCGAGGATCAGGGACGCGTACACGAGGGTGCGGGCCACGGCTCGGCGGGTCATACCAGGTCCACCTTGTCGTCGGGGACGAGCCGGCGCTGGAGCCAGGTCACCAGCAGGATGATCAGCAGGAGGACCAGGGCGGCGGCCGAGGCCAGGCCGGTCTTGTTGAACTGGAAGGCGAGCTTCACGGTCTGGATCACGAAGGTCTCCGTGCCGGTCGCGCCGCCCGTCATGATGTACGGGATCTCGAAGGCGGACAGGGAGCCCGACACCGAGAGGATGACCGTCAGGGTCAGCACGGGCTTGATGCCCGGCGCGATGATGTGGCGGAACTGGTGCCAGCGGTTCGCCCCGTCCAGTTCGGCCGCCTCGTACAACTCCCCCGGGATCGACTGGATCGCGCCGAGGAACAGGACGAAGTTCAGGCCCAGATAGCGCCAGATCGAGACCGCGGCCAGCGAGGAGTTGGCGGCGAACGGGGTGCCGAGCCAGGCGTGGTCGGAGTGATGGCCGAACAGGGCGAGGACCGAGTCGAGGGTGCCGCCGTCCTGGAAGAAGTAGAGGAAGACGAAGCCGATCGCCACCCCGTTGATCAGGTACGGGAAGAACAGCACGCCCTTGAAGAAGTTCCGGAAGCGGACGTCGAAGCTCAGGACGGTGGCGAAGTAGAGGGCCGCGACGATCTGGATCGCGGAGGCGGCCAGGTAGTAGCCGCTGACGAAGAAGACCTCGAACAGCTCGGGGCGGGTGAAGAGTTCGGTGTAGTTCTCCAGGCCCGTGTAGTGCAGCTCGGGGCTCACACCGTCCCAGTCGGTGAAGCTGTACGCGATCATGTTGACGATCGGCGCGTAGGTGAAGGTGATCAGGAGGGCGAGGGGGGCGATCAGGAAGATCCAGGGGGTCAGGTGGCGCCACATGCGGGCCCGGCGGGGGGCCGGAGCCGGCACCGGGTTGTCGGGCACCGGCTCCTTCGTGACGGGCGGCCGTGCGGTGGTGTCCGTCATCAGGACCCCATGGTCTTCTGGGTCTCGGTCCACTTCTGGCCCAGACCCTCCAGATAGTCGTCGAGCGAGCCCTTCTTGGCGCCGCGCGCCAGGTCGACCAACTCCTGCCGGTAGTCAGGGGTGTTGATGCCGACCTCGGACTCGGTGTCGATCGCCTTGACCTCGGCGCCCTTGCTGTCGTCCAGCTCGATGAGCTTGACGCCCTGCTCCTCGTACGGCTTCAGGACGGTCGGCATCGGCGCGTCCTTGACCGGGGAGATGGCGAGGTTGTCGTCGGCGTAGCCGGACTTGTCGGTGAACCAGTCGAGCCAGGCGCGGGCGGCTTCCTTGTGCTTCGAGTGGACGTTGACGGCCTGGTTGTAGTCCGGGCCGACCGTGGCGCAGAACCTGCCGCCGGTTTGGGCCGGGAAAGGCATGAAGCCGATGTCGTCGGGGTCCGCCCCGGCCTTCTTCGCGGCGTCCCTGAACTGGATGATCGCCCAGGTGCCGAGCCACTGCGTGGCGATCCGCCCCTTGGCCAACTGCCCTTTGGACGCTTCCCAGTTGGAGGTGGTCGGGTCCTTCTCCGCGAGGCCCTCGTGGACGATGTCGTACAGGAGCGTGTCCCCGACGCGCAGGTCGGCGCCCGCGGCCCAGGGGTCGCCCTCGGCGATCTTCGTGGTGGCCTGGGGGTCGCAGTGGACCGTGCCGTTGACGGAGGTCCAGGAGGTCAGGGGCCAGCCGGCGGCGAAGTTGGTGTAGTACGGGGTCGCGTCGGTCCTGGACTTGATCGCCTTCAGGTCCGCGAGGAACTCGTCCGGGGTGGCGGGCCAGTCGGTGACGCCGGCCTCCCGCCAGACCCGCTTGTTGTAGAGGAAGCCGGGCATCACACCGTCGGCGGTCTGGCCGTAGACCTTGCCGTCGACCGCGGTGTAGTCGGTGAACCGGTACTTCGCGCTGCGTTCCGCGACCGTGCCGAGCGAGGCGAAGAACTTGGGGTAGTCGCTCTTCTTGATGACCCCGGGGATCATCAGGACGTCGCCGTAGTTCTCCGTGTTCATACGGATCTTGACCTCGGCCTCGTAGTTCGTCAGGCCCTCGAACTCGACCTTGACCTTCGGGTAGGTCTTGTTGAACTCGGCGGCGTACCGGCCCATCGTGCCGTCCTGCACGAGGTCGGTGCGCACGGTGAGGACCTTGATGGTGCCGGTGACCTTGGCCGGGTCGTCGGGCGCTTCGGCGTCGGCGCCTTTCGAGGTGCCTGCGGTGCCGGTGCAGCCGGCGGCCAGCAGGGCCGATCCCGCGGCCAGGGCGAGGATGTGACGGCGGTTCATGTGCATCAGCTCCGTTCTCGGGACGTTCGCGGGACGGACGAGCACGTTCGGGTTGCCTTACCGGTGAGGGGGGTTGGCTGGTTCGGAACTCTGACAACGTTTTCTTAACCGGTAAAGTCCGTATCTCGCCAACGATGCCAAAGGTGTTCCCCGTACTGGACTTGATCGGTTTAGGGAGTGCGTACATGCTTCAGGCCACACCGCTCACCGAGGGATGGATCCTGCGGCACGACGGGGAGGCCTTCCCCGCCTCGGTGCCGGGCTGCGTCCACACCGACCTGCTGGCGGCCGGGGTGATCCCGGACCCTTTTCTCGGGCGGAACGAGACCGAGGTCGCGTGGGTGGGGCGGCGGGACTGGACCTACGAGACCGACCTGCGCACCGGATCGGGCCACGAGCAGACCGACCTCGTCTTCGAGGGGCTGGACACCGTCGCCGAAGTCCTGCTGGACGGGCGGGTGTTGGGGCGGACGAGGAACATGCACCGCTCGTACCGCTTCGACGTGACCGGGCTGTCGGGGCGGCTGGTGGTCCGGTTCCGGTCGGCGTACGCCGAGGCCGAGGCGGTGCGGAGCGCGCTAGGCGAGCGGCCCGCCGCCTATGACGAGCCCTTCCAGTACGTCCGCAAGATGGCCTGCTCCTTCGGCTGGGACTGGGGGCCGACGCTGGTGACGGCCGGGATGTGGCGGCCGGTGCGGCTCGAGCAGTGGTCGACGGCCCGGATCGCCCGGGTGCGGCCGCTGGTGACGGTCGAACAGGGCGTAGGGGTCGTGGAGTTGGCGGTCGAGGTGGAGCGGACCCGGGCCGAGGCGCCGCTGACCGTCGAGGCGACGGTCGCCGGGGGGCGGGTGCGCGCCGCGGTCGACGGCACCCAAGGGGTCGTACGGCTCGAAGTGCCCTCCCCGCGCCTGTGGTGGCCGCGCGGGTACGGCGAACAGCCCATGTATGACGTCGAGTTGACGCTTCTGCACGGCGACTCGGTGTTGGACGTCTGGCGGCGGCGGGTCGGCTTCCGCAGCGTCGGGCTGGACCGGTCGGCGGACGAGCACGGCACCGGGTTCACGTTCGTGGTGAACGGGGAGCGGCTCTTCGCGCGGGGTGTCAACTGGATCCCGGACGACGTCTTCCCGTCCCGGATCACCCGGGAGCGGTACCGGGAGCGGCTCACCCAGGCCGCCGACGCGGGCGTGGATCTCGTCAGGATCTGGGGCGGCGGGATCTACGAGAGCACCGACTTCTACGACGTCTGCGACGAGTTGGGGCTGCTGGTCTGGCAGGACTTCCCGTTCGCGTGCGCCGCCTATCCGGAGGAGCAGCCGCTGCGGGGCGAGGTGGAGGCCGAGGCGCGGGAGAACGTCGTACGACTGATGCCGCATCCCTCGCTCGTGCTGTGGAACGGCAACAACGAGAACCTATGGGGGTTCCGGGACTGGGGGTGGGAGGAGCGGCTCGCCGGGGCGTCGTGGGGCGAGGCGTACTACCTGGGCCTGCTGCCGCGTGTGGTGGCCGAGTTGGACCCCACGCGGCCCTACACGGCGGGCAGTCCGTGGTCCGGGTCGTGGGATCACCACCCGAATGATCCGGCGCACGGGACGCGCCACTCGTGGGAGGTGTGGAACCGGGAGGACTACGCCGCATACCGGCGTGAAGTGCCGCGATTCATGGCCGAGTTCGGCTGGCAGGCGCCGCCCGCCCATGCCACGCTGCGGCGGGCGCTGCCGGGTGAGGAGCTCGCGGCGGACTCCCCCGGCATGCTGCACCACCAGAAGGCCGACGACGGGAACGGGAAGCTGCGGCGCGGGCTGGAGCGTCATTTCGTGTACCCCGAGGGGGACTTCGACCGGTGGCACTATCTCACCCAGGTCAACCAGGCGCGGGCCGTGGCCACCGGGATCGAGCACTGGCGGGCGAACTGGCCGGTGTGTGCGGGCACGGTCGTCTGGCAGCTCAACGACTGCTGGCCGGTGACGAGTTGGGCGGCGATCGACGGGGACGGACGGGAGAAGCCGCTCTATCACGAGCTGCGGCGGCTCTACGCCGATCGGCTGCTGACGGTGCAGGGGCGGGTGTTGGCCGTCGTCAATCAGGGTGCGCAGGCGTGGGCGGGGGTGGCGCGGTTGCGGCGGATGACCGTGGAGGGGGCGGTGATCGGCGAGGCGGGGGTGGAGTTCGGCGCCGCGGCGCGGGCGGTGGCGCGTCTCGACGTACCGGAGGAGCTGATGCCCGCCGGGCCCGAGGAGTTCCTCGTCGCGGACGCGGAGGGGGTGCGGGCGTGGCATTTCCCCGCGCCTGACCGCGACATCCCCTATCCGCGGCCCGAGTTCGACGTGACGGTCACGCCGGACGGCTCGGTGACGGTCGGGGCTCGTAGCCTCCTACGGGATCTGCTGCTGCAAGCCGACCGGCTGCACCCGGACGCGCGGGCCGACCGGGGGCTCGTGACGCTGCTGCCCGGCGAACGGGTGACCATCGGGGTCAGTGGCTGGAAGACTCCCGACGCGGACGCCGCCCGCGCCGCCCTGTACTGCCTGGAGCCCTCACGATGACTGCCCAGCCGGCCTCCCGCGTCACCATCAAGGACGTCGCCGCGCGCGCCGGGGTGTCCAAGGGTGCCGTGTCCCTCGCCTTCAACCACAAGCCGGGGCTGTCCGAGGCGACCCGGGACCGGATCTTCCGGGCCGCGCGGGAGCTGGGCTGGGCGCCGAACCTCACCGCGCGGACGCTGGCGGGGTCGCGGGTGGACGTCGTGGGGCTGGCGATCTGCCGGCCCGCCCGGCTGCTCGGGCTCGAACCGTTCTACATGGAGTTCATCTCGGGGGTGGAGAGCGTCCTCACCGAGCATGCGTGCTCGCTGCTGCTGCGGCTCGTGCGGAACGTCGAGGAAGAGGTCGGACTGCAGGAGACCTGGTGGCGGGGGCGGCAGATCGGCGGGGCGATCCTCGTCGACTTCCGGCCCGACGACCCGCGGGTGGCGGCGGCCCGGCGGCTGGGGATGCCGGTGGTCGCCGTAGGGCATCCCTCGCTCACGGGTGGGCTGACGTCGGTGTGGACCGATGACGCGACGGCCGTCACGGAGGCGGTGCGGTACCTGGCGGCGCTGGGGCATCGGCGGATCGCGCGGGTGGGCGGGGCGGCGGCGCTCGGGCACACGGCGGCGCGGGGCACTGCGTTCGCTGAGGCGGCGAGGGTGTTGGGGCTGGCCGGGGCGTGGCAGGTGACGACCGACTACTCGGGGGAGGCGGGGGCGCGGGCGACTCGGTCGATGCTGACGGCCGCGCCGGACGACCGGCCGACGGCGATCGTGTACGACAACGACATCATGGCGGTGGCGGGGCTGTCGGTGGCCGCGGAGATGGGGTTGTCGGTGCCGGGCGATGTTTCCTTGCTGGCGTGGGACGACTCGCAGCTGTGCCGGCTTACCCATCCGACCTTGTCCGCGATGAGTCATGACGTGCACGGGTTCGGGGCGGATGCGGCTCGGACCTTGTTCGGGGTGATCATGGGGGATGGGGCCGAGTCGCATCCCGTGCCTACTCCGGTGCTGACGCCTCGGGGGTCCACTGCGCCGCCGTCCCGGTGAGCGCCGTTCGTGGCTGCGGGTCCGTCGTGGCTGGTCGCGCCCGGCGGCGGAGCCGCAGTTCGAGACAGTTCCACGCCCCTTCGCGGCATCACCCTGCCCCTTGTGGGAATGTGACCTTCGCCGCTCCCGCCCCCAGGACTGGGCAGCTACGTTACCCACAAGTAGCATGGGCCTGAGCGCGTGCTCAGCGCTTGCGCCGTGCAGCCGTGCAGCCGTGCCAGCAGTGCCATCCCGCATCTGGAGGAGAGCCATCGTGCCTCGTACCGTCAGGGACGTCGTCTTCGTCGACGGCGTCCGCACCCCGTTCGGCAAGGCGGGCCCGAAGGGCATCTACCACGAGACCCGCGCCGACGACCTCGTCGTGAAGGCGATCCGGGAGCTGCTGCGCCGCAACCCGGCTCTGGAGCCCGCCAAGATCGACGAGGTCGCCATCGCCGCGACCACGCAGATCGGTGACCAGGGCCTGACCATCGGCCGTACCGCCGGCATCCTGGCCGGTCTGCCGACCTCCGTGCCCGGCTACTCCATCGACCGCATGTGCGCCGGCGCCCTGACCGCCGTCACGACCGTCGCCGGTTCCGTGGCCTTCGGTGCGTACGACGTCGCCATCGCCGGCGGTGTCGAGCACATGGGCCGCCACCCCATGGGCGAGGGCGTGGACCCGAACCCGCGGTTCGTGAGCGAGAAGCTGGTCGACGAGTCCGCCCTGTTCATGGGCATGACCGCGGAGAACCTGCACGACCGCTACCCGACCATCACCAAGCAGCGCGCCGACGAGTACGCCGTGCGCTCGCAGGAGAAGGCCGCCAAGGCGTACGCCAACGGCAAGATCCAGGCCGACCTGGTGCCGATCTCGGTGCGCCGCACCAACCCGGAGGCCGGTGAGACCGGCTGGGGTCTGGTCACCGCCGACGAGCCGATGCGCCCGGGCACCACCCTGGAGAACCTCTCCGGTCTGAAGACGCCGTTCCGTGTCCACGGCCGCGTCACCGCCGGTAACGCCGCCGGTCTGAACGACGGTGCCACCGCCTCGATCATCGCCTCCGAGGACTTCGCCCGGGAGAACGACCTCCCGGTGAAGATGCGCCTCGTCTCCTACTCCTTCGCGGGCGTGGAGCCGGAGGTCATGGGCTACGGCCCGATCCCGGCCACGGAGAAGGCCCTCGCCCAGGCGGGGCTCACCATCGACGACATCGGCCTGTTCGAGATCAACGAGGCCTTCGCCGTCCAGGTGCTCGCGTTCCTGGAGCACTACGGCATCGCCGACGACGACGCGCGCGTCAACCAGTACGGCGGCGCCATCGCCTTCGGTCACCCGCTGGCCTCCTCCGGTGTGCGTCTGATGACGCAGCTGGCCCGCCAGTTCGAGGAGCAGCCGCAGGTCCGCTACGGCCTGACCACCATGTGCGTCGGCTTCGGCATGGGCGCGACGGTCATCTGGGAGAACCCGCACTTCGAGGGGGACAAGTGAGCACCACCGCTGAGCTTTTGAAGGGTGCGGCCGAGCTGTTCCCCGACGAGGTCGTGACGTCCGCGCACGTACGCCACCTCGACCTGCCGTTCGGTGCCGGGCGCTTCGCGCTCATCACCCTCGACAACGGCTTCGACCACACCAAGCCGACCACCTTCGGCCCGGCGTCGCTGGCGAACCTCAACACCGCCATCGACCAGGTCGAGAAGGAGGCCTCGGCCGGCGAGATCGTCGGTGTCGGCATCACCGGCAAGCCGTTCATCTTCGCGGTCGGCGCCGACCTCAAGGGCGTCGAGCTGCTGAAGGAGCACAAGGACGCGCTCGCCATCGGCAAGGGCGGCCACGAGGTCTTCAAGCGCCTCGCGGGCCTCGCGGTGCCGACCTTCGCGTACTACAACGGTGCCGCCATGGGCGGTGGCGTCGAGGTCGGTCTGCACTGCACGTACCGCACGGTCTCCGCGGCCCTGCCCGCCTTCTCGCTCCCCGAGGTCTTCCTCGGTCTGGTCCCCGGCTGGGGCGGCTGCACCCTGCTGCCGAACCTGATCGGCGCCGAGAAGGCCGTCTCGGTCATCATCGAGAACTCCCTCAACCAGAACAAGCAGCTCAAGGGCGCCCAGGTCTACGAACTGGGCATCGCCGACGCGCTGTTCGAGGGCGCGGACTTCCTGGAGCAGTCCCTGCTGTGGACGGCGTCCGTCCTCAAGGGCGAGATCGTCATCGACCGTCCGGTGATCGACCGCGGTGAGGCCTGGGACCAGGCCGTCGCCAAGGGCCGCTTCATCGCGGACTCCAAGGTGCACGGCGCGGCCCCGGCCGCCTACCGCGCCCTGGACATCATCGCCGCCGCCAAGAACGGCGACCTCCAGCAGGGCTACGACGCCGAGGACAAGGCGCTCGCCGACCTGATCATGGGTGGCGAACTGCGCGCCGGCATCTACGCGTTCAACCTGGTGCAGAAGCGCGGCAAGCGCCCCGCGGGCGCCCCGGACAAGTCGCTGGCCCGTCCGGTCACCAAGGTCGGCGTCGTCGGCGCGGGCCTGATGGCCTCGCAGCTGGCGCTGCTGTTCCTGCGCCGCCTCGAGGTCCCGGTCGTCCTCACGGACATCGACCAGGAGCGCGTCGACAAGGGTGTGGGCTACGTCCACGCCGAGATCGAGAAGCTGCTCGGCAAGGGCCGTATCAACCAGGACAAGGCCAACCGCCTCAAGGCCCTGGTCACCGGTGTGCTGGACAAGGCCGAGGGCTTCTCCGACGCGGACTTCATCATCGAAGCCGTGTTCGAGGAGATCGGCGTCAAGCAGACGGTGTTCGCAGAGGTCGAGGCGGTCGCCCCGGCGCACGCGATCCTCGCGACGAACACCTCGTCGCTGTCGGTGTCGGAGATGGCGTCGAAGCTGCAGCACCCCGAGCGGGTCGTCGGCTTCCACTTCTTCAACCCGGTGGCCGTGCTTCCGCTCCTGGAGATCGTCCGCGGCGAGAAGACCGACGACGCCTCGCTGGCCACGGCCTTCGCCGTCGCCAAGAAGCTGAAGAAGACCGCGGTGCTGACGAAGGACGCCCCGGCGTTCGTCGTGAACCGCATCCTCACCCGCTTCATGGGCGAGATCCAGAACGTCATCGACGAGGGCACGCCGGTCGAGGTCGCGGAGAAGGCGGTCGAGCCGCTGGGTCTGCCGATGTCGCCGCTGGTCCTGCTGGAGCTGGTCGGCCCCGCGATCGGTCTGCACGTCTCCGAGACCCTGAACCGGGCCTTCCCGGACCGCTTCACGGTCTCCCCCAACCTCGCGGCCGTCGTCAAGGCGGGCAAGCGCGGCTTCTACGTCTACGACTCCGGCAAGCCGGAGCTGGACCCCGAGGTCGCCGCGCTGCTGAAGCAGGGCGATGTCGTCCTGACCGAGGAGCAGGTGCGTGACCGCGTCCTCGACGCCGTCGCCCAGGAGATCGGGCTCATGCTCGACGAGGGTGTCGTCGCCGAGGCCCAGGACATCGACCTCTGCCTGATCACGGGCGCCGGCTGGCCCTTCCACCTGGGCGGCATCACGCCGTACCTGGACCGCGAGGGTGTCTCGGAGCGCGTGAACGGCAAGAAGTTCCTGGCGCCGGGCGTGGCGAGCGTCCCGGCGTAGCCGTCGCATTCGCTTGTGAACGGCGGTGCCCCGCAGGCCGGTCGGCCTGCGGGGCACCGGTGTTTCGGTGAGCCTGGCGGCTTGCGTCAGCGGGTGTCCTCGACGTGTACGACCTGGAGGTCGGTGCCGTCGCGGTGGCGCTTGCTGCGGCCGTGAAGGCCCACGGCGAGGTCCGACGGGTCGGCGGGCTCGTCGGAGCCGACGTAGGTGACGACGTCCGGGTGGTGGCCGGTGACCAGCCAGCCGGTGCCGTCCTTGAGCGGGTGCGTGCCGAAGTCGCCCGCGGGGCCGCCGGCGCGCACGGGACCGTACTGCCGGAGGATCTCCACGGCCTGTCCCGCGAGTTCGCCGTCGGGCTCCTTGAGCATCACGCACGTGCCGTTCTCGAACAGCACCCAGGACACCCCGGAGGGCTCCAGGATGCGCTGCCAGACCTCGACGAGGTGTTCGGTGTCGTCCACGCGGTCATGGTCGCGCACCCGGCCCCGGACGGTCATGTGAATTAGGCCGGGTTCAGGCCTCCCGCCACGCCTCCAGCGCCAGTCCCGGTTCGTCCTTGCGCCGGGTGAGCAGGAGTCCGCCGGTCGACGGGGACAACGTTGCCGCCACGACCCGTTCGTCTTCGTCGGTCGCGAGCGACACCCGTGCGTCCGACGGGAGTTGGGGCCCCGACTCCGTCCACCACGCCCCCGCGGCCTCCTGTTCCGTCGGATACGCGGCGAAGGCGACCCGGCCGCTCGACGAGCGCTGGGCGAGCAACGTGCAGTCGTGGCCGTCGAGTTCGCAGCGGACGGCGGAGACCGGGCCGGGACCGGCCGAGGCGAGGAGGGCGACGGGTTTGCCTCCCGGACGCCAGGCGCACAGCTCACCGGAGTCGTCGGTGTAGAAGAGGGTGGTGCGGCCGGCGGAGGTGGCCAGGGCGCGGAGCGTGCCCGGACGTACCGGGGTCTCGACGGCCTCCTCCAGGACCGGTGGGGTGCCCGGTTCGCCCTGCCGCCAGTACAACAGGCCCCCGGGGACGGCCGCGTACAGCTCCACGCGCCCGGACTCCCCCGTCACCGCGGCCAGATCCTCCTGTACGTCACTTCCCTTGAGGTCCCGCCACGGGTCCCATCCGCCCTTCTCCTTCTGCGCGACCATGCTCACCCCGCCGCCCTTGTTGCGGACGAACACGTGAGCGCGCCCCTCGCCGTCCACCGCGACGGCGGGCGCGCCGGTACGGTCGCCGGTCTTGTCCGGGTGGCCGATCGGCACCCAGTCGAGGGCGGCGAGCCGGGGACGGAAGTGCGTGGAGTGCACGAGCCCGGCCTCGCCAGGTTTGGTGGGCCGCCAGGAGACGAGATGGGCGTAGCCGTCGGCGCCCTGACCGACGGCCGGGCCGGGGCGGAGCTTCTGGTCGCCGCCCACCTTGCGCGCGGACGCCTCCCAGGGGCCGCCAGGGCCGAGCTCGGCCCGGCACAGGACGGCGTCGCCCGAGGGCAGATAGACACTGAGCCGGCCGTCGCGGCCGCGGAGAAGCCAGTCGCCGTTCACCGGTTCACTCTATGCGGGGGCGGGCGGGCGCCGACGGTCCGGGGGCCCGCCTGGTCGCCTGGCCACCCCCTGCCCACGCGTCTACGTTTGGCTGCATGACCGACAAGCTCACCGTCACCGTTCTCGGCACCGGCATCATGGGCGCCGCCATGGCCCGCAACCTCGCCGGGGCCGGGCACACCGTCCGCGCCTGGAACCGCACCCGCGCCAAGGCCGAGCCCCTCACCGCCGACGGCATCCGTGTCACCGACTCCCCCGCCGAGGCGGTGGAGGGCGCGGACGTCGTCCTGACCATGCTGTACGACGGCCCTGCCGCCCTGGAGGTCATGGAGGCGGCGCTGCCCGCGCTGCGCCCGGGTATGGTGTGGGCGCAGTCGACGACCGCCGGCCTCGAGGGGCTCGCCGAACTCGCCGCCTTCGCCGCCGCGCACGGCCTGGTCTTCTACGACGCCCCCGTGCTGGGCACCCGGCAGCCCGCGGAGGCCGGGCAGCTCACCGTGCTGGCGGGCGGCCCCGAGGCCCACCGGTACTCCGTGGCCCCCGTCTTCGACGCGGTCGGCGCCCGCACGGTGTGGACCGGCGAGGCGGGCAGCGCGACCCGGCTGAAGCTGGTCGCCAACAGCTGGGTGCTGGCCGCGACCGCGGCGACGGGCGAGGTGCTGGCGCTGTCCCAGGCGCTCGGCGTGGACCCGCAGGACTTCTTCGCGCTGATCGAGGGCGGCCCGCTGGACATGGGCTATCTGCGCGCCAAGGCGGGGCTGGTCCTGAACGGGCGGCTGGCCCCGGCCCAGTTCGCGGTGTCCACGGCCGCCAAGGACGCCCGCCTGATCGTGACGGCGGGCGAGGAGAACGGCGTACGCCTGGACGTGGCGGCGGCGAGCGCCGCGCGGCTGGAGCGGGCCGCGGCGCAGGGGTACGGGGACGAGGACATGGCGGCGGCCTACTACGCCAGCTTCGACGAGAAGGACGGGGACTGACACCCTGACTCCATGAACACCGATGCCCCGCTCCTCGTGATCGTCGATGCCGCCAACGTCGTCGGGTCGGTACCCGACGGCTGGTGGCGCGACCGGCGCGGCGCCGCGGAGCGGCTGCGGGACCGGCTGGCGGCGGAGGGGGTGCCGGGGCGGGAGGGGCCTGTGGAGATCGTGCTGGTGGTGGAGGGGGCGGCGCGGGGGGTGGAGTCCGTGGCGGGGGTGCGGGTGGAGTCGGCGCCGGGGAGCGGGGACGACCGGATGGTGGAGCTGGTGGCCGAGGCGGGTGGACGGCCCTGCCTGGTGGTGACCGCGGATCGGGAACTGCGGCGGCGGGTCGGGGAGTTGGGGGCGGAGGTGGCGGGGCCTCGGAGTGTGCGCGGCTAGCGCACACGTTCCGCGGCCCCGCACAGGGCGTCGTAACGCCTCGTGCGGGGCCGGGCCGGGTGATTGCGGACCGGGCTACTCCGCGCTCCCGTTCGGCTGCCCCACCCCCGTCCGCTCCCCCTTGGCCAGCCGGCTGTGCGACCGCCCGTACAGGAAGTACACGAGGAACCCGAGGACCATCCAGCCCGCGAAGCGGAGCCAGGTCTCGGTGGGCAGGTTGAGCATCAGCCACAGGGACGCCAGCACCGACAGGATCGGCAGGACCGGGACCCACGGGGTGCGGAAGGAGCGGGGCAGGTCGGGGCGGGTGCGGCGGAGGATGATGACGCCGATCGCCACGACCACGAAGGCGAACAGGGTGCCGATGTTGACCAGTTCGGCGAGTTCGCTGAGCGGGGTGAAGCCGGCGACGATCGCGATGATCACGCCGAGCAGGATGGTCGGGCGGTGCGGGGTCTTGAACCGCGGGTGGACGTGGGAGAAGAACCGGGGCAACAGACCGTCGCGGCTCATCGCGAAGAAGACGCGGGTCTGGCCCAGCAGCAGGATCATGCAGACCGTCGTCAGCCCCACCGCCGCGCCGAAGCTGATGAAGCCCGCGAACCACGGGTGTCCGATGGCCTTGAAGGCGTCGGCGAGCGGGGCCGTCACCGACAGGTCGGTGTACTTCTGCATACCGGTCACGACGATCGACACGGCGACGTAGAGCGTCGTGCAGATGAGCAGGGAGCCGAGGATGCCCCGCGGCATGTCGCGTTGCGGGTTCCTCGTCTCCTCCGCGGCCGTCGCCACCACGTCGAAGCCGATGAAGGCGAAGAAGACGACGGACGCCGCCGTGAAGATGCCCATGACGCCGAAGTTGGACGGTGCCCAGCCGAACATCAGCTGGATGAGCGGGGCTTGCAGGTCGCCGCCTGCCTCCACCGGCTGGGACTTGGGGATGAACGGGTCGTAGTTGTCGCCCTTGATGAAGAAGGCGCCCGCGATGATGACGACGAGGACCACCGTCACCTTGACGGCCACGACGATCGACGTCACGCGCGCGGACAGCTTCGTGCCGAGGACCAGGATGCCGGTCAGGACCAGGACGAGCGCCGCCGCGAGGATGTCGAAGCCGAAGCCGTCCGCGCCGTCGCGGCCGCTGAGTGCCTCCGGAAGGTGCCAGCCCGCGTTGTCCAGGAGCGAGGCGATGTAGCCCGACCAGCCGACGGCGACCACCGCCGTGCCGAGCGCGAACTCCAGGACCAGGTCCCAGCCGATGATCCAGGCGGGCAGTTCGCCCAGGGAGGCGTACGAGAAGGTGTACGCCGATCCCGCCACCGGGACGGTGGAGGCGAACTCCGCGTAGCAGAGCGCGGCGAGCGCGCAGACGACGCCGGCGACGACGAAGGCCAGGGCGACCGCCGGTCCCGCGTTGTTCTTGGCGACCGTGCCGGTCAGGACGAAGATGCCGGTGCCGATGATGACGCCGACACCGAAGACGGTCAGATCCAGCGCGGAGAGGGATTTCTTCAGCGCGTGTTCTGGTTCCTCGGTGTCCTGGATGGACTGCTCGACTCTCTTCGTCCGGAAGAGTGTGCTGCTCACGGGCGTACCTCCCACGCTGTCTCGTCCTCGACATGATCGAGAGGGGGCGTACTGCGTATGCCCCGGCGCGTGGGGATTCACGCAAATGGGCCGGTCGTACCACCCTTGACGGTGGTACGACCGGCCCATTCAGGCGTGTCAGTCGCGCGCGGGCTCCGGCTCCTCGGCCGCCGCCGCACTGCTGTACCTGCCGTCCAGCTTGGAGACCAGACCGGTGACCTGGCGGGCGATGTCCGGCGCGGTCAGACCGATCTCCGCCATCACCTCGGCGCGCGAGGCGTGGTCGAGGAAGCGCGGGGGGATGCCGAAGTCACGCAGCGGGACGTCGACGCCGGCGTCACGCAGCGCCTGCGCGATCGCCGAACCGACGCCGCCGACGCGGGAGTTGTCCTCGACCGTGACGACCACGCGGTGCCGTTCGGCGAGCGGGGCCATGGCCTCGTCCACCGGCTTGACCCAGCGCGGGTCGACGACGGTGGTGGTGATGCCCTGCTTGTCGAGGAGCGAGGCGATCTCCAGGCACATGGGGGCGAGGGCGCCCACGGAGACCAGGAGCACGTCCGGGGTGTCCGTGCCGGGCTCGCGCAGGACGTCCATGCCGCCGACGCGTCCCACGGCGGGTACGGCCGGGCCCACGGCGCCCTTCGAGAACCGTACGACGGTCGGCGCGTCGTCGACCTGGACGGCCTCGCGGAGCTGGGCGCGGACCTGGTCGGCGTCGCGCGGGGCGGCCAGCCGCAGGCCGGGGACGACCTGGAGGATCGACATGTCCCACATGCCGTTGTGGGAGGCGCCGTCGGTGCCGGTGACGCCCGCACGGTCCAGGACGAAGGTCACGCCGCACTTGTGCAGGGCGACGTCCATCAGGACCTGGTCGAAGGCGCGGTTGAGGAAGGTGGCGTAGACGGCGAAGACCGGGTGCAGGCCGCCGTGGGCCAGGCCCGCGGCCGACACCGCGCCGTGCTGCTCGGCGATGCCGACGTCGTAGATCCGGTCCGGGAAGGTGTCCGCGAACTTCTTCAGGCCGACCGGCTGGAGCATCGCCGCCGTGATGGCCACGATGTCCGCCCGCTCCTTGCCGAGCTGCACCATCTCGTCGCCGAAGACGGAGGTCCAGTCGGCGCCGGAGGCCTTGATCGGCAGGCCGGTGTCGGGGTGGATGGGGCCGATGCCGTGGAAGCGGTCGGCCTCGTCCTGGAGGGCGGGCTGGTAGCCGCGGCCCTTCTCGGTGAGGACATGGACGATGACCGGCCCGCCGAAGCGCTTGGCGCGGGCCAGCGCGGACTCCATGGCCTCGATGTCGTGGCCGTCGATGGGGCCGACGTACTTCAGGCCGAGGTCCTCGAACATGCCCTGCGGGGCGATGAAGTCCTTCAGGCCCTTCTTGGCGCCGTGCAGGGTCTCGTAGAGGGGCTTGCCGACGACCGGGGTGCGCTCCAGGAGGTCCTTGCCGCGGGCCAGGAAGCGCTCGTAGCCGTCGGTGGTGCGCAGGGTCGCGAGGTGGTTGGCGAGGCCGCCGATGGTCGGCGCGTAGGAGCGCTCGTTGTCGTTGACGACGATGACGAGCGGGCGGTCCTTGGCGTCGGCGATGTTGTTCAGCGCCTCCCAGGCCATGCCGCCGGTGAGGGCGCCGTCACCGATCACGGCGACGACGTGGTCGTCGCGTTTCTGGATCTGGTTGGCCTTCGCGAGGCCGTCGGCCCAGCCGAGGACGGTCGAGGCGTGGCTGTTCTCGATGACGTCGTGCTCGGACTCGGCCTGCGAGGGGTAGCCGGACAGGCCGCCCTTCATCTTCAGCCGGGAGAAGTCCTGCCGGCCGGTGAGCAGCTTGTGGACGTAGGACTGGTGTCCGGTGTCCCAGAGCACCTTGTCCTTCGGGGAGTCGAAGACACGGTGCAGCGCGATGGTGAGCTCGACCACGCCCAGGTTCGGGCCGAGGTGGCCGCCGGTCTTGGAGACGGCGTCGACGAGGAAGGTCCGGATCTCCTCTGCCAGCTGGTCCAGCTGCTCCAGGCTGAGCCGGTCCAGATCGCGCGGTCCCCTGATGCGGGTCAGCAGCGGCACCCGTGCCTCCTTGCAGTAGAGCTGTTGCCGGGCTTGTCGAGTCTAATGTTCCGCCTTTGCGGACGGCGCTCGGGAGGTGCGTCATACGTCACGCGATCGGCTGTACCCACGATCCATCGTTCGTACGACATGAAAACGGCCCGGCGCTGGATTTTCAGCGCCGGGCCGTTCTCGGACGTGCTAGCCGCGTCCGGCGGCCTTCTGGCTGCGACGCGACACCGAGTCGATGACCACGGCGCCGAGCAGAACGCCACCGGTGATCATGTACTGGATCGAGGTGTTCATGTTCAGCAGGTCGAGGCCGGTCTGGATCGACTGGATGACGAGCATGCCGAGCAGGGCGGACCACACGTTGCCGCGACCGCCGAACAGCGACGTACCACCGATGACGGCCGCCGCGATGGCGAGCATCAGGGTGTTGCCGCCACCGGCGTTCAGCGTCGCCGACGCCGTCTGGCCGGCGAAGAACATGCCGCCGACGGCCGCGAAGCCGCCGGAGATCGCGAACACGGTGATGCGGATCATCGGCACGTTGATACCGGCACGACGGGCCGCCTCGATGCCGCCGCCGACCGCGAAGACCTTGCGGCCGTACGTCGTACGACGCAGCACGAAGTCCACGATCACCAGCGAGGCGAGGAAGATCACCAGCGCGTTGGAGACACCGGCGGAGTTGTTCAGCACCACCGCGGCGGCGAAGGACGCCACGGCGAGCAGGCCGACGCGCAGCAGGATCTCGCTGGTCGGCCGGAACGGCACACCCGCGGCCTTGCGGCGGCGCTGGTCCATGAACGAGCCCACCAGCATGGACAGGACCGCGAGACCGGCCAGCAGGTAGGCGCCGATGATGGCCTGGTCCATGAAGAAGGAGCTCTGGCCGAGCAGCTGGATCGGGCCGCTGTCGGACGGGATGTTGATCGTGCCGCTGTCGCCGAGCAGCCACAGCATCAGACCGTTCCAGCCGAGGAAGCCGGCCAGGGTCACGACGAACGCCGGGACGCCGATCTTGGCGAAGAACCAGCCGTGCAGGGCACCGATGGCGACACCGGTCACCACGGCGAGGATCAGGGCCAGCCACTGGCCCATGCCGTGGTTGACCACGAACACCGCGAAGATCGTGGACGCCAGACCGCTGACCGAGCCGACCGACAGGTCGATCTCGCCGAGCAGCAGCACGAACACCAGGCCGATGCTCAGCATGCCGGTGGCGGCCATGAAGTAGCTGATGTTGGACAGGTTGTCCGCGCTCAGGAACAGGTCGTTCTTCACCTGGAAGATCGTCCAGATGACGATGAGGCCGACGACCACCGGCAGCGAGCCGAGCTCACCGCCCTTCACCTTGCGCTTGAACTCGGTCCAGTAGCCCTTGAGACCCTCTTCGCGGATCAGCAGGCGCGGGTCGACGACCGCGACCGGGGCGGCCGTGGGGTCGTCGGCGGGGGCGACCGTGGTCTGTTCCTCGACCACGCCGTCCGTCTTCTCTACCTTCGACGTGTCGCTCACTTTGCCGCCTCCGTGCTGCGACGCCCCGCACGACGGGTCACGGCGTTGTCCGTGGCGCCCGTGATGGCGGCGATGATCTCTTCGTGGGTGGTGTCCTTCACGGAGAAGGAACCGTTGTTCTTACCCAGGCGCAGCACGGCGACGGTGTCGGCGACAGCCTTCACGTCGGCCATGTTGTGGCTGATGAGGATGACGCCGAGGTTGCGCTCGCGCAGCCGCTCGACGAGGTCGAGGACCTGCGCGGTCTGCTCGACGCCGAGGGCGGCGGTGGGCTCGTCGAGGATGACGACCTTGGGGTCACCGATGAGGGCGCGCGCGATGGCGACGACCTGACGCTGGCCACCGGAGAGGCTCGCGATCGGGATGCGGACGCTCGGGATGCGGATGGAGAGCGTGGACAGCAGCTCGCGGGCCTTCTGCTCCATCGTGACCTCGTCGATGACGCCGCGGTGCAGCAGCTCGCGTCCGAGGTAGAGGTTGCCGACGACATCGAGGTTGTCGCACAGCGCGAGGTCCTGGTAGACCGTCGCGACGCCGAGTCCCTGGGCGTCGTGCGGCCGGTTGATGCTGACCGGCTTGCCGTCCCACTCGATGACGCCCTCATCGATGGGGTGGACACCGGCGATCGTCTTGACCAGCGTGGACTTTCCTGCGCCGTTGTCGCCGACCAGGGCGACGACTTCTCCGGCGTGGACCTCCAGTTCGACATCGGTGAGTGCCTGCACCGCACCGAATCGCTTGGAGACTCCGCGCAACGCCAGCACGGGCGTAGCGGACACGTGAACCATCTCCTTCGCCGCCTGACCGGCGGGGATGCCGCGCTTGGGGTAAGGCGCGGAGGATGTGCTCGAAGCACGATTTACTAGATGAACTTGCGCGCAGTCCGGCCGAGTTGGCAACGGGCGCGCACGGGATGTTTCCGTCCGGCGCCCGCCCCGCAGCGGGGTATGGAGGCGGGGTGGGCGCCGGAGGGGCTTGCACCTGCCGACGGGGCGTGCCGTGGCTCAGGCACGCCCCGGAAGGCGGTGGGTTACTGCAGGCCGGCCTTCTTGCACGCGGCGGCGTAGGCCGAGGTGCAGATCTGGTCGACGGTGTACAGCTTGTCCTTGACCACCGTGTCGTTGATGTTCTTCACGGTGACGGAGACCGGGGTCAGCAGCTGCGACGGGACCTTGTTGCCGGAGCCGTTGGTCATGGTCGTGGTGGCGAGGTCGCTGATGCTCTTGCCCTCGACCAGGTTGACCGCGAGCTGGGCGGCGGCGTCGGCCTCGGGCTTGAAGGCCTTGTAGACCGTGCTGGACTGGGTGCCGGCGACGATGCGCTGGATACCGGCGAGCTCGGCGTCCTGGCCCGTCAGCGGGATACCGGAGATGCCGGCGCCCTTGAGGGTGGTGGCGATACCACCGGCCATGCCGTCGTTGGCGGCGTAGACGCCCGCGATGTTCTTGGCGCCCAGCTGGGTGATGGCCGCCTTCATCTTCTGCGCGGCGACCGAGTCCTTCCACAGGCCGGACTGCTCGTAGGCGATGTCGACCTTGCCGTCGAGGACGCTGTGGGCGCCCTTCTTGAACAGCGCGGCGTTCGGGTCGGCGTCGTCACCGTTGATCATGACGACCTTGGACTTGGGGGTCGCCTTGGAGCCGAGGGCGTCCAGCAGGGCCTGGCCCTGGAGCTGGCCGACCTTCTCGTTGTCGAAGGAGACGTACGCGGAGACCGGGCCCTGGGCCAGACGGTCGTACGCGATGACCTTGACGCCCTTCTTGGTCGCGGCCTCGATCGAGGACTTGATGGCGGCCGAGTCCTGGGCGGAGATCGCGATGACCTTCACGCCCTTGGTGACCATGGTGCTGACCTGCTGGGCCTGCTTGGCGGCGTCCGCTCCGGCGTTGGCGTAGGAGACGGTGCAGTCGCTGCACAGCTCCTTGACCTTGGCCTCGAAGAACGGCTTGTCGAACTGCTCGTACCGCGTGGTGACGCTGTCGGGCAGGAGCAGGCCGATCGACTTGTTGCCCGAGCCGGAGCTGCTGCCGCCGTCGGAGTCGTTGTCGTCGCCGGCCTTGCCGCAAGCGGCGGCCGTGAGGGCGAGGGCCGAGACCAGAACGGGGACAGCCGCACGACGCATAAGCGTGTTCACTTCAGAAACCTCCCTGACGAGGCCGCGTCGTTGCGGCCGAGGTGGCTGGAAGTCAACTCGGCCACACGTGCGACGTCAAGAAGTAAATACTTAACGGGTTGGCAACGGCGGGTTTCGTTCTCTAAGTGAAGGCAGGAGCCGCTGAGTGCAGCGTGCCGTCCAAAAGGGTCGAATCACCCATCTCGCTGAGCGCGAGGGCGAGTGCTCCGAGCACCTCCGCACGGCCTCCAAGTGCCCCGGGGAGAACGGTGAGTTGACGTGCCGCGCTGGGAATGGCGTAGCGGCTGACGGACTCCCTGATGGGCCCGAGAACCAGCTCGCCCGCCTCGGCGAGATCACCGCCGAGGACCACCCTGCTCGGGTTCAGGAGATTGCAGAGATTGGCCACTCCACTGCCGATATGGCGGCCGACGTCGGCGATCACCCGACGGCAGCCAGGGTCTCCGTCCCTGGCCAGCCGCACGACGCCTTCCATCGTCAGGTCCGTGCCGTGACTGGACTGGAGGAGCGGCAGCACATAGCGCGCGGCCGCGAAGGTCTCCAGGCAGCCCCGGTTTCCACAGCGGCAGACCGGTCCGGATTCATCAAGAGTAATATGCCCGATTTCTCCCGCTGTGCCACCCGGACCCCGGTAGATCTTGCCGTCGATGACCAGACCTGCGCCGACACCGCTCGCGACCTTGATGTACGCGAGGTCCCTGACGCCCCTGCCGCTGCCCCAGACCATCTCGCCGAGGGCGCCCAGGTTGGCGTCGTTGTCGACGTGCACGGGGACGCCCAGGCGGCCTCTCAGCTCCTCGGCGGGCTTGGTGCCGATCCAGCCCGGCAGGATCGCGGAGGAGCCCAGGGAGCCGGACTCCAGGTCGATCGGGCCGGGGACGCCGAGGCCCACTCCGGCGATCTTCGACCGGTCCACGCCCGTTGCTGCGATCAGGCGGTTGACCAGCTCTTCGGCCCGGTCGAAGCCCTGTGTGGAGGAGGCGTCGACGTCCAGCGGCTCGGACTCCTCGGCGAGCACCTGGTGGGCGAGATTTCCTACGGCGACCCGTAGGTGCGTATGGCCGAAGTCGACGCCGATGACGATGCCGGCGTCGCCGCTGAGCGAGACGCTGCGGGCCCTGCGGCCACCGGCCGACGTGGGCGTGACCTCGACGGTTCCGCCGTCCTTGAGCTCGCGGACGATGTTGGAGACGGTGGCCGCGGACAGACCCGTGGTCCGTGCGATCTCCGCCTGGGTGAGCGACCCGGCCAGCCGGACGGCCCGGACGACCCGTTCCAGGTTGGCTCGGTGCAGCGACGACTGCGACCCCGGAGTCTCCACGACGACCTCCTGCGCGCGGGACCGCTTCGATGAGGCCCCGTCTATGTCCAACTAGTGAACTCTAAGCTGAGCCGTTCGGGTCGCCTCCCGTCAAGAGGTTGAACAGTATCCGGGGCTGTGGACACGCCTCGGCGCACCGTCACCTGGGGCGGGGACGGTGCGCTCACGGGCGCTCTCGGAGCGCTACTTCAAGGTCGCGGACGTAAGGCCCGCCTGCACCTGCCGCTGGAAGGACAGATAGACGACCAGCATCGGGATCATCGCGATGGTGACACCGGCGAAAAGCACCGGAAGGTCAGAGGCGTACCCCTGTTGCTGCTGGAGCTGGATGAGGCCCTGGGTGAGGACGTAGCGCTCGGGATCGTCACCGCTCTGCGGCTGCATGAGGACCGTCGGCAGGATGAACTGGTTCCACTGGCCGAGGGTGTTGAAGATGCCGACGCTGATCAGCCCCGGCTTCGCCATCGGCAGCATCACCTGGAAGAAGGTGCGGCTGTGCGAGGCGCCGTCCAGGATCGCCGCCTCGAAGACGGCCGTGGGCAGGGTCCGGAAGAAGGCGTGCATGAAGAAGACCGTGAACGGCATCGAGTAGGCGACGTACACCAGGATCAGCCCCTGGTAGGTGTTCAGCATGTCCAGCCGCTTGACCATGAAGAACAGCGGGACGAGGGCGAGGAACACCGGGAACATCGCGCCGGCCACGAAGAAGTAGTACAGGAACCGGTTGCCCCAGAACTCGTAGCGGGCCAGCACGTACGCCGCCATCGAGCCGAACAGCATCGTCAGCGGCACGGAGAAGACCAGCACGATGACGGTGTTGAGGAAGTAGTCGCCGATGCCCTTGTCCCAGGCCCGTCCGAAGACGTCCAGCGACCAGTTCTGCGGCCAGCCGAAGGCCGAGCCGCCGATCTGGCCGTCGGTCTTGAAGGAGCTCAGGACCAGCCAGAGCAGCGGCAGGATGATCAGCAGGGCCCACAGGGCGAGGAAGCCGTGCGAGAAGACGTTCAGGACGACGCCCTCGCTGCGTTCGTCGCCGGGGCGGGCCGGGGTCTTGGCCACGGGCCGCCGCACGGGGGCGTCCGCCGTCTCCTTGATGGGTGCGCTCATCGTCGTATCTCTCCCGCTCAGAACTCGACGCGGTCGCGGCGGGTGGCGCGCAGCATGACCACGGACAGGACCAGGGTGAGCAGCAGCATGACGACGCCCATCGCGCAGGCGTATCCGCTCTTGCCGAAGTACTGGAAGTTGCGCATCATCACGGTCGACATCACGTCGCTCCTGTGATCGGGACCGCCGCCGTAGGCGCCCATGTTCTGGGTCATCGAGGAGACGAGGACGAACATGTCCATCGCGACGATGCCCAGGTACACCCAGGCGGTCTGCACGCTCTCCCAGAGCAGCGGCAGGGTGATGCGGAAGAAGGACTGGTTGCGGCCTGCGCCGTCGATCAGGGCGGCCTCGTAGATGTCCTTCGGGATGGACTGCATGGCGGCGGAGAACAGCACCAGGTAGAAGCCGACGCCGTGCCAGACCACGGCGATCATCAGCATCCACAGCACCAGGTTCGGCTCGTTCAGCCATTCCATCGGGTTCTGGGCGTCGACCAGTCCGAGTTTGATCAGGATGCCGTTGAGGAGACCGCCGCCGTCACTGCGGTACACGGCGTTGAAAAGCACCGCGACGATCGCCAGTGACAGCACCTGCGGAAAGAAGTAGACGATCTTGTAGAACGACGATCCGGCGACGCCCGAGACCCCGCCGGCCCGGCTGCGTCCGCCCGCGTTCAGCATGAAGGCGAAGAACAGCGCGAGCAGGATCGTGATCGCCGGGATGAAGATCAGGAACAGGATGTTGTGCCAGATGGCCTGCATGAAGACGTCGTCGTCGAACAGCGCCTTGTAGTTGTCCAGGCCGACGAACTTGAAGGTCTGCGACTGTCCCTTCCAGTCGGTCAGCGAATAGCCGAACGTCTGGATGTACGGCCAGATCACGAAGATCAGATAGAGCGCCACGGGGACGAGAAGAAATCCCGCGACGAACCTGTGCTGCCCTTTGCGCATTGGCGTTCCCTGCCCCTGATGTCCTTTCCCGGGCCGGAGCGGATCCGGCCCGGGAAACGGCGTTGGTCAGTCCCGGTGGTTCTTCTTGGAGGCCGGGTCCTTGGCCTGCTTGTCGACCGCGGCCTGGGCGCGCTTGAGCCACTCCTTCGGCTGGATGCGCTTGGCCATCAGCTCGTTGGAGGCGGCCTCGATGGCCGCTCCCATCTCGCTGTACCAGTCGACGTACAGGTAGCGGAAGGTGTTGTCACCCGCCGCCTTGGACGCCTCCACCGTGGACTGGGTCCCCGGGCGCAGCGTGACGCTGGAGTCGACGCCGTCCTTGAGGATGGTCAGCGAGTTGGCCTCCTTGGCGAACTGCGTCGACCACTCCTTGGAGAGCATGCGCCGCATGAACTCCTTGGCACCGGCGAGGTTCTTCGCCTTGCTCGGGATGATGAAGGGCTCGCCGGAGCCGGCCCGGATCGCCTCGAAGGGCAGCTTGCTGTCGGGCAGCAGCGGCATCGGCAGGAACTTCATGTCGAAGTCCGCCGGGGTCGTCTTGAGCTGCTCGTTCTCCAGCCAGGAACCGCAGGTGATGAACGCGGCCTTGTACTGGTTCCAGCGGGTCTGCGACTCGGTGTGGGTCAGGCCGTTGGTGCCGGGCATCAACAGGCCCTTCTCCACGACCTCGTAGATCGCCTCGACGCCCGCCTGGGCCGCGTCGGAGCCGACGAAGGCCTTGGGGTCGAGGTTGTCGATCGCCTTCATGGCGTCCAGACCGCCGGTCTTGGCGATCAGGTCCATGATGGCCACGTTGATGTAGTACGGGTACTTGCCCTGGTGGGCGAGGCCACCGATGCCCTGCTTCTTGGCGTCGGTGCAGATGGCGAGGAAGTCGTCCCAGGTCTTGGGCTCCTCCCAGCCCTTCTCCTTGAAGAGCTTGCCCGAGTACCACAGGCCCCAGACCGTGTAGATGTAGTTCAGGGCGACGACCTTGCCCTCGAACGTGCCCGGGTCGAGGGTGCCGGGGATGAGGGTGTCGCGGACCTTCTTGGAGGGGTCGTCGACCGACGGGGCGTCCAGCACCTCGGCGAGGTCGAGGAGCTGGCCGTTCTTGTTGAGGACGTCGACCTTGATCTGCTGGGCGCCGGAGTCGTCCACGATGTCCGGCGGGTTGCCCGCGTTGAAGCGGGGCTGGAGCTTGCCGGTGATCTCCTGCGTCCCGGTGTGGCTGGAGGTGATGCCGAGCTTCTTCTGGAAGTCGGCCTCCCACACCTTCGCGTAGTTGTCGCCGTAGCCGCCCTTGAAGATGACGACGTCGAGCTTGCTGCCCTTCTCGGCGCCGAAGGGGTTGTCCTTGGTGGTCTTGCCCTTGGGGGTGTCGTTGCCGGAGTCGTCGTCCCCGCCCCCGCTGGCACACGCGGACAGGAAACTCATCGTGGGTACGGTGATCAAACCGAGCGCGGCGGACCGCTTGATCAGATCACGGCGGCCGACGGAGCCTTTGTCGTTCTCGGCGGAAGTGGATCCCATGCTCAAGTCCTCGCCTTCTCCAGGACTCAGGCGGTGAACCGGATCCTCGCCGGGCACCGCGATCGGGTCACGCTGGGTCGTGCAGGAAGTGCGGATCATGCAGATCGTGCGCGGGGTGCGCACGAACGGATCGGGTGAATCGCCGACAGGTATAGTCCACTTCCCGCCAGCGGAGCAAGATCGAATGCAAGGTTGGCCATTGGTCTTTTCCGAGTTGAGACCTCGCGGAAATATGTGCGAGCTGTGCGACGACGGACGGAAATATCACCGGCAATACCCCCGAACGCCCCACCCAACACCCTTGACATAGATCGCCACTTGGGCCACTACTGATCCTTGCGCATCGAACTGACAACGTTGTCCGCGATGGCGGGAGGGTGCTGGCACATGCGGCACAGACACAGTTCGGCGGTCGTTCTCATGGCCGCCTTCGCTTTGGCCATGAGTTCCCAGGGGGCCTCGGCCGCCCTGCCACAGGCGCCACCCGGCGCCGCCGGGGAGTTCGCGTCCTCCTTCGAGGCGGACGACCCCGCACCCGACTGGCTGAGCACCCCGGAGCGCGCCTCCGGCGTCGACGGCGGCTACAGCAGCGGCATCCCGGGCAATGTCACCGACCACGTCACGGACGTCCGCGCGAGCGCCGAGAACACCGGCGGCGGCGAGGTGAAGGAGAACCTCGCCGACGGTGAGGCGGTCACCAAGTGGCTGACCTTCGCCCCCACCGGCTGGGCCGAGTTCGACCTCGACAAGCCCTACAAAATCACCACATACGCCCTCACTTCGGCCAACGACTACGCCGAGCGCGACCCGAGGGACTGGACCCTTCAGGGCTCGACGGACGGCAAGGACTGGAAGACCCTCGACACCCGCTCCGGCGAGACGTTCGACGAACGGTTCCAGACGAAGTCGTACGACCTCCCGGAGCCGGCGGAGTACCCGCACTTCCGCCTGGAGATCACGGCCAACAACGGCGCCCAGGGCATCCTCCAGCTCGCCGACGTGCAGCTCTCCACGGGGGGCGGCGCCGGGCCGGTCCCGCAGGACATGCTGACGCTGGTCGACCGCGGCCCGATCGGCTCGCCGACGGCGAAGGCACGCGCCGGGTTCACCGGCAAGCGGGCGCTGCGGTACGCCGGGCGGCACACGGCGGACGGGCGGGCGTACTCGTACAACAAGGTCTACGACGTGAATGTCGCCGTCGGCCGGAACACCCGGCTGTCCTACCGCGTCTTCCCGTCGATGGCGGACGGCGACCGGGACTACGCCGCCACGAACGTGGCCGTGGACCTGGCCTTCACCGACGGCACCCGTCTGAGCGGGCTCGGGGCGACGGACCAGCACGGGTTCGGGCTGTCGCCGCAGGCCCAGGGGGCCGCGAAGGTGCTGTACGTCAACCAGTGGAACAGCGTGGCCTCGCGGATCGGGTCGGTTGCGGCCGGGAAGACCGTCGACCGGATCCTGGTGGCGTACGACTCCCCGCGCGGGCCGGCGAAGTTCCGCGGCTGGCTGGACGACGTGCGGATCGAGTCGGTCGCGCCGGAGCGGCCGAAGGCCCATCTGTCCGACTACGCGCTGACGACCCGCGGCACCAACTCCAGCGGCGGCTTCTCGCGCGGCAACAACTTCCCCGCGACGGCCGTGCCGCACGGCTTCAACTTCTGGACGCCGGTGACCAACGCGGGCTCGCTGAGCTGGCTGTACGACTACGCGCGGGGCAACAACGACGACAACCTGCCCACAATCCAGGCGTTCAGCGCGAGTCATGAGCCGAGCCCCTGGATGGGTGACCGGCAGACCTTCCAGGTGATGCCGTCGGCGGCCTCCGGCGTCCCGGAGACCGGCCGGGAGGCGCGGGAGCTGGCCTTCCGGCACGAGAACGAGACCGCGCGGCCGTACTACTACGGGGTGCGGTTCGAGAACGGCGTGAAGGCGGAGATGGCGCCGACCGACCATGCGGCGGTGCTTCGCTTCAGCTATCCCGGCGACGACGCGAGCGTCCTCTTCGACAACGTCACCGATCAGGCGGGGCTGACGCTCGACAAGGCGGCGGGGGTGATCACCGGCTACTCGGACGTGAAGTCCGGGCTGTCCACGGGCGCGACGCGGCTCTTCGTCTACGGCGTGTTCGACCAGCCGGTGACGGACGGCGCGTCGCAGGGGGTGAAGGGCTATCTGCGGTTCGACGCCCCGACAGTCACCCTGCGCCTGGCGACCTCGCTCATCAGCCTCGACCAGGCGAAGGAGAACCTGCGGCAGGAGATCCCGGACGGCACCGGCTTCGAGACCGTACGGGACCGGGCACAGCGGCAGTGGGACCGGCTGCTCGGCAAGGTGGAGGTCGAGGGCGCGACACCGGACCAGCTGACGACGCTGTACTCCAGCCTGTACCGGCTGTACCTGTATCCCAACTCGGGCTTCGAGAAGGTGGGTTCGGAGTACAAGTACGCATCCCCGTTCTCCCCCATGCCGGGACCCGACACCCCGACGCACACCGGCGCGAAGATCGTCGACGGCAAGGTGTACGTCAACAACGGCTTCTGGGACACGTACCGGACCACCTGGCCGGCGTACTCGCTCCTGACGCCCCGTCAGGCAGGCGAGCTGGTGGACGGGTTCGTGCAGCAGTACAAGGACGGAGGCTGGACCTCGCGCTGGTCCTCCCCCGGCTACGCCGACCTGATGACCGGCACCTCCTCGGACGTCGCCTTCGCCGACGCCTACGTCAAGGGTGTCGACTTCGACGCCGAGGCGGCGTACGAGGCGGCTGTGAAGAACGCGACGGTCGTGCCGCCGATGCCGGGCGTGGGCCGCAAGGGCATGGAGACCTCGCCCTTCCTCGGCTACACGAGCACCGAGACGCACGAGGGCCTGTCCTGGGCGCTGGAGGGCTACCTCAACGACTACGGCATCGCGCGGATGGGCCGGGCGCTGTACGAGAAGACGGGTGAGAAGCGGTACGCGGAGGAGTCGGCGTACTTCCTCGACCGGGCCCGGGACTACGTGAACCTCTTCGACCCGAAGGCCGGCTTCTTCCAGGGGCGGAACCGCACCGGGGACTGGCGGGTGGAGTCCTCGGCGTACGACCCGCGGGTCTGGGGGTACGACTACACCGAGACCAACGGATACGGCTACGCCTTCACCGCCCCGCAGGACTCCCGCGGACTCGCCAACCTGTACGGCGGACGGGCCGGGTTGGCGGACAAGCTCGACACGTACTTCGCCACCCCGGAGACCGCCTCCCCCGACTTCGTCGGCTCCTATGGCGGGGTCATCCACGAGATGACCGAGGCGCGGGACGTGCGGATGGGCATGTACGGGCACTCCAACCAGGTCGCCCACCATGTGACGTACATGTACGACGCGGCCGGTCAGCCGTGGAAGACCCAGCGCACCGTCCGTGAGGTGCTGTCGCGGCTGTACGTCGGCAGCGACATCGGGCAGGGGTATCACGGCGACGAGGACAACGGCGAGCAGTCGGCCTGGTACCTGTTCTCCGCGCTGGGCTTCTACCCGCTGGTGATGGGAAGCGGCGAATACGCCGTCGGCTCCCCGCTGTTCACCAAGGCGACCGTCCACCTGGACAACGGCAAGGACCTGGTGGTGCGGGCGCCGAAGAACAACTCCCGCAATGTGTACGTCCAGGGGCTGCGGGTCAACGGGCGTTCCTGGTCGTCGACTTCGCTACCGCACACGCTGCTCGCGAAGGGGGCGGTGCTCGACTTCGACATGGGTCCGCGGCCGTCGGCGTGGGGCAAGGACTCGGCGCCCGTGTCGATCACGCAGGACGACAAGGTGCCGAGCCCGCGCAGCGATGTGCTGAAGGGCGACGGGAAGCTGTTCGACGACACCTCGGCGACCGACGCCTCCGTGACCTCGGTGGACCTTCCGGTGTCCGGACCGGTCAAGGGCGTGCAGTACACGATGACGTCGGCCGGGGACCACACCAGGGCGCCGACCGGCTGGACGCTCCAGGGGTCGGACGACGGCACCACGTGGGAGACCCTCGACCGGCGGTCCGGGGAGTCCTTCGCCTGGGACCGGCAGACACGGGCGTTCACCGTGGGGTCTCCGGGTACGTACCGGAAGTACCGCCTGGTGCTCGACGGTGAGGCGGTGGTGTCGGAACTCGAACTGCTGGGCTGAGCAGGGCTGTTGGAGGAATCATGCGGGGTGTCGATCCGGCCTGGCTGCCGGACGGGGTGTTCCGGCCGATCGGCACCCGGCGGACGGTGATCCGCGGCTCGGGCCCGCTGGTGGACACGGTGTACGGCGAGCTGGCGGACGCGTGCGCGAAGTACGGGGGTGATGTCTCGCGCGAACCCGGGCCGCGCGACCTGCTGTTGGAACTCGGCGGTGCCGACGACTCCGAGGGGTTCACGTACGAACGCGGCGCCGGACGTGCCACCGTCACCGCGTCCGGTGCGCGCGGGCTGCTGTACGGCTTCTTCCATGTCGTCCGGCTCGGCGAGGAGGCGTTCCTCGGCGAGCCGGTGCGGCAGACCCATCGGCCGGCGGTGGGACTGCGCATGCTGGACCACTGGGACAACGTGGCCGTGCACCCGGTCATGGGCCAGGTGGAGCGGGGTTACGCGGGCGGCTCGCTGTTCTGGGAGGACGGCAGGGCGCGCGGAGACCTGGAGCGGGTGGCCGCGTACGGCAGGCTGCTGGCGTCCTGCGGGATCAACGCCGTGGCCGTGAACAACGTCAATGTGCACGCGGCCGAGGCACGCCTGCTGACCGACCGGATCGGTGAAGTCGCCGCGCTGGCAGGGGCGTTCAGGCGCTACGGCATCCGGACCCATCTGTCGGTCACCTTCGCGGCACCGGTCGTGCTTGGCGGGCTCGCCACCGCCGATCCGCTCGATCCGGAGGTGCGCGCGTGGTGGGCGGCGGCGACCGCGCGGGTCCACGAGGCGATCCCCGACTTCGGCGGGTATGTGGTGAAGGCCGACTCGGAGGGGCAGCCCGGCCCGTTCGCGTACGGCCGCAGTCACGCCGACGGGGCGAACATGCTGGCCGCCGCGCTGGAGCCGTACGGCGGCACCGTGCACTGGCGGGCGTTCGTCTACGACCACCACCAGGACTGGCGGGACCGCACGACTGACCGGGCACGTGCCGCGTACGACCATTTCACGCCGCTGGACGGGGAGTTCGCGGCGAACGCCGTGCTCCAGGTGAAGCACGGACCGATGGACTTCCAGGTACGCGAGCCGGTGTCGCCGCTGATCGGTGCGATGCCGGGGACGCGGCTCGCGGTGGAGTTGCAGGCCACGCAGGAGTACACCGGGCAGCAGCGGCATGTGTGCTGGCTGGGGCCGATGTGGAGCGAGGCGCTGCGGTTCGAGCCGGAAGACGGTGTGCGTGTCGGGGAGTTGGCGCGCGGCGGGCTCGTCGCCGTGTCGAACGTCGGTGACGACCCGTTCTGGACCGGGCATCCGCTGGCGCAGGCCAATCTCCACACCTTCGGGCGGCTGGCCTGGCAGCCGGACGCGGATGTCGACGGCATCCTCGACGAGTGGATCCGGCTCACCTTCGGGGCGGACGCCACGGCGGGCGTGCGGGCGGTCATGGCGGGCTCGTGGCGGACGTACGAGAAGTACACCGCTCCGCTCGGAGTGGGCTTCATGGTGCAGCCGGGGCATCACTACGGGCCGAGCGTGGACGGGTACGAGTACAGCCCGTGGGGGACCTATCACTTCGCCGACCGGGACGGCGTGGGCGTGGATCGCAGCGTGGCGTCCGGCACCGGGTTCGCGGGGCAGTACGGCAAGCGGTGGGCCGAGGTGTACGAGACGGTGGCGTCCTGCCCCGACGAGCTGCTGCTGTTCTTCCATCATGTGCCGTACGAGCATGTGCTCAAGAGCGGGAAGACCGTGATCCAGCACATCTACGACACGCACTTCGAGGGCGTGGACGAGGTGGCGGAGGCCCGGCGGAGGTGGGACGCGCTGGCCGGGGCCGTCGATCCGGTACGGCATGCGCGGGTGGCCGGGTTGTTCGAGGAGCAGCTGCGCAGTGCGCGCGAGTGGCGGGACCAGATCAACAGCTACTTCCTCCGGAAGTCCGGGGTCCCGGACCGGCACGGGCGGACTATTTACTGACAGATCTTGAGCGCCGTGCTTATGATGCCGCCGATGAAGACCTTCTCCTCGTTCGGATTGGGGGACTCGTTCGCTACAGGTGAGTGCTGATGGCAGCCCACCTCGCGAACGGGATTCCGACCCGCCTGTTGATGTGGCAGCGCGTGCGTGCGTACGCCGTGCCACCGTCCATGATCGAGACCTCGACGGTCCGGCGTACCGCCGGTGACTGGGCGGGCGCCTGCGCTGCCGCCCGGGTCGACGTCGATCTCGATCTGCGCGCCGTGCGTCGTCGTCACGGCACCGAAGTCACGGCTCAACTCCGTGCGGATCTGCGCCGGTTGGCGCCGGATCTGCTGCGCTGGCACATGCCCCGGGTCGCCCCCGACGGGCGGCTCCGGCCGGGCCTGACGCTCACCCTGGCCCGCTATCGGGGTGCCGTACCGCTGCAACTGGTGGTGCGGACGCCGCCGGCCTGGGCGGACGCCGGTCAGCGGATGGCGCTCGCGCTGTGGGAGGAGTCCGGGGACGGCGATCCCGGACCGCATCCGCATCCGCATCCCGACCGGCGTTTCCGGCTCGATCTGCATCGGCATCTGTGGGATGCGGGGCGCAGTCGCGAACTCGCGTGGCGCTCCTCATGGGGCAGGGCGCGTGGGGCCGACGACGCCGACTCCTCCTGGGCCAGGGAGCGTTGGGCCCCCGAGGCGGAGCTGATGTTCCGTGCCGACGGTCTTCCCCGCGGGGCCTTCACCGTGCGGCTCGGTCCGCGCAGTCGTACCGTGCTGGAACTCGTCGCGCCCGACGACAGTCATGTACCGACGGTGCGGCCGCTGCGGGAGCAGCCGCCTGCTCAGGAGGTCGCGGCGCTGCCGGTGCTGCCGGAAGCGGCGGCCCGGGTGCTGCCGGATCTGGAACTGGTGCGGGCCGGACTGGTCCCGGTCGACCGGCTGCATCCGCTCGTCGCCGCCGCGTTGGCGGTGCACCGCCCGGAGGTGGAGACGGCCGCCCCCGCCCCCGAGGTGCGCGATCCGCATCGCGTGGAGTGCCGGGGCCAGGTCCACCGGATCGCGCTGCGGGACGGCGTGCTGACGGCGGTCGATCACGACCCCGCCCAACTGCGCCGCGAAGAGCTGCTGGTGGTGCTCGGCGGACCGCCCCTGCCCTGCCTGCGGGCGATCGACGCCGTGCACCGGAATCCGGAGGAGCTGCCCGCGGTGCGGGAGCGGCTCGGTCACGGCGACGTCGTCGGGGCGCTGGCCGTCGTCGAGGCGCTGCTCGGTCCCGGTGCGGTGCTGCGTGACGGTCCGCTCCGGGAGGAGCTGGAGTCGGCCGCGGCCCGCCGCCTCGAGCACGGCCTCTACCGGTCGGGGCTGGTCCCCGAGCACCCCGCGGCCGAAGTGGCCGAGGAGGGGCGCCGTCCACGGCTCGACCGCCGTATCCCTCATGAGATGCGCCGCAAGCGCAACCGCCGGGCCCGGCCGCGTACCGGCCTGGCCGTCTGAACTCGACTTCCCCCTTCCTTTCGGGATCCCGTCCGGGACCCCCCTCCCACCCCTCAGGTGATGCCCATGACTTCGCACGCCCTGCTGCCCGCCAACCCCCAACTCGTCCTCGCCGACGACCTCCTGAAGCTGCTCCGGACCACCAGCACCGAGCCCCGCCCCGACGAGCAGCTCGAAGCGCTCACCCTCGCCGTCGCGGCCGACCTGCCCGTGCTGCTGTGGGGCGAGCCCGGCATCGGCAAGACCGCCGCGCTGACGCAGCTCGCCGCCTCCCTCGACCTCCCGCTGACGACCGTGATCGCCAGCGTTCACGAACCGACCGACTTCTCCGGGCTGCCCATCGTGGGCGACGACCCCGCGGTGCAGGGAGTGCCGATGGCTCCGCCGCAGTGGGCCGTGGAGCTGGTCCGGGCCGGACGGGGGCTGCTCTTCCTGGACGAACTGTCCACCGCCACCCCTGCCGTGCAGGCCGCGCTGCTGCGGGTCGTGCTGGAGCGCAGGGTCGGCGCGCTCCAGCTGCCGCCCGGGGTGCGGATCGTGGCCGCCGCGAATCCGCGGGCGTCGGCGGCGGACGGCTGGGAGCTGAGCCCGCCGCTGGCCAACCGGTTCGTGCACCTGTACTGGGTGCACGACCGGGACGTGGTGGTGCGGGGCCTCGGCGGGGTGTGGCCCCGGGCCGAGCTGCCCCGCCTGGATCCGGAGCGGCTGGCGGAGGCGGTGGCGTTCGCGCGGCGCGCGGTCTGCGGCTTCCTGCACGCCCGGCCGACGCTGATCCACCGGCTCCCGAGCACCGAGACGCGGCGCGGCGGAGCGTGGCCGTCGCCGCGCAGCTGGGAGACGGCGCTGACCCTGCTGGCCTTCGGCACGGCGGCCGGCGTCTCCCGTGAGGTGCTGGCGCTGCTGGTGCGGGGCGCGGTGGGGGACGGACCGGGCCTCGAACTGCTCGCCCACCTCGACCGGATGGACCTGCCGGACCCGGAGTCGCTGCTGGCCGACCCGCCGACGGCCGAGCTGCCCGAGCGCGGCGACCTGCGGCAGGCCGCGCTGGAGGCGGTGGTCGCGGCGGTCGGTGCCCGGCCGGAGCGGGAGCGCTGGGAGGCGGGCTGGGCGGTGCTGGTCCGGGCCATGGAGACCGGCGCCCCGGATCTGCTGGTCGCCCCGGCCAAGGCGCTGGCCGGGCTGCGGCGCGACGAGTGGGAGGTGCCGGCGGCGGTGGAACGGCTGGCCAGGGTGGTCGGCATCGCCGACCGGGCGGAGAAGTCGGTGGAGCGGGTGGAGGCCGGGCTGGGGCGGGGCCGATGACAAGGTCCGCGCCGCGTCCCGTACCGCGCCCCATGTCACCCCCTCCCCCACCGCGCCCGGTGCGGGCCACGCTGCCGCAACGGCCCGACACCGAACCAGGGGCACCTCACCTCCCCTTGGACATGGAGAAGTTGCTCGCCGCCCGTCTGCATGCCGTCAAGGTCCGCCCCTATCTCGCCGTCGCCCTCTTCGCGCTCCACGTCGTCGAGGACCGGTCCGTGCCGACGATGGCGGTCGACGCGCACTGGCGCTGCTACGTCTCCCCCGCCTTCGTGGCCCGCATGCCGGTGGAGGAGCTGGCCGGCGTGTGGGTGCACGAGGTGTCGCATCTCCTCCGGGACCACCACGGCCGGGGCGAGCGCTATGCGCGGGAGAACGAGGAGTACGGCCGCGGCGAGACGGGGGTCCCCCCGGCCGAAGGCTGGGGGAGGCTGCGCCGCAACATCGCCGCCGACTTCGAGATCAACGACGACATCTACGGCGACGGCCTGCCCCGCCCCCTCGGCGCGGTCCTGCCGTCGCTGCTGGGCCTGGACAACGACCTCCTCATGGAGGAGTACCTGCGGACGTCCTCCATGTCCGGGCTCGCCGCCGACCTGGCCTGGCTGGACTGCGGCAGCGGCGCCGACGGGCAGGCGCGGCCCTGGGAGCTGGGCGCCGAGGGGGCGAACGGGCTGACCCGGCAGCAGCGTGACGCGGTGCGCTTCCGGGTCGCCGAGGGGATCAAGGGGCGGCCCGGCGAGGCTCCGGAGGGCTGGCGGCGCTGGGCCGACGAGGCGTTCCATCCGCCGCAGCCCTGGCGGCAGTTGCTGGGCGCGGCGATCCGCTCGGCGGCGGGTGCGCCGGGGGTGGGCGAGAACCACACGTACCGCCGTCCGTCCCGCCGTTCGGCCGCCGTCCCGGGCGTGCTGCTGCCGAGTCTGCGCCGCACCCCGCCCAGGGTGTGCGTGGTGATCGACACCTCCGGTTCGGTGAGCGATGCCGAGCTGGGCAGCGCGCTGCTGGAGGTGGCGGCGATCGCGCGGGCCGTGGGCGGCCGGCGCGACCTGGTCTCGGTGATCTCCTGCGACGCGGCGGCCGGGCTCGCCGCCCCGCTCTGCCGTGCCGAGGACATCGAACTGATCGGCGGCGGAGGGACGGACCTGCGCTCCGGTTTCACCCGGGCCCTGCGTTCCCGGCCCCGCCCGGACGTGATCGTCGCGCTGACGGACGGCCAGACCCCCTGGCCGTCCGAGGCCCCGCCCTGCCGGACCGTCGTCGGGCTCTTTCCGCGCCCCGCGTCGGGCGCGGACGAGCAGGACCCGGACTACGTCCCGGACACCCCGCCGTCGTGGGCACGTGTCGTCGTCATCAACTGAGCAGCCGCAGCACGGCCACACCGAGCGGGTCGAGGGACAGGGGGTCGCCCTGCTCCGTCCGCTTGGCGGTGAGGAGGTCGGTGACCACGGCGGGGGCGGTCAAGTGGGCTGCTTCCGTCGCGTGGTTGAGGACGAAGAGGATGTGGGTGCCGTCGGGGGTGACGCGGGTCGCGGTCTCGACGGCCGGGTGGTCGGCGTACGGGCCGAGCAGGTCGTGACGGGCGAGGATGCGCCGGATCACCTGGTCGACGCCGGGCTGGTCGAGGGCGGTGGCGACGTACCAGGCCTCGCCGTCCCCGAAGGTGTTGCGGGTCACCGCCGGTGTGCCCGCGTAGAAGTCGCCGCCGTACGTGGCGACCGGCTCGGCGCCGCGCGGCTGGACGATCTCGAACACGAGGCGCGCCTCGGACCCCAACTCCGGTATGGCCTGCGTGATGTCAGGCGGCCGGGCGTCCCATTCGTCCACGCGGACGCCCATGAGCGGGGCGAGCGGGCCGGGGACGTCGGTGAGGAAGGCACGGTCGTGTGCGTCGACGCGGCCGGAGAGGAAGGTCGTCAGGACGGTACCGCCGCGCGCGGCGACGGCTTCGAGGCGGCTGGCGAGGTCGCCCTTGACCATGTGGAGGACGGGGGCGAGGACCACGTCGTACCCGGTCAGGTCGGCGGTCTGGGGTACGACGTCCACGTCGGCGCCGGCCTCGCGGGCGGCGCGGTAGTAGGCGTGGACGACCTCCTGGTACCTGACCAGCCGGGAGGGGCCGTCGGAGATCTCCAGGGCCCACCAGCTGTCCCAGTCGAAGAGCAGGGCGGTGCGGGCGGGGGTGCGGGCGCCCAGGGTCGCGCCGCCCAGGAGCTTCAACTCCCCTCCCAGATCGGCGACTTCTCTGAAGACGCGGGTGTCGTCCCGGCCCGCGTGGCCGATGACCGCCCCGTGGTACTTCTCGCAGGCGCCGCGGGAGGCCCGCAGCTGGAAGTACAGGGCGGCGTCGGCGCCGTGGGCGATCGCCTGGAAGGTGGCGAGGCGTAACTCGCCGGGCCGGCGCAGGGGGTTCACGTCCCGGCAGGCCGTCGTCGACGGGGTCTGCTCCATGAGCCAGAACGGGGCGCCGTCCTTGAGGCCGCGCATCAGGTCGTGGGCCAGGGCGGCCCAGGTGGGCGGGGCGTCGAGGGGCGGGTAGCTGTCCCAGGACGCGAAGTCGAGGTGGGGTGCCCAGCGGTGGTAGTCGAGGGGGCGAAACATGCCCATGAAGTTGGTGGTGGCGGGGGTCTCCGGGTCGTGCCGGCGGATCGCCTCCTTCTCGGCGAGGAAGCAGCCGAGCAGCGCGTCGGTGGTGAAGCGGAAGTAGTCGAGAGTGGTGCCCTGGAAGGCGGTGTGGTCGGGGCCCCGCCAGTGCTCGGTGAGAGCGCTGGGCGGTTCGATCTCGGCCCAGTCGGTGTAGCGGTGCGACCAGAAGGTGGTCCACCAGGCGTCGTTGAGGGCGTCGAGTGAGCCGTACCGGTTTCGGAGCCAGTCGCGGAAGGCGTCCGCGCACAGGTCGCAGTAACAGGCTCCGCCGTACTCGTTGTTGATGTGCCAGGCGAGCAACGCCGGGTGGTCGGCGTAGCGTTCGGCGAGACGTCCGGCCATCGCGGTGGACAGGCGACGGTACGCCGGTGAGCTGGGACAGAAGTTGTGGCGTTGGCCGTAGCGGTGCCGGCGGCCCTCGAAGTCGGTGCGGTTGACCTCGGGGTACTTCTTCGCGAGCCAGGGCGGGAGGGCGGCGGTGCCGGTGGCCAGGCAGACCTGGCGGCCCTCGGCGGCGGCGCGGTCGAGGATGCGGTCGAGGACGGTGAAGTCGTAGGTGTCCTCGGCGGGTTGGGTGAGTGACCAGGAGAAGACGCCGACGGTGAGGGTGTCGATGCCGGCCCGGGTGAAGAGGCGGTGGTCCTCGTCCCGGACGTCCGGCGGCCACTGCTCGGGGTTGTAGTCGCCGCCGTACGGAATCCTGCCGGTCATGCGGTGAAGTCCCTCTCGGTCTCGGCGATCACCGCACGGCTGCCGTGCAGCAGGGACAGCAGCAGCGGGGCGGCCAGCAGGGCGGGCAGGGCCTCGGTCAGCAGGGCGGTTCCCGCGGCGGCCAGGACGAGCAGCGAACCGGCGGCGAGGGTGGCGCGGCCGTGCCGGAACAGGAAGTACGCGGCCAGGCGGGCGGTGTCGCGGCTGCGGAAGCTGAAGAGGGAGGTCAGGACGAGCGCGTGCGCTCCCCAGAGCAGCGAACCGGCCCCGATCGCGCCGAGCAGCACCGCCCACCAGCCGGGCAGCCCGGTCGCGGTGAAGTGCGTGAGCGTGAACGCGATGACCGTGAGCCAGGCCAGCAGCGGCGCCCACAGGCGCAGCGCGGGCAGCGCGTTGAGCCGCCAGCCGCGCCGGTAGGCGCGGGCCGGGTGGAGGTCGGTGAGGTCGCGGTCGCGGTGGTGGAGGGCGTAGACGGCGGCGGAGGCGGCCGGACCGAGCGGGAGGAGGCATACGGCGGCCAGGGGGAGGTTCGACGGGTCGGCGCCCAGCAGGAGCAGGCCCGCGAGGCCGGGGCTCGCGGCGGCCAGCAGCAGGGCCTCGACGGTGAGGAGGGTGTGGATGAGGGCGGCGGCCCGGGAGAGGGAGCCGGCGCCGAAGGCGGCGGACGACGGTGTGCTCATCGCGGTTCCCCGCCGAGCAGCCGGCCCTCGTCCGTCCAGGGCGGCGCCTCGTCCACGACCGCGCTGACCTCGACCAGCGTCACCTCGTGACGGCTCAGCGTCAGGTCCAGCTCCACCCGCCCGTCCGCCACCGGCAGCCGCAGATGCCGCCGGCCGGGCTCGGCCGCCTCGTGGAGTACGTCGAGCTGGTGCGGGCGCGGTGACCGGGGGCTGCCCATGCGCTGCCAGGCCGTGCGGGCGTTGCCGTGCTCCTCGTCCACGCCGGACCGCCGTACGAAGGCCTCCCCCGCGGCCTTCAGCGGCACCGACAGTTTCAGCCGGTGCCGCTCCGGTCCCGGCGTCTGCCCGCTCGCGTCGACCGGTGCCCAGGCGAGGACGGTGACGCGGCCGTCCGTGTGCCGGGTGACCAGGTGGTCGTCGCCGCGGGCGAGGAGCTGGGTGCCCATGCGGGCCATGAACGCGTACAGGTGGTACGTCGGCTTCTTCACCTGCCGGTGGGTGAGCAGTCCGAAGCCGCCGTGGAAGAGCGCGGTCGGCGGGCCGGCTTCCTCGAACATGTCGCTGAACGTCCAGTAGGAGAAGGAGTCGACGTGGTCGCCGCCGTGGGCGAGGACGGGGGCCAGGTAGGCGGCGTGGAAGGCGGTGTCGTGGATCGGGTTGTCGGGGCGGTAGGAGGAGTTGAACTCCGTGATGTGGACCGGCAGTCCGCCGAGGCGGGTGCCCTTCAGCAGGTCCCGGGGCGTGGCGAACTGGTCCAGCAGGTCCTGTGCGGGCGCCAGCGTCTGATGGGTGCCGAAGGGCACGTGGTCCGCCGGGCCGGAGGTGTAGGCGTGCTTGGACACGAAGTCGACGGGCACGTCCCGGCGTTCGGCGAACTCGGCGAAACGGCCCAGCCAGTCGTCCGCGCCGGGCGAGAGGGACGGGCCGCCGACCTGCAACCCGGCGTCGACCTCCTTCACCGCGGCCGCCGTCACCTCGTACAGCCGGTGATACTCCTGTTCGTCCGCGTGCTCCCAGAAGATGGACAGATTCGGCTCGTTCCACACCTCGATGGGCCAGGTGCGCACCTCGTCGAGGCCGTAGCGGTCGACGAGGTGGGCGACGGTCGCGCGGACCAGGTCAGCCCACTCCTCGTAGGACCGGGGCGGGGTGACATTGCTCTTCCACCAGAAGACCGTCTGCTCGCCCGATGCCAACTCCGCCGGCATGAAGCCCAGTTCGACAAACGGCCGGATGCCGAGGTCGAGGTAGGCGTCGACGACCTGGTCGACGTAGGTGAACGAGTGGTGGACGTGCCGGCCGCCCTGCCACTCGTAGGGCCGGTGGACCGCCATGCCGTCGCTCAGCAGGCCGTGACCGCGGATGTACCGGAACCCGATCTCGTCCTGGAGCAGCCTCAGTGAGTCCTGGTAGTCGCGGCGCAGGGCGAGCTCGATGCGGCCGGTGCCGACGCAGTGACGCCAGGCGTCGGAGAGTTCGCCGGTCGGTTCGGCGGGGACGTGGATCATCCGTTCTCCTTCTTGAACCTGTCGTACGCCCTGTTGTGCAGGTCGACGAGCTGCTGGAGGTTCTTCGCCTTCAACTCGGTGACGTAGGCGTCCCACTCGGACATCGGGCGCTTGCCGAGGACGAACTTCAGGGTGTTCTGGATGGCGTGGTCCTTGAGCGGGGTGTCCCAGAGGGTCGCCTGTTCCTGCTCGACGGACTGCAGGGGGTGCGCCGGGTCGATGGGCAGCTGTTCGCGCTGGGACATCGCGTCCTGGAACTTCTTCTCGTCCGGGCCGAAGTTGGAGGAGACCAGCTCCCAGCTGCCGCCGTAGGTGAAGACGCCGTTGAAGAAGCCGAAGTCCTTCTGGAGGTCCTTCGGGGCGTCCGGGTCGGAGCCCATGAGGGAGATGCCGGGCTTCAGCTTGTACGTGCCGCCGGACTCGGTGTAAGTGACGCCCTCGACGCCCCACTTGCACAGCTTCTGGCCCTCGTCCGAGTACCAGAGCCAGTCCACGAACTGCATCATCGCGACGAAGCCGTCACTCTTGAGGGCCTTGCTGGAGACCATGATCCCGTTCTCCAGCCGGACCCCGCCGAGGACGACCGGGCCCGCCGGCCCGAGCGGCACCGGGACCATCTCGATCTTCGCGCCCTTGACCTGCTTCTCCAGGTTGTAGCGGTAGTTCTGCACCAGCTCCTGCGGGTTGGCGCTGATGACGTACGACTTCTCGGCGAGGAGTTTCTGCGTCGCCTGCTCGTCCTGCTGGGTGAAGCTCTCGGGGTCGAGGAGCTTCTCGGCGACGATCTTCCTCAGGTACTCGATCATCGCCCGGTAGTTGTCCTGGGTGGCGGTGAAGACGAACTTCTGCGTCTTGGTGTCGAAGGTGATGTTGTCGTACGCCCAGCCCGCCTTCACCCCGTACGCCTGGCCGAGGTACTGGAACAGCGCCCCGCAGGGGAACGGGGTGTTGGTGCTCCAGCGGTCGGTCCACGGGTACTTGTCGGGGTACTCCGTCTTGAGCGCCTTCAGGACCGCGTACACCTCGTCCCAGCTGGTGGGCAGGGTAAGACCCAGCCTGTCGAGGACGTCCGTGCGGAAGGAGAGGGAGTAGCCGGCCTTGGGCTTCTCGTGCAGGCCGGGCAGCAGGTAGTACTTGCCGTCGGACTGGCGTATGGAGTCGAGCTCGGGTTCGAGCTTCCACCTCTTCACCTTGTCCTGGTAGTTGGGCATCAGGTGCACGTACTCGCTGACCGGCAGGATCGCGCCGGAGGACACGAAGGCGACCTCGCCCGGGTGGTACGTCTTGGGGATCAGGAAGGGGGCGTCGCCCGCGCCGATGAGGACGCTGCGCTTCTTCTCGTAGTCGGCGAGCGGGACGTCGAGCGGCTTCAGGGTGATGCCGGTGCGCTGGGTGACCTCCTTCCAGAACAGCCAGTTGCTCTTGTACGGGTAGACCGGGTTGTTGTTGTGCAGCATCGAGAACGACAGCGGCTTGGCGGCCTTGAACTGCTGCCCGGCGCGGTACTCCTTCATCGCGCCGTTCTGTTTCTTCGAGAGGTCCTTGCCGTCGCCGCCGTCGTCGCCGCTGCCGCAGCCGGTGAGGCCGGCGAGACCGATGAAGCCGGCGGCGGCCAGGATCTGGCGCCGCGACAGCTCTCCTGCGTTCTTCACGGGAACTCCCTTGTTCCGTAGGTGAGTCGGGATGAGCTCTGGACGGCTCAGGCGAGTGGGGGGATCAGCCCTTGACCGCGCCGAGCATCACGCCCGAGACGAAGTAGCGCTGGACGAACGGGTACACGCAGAGGATCGGCAGCGAGGTGAGCACGATGGTCACCGCCTGGATGTTCGCGCCGACCTGGCTGAGCTGCTCGGTGCCGGCACCCGCGGTGGAGCCGCCGGTGGCGCCCAGGATCATGTTCCGCAGATAGACCGTGACCGGCATCAGGTCCGAGCTGTCCATGTAGAGGAACGCACTGAACCAGGAGTTCCAGAAGGACACCGAGTAGAACAGGACCATCGTCGCGACGACCGCCTTGGACAGCGGCAGCACGACTCTCAGCAGGGTGCCGTAGGTACTCAGCCCGTCGATCTGGGCGGCCTCCTCCAGCTCCCCCGGCAGACTCTCGAAGAAGGCCTTCATCACCAGCAGGTTGAAGACGCTGATCGCGTTGGGCAGGGCGATCGCCCACACGCTGTTCTTCAGGCCGAGGGTGGTGATCAGCACGTAGTTGGGGATCAGACCGCCGGTGAAGAACATGGTGAACACGGCGACGCCGACGAGCGCGGTCCGCCCCTTGAGGTGCTTCTTCGACAGGACGTACGCGTAACAGGTCGTCAGGATCATGGCGACGGCGGTGGAGACGACCGTGTAGAACACGGTGTTGCCGTAGTTCCGCCAGAACATCGAGTCCTGGAACACGATTCTGTACGTGGTGAGGTTGAACCCCTTGGGCCACAGCGTCACTTCACCGGCGCGGATCTGCCGCTCCCCGCTGAAGGACCGGGCGACGATGTTGACGAAGGGATACAGCGTCACGACCACGACGAGGCTGAGGATCACCCCGTTGACGCCCTGGAACACCCGGTGGGAGCGGCTCGGCCTCACCACAGGCTGGTCCCCACCGTGCGCCGCGAGAGCTGGTTCGCGGAGGTGATCAGGACCAGTCCGATGACCGCCTCGAACAGGCCGATGGCGGCGGCGTAGCTGAAGCTGTTGGACTCGACGCCCGTCCGGTAGACGTACGTCGAGATCACGTCGGAGGTCTGGTAGGTCAGCGGGTTGTACAGCAGCAGGACCTTCTCGAAGCCGACCGCCATGAACGTGCCGACGTTGAGAATCAGCAGCGTGATCATGGTGGGTCGGATACCGGGCAGGGTGACGTGCCAGGTCTGCCGCCAGCGGCCGGCGCCGTCGATGCGGGCGGCCTCGTACAGGTCCTCGTCGATGGTGGTGAGCGCGGCGAGGTAGAGGATCGTGCCCCAGCCGGCGGTCTGCCAGATCTCGGAGCCGACGTAGATCGTGCGGAACCACTCGGGTTCCTGGATGAACCGGATCTCCTCGTGCCCGAACCAGCCGAGCACATGGTTGACCGGGCCGTCGGTGGCGAGGATCTGGAGGGTGATGCCGGCGACGATCACGATCGACAGGAAGTGCGGCAGGTACGACACCGACTGCACGAACCGCTTCAGGGACCGCCGGCGCACCTCGTTGAGCAGCAGGGCCAGCACGATCGGCACCGGGAAGCAGAAGACGAGGGTCAGTCCGCCGAGCCAGAGCGTGTTGCGGAAGACCTGCCAGAAGGTCGGGTCGCTGAGGAACATCTCGACATAGCGCAGGCCGACCCACTGCTCGCCGAACATCGAGCCGCCGGGTTCGAAGCGCCGGAAGGCGATCACATTGCCGAGCATCGGCAGATAGCGGAAGACCAGGAAGAACAGCAGCGGCAGCACCGCCAGCGAGTACAGCTGCCAGTCGCGGCGCAGTGCCCGTCTCCAGGTGACGCGCGCGGAGGGCTTGCGCGGTGGAGCGGGGACGGGTGGGTCCTGGACGCCCGGCGGAGAGGCCGACTTGGTGGACGTGCTCATTGCTCGGTCCTCTCAGGAGAGGGGAGTTGAACCGAAACTTTCGAGCTCTTACCGGTAACTTCGCGGCAACCTAAAGGCACATGGAAAGCGCTGTCAATGGGTGTCGCAGCGGTCTTTTGAGGCATGGGTGGGGAGTTGAAGTCCCTTGGGCACGGGGTAGAACCCGTGGGCCAGATGCATTGATCTCCGCAAGTTTCCCTTTCGAGTCCGACTCCTGCGAGGTGTCCCGTGCCCGCGTTCGACCTGCCGCTGACGGAACTCGTGCGCCATCGCCCGCTCCCCGAAGAGCCCTCCGATTTCGAGGAGTTCTGGAGCGGGACCCTCAAGGAGGCCGCCCAGGAGGAGGTGTTGGTGTCGGTGCGGCCGGTGGAGACCGGCCTGCGGCTCACCGACTCCTGGGACGTGACGTTCCGGGGCTTCGCGGGCGATCCCGTGCGCGCCTGGTTCTCCCGCCCCGCCGGGGTGCCGGAACCCCTGCCCGCGGTCGTCGAGTACGCGGGCTACGGCCGTGGCCGCGGCCTCCCGCACGAGCGCCTGACCTGGGTGAACGCCGGATACGCGGTGCTGCTCATGGACAACCGCGGCCAGGGCGACCAGTACGGCAACGGCGGCGCCACCCCCGACCCGCACGCCCAGGCCCCCGGCGGCCCCGGCCCCATGACCCGCGGCCTGCTCGACCCCCGCGACCATCACTACCGTCGCCTCATCACGGACGCCGTCCGCGCGGTCAGCGCGGTCCGCGCCCTGCCCGGCGTGGACGCCTCCCGCACGGTCGCCGTCGGCAACAGCCAGGGCGGCGGCCTCGCCCTCGCCGTCGCGGGACTCGTCCCCGACCTGGCCGCGGCCCTGATCACCGCCCCGCTGCTGTGCGGCATCCGCCGCGCCCTCGATCTCACCGACGCCCACCCGTACGGCGAGATCAGCACCTACCTCTCCGTGCACCGGGACGCGGAGCAGGCCGCGTACCGCACCCTGTCCTACGTCGAGGGCATCTCCTTCGCCCGCCGCGCCCACGCCCCGGCCCACTTCGGCGTCGGCCTGCGCGACACGGTCTGCCCGCCCAGCGGCGCGTACGCCGCCTTCAACCGCTGGGCCGAACTGTCCGGCGCCGACCCGCGCAGGGAGATCCACGCCTACCCGTACAACGGCCACGAGGGCGGCGACGCGGTCCATGTGCGCCGCCAACTCGACTGGCTGGACGCGCTGTTCAGCGAGTCGCCAGCGTGAACACGTGCAGGTCGGGCTCGCGGGGCAGCCGCACACCCGCGACGGCCTTCCCCGCGGGCGCCCTGAACGGCTCGGTGACGAAGACGTACGTGGCGACCGCTTCCCGCCCGGCGCCAGGGACGTTCCGGTACGGGGTCCTCGCGACGACCTCGTTGCCGTACCGGACACTGCCGCCGCCCCCGCCGAGCGTCCAGTCGGTGAAGGAGAGGTCGACGGTGTCGGTGCTGCCGTCGGTGTAGGTGACGGTGGCACGAGCCCGCTGATCCCCGTTGACCGCGCTGCCGACGAAGGCCAACTGGCTGACAGGCTGGGCCAACTGCACGGTCTGCCCGTTCCCGGAGGCGTTGTCCGGCCGCCCGTTCGGCGAGCCGGGCCAGGTGAAACCGAGGCCGTCACCCACCCGGCCCCGCCCACCCGGGCTCAGCCCAGCCGCTGCCAGAGCTTGCCGGGAGTAGCTCCAGCCGCCGCCGTCGAAGTCGCCCTCGTCGTGGTCGCCGGAGTCGTCCGAGATCCCGGTGCCGTCGTAGGCGGCGAGGAGACTGCCGGGGGCGGCGACGGTCAGGAAGACCGGCTGCGCGTACGAGTCGACGGCGACCTCGACGTCGTAGAAGCCCTGCGGGGTGTCCTCGCCGGCGCTGAGCGTGATCTCCCGAGCCCCGTCGACGACCCTCCCCTCGGCGGGACTTGCCTCGATCCCCTCCGGCGTGTCGACTCGGAAGCGGACCTCGGGACCGGTACCGCCGCTCAGCGCGAGGGCGCGAACGGCGACCTTCGCGCTGCCGCCCGGGGCGAGCGTCACCGCGGTCGGCCCGATGCCGACCTGGTAGGGCTGCTCGCCCTCGCGGAAGGAGGGCGGGGCGGCAGCGGCGTCCGCGCCCCACGCGCGGTCGGGCGTGCCGGAGAGCGTGTAGTCGAGATGCCCGCCGTCCCGCACGAAAGCGGAGGATAGCCAAGGCCGTTCACTGGTGTGCCCGTTGACACGCAGGGAGTGGATGTACGGCGCGTCGGCGGCGGCTCCTTCCGCGCGGACGGAGATGCCGTTGCCGTCCGGGCGGTCGATCTCGATCCGCGGGAACAGCGGTGAGGCCAGGACGAGTTCGGCGCGGGAGGGGACCTGCGGATACATGCCGAGAGCGGCGAAGACGTACCAGGCGGACATCGCGCCGAGGTCGTCGTTGCCCGGGATGCCGCCCGGCTGTGTCGACCACAGCTGTCGCATGGCGGCGCGTACGGTCTCCTGGGTGCGGTAGGGGGCGCCCGCGTAGTCGTACAGGTAGGGCACGTTGATCGACGGCTCGTTGTCCAGCTCGGCCTTCTCGCCACCGCTCCCGGTGAAGGCCCAACTTCCGTCGCCGGCGTGGAAGAAGGAGTCGAGCCGAGCGCGGGCCGCTTCCCGCCCGCCCATCGCGGCGAAGAGCCCGGCCGGATTGTGCGGGACCATCCAGGTGTACTGGGCGGCCGTCCCCTCCACGAACCCGTTGCCGGTGACCGGGGTGAAGCCCGTGACCCAACTCCCGTCGTGCTTGCGGTTGGCGATGTAGCCGCCGCTCGGGTGGGCCCCGATGTTGAAGTTGTTCTGCCACCACTGGGAGCGCCCGGCGAACTCGTCGGCCACGCCCTTCTCCCTCGCCGCCTCGGCGAGTTGCGCGAGGGCGAAGTCGGCGCCGGACATCTCCAGCGTCTCCGCGGCACCGCCCCAGGCGTTGGACACGGACGGCATGTAGTGGTGCTTCAAGTAGCGGTCCAGAGACGGCCGTTGCCCCACCGACAGGGCCGGCTTCCCGGCGGCGGACAGATCCTGCGGGGTCGGTACGGTCGCCGCGCGGACCAGTGAGTCAAGCGCCCCGCGCAGGTCGAAGTCGGTACCGCCGAAGGCGTGGATGCCCGCCAGGGCGACGGCGGACGGATCACCGTTCATGACGTGCGTGCCGCTCGCGCCGTGCAGCCAGCGGTCCCAGATCCCGCCGTTCTGCTCGGCGAGTTCGTACAGCGACTGGGCGATGTCGGACCCGGTACGCGGCTGGAGGAGCGTGAGCAGCTGCACCTGGTCGCGGTAGACGTCCCAGCCGGAGAAGGTGCCGTACTGCGCCCGCCGCCCGGTCCGGTGCACCTCGCCGTCGGGGCCGCGATACCTGCGGTCGGCGTCGCTGATGACGTTCGGGTGCAGGAGGGAGTGGTACAGGGCCGTGTAGAAGGTGGTGCGTTCGGCGTCCGTGCCGCCGCCGACGCGGACGGCGGCGAGATCGTCCCGCCAGGCCCGGCGGGCCGCTTCCCGTACGTCGTCGAAGGTGCGGTACGGCGGGTTCTCCGCCGCCAGGTTCGCCTCGGCGCCCGCCCGGCTGACGTACGAGACACCGACCTTGACGTTCACCGGCCCGGCACCCGGCGCGAACTCCACGTATCCCCCGGCCCCCTTGCCGGCGACCGGCCGGCCGCCGTCGGCGAAGCCGCCGGTGCCGCCGCTCGCCGCGCGGGAACCGGGGTCGAGCCGGTCGTCCCGCCAGGTGCCGGTCGCCTTGAAGGCGCGGTCGAAGCGGGCGGTGAAGTGCAGGGTGTAGTAGGCGCGTCGGCCTTCCGGGTCGAGGTGGCCGCAGAAGTTGCCGGAGGTGACGGAGCCGGAGACGGTACGGGTCTCCGGGTCGATCTCGACCGTCGAATCCGTGGAGCCCACCTCGGAGTTGGCGGTGCGGATGAGCAACGAGGCGGGCCGGTCGGGCGGGTAGGTGAAGCGGGCCGATCCGGTGCGGGCGGTGGCGGTGAGGTCCGCGGTGACGCCGGAAGCGAGGGCGACCTTGTAGCGGCCCGGTTCGGCGGTCTCGTCGGCGTGGTCGAAGTCGGCGGCGTACACCGCGTCGCCGGTGTCGCTCGCGGGCGAGGAGGCGACCTGTCCGGCGTACGGGAAGAACGGGATGTCACCGCTGCCGCCCGCGCACCCGGTGCCGGACAGGTGGGTGAGGCTGAAGCCCCGGATGCGGGTGGCGTCGTAGTGGTAACCGCCGGGCGCCGCCGTGCGGGTGGCGTCGCCGCGGGTGTTCTCGGGGCTCCACGAGAGCATGCCGAACGGGGTGACCGCGCCGGGGAAGACGTTGCCGCCGTTGCGGGTGCCGATGAGGGGATCGACGTAGGGGGTGGGGTCGTCGACGAGCTCGGGAGGCGCGAAGGGTGTGGCGGGCGCGGCGGCGACACCGGCGAACACCATGGCCAGAGTGGCGGCAAGCATCAGGGGCTTCACGTGCGCCAGCCGTACCACGCGGGGTCACGGACAGCCGTGCGACGGCACCGCGGAGCCACTCTTACGGGTCAACCCAACTCGCTTGACTTCGCGGTCCATTGACGCGGTAAAGTGAGGTTTAGACCACTCGACAACGTTGTCCGGCCGCACGCTGTCGCCGTCATCAGCCACTCCACACCCGGGCAGGGACTCCCCCCTCGCCTGCCCGGCTCGCGGACCCGGTGGGGGTGTCCACCGGGTCCGCCCCTGAGCCCCGCCGCCGACCGCCCCCATCGCCGCCCGCCTCACTCCCGCCCGGTGGCGGTGACCTCCGCGACCACGCGTTCCGCGCGCTCCACCGGCACACCGACCGCGATGACACTCGCCACCGCGGCCCGTGCCCCGTCTCCGTCCCAGAGACCGGCCGAGACAGCCTCCAGCAGGCCGATGGTGTACGCCTCCATAGCGGCGCTGAGCGCGGGCGCGGGGAGCCGGTCGTGGAAGACGCCGGTCCGCCGGCCGCGCTCCAGGATCGCGAGAGCCGCGGCGCGGGCCGGCGCCACGGCTTCGGTCACCCGCGCCTGCCCCAGGTTCCGCATCGCCGGCGACAGCAGCAGCCGGTAGCGGTCGCCCTCCGGCCACACGGCGAGCACGAACCCGGCGAACGCGCGCTCCGGGCCCTCCGTCCCGTCGGGCCACACACGCACGCCAACCGACGAACCCGCCGCCGTCGCCTGCCCCGGTCACGCATGCATCTGATCGGCGGCGCGCGGTGCCGTCGTCCGGGCCCTTCGTCGGCGTACGTCATCGGCGCCGTCGGCGGGGTGCCGGCTTCCTCGGGTCGGGGAGTGGGTCCTCGCGGCCGCCTGCCAGTCGGCGGCGCCACCACAGGTCGGCCCGCCACTGGCGCTCCGCGGCGAAGGGGTCGGGGAGGGTGCGTCGCAGGTAGACGGCGTCCAAGTCGCTCACCACGCGCGAGAGTTCGGCGCGGGGTCGGGGAGGCAGCCGGGTGAGGACCTCGTCCAGTACGTCACGGGCGTGGCGGACGTCGTCGAAGGAGCAGCCGCGGCAGGAGCACTCCGCGTCCTGCGGATAGCGGGGTCGTCGGCCCGCCGGTCGCAGGAACTGGCGGTAGCGCCGCAGGGCCTGGTCGGTGGCGCCGGAGTACACGTAGTAGTCGGTCGGAAGGCCTTCAACGCGGGCTACCGCGAGGGTGGTTCGGGTGGAGAGGCCGTGGATGCGGGCCGGGGGCAGGCCCCATCGCGGGGCACTTGAGGGTCGGGCGGCGCGCAGCGCGCCGGGGCGCCTACGCGGCATCGCCCTTTCGGGACGCGGCCGGCACGGTCATGCGGAGCGTGAACGTCATGCCCGCCATCATGTCATCGCCGACGGACCCGGTGAGCGGCGGCTCGTGGCCCACCGGGTCCGCACGCCGGCCGGGGTTACCCGACGCGACAGGGCAACGTGGTCGCCGTATCACCGCCGGAGCCGGTCACGACGTACCCGAACGTCGCGCTCTTCCCTGGGCTCAGGGACCCGTTCCAGTCGGCGTTGTGGACCATCACGTCCTGGCCCGTGTAGGTGGCGTTGCCGTTCCAGAGGCTGTCCACCTTCTGCCCGCTCGGGAGGGTCCAGTCGACCATCCAGCCGAGCATCGGGACGTCGCCCGAGTTGGTGACGGTCACCTCGGACTGGTAGCCGCCGCTCCAACTGCCGGTCGTCCTGCGGGTGGCGGTGCAGGTGCCGGGGACCGGTTCGGTCGGGTTGCCCGGTTCGTGGATGCCGGTCACCTCGCCGTGGCCGCCGTCGAAGACGACGTCGGAGCAGGAGTAGAAGGTCTCCGCGCTGTCCGAGCGCTGCCAGACCATGTAGATGATGTGGCGGCCCGACTTGTTGGACGGAAGCTGCCCGGTCCAGGAGTAGTTGGCGTCGACCGTGCCCGGACTGCCGTGGAGCGGCGGGTGGTCGACCGAGAGGAAGGGCCGGTCCTCGATGTCGTTCCAGGTGAGGGTCTTGGTCGGGTCGAAGCCGTCCTTGGTGACGTAGACGTAGAACCAACCCGGGTGCGCGGCCCAGGCGTTGTAGGAGAAGTCGACGGTCGCGCCCGAGGTGAGGTGGGTCAACGGCCAGTCGTTGCGGGGGGCGTTGAAGCCGGTGAAGTTGGTGTTGCCGCCGCTGCACAGCTGGCCGTCCGGTACGAAGCCGCGGGTGCGGCCGGCGCCGTCCGAGCGGAGCACCGAGAACCAGTTGTAGAACGGCGTGGTGCCGCTGACGGCCTGCGCGTTCTTGCAGGCCGGGTTGACCGGCTTGATCTCACCGGTGTCGGTCAGCGCGTCCTGCCAGCAGAGGAAGGTACGGCTGGCGGGCTTCATCGGGGTGCCGTGGGCCTCCGCCTGCCCGCTGGTCGTGACGACCAGGGCGACCGCGGGGATGGTGGCGAGCAGCGAGACCAGGACGAGGAAGAGGGCTCTGGCGCGAGTCGGGAGCACTAATCGGCGACCCGGGGACGCCGCTGATTTTGTCAGGATCATGACAGTCCAGTCCGTTCCTTGAGGTACGGGCCGTGCGGATGCGTGTGCGGAGGAGCGGGGTGGGTGGTCCCCCTTCGGATGGGTTCCGGTCCACCCGCATGGGAGCGCTCCCACCCCGCCTGTGGCGGAAGTTAGCGCGAATAGGGGCGGGTGTAAACGGTTGGCGCAGGAGGGTTGTCCGAAGATGTGGCACTACTCTGCGCGTGACGGCTCGCGTGGCGCGCAGAACGCCGCCGCAACCGAGCCGTACGAGGTCGCGGCCGGCACCACGACGAACTCGTCACCGAACTGCCGTTCCCCGTCGAGATCGGCCTCGACGCGCTCCTCGGCTTCCGACCCCGCCGGCGCGGGTCACACGGGATACGCCCCCTGAAAGGCGAGCCGTGCCTCCGCCCCCTCCCCCACGGCCGTCAGCAGGTCGTCGAGGTCGAGGAACTCCTCCCACGCCGTCCGCCCGCTCGCCTCGGCCAGCGCCCCGACCACCAGGTCCTCCAGCTCCGCGACGCGCTTGTTCTTCCACGCCTTGTCGGCGAGGCTGACCAGCAGATCCTCGATCGTCACGTCCGGCGCGGTCCAGCTCGCGTGGGTGGCGGCGAAGCGGGCCAGGTGCGGGGCGATGCCGTGGCCCAACAGCAGGTCACGACCGGCGACTTCGTGCGCCGAACCGGGGCCGGAGAGTTCCGTGGTGTGCGCTGTCTTGCCTATGTCGTGCGTGGCCGCACCGAACAGCACCGCCTCGCGGTCGAGCGGGAGTTGAGGATGCTGCCGCGTCACCCACTCCACGAGGTCGTACGCCACGTCGTGCACCGCCCTCAGATGCGCGGCCAGTCGCGGCGGCGCGTCCAGCTCGCGCAGCAGCTCCGCCGCCGGGTCCGGCAGCGGGCGGAGGGGTGGGTCGCCGGGGTCGTGCAGGGCGCGGTGGAGAAGGGTCGGGGCGGTCACGCGGAAAGGGTACGGCGATCGCCGACGCCGTGCGGGCGGCCTCAGGTTCGACGTCGTGCGTCCCGAAACCGTTCGTCTCGGCATCGTGCGTCTCGGCATCGTTCGCCTCGGCATCGTGCGTCTCGGCATCGTGCGTCTCGATATCGCCGTAGGACCACGGCAGTTCAGGCGGGCGGCCGTGCGGCACGAGCGACCGCGTCTCATCGAGCCCTGGCCCCCTCCCCCGACAGCGCCAGCGGAGTCTGTGGCGCCAACGGCAGTCGTACCGTGAACTCCGTGCGTCCCGGCGTGCTTTCGACGTCGATGCGCCCGCCGTGTGCCGCCGTGATCGCCGCGACGATCGCCAGCCCGAGCCCCGAACCGCCCTCCAGCCCACCTGCCCTGGTACGGGACGCGTCGGCTCGGGTGAAGCGTTCGAAGACCGTGGGGAGCAGGGCGGGCGGGATGCCGGGGCCGTTGTCGCGGACGCGGACGGCGCAGTGGGCGCCCCTGGTGTCGACGACCGCGACGACCCTCGTGCCCGGCGGCGTGTGCACGCGTGCGTTGGCCAGGAGGTTGGCGACCACCTGGTGCAGACGGGCCTCGTCGCCGGTCACCAACGGCTCCGCGTCCAGGGTGAGTTCAAGCTGCCAGTCATGGCTGTCGCCCGCGGCCCGCGCGTCCCACACCGCCTCCGCGACCAGCGCCGCGACATCGACCTCGGCGGACTGCAGCGGGCGGCCCTCGTCCAGGCGGGCCAGCAGCAACAGGTCCTCCACCAGGACCGTCATCCGTGCCGACTCGGCCGAGACGCGCCGCCAGGCCGTGCCGGGTTCGATGCGGTCGGTGCCGCGGTTCATGAGCTCGGCGTAGCCCGCGATCGAGGCGAGCGGTGTGCGCAGTTCGTGGCTGGCGTCGGAGAGGAAGCGGCGCATGCGTTCCTCGGTGCGCAGGCGTTCGGTCAGCGACGACTCGACATGGTCGATCATGCGGTTGAGGGCGGCGCCGACCTGACCGGCCTCGCTGTCGGGGTCGGTGTCGCGTTCGGGGACGCGGGTGAGGTCGCCCACCCGGCCGCTGCCCAGCGGGGCACGGGAGACCTCGACCGCGGTCCCGGCGACGCGGCCGAGGGGGCGCAGCTGACGGCGGATGACGACCGCGCACACGCATCCGGCGGCGCTGAGCCCGACCGCCGCGATGACCGCCTCCGCGAGGACCATCCCCCGGATCATCTGCCGCACGTCGTCCATCGGGAGACCGACGAGGACCCGGATGCCGTCGCGGTCGAGCGCGGTGATCCGGTAGGTGCCGAGGCCGGGCACCGTCCGGGTGTGCATCGACCCGTCGGCCTCGATGTCCGCGAGGGCGGCGCGCTGTTCGGTGGTGAGCCGCCGGGTCGTGTTCTCCCGCGCCACGACCGCCGCGCTGACGATGTCGCCGTCGGCGTCGAGCCGCGCGGCCACCATGCCGGTCGGGTGGCCCTGTTCGTGCAGGAAGCCGAGGTCGGCGGTGAGCCGGGGTTGCAGCGCCGCGCCGCCCAGGCAGCGCTCGACGGCGTCGCCGACGCGGTCGTCCAAGTTGCCGTACAGATAGGCGCGTTGGACGAACACGGTGGTGAGCGCCATCGCCGCGCACACGGCGACCAGGGCGAGGGAGATGAACAGCAGCAGGCGCGAGCGCATCGAGCGCAGTCGCCGCCGGGCGGTCATCTGCCGTCCTCCGCCGGCCTGATGGCGTAGCCGAGGCCGCGCACGGTGTGGATCATCGGCGCCCGGCCGCGGTCGATCTTGCGGCGGAGGCTGGAGATGTAGACCTCGACGAGGTTGCCGCCGCCGTCGAAGGAGCTGCTCCAGACGTGGTCGATGATCTGCGCCTTGCTCAGCACCTGCCGCGGATGGTCCATCAGCAGGCTGAGCAGGTCGAACTCCTTGGCGGTGAGCTGGATCGGCGTGGCCGCGCGGTGCACCTCGCGGGTCTCCTCGGTGAGGACCAGGTCGCCGAGGACCCGTACGGTCGGGTCGGCGCGGGTGTGCCGGGCGTCCGCCCGGCGCAGCAGTCCGCGCAGCCGCAGCACGACCTCCTCCAGGGAGAACGGCTTGGTGACGTAGTCGTCGGCGCCGGCGCCGAGCCCGTCGAGCCGGTGCTCCAGGGCGTCGCGCGCGGTGAGCATGAGGACGGGCAGCCGCGGATTCTCGTACCGCGGGCGGCGCAGCACCTGGAGGCCGTCGAGGTCGGGGAGCATCCCGTCGAGCACGACGGCGTGCGGGGCGCAGCCGCGGGCGGCCTTCAGCGCGCTCTGTCCGTCCGCCGCCGGGTAGGCCCGCCAGCCCGCCTCCTCGACGGCCACGGAGAGCACGTCGGTGAGTGCGGGCTCGTCGTCGACGATGAGCACGCGGACGCGGCCTTTGCGGTACCCAGGGGTGCCAGTCATGTCCCGATTCTGTCCCCGTGAGCTGGGGGAATCCTGTGTTCAGCCTGAGGACCGGCGATGGGCGGGCGTCCGTGAACTGCCGAGGGCCGCACCCCTGGTGACCAGGGGTGCGGCCCTCGAGTGCCGTACTGAGCCGCTTACTTGCGGATCAGGCTGCGCAGCACGTACTGCATGATGCCGCCGTTGCGGTAGTAGTCGGCCTCACCGGGGGTGTCGATGCGGACGACCGCGTCGAACTCGACGCCCGTGTCGGTGGTGACCTTGACCGTGCTCGGGGTGGTGCCGTTGTTCAGCTCGGTCACGCCGGTGATGGTGAAGGTCTCCTCGCCGGTCAGGCCGAGGGAGTCGGCGTTCTGGCCGGCCGGGAACTGCAGCGGCAGGACGCCCATGCCGATGAGGTTCGAGCGGTGGATGCGCTCGTACGACTCGGTGATGACGGCCTTGACGCCGAGGAGCGCGGTGCCCTTGGCGGCCCAGTCGCGGGACGAGCCGGAGCCGTACTCCTTGCCGCCCAGGATGACCAGCGGGATGCCGGCGGCCTGGTAGTTCTGCGACGCGTCGTAGATGAAGGAGACCGGGCCGCCGTCCTGCGTGAAGTCGCGGGTGTAGCCGCCCTCGGTGCCCGGCGCGATCTGGTTGCGCAGGCGGATGTTGGCGAACGTACCGCGGATCATGACCTCGTGGTTGCCGCGGCGGGAGCCGTAGCTGTTGAAGTCACGACGCTCCACACCGTGCTCGGTGAGGTACTTGCCGGCCGGGGTGTCGGCCTTGATGGCACCGGCGGGCGAGATGTGGTCGGTGGTGACCGAGTCGCCGAGCTTGGCCAGGACGCGGGCGCCCGTGATGTCGGAGACCGGGGTGGTCTCCATGGTCATGCCCTCGAAGTACGGGGGCTTGCGGACGTACGTCGACTCCGGGTCCCACTCGAAGGTGTCGCCGGTCGGGATCGACAGGGCCTGCCACTGGGCGTCGCCCGCGAAGACGTCCTGGTAGGACTTGGAGAACATGTCCTCGCCGATGGCGTTGGCGACGACGTCGTTGACCTCGGCCTCGGAGGGCCAGATGTCGGCGAGGAAGACCGGCTTGCCGTCCTGGTCGGTGCCGAGGGCGTCCTTGGTGATGTCCACCTTCATGGAGCCCGCGAGGGCGTACGCGACGACCAGCGGCGGGGAGGCCAGGTAGTTCATCTTGACGTCGGGGTTGATACGGCCCTCGAAGTTGCGGTTGCCCGAGAGGACCGAGGTCACGGCCAGGTCGTGGTCGTTGACGGCCTTGGAGACCTCCTCCGGCAGCGGGCCGGAGTTGCCGATGCAGGTGGTGCAGCCGTAACCGACCAGGTTGAAGCCGACCTTGTCGAGGTAGGGGGTGAGCCCCGCCTTGTCGAAGTAGTCGGTGACGACCTTGGAGCCTGGGGCGAGGGTGGTCTTGACCCACGGCTTGCGGGTCAGGCCCTTCTCCACGGCCTTCTTCGCGACGAGCGCGGCGGCGACCATGACGTACGGGTTGGAGGTGTTGGTGCAGGAGGTGATGGCCGCGACCGTCACCGCGCCGTGGTCGAGCTCGTACGTCGAGCCGTCGGGGGCGGTCACCGTGACCGGGTTGGACGGGACGCCGTTGGGGGCGACCGCGGGGGCGTCGGAGGCCGGGAAGGACTCCTTGCCCGCCTCGTCCACGGCGTCGACGTAGTTGAGGACGTCCGACTTGAACTGCTGGGCGGCGTTCGCGAGGACGATGCGGTCCTGCGGGCGCTTCGGGCCGGCGATGGAGGGGACGACCGTGGAGAGGTCGAGCTCCAGCTTCTCGGAGAAGTCGGGCTCGGCGGCCGGGTCGAGCCAGAGGCCCTGCTCCTTGGCGTACGCCTCGACGAGCGCGAGCTGCTGCTCGGAGCGGCCGGTGAGCTTGAGGTAGTTGATCGTTTCGGCGTCGATCGGGAAGATCGCGGCGGTCGAACCGAACTCCGGCGACATGTTGCCGATGGTGGCGCGGTTGGCCAGCGAGGTGGCGGCGACGCCCTCACCGTAGAACTCGACGAACTTGCCGACGACGCCGTGCTTGCGCAGCATCTCGGTGATGGTGAGCACGAGGTCGGTGGCGGTGGTGCCCGGGGTGAGCTCACCGGTCAGCTTGAAGCCGACGACGCGCGGGATGAGCATCGAGACCGGCTGGCCGAGCATCGCGGCCTCGGCCTCGATGCCGCCGACGCCCCAGCCCAGCACACCGAGGCCGTTGACCATGGTGGTGTGCGAGTCGGTGCCGACGAGGGTGTCGGGGTAGGCCTGGCCGTTGCGCACCATGACCGTACGGGCGAGGTGCTCGATGTTGACCTGGTGGACGATGCCGGTGCCCGGGGGGACGACCTTGAAGTCGTCGAAGGCGGTCTGGCCCCAGCGCAGGAACTGGTAGCGCTCCTTGTTGCGGCCGTACTCCAGGTCGACGTTCTGCTTGAAGGCGTCGTTGGTGCCGAACTTGTCGGCGATGACGGAGTGGTCGATGACCATCTCGGCCGGGGAGAGCGGGTTGACCTTGGCCGGGTCGCCGCCGAGGGCCTTGACGGCCTCACGCATGGTGGCGAGGTCGACGACACAGGGCACGCCGGTGAAGTCCTGCATGATCACGCGGGCGGGCGTGAACTGGATCTCCTGGGACGGCTGGGCCTGGGAGTCCCAGCCGCCGAGGGCACGGATGTGGTCGGCGGTGATGTTCGCGCCGTCCTCGGTACGGAGCAGGTTCTCCAGCAGAACCTTGAGGCTGTACGGAAGGCGAGCCGAGCCTTCCACCTTGTCCAGCCGGAAGATCTCGTACGACTCGTCGCCCACCTGCAGCGTGCTGCGGGCGTCGAAGCTGTTCGCCGACACGACAGTCTCCTTCATTGATGTGCGCGTTCCCACCGCATCCTGCCGCCACGACGACTTGGCCGATCCGCTAAGGTCAGGCTAAGTTAGGTAACCCTAACCAGGGGTGGCGGCTGCGGTACGCCTCGGCAGATATCTCGATGTCGAGATAACTCTAGTACATGGGGTCGGACAGGTCATGCCCGGCCTCCGTTTGTGACGCCTCACACGACCTCTAGGCTCACCGTGTGATTATCCGGCGGGACGGCCCCTTCGGCGCGGGCAGACCCAAGCGCGTGGGGGACGACTCGTGAGCCGTGCCGAGTGGGTCGTCCGGCACCTGCCCGAGATGACGGCCGGACTCCGGCCCGCGCTGCGCGCCCACCTCATCCACACCCTGCGTCCGGACGACCTCACGGCCGCGGCCGCCATCGACGCCACCGCCCACCCGACCGGCCTGCACCTGCACGACGTCTCCCGGGACGGCATCCCGTACGTCGGCATCGAGTTGGCGGGCGACCTCGGTGCGCTCCTGCACGGCTCGCGGGTCGTCGCGTTCGGCGACACGGCGGTCGCCGCACGGCGCCGGCTCGCCGAAGAGGACGCCACCGGCAGCCGTACCGGCCTCGACGAGGTGCTCATCGGGCACTGGAGCAGCGCCCCGTACGACTACGGCGTCATGGAGACGTCCGAGTGCGAACTGCGGGAGTTGCGGACGGAGGGCGGTCAGGCGTCACGGCACCGGTACCTCGTCACCACCACCCCGGTGACATCGGTCACCTTCGAGGAGCCGGTCGAGCTCTGCCATCAGTACGCCAAGTCGGGGTAACCGACAGGTACGTTCCCAGACCCCCGGAAGGAGGCGTACGCATGCCCCTGACGTTCCGCAAGAGTTTCCGCATCCTGCCCGGCGTACGACTGAACATCAACCGGCACTCCTGGTCCATCACCACCGGCGGCGGAAAGAACGGTCCGCGCCACACTCACAGCAGCACCGGACGTCGTACGACATCGGTCGATTTGCCCGGACCTTTCGGATGGCGTCGCACCCGTACCCATAAGCGGCATTGACGGGGCATCACCCGAATGGCCCCATCAGAATGTGCCATCTCATATCTGAGATAGCCTCAACCTCATGGCAGACGATTACCTCGTACGCATCGGCAAGCTCATCCGTGACGCCCGGCAACACCGTGGCTGGACACAGTCGCAGCTCGCGGAGGCGCTCGGCACCAGCCAGAGCGCCGTCAACCGCATCGAGCGCGGCAACCAGAACATCAGCCTTGAGATGATCGCTCGAATCGGTGAAGCCCTGGAGAGCGAGATCGTCTCCCTGGGCTACGCGGGCCCGATGCACCTGCGAGTCGTCGGCGGGCGCCGGCTGTCCGGCGCCATCGACGTCAAGACCAGCAAGAACGCGTGCGTGGCACTGCTGTGCGCCTCTCTGCTCAACAAGGGGCGCACAGTGCTGCGCCGGGTCGCCCGCATCGAGGAGGTCTACCGCCTGCTGGAGGTGCTCAACTCCATCGGCGTGCGCACCCGCTGGATCAACGAGGGCGTCGACCTGGAGATCGTGCCGCCCGCCCAGCTGGACATGGCCGCGATCGACGCGGACGCGGCCCGCCGCACCCGCTCGATCATCATGTTCCTCGGCCCGCTGCTGCACCGCATGGACGCCTTCAAACTGCCGTACGCCGGTGGCTGCGACCTCGGGACGCGGACCATCGAGCCGCACATGATCGCGCTGCGCCGCTTCGGCCTCGACATCGCGGCGACCGAGGGGCTCTACCACGCGCAGGTGGACCGCTCGATCTCGCCGGACCGCCCGATCGTGCTGACCGAGCGCGGCGACACCGTGACCGAGAACGCGCTGCTGGCCGCCGCGCGGCACGACGGCGTGACGGTCATCCGCAACGCGTCCTCCAACTACATGGTCCAGGACCTCTGCTTCTTCCTGGAGGCGCTCGGCGTCAAGGTCGAGGGCATCGGCACCACCACCCTCACGGTGCACGGCATGCCGACCATCGACGTGGACGTCGACTACTCCCCCTCCGAGGACCCGGTCGAGGCGATGAGCCTGCTGGCCGCCGCGGTGGTCACGGAGTCGGAGCTGACGGTCCGCCGGGTGCCCATCGAGTTCCTGGAGATCGAGCTCGCGGTCCTGGAGGAGATGGGCCTCGACCACGACCGCACGCCGGAGTACTCCGCCGACAACGGCCGTACCCGCCTGGTCGACCTGACGGTCCGCCCGAGCAAGCTCGAAGCGCCGATCGACAAGATCCACCCGATGCCGTTCCCGGGCCTGAACATCGACAACGTCCCGTTCTTCGCGGCCATCGCGGCCTCCGCGCAGGGCAAGACGCTGATCCACGACTGGGTCTACGACAACCGTGCGATCTACCTGACGGACCTCAACCGTCTCGGCGGCCGGCTCCAGTTGCTGGACCCGCACCGCGTGCTGGTCGAGGGCCCGACCCGCTGGCGCGCCGCCGAGATGATGTGCCCGCCGGCGCTCCGCCCCGCCGTGGTCGTCCTGCTGGCGATGATGGCGGCGGAGGGCACGTCCGTGCTGCGGAACGTGTACGTCATCAACCGGGGTTACGAGGACCTCGCCGAGCGGCTCAACAGCATCGGGGCGCAGATCGAGATCTTCCGCGACATCTGAGTCGCACCGAGAACCACCGAATGCCGCCGCACCCCTTCGCGTGGGGTGCGGCGGCGTTCGTGCGTGTTGAGCCGCCGCCGCCCACCACCACATCACGAGCGTCGGCTCTTCCTCGAGCACAGCGGCATGTGACATAGTACTGGCGTGACCAAGCGACTGACCTGCGACGTCGTGGTAGTCGGAGCCGGGATGGCGGGCGCGGCCTGTGCCCTGTACGCCTCTCGTGCCGGCCTGGACGTCACCGTGGTGGACCGCGGCCCGGTGGCCGGGGGCACGACCGGTGCGGGTGAGGGCAATCTGCTGGTCTCCGACAAGGAGCCGGGGCCCGAGCTCGAACTCGCCCTGCTGTCGGGTCGGTTGTGGGGCGAACTGGCCGCCGAGCCGGGGCTGGGGGCCGCCTTCGAGTACGAACCCAAGGGTGGCGTCGTCGTCGCCTCCACACCCGAGGGGCTCACCGCCCTGGAGGGGTTCGCCGCCGGGCAACGGGCGGCCGGGGTCGAGGCGCTGAGCGTCGATGCTCATCAACTCCGTGAGCTGGAGCCGTACTTGACGCCGGACACGGCCGGTGGCGTGCTCTACCCCCAGGACGCCCAGGTGATGCCGACCCTGGCCGCCGCGCACCTCCTACGCGCTTCAGGCGCACGCCTGTTGACCGGCTGGAACGTGATCGACGTACCGCGCGGCGCCGACGGTGCCGTGCGCGGGGTGCGCACCGAGCGGGGCGAGATCCACGCGCCGACGGTCGTGAACGCGGCCGGCACCTGGGGCGGCGAACTCGCCGCGCTCGCCGGCGTGCACCTGCCCGTCCTCCCGCGGCGCGGCTTCGTCCTGGTCACCGAGCCGCTGCCGCGCCGGGTCCGGCACAAGGTGTACGCCGCCGACTATGTGGCCGACGTGGCCAGCGACTCGGCGGCGCTGCAGACCTCGCCGGTGGTGGAGGGCACGGCCGCCGGGCCGGTCCTGATCGGCGCGAGCCGGGAGCGGGTCGGCTTCGACCGCTCCTTCTCACTGCCCGCCGTACGGGCGCTGGCGGCGGGCGCGACCCGGCTGTTCCCGTTCCTGCAGGACGTCCGGGCGATGCGCACCTACCTCGGCTTCCGCCCGTACATGCCCGACCACCTGCCCGCGATCGGCCCCGATCCACGCGTCCCCGGCCTCGTCCACGCCTGTGGGCACGAGGGCGCCGGCATCGGACTCGCCACCGGGACCGGGCAGTTGATCGCCGAGGTGCTGAGCGGCAAGGCGCCCGCGCTGGATCTGACGCCGTTCCGTCCCGACCGCTTCGCGCCCACCGAGGAGGACGTGTGAACCCGCTGGAGCTGGTCCGGGCCCGTCCCGGGCCCCCGTTCACCGTCACGCTCGACGGGCGCGCGATCGAGGCGCTGCCCGGCCAGACCGTCGCCGCCGCGCTCTGGACGGCCGGGATCACCTCGTGGCGGAGCACCCGCGGCGAGGGGCGTCCGCGGGGCGTCTTCTGCGGCATCGGCGTCTGCTACGACTGCCTGGTCACCGTCAACGACCGCCCCAACCAAAGGGCTTGTCTCGTTCCGCTGAAGCCGGGCGACGCGATCCGCACACAGGAGGGGACGGGTCATGACGTCTGAACGGCTGCATCTGGCGGTGATCGGCGCCGGCCCCGCGGGGCTGGCCGCCACGCTGGCGGCCGCCCGGCACGGCCTACGGGTCACCCTCGTCGACTCGGCGCCCGAGGCGGGCGGCCAGTTCTACCGGCAGCCCGCCCGCGAGCTCCGCGCACGACACCCCGAGGCCCTGCACCACGAGTGGCGGACCTGGGAGCGACTGCGGGACGGCCTGCGGGAGCATCAACACCGGGGTTTTGTCGTGCACTTGACCGACCATCACGTCTGGCTCGTCGAGCGGCGCTCCGGTGGGTTCACCGTGCACGCGCTGCTCGGGCCGGAGGAGACCGAACCGGCCGAGGTGCGCGCGGACGCCGTACTGCTGGCCACCGGTGGCTACGAGAAGGTGCTGCCCTTCCCCGGCTGGACCCTGCCGGGTGTCGTCACCGCGGGCGGCGCGCAGGCCCTGCTCAAGGGCACCCTCTCGGTGAGCGGACGCACCGCCGTCGTCGCCGGGACCGGGCCGCTGCTCCTGCCCGTCGCCACCGGGCTCGCGGCGGCGGGCGTCCGGGTGGCGGCGCTGGTGGAGTCCGCCGACCCCCGGGACTTCGTACGACGGTCACGCGCGCTGTCCGCCCGACCCGCCAAGCTCGCCGAAGGCGCCCGGTATGCCGCCCGGTTGGCCCGGCACCGGGTGCGCACCCTGGTCCACCACACCGTGGTCGAGGCCCACGGCACGGACCGGCTGGAGGCCGTGACCGTCGCCGCGCTCGACCGCTCCGGACGGGTCCGGCCCGGCACCGGACGCCGTATCGGCTGCGACACCCTGGCCGTCGGCCACGGCATGCTGCCGCACACCGATCTCGCCCAGGGGCTGGGCTGCCGGATCGACGGGACCGCGGTGCACGTGGACGACGAGCAGCGCACCGATGTGCCGGGCGTGTGGGCGGCGGGCGAGGCCACCGGCATCGGGGGCGCGGCTCTCGCGCTCGCCGAGGGGCACATCGCCGGGCGGTCGATCGCCGCACGCCTGACGGGAGTCGAGCCGGACCCGCACGACTGGGCCGGTGCGGCGCGGGCCCGTACGGCGCTCCGGAGGTTCTTCGCCGCGCTCGACGAGGTCTGCGCGCCGCCCGCGCACTGGACCGGGCAGATCACCGACGACACGGTGGTGTGCCGCTGCGAGGAGGTGACCGGCGGCGCGATCCGCGAGGCCGTGACCGGGCTGGGCGCCGGGGACCAGCGGACCGTGAAGCTGCTGACGCGGGCCGGGATGGGCTGGTGCCAGGGGCGGATGTGCGGTTCGGCGGTGGCCGGGCTGGCCGGCTGCCCCGAGACGGCCGCACGCCGGCCGTTCGCCCGCCCGGTACCGCTGGGCGTGCTCGCCCGGGCCGGGGAGGCCCCGGAGGCCGTCCTGCCGGAGACCGACGTCTAGCCCTACATATCAGTGCCATGTCACACCCCATCAAAGGAGGGCTCCCGATGACCACCACCCCGCAGACCCGCCCCTGGCGCGGTGTCCTCGTCGCCACCGCGCTGCCGCTGGGCGACGACCTCTCCGTCGACTACGACAAGTACGCCGAGCACTGCGCCTGGCTGGTCGAGAACGGCTGCGACGGCGTCGTGCCGAACGGCTCCCTCGGCGAGTACCAGGTGCTCACCCCCGAGGAGCGCGCCAGGGTCGTCGAGACGGCCGTGGCCGCGATCGGCGGGGAGCGGGTGATGCCGGGGGTCGCCGCCTACGGCTCGGCCGAATCCCGCCGCTGGGCCGAGCAGGCGCGGGACGCCGGGTGTGCCGCGGTGATGCTGCTGCCGCCCAACGCGTACCGCGCCGACGAGCGTTCGGTGCTGGCGCACTACGCCGAGGTCGCGAAGGCGGGCGTGCCGGTGGTGGCGTACAACAACCCGATCGACACCAAGGTCGACCTGGTGCCGGAGCTGCTGGCGAAGCTGCACGGCGAGGGACACATCCAGGCCGTCAAGGAGTTCTCCGGCGATGTCCGGCGGGCCTACCAGCTCGCCGAACTCGCCCCGGAGCTGGACCTGTTGATCGGTGCCGACGACGTCCTGCTGGAGCTGGCGGTCGCCGGGGCGGTGGGCTGGGTCGCCGGCTACCCGAACGCGCTGCCGCGCGCGAGCGTCGAGCTGTACCGCGCGGCCGTCGCCGGGGACCTCGGCACCGCCAAGAAGCTCTACGAGCAACTGCACCCGTTGCTGCGCTGGGACTCCAAGGTCGAGTTCGTGCAGGCCATCAAACTGTCCATGGACATCGTCGGCCGGCACGGCGGCGCCTGCCGGCCGCCGCGGGTGCCGCTGCTGCCCGCGCAGGAGGCCACTGTGCGGACCGCCACGGAGAAGGCCGTCGCCGCCGGACTCGCGTAACCCCCGGCCCCCGCAGCTCGCGAAGGAGACCGCACCATGCGCAGCAAACTCGTCCTGCACGCCGTCGACTCGCACACCGAGGGCATGCCCACCCGGGTGATCACCGGCGGCATCGGCACGATCCCGGGCGCCACGATGAACGAGCGGCGGCTGTACTTCCGTGAACACCGCGACGACATCAAGCAGTTGCTGATGAACGAGCCGCGCGGGCACTCCGCGATGAGCGGCGCGATCCTCCAGCCGCCGACCCGCCCCGACTGCGACTGGGGCGTGGTCTACATCGAGGTCTCCGGGTACCTCCCGATGTGCGGGCACGGCACGATCGGCGTGGCGACCGTGCTCGTGGAGACCGGCATGGTCGAGGTCGTCGAGCCCGTCACCACCATCCGGCTCGACACCCCGGCGGGCCTGGTCGTCGCCGAGGTGGAGGTGGTGGACGGCGCCGCGAAGGCGGTCACGCTCCAGAACGTGCCGTCGTACTCCGTGGCCCTCGACCGCAAGATCACGCTCGCCGACGGGCGCACGGTGACCTATGACATGGCGTACGGCGGCAACTTCTACGCCATCCTGCCGCTGGAACAGTTCGGCCTGCCCTTCGATCGTGCCCGCAAGGACGAGATCCTCGCCGCCGGGCTGTCGCTCATGGCGGCGATCAACGCCGAGGAGGAGCCCGTCCACCCCGAGGACCCGTCCATCCGCGGCTGTCACCACGTTCATCTGATCGCTCCCGGCGCCACCGCCCGGCACTCCCGGCACGCCATGGCCATCCACCCCGGCTGGTTCGACCGCTCCCCCTGCGGCACCGGCACCAGTGCCCGCATGGCCCAGCTGCACGCGCGCGGTGAACTCCCCCTGCACACCGAGTTCGTGAACGAGTCCTTCATCGGCACCCGGTTCACCGGCCGCCTCCTCGGCACCGCGGAGGTCGCCGGACGCCCGGCCGTCCTGCCCAGCTTCACCGGCCGTGCCTGGATCACCGGCACCGCGCAGTACCTGCTCGACCCGTCCGACCCGTTCCCGGCCGGGTTCGTCCTCTAGACCGCGGGTCGGCCCTGTGGTGTGCCGCGTAGATACTGGTGGTGCGTGACATTGCACGCCCAAGGCGCCTCACGCCCGCACGAGGAGACTCCACACCATGGCCGCCACCCAGCCCAGCAGCCCGCCGGCCGCTCCGGCCACGCCCGCCCTGCCCACGCTCGGCGGCAAGAAGAGCAGCTACCGCGAGCGGGTCGCCGACGCGCTGCGGGCCGCGCTGATCGCCGGTGAGCTGCTGCCCGGCGCGGTGTACTCCGCGCCGGCCCTCGCCGCCCGCTTCGGCGTCTCGGCGACCCCGGTGCGCGAGGCGATGCTGGACCTGGTCAAGGAGGGCCTGGTCGACACCGTCCCCAACAAGGGGTTCCGGGTCAGCGAGGTCTCCGACCAGCAGCTCGACGAGTACACGCACGTCCGGCGGCTCGTCGAGATCCCGACCGTGGTGGGCCTGGCCGGGACCGCGGCCCCGGTCCAGCTGGAGGCGCTGCGTCCGGCGGCCCGCGAGATCGTGCGGGCCGCCGCGGCCGGTGACCTCGTCGCCTACGTCGAGGCCGACACCCGCTTCCACCTCGGCCTGCTCGCCCTCGCGGGCAACGCCCACCTCGTCGAGGTCGTCCGCGACCTGCGCGCCCGCTCCCGCCTGTACGGGCTGACCGCGCTCGTGGAGGCGGGCCGGCTGCTGGCCTCCGCCGAGGAGCACCTCGAACTCCTCGACGCGCTGATCGCCCGCGACGAGAAGGCGGTGCACGAGGTCATGACCCGCCACCTCGGCCACGTCCGCGGTCTGTGGGCGGCGCGGCAGGACGGCGGCCGCGAAGGGAGATGACGGTGACAGGGGGCGCCCCTTCGGGCACGCGGCCCGTGGCCGCCGGGCACCCCCTCGCCAACAGTCGGCGTCGGACTCAGCGCACGGACGCCTTGTCCCGCTCCGCCTCTTCCTCCTCCGCCGCCCCGGCCGCCGCACGTGCCGGCAGCTTCGCCCCCTCGATGTCGACGTCCGGTGTGACGCGGTCCAGCCAGCCCGGCAGTCCCCAGGCCCGGCGGCCGAGCAGTGCCATGGCCGCGGGCACGAGGGTCATGCGGACGACGAACGCGTCGACGAACACACCGAACGCCAGGGCGAAACCGATGGACTTGATGATCGGGTCGTGGTTGAAGACGAACCCTCCGAAGACCGCGACCATGATGAGCGCGGCGGCGCTGACGACCCGTCCGCTGCGTGCCATGCCCTGGGTCACGGCCTCGGCGGCGTCGCCGGTGTGCTCGTAGTGCTCGCGCATGCGGCTGACGAGGAACACCTCGTAGTCCATGGCCAGTCCGAACAGCACGCCGATGAGGAGGACCGGCAGGAAGCTGGTGACCGGTCCCGCGGAGGGGATGTCGAGGACGCCGTTCAGGTGGCCGTCCTGGAAGACCCAGACTGTGGCGCCCAGGGAAGCGGCGACCGACAGCAGGAAGCCCAGGGCCGCTTTCACCGGCACCAGCAGTGACCGGAAGGCGATGGTCAGCAGGATCAGCGCGAGGATCACGATGATGGCGATGAACAGCGGCAGCGCGTCGGAGAGTTTGCCCGCCACGTCGATCGCGGCGGCCGTCTGCCCGGCGATGTAGAGGGTGCCGCCCGCCTTCTCGACGGTGCCCGCGTTCTCCCGCAGCCGGTGCACCAGGTCGGTGGTGGCCTGGGCGTCGGGCCCGGTCTTCGGGACCACGGCGATGACGGCGAGGGTGGAGTCGGCGTTGGTGACGGGCGGGGCGGCGACCGCCACCCCTCGGTCGCCGGCGAGGGCCGTCCGCAGCCCGGTCACGGTGGTCGTACGGTCGCCGGCCGGGACCCCGTCGAGGTCGACGACGGCCGTCAGCGTGGCGTTGAAGCCGGGGCCGAAGCCGTCCGTCAGCAGGTCGTAGCTCTTGTGCTGGGTGCTGTCGACGGGCTGCGAGGCGTTGCTCGGCAGCCCGAGCCGCAGATCGCGGGCGGGCGCGGCGAGCGCGAGCAGGCCGATCACCCCGGCGAGCAGCACGAGCAGCGGCTTGCGGGTGACGGCCCGTCCCCAGGCCAGCCCCCAGGCGCCGGGCGTGCGTTCGCGCCCCTCGGTCCGCCGGGTCCGCGGCCGCAGCCGCTCGCCGAGGAAGCCGAGGGCGGCGGGTACGAGGCTGACGGCGACCAGCACCGCGAGCGCGACGGTGGCCGCGGCGGCCAGACCCATCACGGTCAGGAAGGGGATGCCGGTGACCGCGAGCGCGGCCAGCGCGATGATGACGGTCGCGCCGGCGAAGACGACCGCGCCACCGGCGGTGGCCACGGCACGCGCGATGGAGTCCTCGACGTCCTGGTCGGGGTCGGCGAGTTGCTCGCGGTGGCGGGAGATGATGAACAGGGCGTAGTCGATGCCGACGGCCAGCCCGATCATCAGGGCGAGGACGGTGGCGGTGGACGTCATCTCGACGTACCGGGTCATGAACTCGACGCCCAGGACGCCGATCGCCACCCCCACCAGCGCGGTGAGCAGCGGCAGCCCGGCGGCGACCAGGGAGCCCAGGGCCAGGGCGAGGACGGCGAAGGCGACGACCACACCGACGATCTCGGCGGGTCCGCCGACCTCGGTCTTGGCCTCCATCGCGGAGCCGCCGAACTCGACCTCCAGACCGGCGTCGCGGGCCTGTGCCATCGCGTCCGACAGGGTGTCCTTGGCCTCCTGCGTCACGTCGCTGGCCTGCTGTCCGAAGCGGACGTCCGCGTAGCCGATCCGCTGGTCGGCGGAGACGGTCCTGGCCTTGAACGGGTCGGCGACGTCCACCACACCGGGCACCCCGGCGGCCTTCTTCAGGCTCGCCTCCAGGGCCGCCGAGGTCTTCGGCCCGGTGAGCTTCTCGCCCTCGGGCGCCGCGAAGACGACCCGCGCGACGCCGCCCGCCGCCTCGGGGAAGTTCTCCTTCAGCATGTCCTGCGCCTGCTGCGACTCGATGCCCGGCACCGAGAACTCGGTCGTCACCTTGCCGTGCAGGGTGATCCCGAGGCCGCCGACGACGGCGAGCAGCAGCACCCAGGCCGCAACGACCCGGCCGCGGCGGCGTATCGCCCAGCGCGCCCACGTGTACAGGCGTGACGCCATGTTCGTTCTTCCCCTCGCTCGACTCATTACACCGTACGGCATTTTTACAGTCGACTGTAAAATCACCGTCAGTGGTAAAGTTCCGGCATGATGAGCGAGGGTCTGCGCGAACGGTCCAAGGCGCGGCGCAGGGAGGCGATCCTCCGCGCGGCGTACGAGCTGTTCGCCGACCGTGGCTTCGAGGCGACCACGATCGCCGACATCGCGGCGGCGGCGGAGGTCTCCCCGCGTACCGTCACGCTCTACTTCCCGTCGAAGCTGGAGCTGGCGATGTCCCACTTCGACGCGGCGGCGGACCGACTGGCCACGGCGTTGCGGGAGCGGAAAGACGGCTGGACGACCCTGGACGCGCTGGAGGCGTGGCTGCGCGCGGACTTCAGCGAGGCGGACGATCTGGACGACCTCCACGACCGCATGCTCGACCTCAACCCGCAGCTCAGGGCCGTCATCAACGTCCGCCTGACAGAGGTCATCCAGGAGGGCGCCCGCATCCTCGCCGAGGAACGCGGCGACGCGCCGGACGACTTCGGGCCCAGGATGGCAGCGGCCGCTGCCGCGGCGGTCGTCAGCGAGGTGTGCCATCACGCCCAGGAGGCGAACATCGACCGGGCGATCGCCTTCCTGCGCGCGGGACTCGCGACCCTCGACGGCGAGCCGGCCGGCTCCTGACGCGGTCCCGCGCTGCGGCAGCGGCGTCCGAAGCCGGTGGCGGCCGATGAGGTCGGAGCGGGGTCAGCCCGCGGTCGTCAACGTCACGTCCTGCTGCTGGGCCGCGTGGAAGCGGGGCAGCGGCAGGCCGCCCTGCGGGTGCAGTTCCATCACCGTGGCCTCGACGCGCGCCGCCCCGGGCTCCAGCGTCCCGGCGTCGACCTTGCCGGTGTTCTCCCAGCGGTGCTCGGCGCCGTCGCAGACGGCACGGGTGCCGCCGATGCCGTGGCGGACGGACGGGGACTTCTGTCCGACGGAGGAACTCACGAACGCCGGGCCGGTGTTGCCGAGGCAGCGGTAGGTGCCGGAGAGGGTGACGGTGCCGTCCTCGGCGAGGGTGCCGGTCGGGTCGACGGTCACGGTCTCGTAGGAGTCGGCGAGGGCGACAGGCGCGGCGGCCAGCAGGAGCAGGGTGGCGGCGGCGAGGGCGGGGCGTACGAACACGGGGATCTCCCAGGTCAGTGGAGTACGAGCAGGGGCCTCCACTGGTACCGGTCGGGCGCCTCGACGGGCGTGATCGTCACTCCTTCGGTGGCGAGTCCGCAGCGGTCTTCCGGGATCGGTCCGGGTGTTGTCCGCGTGTTGTCACGGTTGGCGCCGGGCCGTTCCGGTGAGTTCGCGACGGGAGCATGGTCTATCCATAGGGACGCCCCGTACGGAGAAGCCGGACGGACCGTCCACCCGATGTGGAGGTGCGCCATGTGTTCACACCAGCCTTCGTGCCCTGCCTCCGAAGCCAAGGGCTCGCACGTCGTGTCCGCCCACCCCGAGCAGGGGTGGAGCCTGCTGTGCGACGGCTCGATCGTGTTCGACGACAGCGGCGAGCTGCTGCCGGACGGGCGGGTCGTGGCGCCTCATCGTGTGCCCTTGGCCATGGCGGCCTGACCGCTCACGGCAGTACGGCGAAGCCGTCCAGCTCCAGCAACGCCCGTTCGTCCCAGAGCCTCACCACCCCCACCACCGCCATCGCCGGATAGTCCCGGCCCGCCAACGCCCGCCAGACACGGCCCAGTTCGGCCGCCCTGGCCCGGTACTCGGCGACATCCGTGGCGTACACCGTGACGCGGGCTAGGTCCGCCGGGGTACCGCCCGCCGCCCGCAGGGCCGCCAGCAGATTGGCCAGCGCCCGCTCGAACTGCTCGGGCAGCGTCTCCCCCACCACCTTCCCGTCGGTGTCCAGCGCCGTCTGACCGGCCAGGAAGACCACCCGCGATCCCGTCGCCACCACCGCGTGCGAGAACCCCGTCGGCGGTGACAGCTCGGGCGGATTGACGCGCTCGACGCTCATCGGTTCCCCTCCCGCTCGGCGCTCATCGGTTCCCCTCCCACGCGGCGTACAACTCCTTCGCGATGATCCCCCGTTGCACCTCGCTCGCCCCCTCGTAGATCCGCGGCGCCCGCACCTCCCGGTACAGGTGCTCCAGCAGATGCCCGCGCTGCAACGCCCGTGCGCCGTGCAGCTGGACGGCCCTGTCGACGACGTACTGCGCGGTCTCGGTGGCGAGCAGCTTCGCCATCGCGGCGCGCTTGGGGACGTCCGGGGCGCCTGCGTCGTGCGCCGACGCCGCCGCGTGGACCATGAGGCGGGCCGCGTCCGTGCGCAGGGCCAGTTCGGCGACCTCGTGGGCGACCGTCTGGAGGTCCTTCAACTTGCCGCCGAACGCGTCCCGTCCTGCGGTGTGCGCGAGGGTGGCGTCGAGGGCCGCCTGGGCCATGCCCACCGCGAAGGCGCCGACGCTGGGCCGGAAGAGGTTCAGCGTGCCCATCGCGACCCGGAAGCCGCGGTCCACCTCACCGAGGACGTCGTCGGCGGTGACGGGTACGGCGTCGAAGGCGAGGGCGCCGATGGGGTGCGGGGAGAGCATGTCGAGGGCGGTGCCGGTGAGGCCGGGGCGGTCGGCGGGGACGAGGAAGGCGGTCACACCGCGGGCGCCCGCGGCGCCTCCCGTCCTCGCGAAGACGGTGTAGAAGTCGGCCTCGGGGGCGTTGGAGATCCAGCACTTCTCGCCGGTCAGCCGCCAGCGGCCCGGGCCGTCGGGGCGGGCGGTCAGGGCCAGCGCGGCCGCGTCCGAGCCCGCCCCCGGCTCGCTCAGCGCGAACGCCGCCACCGCGCTGCCCTCGCCGACCCGCCCCAGCCAGCGGTCCCGCTGGGCCGGGGTGCCGTGGGCGTGCACCGGGTGGGCGCCCAGCCCCTGGAGGGCGAGGGCCGTCTCCGCCTCGGTGCAGGCGTACGCCAGGGACTCCCGCATCAGACAGAGGTCGAGGGCCCCGGAGGTGAACAGGCGGTCCAGCAGACCGAGTCGGCCCAGTTCCGCGATCAGCGGGCGGTTCACCTGCCCCGGCTCGCCCTTCTCCGCGAGCGGGCGCAGCCGGTCCGCGGCCAGCGCGCGCAACTCCGCACACCAGGCGGTTTGTGCCGGATCGAGCGAGAATGCGGGCATTGCCGGTCCTCTCTCTCCGCTGGCCCCTGCGGCGATCTCCTGGGCCCTTCGCCGACGATATCGCGTCCCATTGACTGTCGTCACCAAGACGATACGCTCGTTGCGCGAGCCCACCCACGACGCCCACAAGGCAAGGGGGCGAACCAGCATGAACCCGCGCCTGAACCCCTCGGCCCACGTCGACACCTTCGCGCGCGACCATCTGCCGCCCCCGGACCAGTGGCCCGAACTCGTCTTCGATCTGCCGGAGCTGCGGTACCCCGATCGGCTGAACTGTGCCGACGAGCTGCTGACCGGCCCGCCCGCTGACCGGCCCGTGTTCCACACCCCGTCCGGCGACTCGTGGACGTACGGCACCCTGCGCGCCCGTGTGGACCGCCTCGCGCATCTCCTCACCGGCGAGCTGGGCGTCGTACCCGGCCATCGCGTCCTGCTGCGCGGCCCGACCACCCCGTGGCTGGCGGCCTGCTGGCTGGCGGTGCTGAAGGCGGGGGCGGTCGCGGTCACGGTGCTGGCCCAGCAGCGGCCGCACGAGCTGGCCACGATGTGCGAGATCGCGGAGATCGGGCACGCCCTGTGCGACATCCGGGCCGTCGACGACCTCGCCAAGGCCGAGATACCGGGGCTGCGGATCACGACGTACGGCGGCGACGCCCCCGACGACCTGCTGAACCGGACGGCGCCGGACACCCCGTACCCGGCGGTGCAGACCTCCGCCGACGACGTGGCGCTGATCGCCTTCACCTCCGGCACCACCGGGCGCCCCAAGGGCTGCATGCACTTCCACCGGGACGTCCTCGCCATAGCCGACACCTTCGCCCGGCACGTGCTGCGGCCGCACGCGGACGACGTCTTCGCCGGCAGTCCCCCGCTCGGCTTCACCTTCGGGCTCGGCGGGCTCGTCGTCTTCCCGATGCGGGCGGGCGCGAGCGCGCTCCTGCTCGAACAGGCCGGTCCCAAGCAGCTGTTGCCCGCCCTCGCCGAGCACCGGGTCTCGGTGCTGTTCACCGCGCCGACCGCGTACCGCGCGATGCTCGACGAGCTGGACGGGTACGACCTCTCCGCGCTGCGCCGCTGTGTCTCCGCGGGCGAGAACCTGCCCGCCGCCACCTGGCGGGCCTGGCAGGAGCGGACCGGGCTGCGGATCATCAACGGCATCGGCGCGACCGAGCTGCTGCACATCTTCATCTCCGCCGCCGACGAGCACATACGCCCGGGGACCACCGGGGTGCCCGTACCCGGCTGGCACGCGCGCGTGGTCGACGAGGAGGGCCGCGACCGGCCGAACGGGGAACCCGGGCTGCTCGCCGTGCGCGGGCCGGTCGGGTGCCGGTACCTGGCCGATCCGCGCCAGCGCGAGTACGTGCGCTTCGGCTGGAACATCACCGGTGACACCTACGTCCGTGAGGACGACGGCTACTTCCGGTACGTCGCCCGCGCCGACGACATGATCATCTCGGCCGGGTACAACATCGCGGGCCCGGAGGTCGAGGACGCGCTGCTGAGGCATCCGGACGTGGTGGAGGCCGCGGTGGTGGGGCGTTCCGACGAGGCACGGGGGCAGGTCGTGGTGGCGTACGCGGTCGTCAAGGAGGGCGCCGAACGGGACGCCGACACCCTGCGCGCGTTCGTCAGATCGGAGCTGGCGCCGTACAAATGCCCCCGCGAGATCGTCTTCCTGGACGCGCTCCCGCGCACCGCGACCGGCAAGCTCCAGCGCTTCAGACTGCGCACCGAGGGTGACCAGCAGTGATGCCGACGACCTAAGATGATCAACGTGTCCGACCAGCATGCACCACGGTCTCTCATCGTCACGCTCTACGGCGCCTACGGCCGCTTCGTGCCCGGCCCGGTACCGGTCGCCGAGCTGATCCGGCTGCTGGCCGCGGTCGGCGTGGACGCGCCCTCCGTCAGATCCTCCGTGTCCCGGCTCAAACGCCGCGGACTGCTCGTGCCCGCACGCACGGCGCAGGGCGCGGCCGGATACGAACTCTCTCCCGAAGCCCGCCAGTTGCTGGAGGACGGCGACCGCCGCATCTACGCCGTCGCCCCGCCCGAGGACGAGGGCTGGGTCCTCGCGGTGTTCTCCGTCCCGGAGTCCGAGCGGCAGAAGCGGCACGTGCTGCGCTCCCGGCTGGCCGGCCTGGGATTCGGGACCGCGGCCCCGGGCGTGTGGCTCGCGCCCGCACGGTTGTACGAGGAGGCCCGGCACACCCTGGAGCGGCTGCGCCTCGATCCGTACGTCGACTTCTTCCGCGGCGAGCACCTCGCCTTCGCCGCCACCGCCGACGCGGTCGCCCGCTGGTGGGACCTGGCGGCGATCGCCAAGGAGCACGACGCCTTCCTCGACCGGCACGCACGCGTGCTGCAGGCCTGGGAGGACCGCGAGGACACCCCGCCCGAGGAGGCCTACCGCGACTACCTCCTCGCCCTGGACTCCTGGCGCCACCTCCCCTACATCGACCCCGGCCTGCCCGCCCGGCTGCTCCCCGAGGACTGGCCGGGCGGCCGCTCGGCGGCGGTGTTCCGCGGCCTGCACGCGCGGCTGCGGGACGCGGGGGCGGCCTTCGTGGGCGTCTGAGGGCTAAGGGAACCCTCAGGTTCCTCTGTCTCTCTTCTCAAGGTTCTTACCTAGCGTCCCTCGGGTCGCCTGTCGGTAAGGGAAGAGGACTGTTGCGCATGACCACCACGGCAAGGGCCTGTCGTCCGGCTCGGGGAGCCACCGTCTGGCTCACCGGGCTGCCGAGCGCGGGCAAGACCACCATCGCCCGCCGGCTCGGTGAGCGGCTGAGGGCCGAGGGGCATCGCGTGGAGGTCCTCGACGGCGACGAGATACGCCGCTTCCTCTCCGCGGGCCTCGGCTTCTCCCGCGAGGACCGGCACACCAACGTCCAGCGCATCGGCCTGGTCTCCGAGGTCCTCGCCCGCAACGGCGTCCTGTCCGTCGTCCCGGTCATCGCGCCCTACGCCGACAGCCGCGAGGCCGTCCGCAAACGGCACGAGGCGAGCGGGACGCCGTACATCGAGGTGCACGTCGCCACGCCGGTCGAGGTGTGCAGCGAGCGGGACGTGAAGGGGCTGTACGCCCGGCAGGCCGCGGGCGAGTTGTCGGGGCTGACCGGCGTCGACGACCCGTACGAGGCTCCGGTGGACGCGGCGCTGGTCCTTCGGACCCAGTCGCAGACCCCGCAGGAGTCGGCCGACGCGGTGTACGCCGTGCTCGCGGAGCGGGGGCTGGTGTGAGCGGCTTCGGCCTGTCCCACCTGGACGCTCTCGAGTCGGAGGCGGTGCACATCTTCCGTGAGGTGGCCGGTGAGTTCGAGCGGCCGGTGATCCTGTTCTCCGGCGGCAAGGATTCCATCGTCATGCTGCACCTGGCGCTGAAGGCGTTCGCCCCGGCGGCGATCCCCTTCTCGCTGCTGCACGTGGACACCGGGCACAACTTCCCCGAGGTCCTGGAGTACCGGGACCGCACGGTGGCCAAGCACGGGCTGCGGCTGCATGTCGCCTCCGTGCAGGACTACATCGACCGGGGCGTGCTGAAGGAGCGTGCGGACGGCACCCGCAACCCGCTCCAGACGCTGCCGCTGACCGAGAAGATCCAGGCGGAGAAGTTCGACGCCGTCTTCGGCGGCGGCCGACGGGACGAGGAGAAGGCCCGGGCCAAGGAGCGGGTGTTCTCGCTGCGCGACGAGTTCTCCCAGTGGGACCCGCGCCGGCAGCGGCCCGAGCTGTGGAACCTCTACAACGGACGGCACGCCCCCGGCGAGCACGTCCGCGTCTTCCCGCTGTCCAACTGGACCGAGCTGGACGTCTGGCAGTACATCGCCCGCGAGCGGATCGAACTCCCCGGGATCTACTTCGCGCACCGGCGTGAGGTCTTCCGGCGCGGCGGGATGTGGCTGACCGCCGGCGAGTGGGGCGGCCCGAAGGAGACGGAGACCGTCGAAAAGCGGCAGGTCCGCTACCGCACGGTCGGCGACATGTCCTGCACCGGTGCCGTGGACTCCGACGCCGTGACCCTGGAGCAGGTCATCACGGAGATCGCCGCCTCCCGGCTCACCGAGCGCGGCGCGACCCGCGCCGACGACAAGATGTCCGAGGCCGCGATGGAAGACCGCAAGCGCGAAGGGTATTTCTAGCCATGACCGTTGACACGCTGCGGTTTGCCACGGCCGGTTCCGTCGACGACGGCAAGTCCACGCTGGTCGGCCGGCTGCTGCACGACTCCAAGTCGGTCCTCACCGACCAGCTGGAGTCGATCTCCCGCACCGGCACCCCCGATCTGGCCCTCCTCACGGACGGCCTGCGCGCCGAGCGCGAGCAGGGCATCACGATCGACGTCGCCTACCGCTACTTCGCGACCCCGCGCCGCCGGTTCATCCTCGCCGACACCCCGGGCCATGTGCAGTACACCCGCAACATGGTCACCGGCGCCTCCACCGCCGAGCTGACGATCATCCTCGTCGACGCCCGCAACGGCGTGGTCGAGCAGACGCGCCGCCATGCCGCGATCGCCGCCCTGCTCCGCGTCCCGCACGTGGTCCTGGCGGTCAACAAGATGGACCTCGTCGGGTACGAGGAGAAGGAGTTCCAGCGGATCGTCGAGGAATTCGCCGGAGAAGCGGCCGAGTCGGACCTGCCCTCCTTCACACCGGTCCCCGTCTCCGCGCTCGTCGGCGACAACGTGGTGGACCGCTCGGCGCGGATGGACTGGTACGAGGGTCCGGCGCTGCTGGAGTTCCTGGAGAACGTCCCGGTCGGCGTCGGGGCCACGGACGCGCCCGCCCGTTTCCCCGTCCAGTACGTCATCCGGGACGGCGAAGTCCGCCACTACGCGGGCCAGTTGGCGTCCGGCACGCTGCGGGTCGGCGACCGGGTCACCATCCATCCGTCGGGCGTCACCTCCGAGATCACCGGCATCGACGTGCTGGGCGTCCCGGCGGAGGTGGCGTACGCGCCGCAGTCCATCGGGGTGCGCCTCGCCGACCAACGGGACGTCTCGCGCGGCGACATGATCACGGCCGGGGTCGATGTGCCGGCGCTCACCCGGGAGGTCCGGGCCGCCGTCTGCCATCTGGCCGACCGTCCGCTGCGGGTCGGTGACCGGGTGCTCGTGCGGCACACGACCCGGACCGTGAAGGCGATCGTCCAGGACCTGGGCGGAGCAGCCGAGTTGGGCGCGAACGACCTGGGCCGCATGGTGCTGCGCACGGCCGAGCCGCTCGCCCTGGACGACTACGCGGTCTCCCGGCGCACCGGTGCGTTCCTCCTGATCGACCCCGCGGACGGGGCGACACTGACGGCCGGAATGGTCGAGCTCTAGCCCGTCGACGGTTCCCTCAAGTCCCCAGCGTCAGCCGGGGCTTGGGGGCGTCCGTGCGCCCGGTCTGCGGGCGGCGGCTGCCCGCCCGGTACGGGGCCGGCCAGACGACGCCGGGTCCGTCGTACCCCTGCTCGGCGGCGGCGTGCAGGGTCCAGTGCGGGTCGTAGAGGTGGGGGCGGGCGAGGGCGCACAGGTCCGTGCGCCCGGCCAGGATCAGGGAGTTGACGTCGTCCCAGGACGAGATCGCGCCGACCGCGATCACCGGGATGCCGGTCTCGTGGCGGATCCGGTCGGCGAAGGGCGTCTGGTACGACCGCCCGAACTCCGGCCGCTCCTCGGCCACGACCTGCCCGGTCGACACGTCGATCGCGTCGACGCCGTGCGCGGCGAAGGCGCGGGCGATCTCCACGGCTTCCTCAGCGGTGGTGCCGCCCTCGGCCCAGTCGGTGGCGGAGATGCGGACGGTCATGGGCCGCTCGTCGGGCCATACGCCCCTGATGGCGTCGAAGACTTCGAGGGGGAAGCGCAGGCGCTTGGCGAGCGTGCCGCCATAGGCGTCGGTGCGGCGGTTGGTGAGCGGGGAGAGGAAGCCGGAGAGCAGATAGCCGTGCGCGCAGTGGAGTTCGAGGAGGTCGAAGCCCGCGCGGGCGGCCCGCCAGGCGGCGGCCGTGAACTGCTCACGAAGATCGGTGAGTTGCGCGCGGGTGAGCTCGCGCGGGGTCTGGCTGCCGGGCCGGTACGGCAGTGCGGACGCGGCCACCAGGGGCCAGTTGCCGTCGGGGAGCGGTTCGTCCATCCCCTCCCACATCAGCTTGGTCGAGCCCTTGCGGCCGGAGTGGCCGAGCTGCACACCGATCGCGGTGCCCGGCGCCTGCGTGTGCACGAAGTCGGTGATCCGCCGCCACCCCTCGGCCTGCTTGCCGTTGTAGAGGCCGGTGCAGCCGGGGGTGATGCGCCCCTCCTCGCTCACGCACACCATCTCGGTCATCACCAGGCCCGCGCCGCCGAGGGCCCGCGCTCCGAGGTGGACGAGATGGAAGTCGCCGGGCAGGCCGTCGGTGGCGGAGTACATGTCCATCGGCGAGACCACGACCCGGTTGCGCAGGGTCAGTCCGCGCAGCCGGAACGGCGTGAACATCGGGGGCGTGCCGGGCGGGCAGCCGAACTCGCGCTCCACCGCGCCGGTGAAGTGGGCGTCGCGCAGGCGCAGGTTGTCGTGGGTGACCCGGCGGCTGCGGGTGAGGAGGTTGAACGCGAACCGGCGTGGCGGCTGGTCCAGATAGCGGGCCAGGTCCTCGAACCACTCCAGGCTGGCGCGGGCGGCGCGCTGCGTGGAGGCGACGACGGGTTTGCGTTCGTCTTCGTAGGCCTGGAGTGCCGTGGGCAGGTCCGGTTGCTCCCCCAGACAGGCGGCGAGGGCGAGGGCGTCCTCGACGGCGAGTTTGGTGCCGGAGCCGATGGAGAAGTGCGCGGTGTGGGCGGCGTCCCCGAGCAGCACGGTGTTGCCGTGGGACCAGTGCGCGTTGACGACCGTACGGAAGGTGGTCCAGGCCGAGTTGTTGGACCGCAGCGGCCTGCCGCCGAGGGCGTCCGTGAAGATCTTGGCGCAGCGGTCGAGGGACTCCTGGGTGTCGAGCTCCGCGAAACCGGCCGCCTGCCAGACCTCTTCGCGCATCTCCACGATCACGGTGGAGGCGTCGGGCGCGTATGGGTAGCCGTGCAGCTGCATCACGCCGTGTTCGGTCTCGGCGATCTCGAAGCGGAAGGCCTCGAAGGCGAAGTCGGCGGCGAGCCAGATGTAACGGCAGCGGTGAGTGGTGATGTGGGGGCGGAAGGCCTGCCGGTACGCCTCGCGGGTGGTGCTGTTGATGCCGTCGGCGGCGATGACGAGGTCGTGGGTGTCGGCCAGGTCGGGCGGGGCCTCGGCGCGGAAGCGGAGGTCCACGCCGAGGTCGCGGCAGCGGGCGTGGAGGATCTCCAGGAGGCGTTTGCGGCCCAGGGCTGCGAAGCCGTGTCCTCCGGAGGTTTGGCGGGTTCCTCGGTGGACGATGTCGATGTCGTCCCAGCGGATGAAGTGCTGTTGGAGGGCCTCGTAGACCTGGGGGTCGGCGTGTTCTATGCCGCCCAGGGTTTCGTCGGAGAGGACGACTCCGAAACCGAAGGTGTCGTCGGGGGCGTTGCGTTCCCAGACGGTGATTTCTCGGGTGGGGTCCAGGCGTTTGAGCAACGCGGCCGCGTAGAGGCCGCCGGGACCTCCGCCGATGATCGCGATGTGCAGGGGGTGGCTGAGCGGGGATGGCGACTGCCGGCCGAATGTGGCTGGTCGCGCAGTTCCCCGCGCCCCTGGCGGCACCACCATCACCGTCCTTGCCATTTCGGAGCCCGCTTCTCCTTGAACACCCTGTGGAACTCCGCGTAATCCTCCCCGTTCATCAGCAACGCCTGCGTTGACGCGTCCAGTTCCACCGACGCCGCCAGGGGCATGTCCAGCTCCGCCGTGAGGAGGGCCTTCGTCTGGGCGTAGGCCAGGGCGGGGCCTTCGGCCAGGCGGCGGGCCAGGGTCTGGGAGGCCTCGTCCGCGCGGCCCTCGTCGGTGAGTTCGCTGATCAGACCGATGCGTTCCGCCTCCGGTGCGCGGACCTGGTCGCCCAGCATCAGCAGGCGGGTCGCGTGGCCGAGGCCGACCACCCGGGGCAGCAGGTAGGCCGCGCCCATGTCGCCGCCGGACAGGCCCACCCGCGTGAACAGGAAGGCGAACCGGGCGGTCGGGTCGGCCACCCGGAAGTCCGCGGCGAGGGCGAGGACCGCCCCCGCGCCGGCCGCCACCCCGTGCACCGCCGCGATCACCGGGAACGGACACTCCCGTACGGCCCGCACGACCTGGCCCGTCATCCGGTTGAAGTCGAGGAGCTGCGCCGTGTCCATCGCCAGGGTCGCGCCGATGATCTCGTCGACGTCGCCGCCGGAGCAGAAGCCACGCCCCTCCCCGGCCAGGACGAGGGCCCGTACCGAGCGCTCCCGGGACAGCTCGGCGAGGAGGTCGCGCAGGTCGGCGTAGGCGCCGAAGGTGAGCGCGTTGAGTTTGTCGGGGCGGGCGAGGGTGACGGTGGCGACGCCCGCGGTGAGGTCCACCCGCAGATGCTCCCAGCGGGCGGTTCGGGCGGCGGAGCCGGTGAAGGGACTCATGCGTGCGGCCTCCCCAGGTGAGGTGCGCTCTACCCGCGCTCTACGCGCTCTGCCCTTCGAAGTTATCACTCATCTTTGACTGTCGTCATGAGCCCGCGATAACGCCGTCCGGTTGTGACCCGGCCCCGTCACATCCGTCACGGCTCGTCAACAGGGCGGCAACGAGGGGAGCAGCCGTGCGAGGCGGGGCGTTGTCGGGGGTAAGCCGCCCGGTAGCGGGGCCGAAGGTCCCGCGCGGTGCCCCTCGGATGCCTCTGCCGGTCGGCGCCGTACCATTCATAAGGTTGAAAGCAGGACTGCCTGCTCATGAACGGAACCGCCTTGCAAGAACGCCCCTCAGCCTCCGCCTCCTGGCGTGTCGCGCTGCCGCACTCCGCCGCTGCGGTGCCCGTGGCGCGTGCGCTGGTGCGGACGGCGCTCGCCGATCTCGAGCACGGGGCCGACTGCGACACCGCCGAGCTGCTGACGGCCGAGCTGGTCGCGAACGCCGTCGAGCACACCGCCGGGGACTCCCCGATAGAGCTGGTCGTGGAGCTGCTGCCGCACGGCTGCCAGGTCGAGGTCCATGACCCGGACCCGGCGCCGCCCGGTGATCTGACCCGCCCGCACGGCGGGGAACCCGACCCCTGGCAGGAGCACGGACGCGGGCTGCTGCTGATCCGTGCCCTCAGCTCGTCCTGCGGGCACCGCCCCACCGAGTCCGGCAAGGCGGTGTGGTTCAGACTGCCAGTGGTTCCGCGGCAGTGGCGTCCGGCGTGACGGTGGCCTGCTTGCCGAGCCTGGAGTTCCGGCGGCCGTAACCGACGTAGAGCAGGAATCCGACCGCCAGGAACACCGCGAACTGGATCCAGGTCGTCCAGCCGGTCTCGTACATCAGGTACAGGCAGAAGCCGATGCCGAGCAGCGGGACGACCGGGTAGAGCGGCACCCGGAAGGTGCGGGCGAGGCCCGGTTCCGTGCGGCGCAGGGCGATGACCGCGATGTTGACGACCGCCATGACGGCGAGCGTGCCGATGGTGCACAGGTTGACCACCGCGTCGAGGGACGCGAAGGCCGCCGGGACGGCGAAGACGACCGCGACGATCAGGGTGCCGGCGACGGGTGTGGCGGTCTTCGGGGAGACCTTCTCGAAGACGCGCGGGATCAGCCCGTCGCGGGACATGGACATGAGGATGCGGGTCTGGCCGTACATCACGGCGAGCACGACGGACGCGATGGCGACGACCGCGCCGAAGGCGATGACCCCGCCCCCGACCGACGAGCCCGTGACCTCGTTGACGACGTACGACAGGGCGGCAGGCCGGCCGCCGACCTCGTCGCCGCCGATGGCGCCGATCGCGGCGAGGGCGACCGCGCAGTACAGCAGGGTGACCAGGCCGATGCAGACGAGGATCGCGACCGGGATGTCCCGGCGGGGGTTCTTCGCCTCCTCGCCGGCCGTGGTGATCGCGTCGAAGCCGATGTACGAGAAGAACGCGGCCGTGGTGCCCGCGCCGATGCCGCCGAGGCCGGCCGGGGAGAAGGGCGTGAGGTTGCCGTCCTTGAAGGCGGTGAACCCGATCGCGCAGAAGGCGACGAGGATCGCGAGCTTCAGCACCGCCATCGCGGCGGTGGCGCGGGCGCTCTCCCGGACACCGCGCACGAGCAGCACCGAGGCGAGCGCGATCACGATCACGGCGGGCAGGTTGATGACACCGCCGTCACCGGGGCCGGCGGACAGGTCGGCCGGGATCTGCCGTCCGATCAGGCTGTCGAGGAGCTCGTTGACGTACTGGCTCCAGCCGACCGCGACGGCCGACACGGAGACGCCGTACTCCAGGAGCAGGCACCAGCCGACGAGGAAGGCCGTGCGCTCGCCGAGACCGGCGTAGGCGAAGGAGTACGACGATCCGGAGACCGGGATCGCGCCGCCCAGCTCGGCGAAGGCGAACGCGGTGAAGACGCAGGTGATCGCGGCGAGGACGAAGGAGACGACGACGGCCGGGCCCGCCTGGGCCACCGAGTCGGACAGTCCGACGAAGATGCCGGTGCCGACGATCGCGCCGAGACCGAAGCTGATCAGCTGGAAGAGGCCCATCGTGCGACGGAGACCGTGGCCCTCGCGGTCGGTGCCGGATTCGGCGACCAGCAGGGCGGGGGACTTTCTGCGGGGCATGCGGGTGGTGCTCGTTTCTGGTGGTGCGGGGTGCGACGGGGTGGTGTCGCGGACGGCGGCTCCGGAAGGGGTGGCTCCGGGCCGCCGGACAGCATAAGGCCTGCGTAAGGCCCTCTTCTCAGCCTGTTCAGGCCAGCGTCGCCACCAGGACCGCCTTGATGGTGTGCAGCCGGTTCTCCGCCTCGTCGAAGACGACCGAGTGGGCGGACTCGAAGACCTCGTCGGTGACTTCCAGCGAGTCGAGGCCGTGCGCGTCGTAGATCTCCTGGCCCACCTTCGTGCCAAGGTCGTGGAAGGCCGGCAGGCAGTGCAGGAACTTGACGTCCGGGGTGCCGGTGGCGCGCAGCACGTCCATGGTCACGGCGTACGGCTTCAGCGCGGCGATCCGGTCGTTCCAGACCTCCTTGGGCTCGCCCATGGAGACCCAGACGTCGGTGGCGACGAAGTCGGCGCCGAGCACTCCCTCGTCCAGGGACTCGGTGAGAGTGATGCGGGCGCCGCTGTCCACGGCGAGCTGACGGGCGCGCTCGACGACGTCCCGGTCGGGCCAGTAGGTCTTCGGGGCGACGATCCGGACGTCCATGCCGAGCAGGGCGCCGGTGATCAGATAGGAGTTGCCCATGTTGAAACGGGCGTCGCCGAGGTAGGCGAAGGCGATCTGCGTGACCGGCTTGGTGCAGTGCTCGGTCATGGTGAGCACGTCGCCGAGCATCTGGGTGGGGTGCCAGTCGTCGGTGAGACCGTTGTAGACGGGGACACCGGCGTACGCGGCGAACTCCTCGACCTTCTGCTGGCTGTCCCCGCGGTACTCGATGCCGTCGTACATCCGTCCGAGCACGCGGGCGGTGTCCCGTACGGACTCCTTGTGGCCGAGCTGCGAGCCGGAGGGGTCGAGGCAGGTCGTCGAGGCGCCCTGGTCGGCGGCGGCGACCTCGAACGCGCAGCGGGTGCGCGTCGAGGTCTTCTCGAAGATCAGCGCGATGTTCTTGCCCTGGAGGTACCGCGTCTCGGTCCCGGCCTTCTTCGCGGCCTTCAGCTCCGCGGCCAGCTCGATGAGCCCGAGGAACTCCTCGGCGGTGAAGTCGAGCTCCTTGAGGAAGTGACGCCCGGCGAGGGCAGTGGGGACAGTCGCCATGGGGGCGCTCCAGAGATACGGGGGACACGAACTCCTGGAAGTCTATACGACGTCCGGCATTTATATACAGTCTGGCGTACGAATATGCGGCCGCCCGTTCTACACGGCCGCTCGCTCGACGGGACAGCTCATACAGCGCGGCCCTCCTCTCCCCCGCCCCAGCTCGCTGCCGGGGATCTCGATGACCTCGATGCCCTGCTTGCGGAGGTGGGTGTTGGTGGTGGCGTTCCGCTCGTAGGCGACCACCACGCCCGGCTCGACGGCCAGCACGTTGCAGCCGTCGTCCCACTGCTCGCGCTCGGCGGCGTGGACGTCCTGCGTGGCGGTCAGCACCCGGATCTCGCTGAGTCCCAGCGCGGCGGCGATCGCGCGGTGCATGTGCTCCGGCGGATGGTCGGTGACCTTCAGCTCCTTGTCGCCGACGCCCGGTTCGATGGTGTACGAGCGGAGCATGCCGAGCCCGGCGTACTGGGTGAAGGTGTCGCCGTCGACCATCGTCATCACGGTGTCGAGGTGCATGAAGGCGCGTCGCTTGGGCATGTCGAGCGCCACGATCGTCTGCGCCGAGCCGGCCGCGAACAGCTTGTGCGCGAGCATCTCGACGGCCTGCGGGGTGGTGCGTTCGCTCATGCCGATGAGGACGGCGCCGTTGCCGATGACGAGGACGTCCCCGCCCTCGATGGTGGACGGGTAGTCGGCCTGGCCCTCGCTCCAGATGCGGAACGTCTCGTCGCGGAAGAGGGGGTGGTGCCGGTAGATCGCCTCGAAGTGGACCGTCTCGCGCTGCCGGGCGGGCCAGCGCATGGCGTTGACCGAGACGCCGTCGTAGATCCAGGCGGAGGTGTCGCGGGTGAAGAGGTGGTTGGGCAGGGGGGCGAGCAGGAAGTCGTCGAGGTCCATGACATGGAAGCGGACGGAGACCGGCTCCTCGTGCGCGTCGAGGAACTCCCGCTTGGTCATGCCGCCGACCAGCGCCTCGGCGAGCTCGGGCGCGGGCAGCGTCTCGAAGGCGGCCCGGAGATGGTCGGTGGCGAGGACGCCGTACTCCTTCTCGTCGAAGACCCGGTCCAGGACGAGGGTGCGGGCCGCCGGGATCGCGAGGGCCTCGGTGAGCAGGTCGCCGAAGAGGTGGACGGTGACCCCGCGGTCGCGGAGCACGTCCGCGAACCCGTCGTGCTCGGCGCGCGCCCGGCGCACCCAGAGCACGTCGTCGAAGAGGAGGGCGTCCTTGTTGCTGGGGGTGAGCCTTTTGAGCTCGAGATCCGGCCGGTGCAGGATGACGCGGCGCAGCCGCCCGGCCTCGGAGTCGACATGGAATGCCATGCCTCCATCCTGACCATCGGCGACCGAATTCATCCCCTGCTTGACCACTTCCCTTTCTCGTCCTCTTGACGATAAACGGAACTCACGGTTATCGTCTTCCAGACGACAAGGGGGCTCTCGTGGCCGACATCACCCGGCGCCTGGGCTGGCGCCATCTCCGTGGCGCGCCGACCGCGCACATCCGGCACCACCGCGGCGGAAAGCTGCTGCACGACGGGCCCGGGCTGAGCTTCTGGTTCCGCGCACTGACCGCCGCCCTCTCCGAAGTTCCGGTCGACGACCGGGAGTTGGCGATGACCTTCCATGCCCGTACGTCCGACTTCCAGGACGTGACGGTGCAGTCGACGGTGACCTACCGGATCAGCGACCCGGCCCTCGCCGCCGCCCGCCTGGACTTCTCGGTCGACCCGGACACCGGCGCGTGGCGCGGCACGCCGCTGGAGCAGCTCGGCACCCTGCTGACGGAGACGGCACAGCAGCACGCCCTTGACGTCCTCGCCCGTACGTCGCTGTCGGCGGCGCTGGTGGACGGGGTGACGGCGGTCCGGGAGCGGGTCGCGGCGGGCCTGGCGGCGGAACCGCGGCTGCCGGCCACGGGCATCGAGGTGGTCGCGGTCCGGGTCGTGGCCCTGCGTCCGGAGCCGGAGGTGGAGCGGGCGCTGCGCACCCCCGCCCGTGAGCAGATCCAGCAGGAGGCCGACCGGGCGACGTACGAGCGGCGGGCGGTGGCGGTCGAGCGGGAGCGGACGATCGCCGAGAACGAACTGGCCAGCCAGATCGAACTCGCCCGGCGCGAGGAGCAGTTGGTCGAGCAGCGTGGCACGAACGCCCGCCGCGAGGCCGAGGAACACGCGGCGGCGGACGCGGTACGGGCCGGGGCGGAGGCGGCCCGGTCGGTGAAGCTCGCGGAGGCCGAGGCCGCGCGCTCGGTGAAGCTCGCCGAGGCGGAGGCCGCGCGGGCGGTGAAGCTGGGCGAGGCGGAGGCGGCCCGGTCGCTGAAGCTCGCCGAGGCCGAGGCGGCGCGTTCCGTGCAGTTGGCTCGCGCCGAGGCCGAAGGGGTGCGTGAGGTGGGTGAGGCGAAGGCCCAGGCGCAGGAGGCGTGGCTGCGCGTGCACGCCGACGTCGACGTGGCGACCCTGCACGCCCTCACCGGCACCCGGCTCGCGGAGAACCTGCCGCACATCGACAGCGTCACCATCTCGCCGGACGTCCTGACCGGCCTGCTCGCCCGGCTCGGCACCCCGCGGGACCCGGCGTGAGCCTCGCCCCACGGGTCGTCCTGGTCCACCGCACCACGGAGTACGAGGAGTTGGTGGCCCACCACGGCACCCACGGCCAGGCCGCGTTCTTCCTCTCCTCCCGCGGCCGGGACATCGAGGAACTGGCGGACCGCCACCGCCGTACCCGCGCCGCCCTGGCGGAGGTGACGGCGGCGATCCCGCTGACCTGGCGGCAGAGCCGGGTGGAGCGGCGGGATCTGGACCGCTTCCTGTTCGCGCCGGAGGACGTGGTGGTCGTGGTCGGCCAGGACGGCCTGGTCGCGAATGTCGCCAAGTACCTGGCCGGGCAGCCCGTGCTGGGCGTCGACAGCGACCCCGGCCGCAACCCCGGTGTGCTGGTGCGGCACCGGCCGTCGGAGGTGGCGCGGCTGCTGGCGGTCGCGGACCGGGAGGTCGACGAGCTGACGATGGTGGAGGCCGTGGCCGACGACACCCAGCGGCTGCTCGCCCTCAACGAGATCTATCTGGGCGCCGCCGGTCACCAGACCGCCCGCTACCGCCTGGGCCTCGACGACGACGGGGGTGCCGTCGAGGCCCAGGCCTCCTCCGGGGTGCTGGTGGGCACCGGGACCGGCGCGACCGGCTGGCTGCGGTCGGTGTGGCGGGAGCGCGGCGCCCAGCTGCGGCTCCCGGGCCCGGCCGAGGAGCGCCTGCTGTGGTTCGTCCGCGAGGCGTGGCCCTCGCCCGCCACCGGTACGTCCATGGTGGCGGGCGAGCTGACGGCCTCCGACCGGCTCCGGCTCACGGTCGAGTCCGAGCGGCTGATCGCATTCGGAGACGGCATGGAGGGTGACGCGCTGGAACTGACGTGGGGGCAGTCGGTACGGGTGGGGGTGTGCCGGGAGCGGCTGCGACTGGTGGGGTGACCGGCCCCGAGGGGCCCGGGACCCGCTGCGACTTATGGGGCGACCGGGCGCCCGAGGGGCCGGGGAAGCGGCTGAGACTGGTCGGGTGACCGGACCCCGAGAGGCCAGGGGTGGGGTGACCGGACCCCGAGAGGCCCGAGACCGGCCGAGACTGGTGGGGTGACCGGGCCCCGAGGGGCCCGGTCTCGTCACAGCCGGGGGTCCACCGGCTCCGACTCCAGCGCCAGTACCCCGAACACCGCCTCGTGGACCCGCCACAGCGGCTCGCCCTCGGCCAGGCGGTCCAGGGCCTCCAGACCGAGCGCGTACTCGCGGATCGCGAGCGAGCGCTTGTGGTTGAGGAAGCGTCCGCGCAGCCGGGCGAGGTTCTCCGGGCGGGTGTACTCCGGACCGTAGATGATCCGCAGGTACTCCCGGCCCCGGCATTTGATGCCGGGCTGCACCAGCCGTCCCTCGCCTCCCCCACTCTCGGCTTCGCTCGAGCGGGGGGACCCCCACCGCACGACCGCACCCAGCGGCTTGACGACCATGCCCTCGCCGCCGCGGCCGGTCATCTCCAGCCACCAGTCGACGCCCGCCTGGACCGACTCGGGGTCGGCCGTGTCGACGTACAGGCGTCGCGTGGTCTGCAGCAGACCGGTGCCGTCGTGCTCCACCAGCCGGTCGAGGAGGGCCAGTTGCTCGTCGTGCGGGAGGCCGGCGAGGCTGCGGCCCTGGACCGCGAGGATCTGGAACGGCGCCAGGCGGACGCCGTCGAGGCCGTCCGTGGTCCAGCAGTAGCGGCGGTACGCCTCCGTGAACGCGGCCGCGTCCGAGGCCCTCGCGCGCTGCCGGTCCAGCAACTCGCCGACGTCGACGCCCCGCGCCGCCGCGCCCTCAAGGGCGGCGACCACACCCGGGAACACCGCCCCGGACGCGGCACCGACGGCGGCGTACTGCGAGCGCAGCAGCCCCGACGCCTTCAGCGACCACGGCATCAGCTCGGCGTCCAGCAGGAGCCAGTCCGTGTCCAACTCCCGCCACAGGCCGGCCTCTTCGACCGCCGCGCGCACCCGCCCGAGGATCTCCTCGGTCACCGACTCGTCGTCGAAGAACGGCCGCCCGGTGCGGGTGTAGAGCGAACCTGTGGGCCCGTCCACGCCGAAGCGCTTGCGCGCCGCCTCCGCGTCCCGGCACACCAGCGCCACCGCCCGCGAACCCATGTGCTTCTCCTCGCACACGACCCGCGCGACCCCGTCCTCGGCGTACTGCTTGAACGCCTCGGCCGGGTGCTCCAGGTAGCCCTCGAGGTGCGACGTCGCCGTCGGTGCCATGGTCGGCGGGAGGTACGGAAGCAGCCGCGGGTCCACCGCGAACCGGCTCATGACCTCCAGCGCCGCCGCCGCGTTCTCCTCCCGGATGGCGACGCGGCCCTGGTGCCGGGTCTCGACGACCCGCCGCCCCTGCACGTCCGCCAGGTCCAGCGGCCGGCCGTCCTGCCCGCCCGGCGCCTCCGACTTCAGCGGCTTCGTCGGCTCGTACCAGACCCGCTCCGCCGGTACGTCGACCAGCTCGCGTTCCGGCCAGCGCAGCGCGGTGAGCTTGCCGCCGAAGACGGCACCGGTGTCCAGGCAGATGGTGTTGTTCAGCCAGGTGGCCTCCGGGACCGGGGTGTGGCCGTAGACCACGGCCGCCCGGCCTCGGTAGTCCTCCGCCCACGGGTAGCGCACGGGCAGCCCGAACTCGTCGGTCTCGCCGGTGGTGTCGCCGTACAGCGCGTGCGAACGCACCCGCCCCGACGTACGGCCGTGGTACTTCTCCGGCAGACCGGCGTGACAGACCACCAGCCGGCCGCCGTCGAGGACGTAGTGGCTGACGAGCCCGTCGATGAACTCCCGCACCTCGGCACGGAACTCGTCCGACTCGGTCTCCATCTGCTCGATCGTCTCGGCGAGGCCGTGGGTGTGCTGGACGTTGCGGCCCTTGAGGTAACGGCCGTACTTGTTCTCGTGGTTGCCCGGCACGCACAGCGCGTTGCCCGACTTCACCATCGACATCACGCGGCGCAGCACACCGGGGCTGTCCGGGCCGCGGTCGACGAGGTCGCCGACGAAGACCGCGGTCCGGCCCTCCGGGTGGACGCCGTCGACGTAGCCCAACTTGCCGAGCAGGGACTCCAGTTCGCTCGCGCAGCCGTGGATGTCGCCGACGATGTCGAAGGGACCCGTGAGGTGGGTCAGGTCGTTGAACCGCTTCTCGGTGACGACGCCGGCGTTCTCGACCTCCTCGACACCCCGCAGGACGTGTACCTTGCGGAAGCCCTCGCGCTCCAAGTGCCGCAGGGAGCGCCGCAGTTCGCGGATGTGCCGCTTGATGACCCGGACCGGCATGTCGGCGCGGTCGGTGCGGCCCGCGTTGCGCTCGGCGCACACCTCCTCCGGCACGTCCAGCACGATGGCGATCGGCAGCACGTCGTGCTTCTTGGCCAGGTCGATCAGCTGCTTGCGGGCGTCCGACTGCACGCTGGTGGCGTCCACGACGGTGCGCCGGCCGGCGGCGAGCCGCTTGCCGGCGATGTAGTGGAGCACGTCGAAGGCGTCCTTCGTCGCGCTCTGGTCGTTCTCGTCGTCGGAGACCAGACCGCGGCAGAAGTCCGAGGAGATCACCTCGGTGGGCTTGAAGTGCCTGCGGGCGAAGGTCGACTTGCCGGAGCCGGAGGCGCCGACGAGGACGACGAGGGAGAGGTCGGTGACGGGCAGCACCCGTCCCCGGGTCTGGGTCAGGTTCTCGGTCACGCGGCCTTCGCCTCCTTCTCCATGCGTACGGTGAACACGGCCATCTGCGTGGGCGGCCCCACCTCGGGGTCGTCGGGCCCCACCGGCACGAACTCCACGCCGTACCCGTGCCGTTCGGCCACCGACCCGGCCCAGGCCCGGAACTCCTCCCGCGTCCACTCGAAGCGGTGGTCGCCGTGCCGGACATGGCCGGCCGGGAGGGACTCCCAGCGGACGTTGTACTCGACGTTCGGAGTCGTCACGAGGACGGTCTTCGGGCGCGCGGCGCCGAACACCGCGTACTCCAGGGCGGGCAGCCGCGGCAGGTCGAGGTGCTCGATGACCTCGCTGAGCACGGCCGCGTCATAGCCCTTGAGCCGCTTGTCGGTGTAGGCCAGCGAACCCTGGACGAGCTGGACGCGCGAGGCCTGCCGCTCCCCCATGCGGTCCAGCTTCAACCGCCGGGAGGCGATGGTGAGGGCGCGCATCGACACATCGACGCCCACGATCTCGGTGAACCGCACGTCCTTGAGCAGCGCCTGCACCAACTGCCCCTGTCCGCAGCCGAGATCGAGCACGCGCGCGGCACCGGACGCCTGGAGCGCGGCGATGATCGCGTCCCGCCGCTGCACGGCGAGCGGTGTCGGCCTCGCCTCCTCCTCGGTCTCGGCCTCGACGGCGTTGTCGATCTCCTCGACCTCGCTGTCGTCGGACTCGGCGAGACGCACGAGCTCCAGTCGCTCCATGGCCTGGCGGGTCAGCGACCAGCGCCGCGAGAGGTAGCGGCTGGTGATGAGCTTCTGCTCCGGGTGCTCGGGCAGCCAGCCCTCACCGGCGCGCAGCAGCTTGTCGACCTCGTCGTCGGAGACCCAGTAGTGCTTGGCGTCGTCGAGCACGGGGAGCAGGACGTACAGGTGCCGCAGCGCCTCCGCGAGGGTCAGGGCAGCGGACTCCAGTTCGAGCCGCACATACCGCGAGTCACCCCACTCGGGGAACTGCGGGTCCAGCGCGACGGGTTCGACCCCGACGGTCCACCCCAGCGGCTCGAAGAGCCGTCGAACGAGTGCGGGGCCGCCCCTGGCCGGCAGCGCGGGCACCTCGATGCGCAGCGGCAGCGGCTGCGCGGCCCGCTCGGGGCGGGCGGTGCACACCCCACGCATGGCGCTGGAGAAGACCGCGCTGAGCGCCACGGCGAGCAGTGAAGAGGCCGCGTACGGACGGTCGTTGACGTACTGCGCGAGCGCCGCGTCGGGAGCCCCGCCGCGCCCCTTGCCCTTCCCCTTGCGCACCAGCGCCACGGCATCGACCTCCAGCATCAGCGCCGCCGTGCACCGCTCGGGCCGCGCCTCGGGGTAGAGGACATGGGCCTTGCCGTAGGAGGTGGAGAACGCCTGCGCCTTCTCGGGATGCTTGTGGAGCAGGTAGCCGAGGTCGGTGGCGGGGCGTTCCGGGGTGCCGGTGGTGGTGATCGAAAGGAACACGGGCGGGCCTCAAGTAGGGTCTGAACTGCTGATATGCACACCGTACAGACCGGACATCGGCAGCACTCGGGAATTATTCGCCTGGAGGCCTCACGTGGCAGACACCGGATCGGGCGCGGACCGCTTGGACACGACCAAGCCGCACTCGGCGCGGATGTACGACTACTTCCTCGGCGGTAAGGACAACTACCCCGTCGACGTGGCCGCCGCCGAGCAGGTGACGGCCCTCTTCCCCGCGGTGAGCGCGATGGCGCGGACCAACCGTGCGTTCATGCACCGCGCGTCCCGGCTGCTGGCCGAGCGCGGGATCCGTCAGTTCCTCGACATCGGCACCGGCATCCCGACCCGGCCGAACCTCCACCAGATCGTGCAGGGGATCGCCCCCGAGGCCCGGGTGGTGTACGCGGACAACGACCCGATCGTCCTGCGGCACGCGGAGGCGCTGCTGCACAGCACACCGGAGGGGCGGACGGCGTACGTCCAGGGCGACGTACGGGAACCGGGGAAGATCATCGCGGCGGCCCGGGAGACCCTCGACTTCACGCAGCCGATCGCGCTGTCGCTGGTTGCGCTGCTGCACCTGGTGGGGGACGAGGACACACCGGCCATGATCCTGCGCCGGCTGCTGCGCCCGCTGCCACCGGGGAGTTTCGTGACGCTCTCGCACGCGACCGGTGACTTCGATCCGGAGACCTGGGAACGGGTGGTGGAGGTGTACCGCAAGGGCGGCACCGCGGCCCAGGTCCGCTCCCGCGCAGAGTTCTCCGCTTTCTTCACGGGCCTCGAACTCCTCGACCCCGGCGTGGTGTTGGCCGCCGAGTGGCATCCCGAGCTCGGCGAACGGCAGGGCGGTACGGAGATTCCGCTGTACGTGGGGATCGGTCGCAAGCCGTGACGTGGGACCGTCCGGCGGCACGGCCCGCGCCGCCGGACGGTCTTACGACCCTCAGCTCAGCTGCGACTGCACCTGCGAGGCGATGAGCTCCAGGTGCTCGAGGTCGTCGAGGTCGAGGAGCTGGAGGTACAGGCGCCGCGAGCCGATCTCCCGGTACCGGCCGATCTTGTCGACGACCTCGGCCGGGGAGCCGGCCAGGCCGTTGGCCTTCAGCTCGGGCACCTCGCGGCCGATCGCGGCGGCGCGGCGGGCGACCTCCTGGTCGTCCTTGCCGACGCAGACGACGAGGGCGTTGGAGTACACGAGGGCGTCGGCCCCGCGGCCGGCCTCCTCGGCGGCGGCGCGGACCCGGCCGAACTGGCGCTCGCTGTCCTCGACGGAGGCGAACGGCATGTTGAACTCGTCGGCGTACTTCGCGGCCAGCCGCGGGGTACGGGTCGGGCCGTGGCCGCCGACGAGGACCGGGATCTTCTCCTGGGCGGGCTTGGGGAGGGCGGGGGAGCCGGTCAGGTCGTAGTACGTGCCGTGGAAGTCGAAGGTGTCACCCAGCTTGGTCTCCCACAGGCCGGTGACGATGGCCAGCTGCTCCTCCAGGCGGCCGAACTTCTCCTTCGGGAACGGGATGCCGTACGCCTGGTGCTCCTCCTCGAACCAGCCCGCGCCGAGGCCGAGTTCGACGCGGCCGCCGGACATCTGGTCGACCTGGGCGACCTGGATGGCGAGCACGCCGGGCAGCCGGAAGGTGCCGGCGGTCATCAGGGTGCCGAGGCGGATGCGCTTGGTCTCCCGGGCGAGTCCGGCGAGGGTGATCCAGGCGTCGGTGGGGCCGGGGAGGCCGTCGGCGGACCCCATCTTCAGATAGTGGTCGCTGCGGAAAAAGGCGTCGAAGCCGAGGTCCTCGGTGGCCTTGGCGACGGTGAGGAGGGTGTCGTAGGTCGCGCCCTGCTGGGGCTCGGTGAAGATGCGAAGATCCATACCTCCATCCTGCACGGTGCTGTCCCGGTCAACCCCACTGGTCCCTGTGGCCCCGCGCCGCCCCGGTCGGGTGAAATCCGTCAACGCGGGGCCCGGGGGCTGCCCGGGCCAGTGACCCGGCGGACGTGATGATCGTTGCTCGGGCGGAGCCGGACCGACCGGCGCCCGCGCCGGCCGGTCAGCGCCGGGCGTCAAGGTGTCGGCCTCCCGTGGAGGCCTGGGCCGAGGAGGCCGTCATGTCCGAAGAATCCGTCCCGCAGCAAGGGGGCGAAGCCGGCCGGCCGAAGGGCTTGCTGCAGCAGATGGAGGAGCTGATGGCGGCCCTCAACGCGGACCTCTCCGCCCTGGACGCGGACCTCCAGTCGGCGGGGCGGGGGGCGGAGGAGACCGAGGCCAAGTAGGGCTTCGGCGGGTGCTGTGCCGCCGGTGAGCCGGGGGCGGACCGGAGTTGCGGGGCCGCGCCGGCCGGCCTCACCCCGCCTCCCGTTCCGGTATCACCGGATCCCCCTCCGCCAGCTTGCGCAGCATGTCCCGGACGCGGTCCCGGGATTCGTCGGCCGCGTCGATCGCCTCCATGCACTGCCAGTACGTGCCCTCGTCGTCCGCCGCGCAGGCGAGGCCCACCAGGGCGATGCCCACCTCGCCGAGGAGGCCGCCGAGGTAGACGAGGGCCTGGCGGGCGTCGCCCAGTTCGGTCAGCTGGGCGGCACGGAGGTCGGCGGTGTCGAGGTCGGGGCGGTCCAGGACCCCGCAGCCCCGGCCCGCCAGCTCCGTCAACCCGAGCGCCTCGCCCCTCAGTCGGGGCGGTCCGAAGACCGCGAGTCTGCTCCCTATCGCCTGCGCCAGAGCCTGCGCCTGCCAGACCTCCGTCAGGATCTGCGGCGCGTCTCCGCTCCCCGCGAGGGCACGCCTGCTCGTCACGATGAGCCGCACCGCGTCCATGCCCTGCCCCCGTCCGCCCGAACTCCCTTGTTCACTACCCAGAGTGAAGGCCGCCGAGACGAAAAACCAGAGGAAGGCGGAAATCTGTGGACAACGAATCGATTTCGAGCCGGAATTTGACTGCGGAGAGTGAAAACGGACCGAGCGGCTCCCGACACCGCGCTCCGTCACCCTCGCGCACCCTCACGCTCGCTCCCACGCCCTCACGGCGCCGGAAACCTCCGCTCGTTGCGGTCGATCTTCGCGTCCAGCGCCGCCAGCGGATCGATCCCCAGCACCTCGCACAGTTGCAGCAGATACGCGAGGACATCGGCGACTTCGTCCGTGACCCGGTGCGCGGTGTCGGCGTCGTCCATGACCCGCGTCGACTCCTCCGGCGTCAACCACTGGAAGATCTCCACCAGTTCGGAAGCCTCCACGCTGAGCGCGGCGACGAGGTTCTTGGGGGTGTGGTACGGCTGCCAGTTCCGCGCGGCCGCGAACTCGGCCAGCCTGCGCTGCAGCCCCGCCACATCGAGATGCTCTGTCACGGCTCCAGGTGTACCACCGTGACCCCGTCCGTCCCCGCCGCCCAGCTCGCGTCGGCCGTCGTCCCGAGCAACCGGATGTGACCCCGTTCGCACATCCGGGCCGCCAGCCCCAGCAGTTGGGCCCGTTGCCGCGGGTCCAGTCTCCGGTCGACGTCGTCGGCGAGGACCGTCAGCGCCTGCATCGCCGCGGGCACCTCACCGGCCGGGTCGACCTCCAGCACCCCGGGCCCGGTGAACAGCACCAGGGCGAGGGCGAGATACCTCAACTCCCCGTCGCCCAGCCGCCCGAGCGCCGTACGCACACCGTCGCCACGGTTGAGCACCGCCCGCACCGTGCCGTCACCGAGCGGCTCGGCCAGCACGTCCGTCACCGGCCCCGCGCAGCCCTCACGCACGGCCGAGACGAACTGCGCATGCCGCCGGCCGCACTCCGCGCGGGTGCGCCCCAGCACTTCGGCGAGGTTGTCGCAGCCGCCGAGGAGCCGCCCGGCGCCGACCGGGACAGGCAGCCGCATCCGGTCGGGGCGCGGATCGCAGGCGAACACCGACCGCAGGGCGACCACCATCTGTTCGGCGGCGGCGAGCACCCGTCGCTGCCCGTCGGTCTTCCCCGCGACCCGTAACGGGAGCAGGGCGGTGCCGAGCCGGTCGTCGGGCAGCGGGGCCCGGGTCACCGGCGTGGCGCCGGCGGTGTGCCAGGCGGCCTGCACGGCACGGCGTGCGGGGTCGCGGAGCGCGGTCTCCAGCAGGACGAGGCCGCCGGACGTCAGCCGCTCGCCGACGATCCGCAGGTCGGGCTCGGCCTGGACGGCGACGTCGAGCCGTACCGGACCCTCGGGCCCGTCCGCCGTACAGCCGATCCGGAAGCCGCGCCGCCGCTGGGCGTCGGGGCGGGCCCGCTCCGGCACCCAGGCCGGCGGGTCGGCGAAGACCGCGCCGAGTTCGGCCCCGGCGCCCAGCCGGGCCAGCGCCTCGTACGCCCGCAGCGCGCTCGTCTTGCCGCTGCCGCTGGGCCCGGCGAGCAGGGTGAACGGCCCCAGCGGGAAGGCGGCGCCGCGGTGGGACGCGAACGCGGACAGCCGCAGCTCGGTGAGATGGGGGCGGAGCGAGCGGTGGTCACCGGACGCCGGGAACGCCGAGGAGGTTTCCGCGTTCCGCGCCCGTCCCTGTGACGGCACCACGGGATCGGCGGACGCCACCGGCACGGAAGACACTGAGAACGCTGAAGGCACGGCCATATCCGGACCGTAGGACTCCGGCCCGGGCCGAACCGTTCCTCCCAGGCACGCTTCCTACGATCGAGGGACCGCGCCGACTCGGAACACCCAGCCAACACCTCCGTGCCCCGGTCTCTCCGGCCCCGGCTCACATCCCCGTGGCCCGACCCGTCCGGCCCCCCAGCTCACGCCCCGGTGACCCGGCCGCCCCGGAACACCCCGGCTCACGCCCCGGTAGCCCGACCCCTCCGGCCCCCCCGCCTCACGCCCCGGTGACCCGGCCGCCCCGGAACACCCCGGCTCACGCCCCGGTAGCCCGACCCCTCCGGCCCCCCGGCTCACGTCCCGGTAGCCCGACCGCCCCAGCCCCCCGGCTCACACCATCGCGCCCCGGTCGCCCCGGAACACCCCGCTCACACCCCCGTGATCCGGCCGCCCCGGCCACTCCCGCTCACCGCCGTGACCGCCCCGGAGGCGCCCGGAAAGCGTCCCGGTGCGCCCCGCTCACACCCCCGTAGCCCCCGCCCCCTCCATCAACCCGCTCACCTCGGTGCCGGGCGGGGTCAGCAGGAACACGTTCCGGTCGACCCGGTGCATCCCGCTGGACAGCCCGAAGACGACGCCGGTGCTGAAGTCGAGGACCCGCTTGGCGACCTCGCCCTCCGCGCCGGTCAGGTCCAGCAGCACCGGGATGCCCGCCATGAGCGTCTCGGCGACCTCGCGGGCGTCCCCGAACACATTGACGCGGAGGACGACGAACCGGCGGCGCGGCTCCGTGGGCGCCTCCGGCATGGCCCGGTGGTCCACCGCGGACGGCCAGGCGTCCCGGCCGCGCAACGGAACGACCTGGGCGAGCCCTTCCCACTGTTCATCGGTGACGTCGTGGCTGTTCACCGGCTCCCCCCGAAATCGCTCGCCTTCATTGCCTGCACCAGCCAATTCTTACGCCAAGTCACCCGTTCGGCCCAACAGCGACACGGACCGCCACCGTCACACCCCCTCACATCGGGCCACGGACCGCTGTGTGGCCGACGTAACCCCTCGTGATCAAGCCGTGTGACACCGGCGTAATGGGCGATTCGTACGCTCTCGGGCATGAGCAGTCCGCCGAGGAAGGGCAGCGTGTGACCCCCACCACCCCCACGTCACAGGTGCGCTCGGTCTGCTCCTACTGCGGGGTGGGCTGCGGGATCGTGCTGGACATCGGGAGGGGGCCGGACGGCCGCCGTACCGTCCTGAAGGCCACCGGCGACAAGGCGCACCCGGCGAACGCGGGGCGGCTGTGCACCAAGGGCGCCACCACGGCCGAGATGCTCGCCGCGCCGGGCCGGCTGACCACCGCGCTGGTCCGGGACGAGCGGGGCGAGGAGCCGGTGCCCGCCCCGATGGCGGACGCGGTGTCCGAGACCGCGCGCAGGCTCCGGCAGATCATCGACACGCACGGTCCGGACGCCGTCGCCTTCTATGTCTCCGGGCAGATGAGCCTGGAGGCCCAGTACCTGGCGAACAAGCTCGCCAAGGGGTTCGTGCGGACGAACCAGATCGAGTCGAACTCCCGGCTGTGCATGGCGAGCGCCGGGGCCGGTTACAAGCTGTCGCTGGGGGCCGACGGGCCGCCGGGGTCGTACGAGGACTTCGACCGGGCCGATGTCTTCTTCGTCATCGGCTCCAACATGGCCGACTGCCACCCGATCCTCTTCCTGCGGATGATGGAGCGCGTCAAGGCGGGCGCCAAGCTGATCGTCGTCGATCCGAGGCGTACCGCGACCGCGGCGAAGGCCGATCTGTTCCTCCAGGTCAAACCGGGCACCGACCTCGCCCTCCTCAACGGTCTGCTGCACCTGCTGCTCGCGAACGGCCACACCGACCCCGACTTCATCGCCGCGCACACCGAGGGCTGGGAGGCGATGCCCGAGTTCCTCGCCGACTACGCGCCGGCGGCCGTCGCGGAGATCACGGGCCTGGCCGAGGACGACCTGCGCACCGCCGCCCGGCTGATCGGCTCGGCCGGGGAGTGGATGAGCCTGTGGACCATGGGCCTCAACCAGTCCACGCACGGCACCTGGAACACCAACGCCCTGGTCAACCTCCATCTCGCGACGGGCACCATCTGCCGTCCCGGTTCCGGCCCGTTCTCCCTCACGGGCCAGCCGAACGCGATGGGTGGCCGCGAGATGGGCTACATGGGCCCGGGCCTGCCCGGCCAGCGGTCCGTGCTCGTGGACGCCGAGCGCGCGTTCATCGAGGAGCTCTGGGAGCTGCCGCCGGGGACCGTCCGCGAGGACGGCGTCGGCAAGGGCACGATCGAGATGTTCCGGAAGATGGCCGACGGCGAGATCAAGGCCTGCTGGATCATCTGCACCAACCCGGTCGCCTCGGTCGCCAACCGCCGTACCGTCATCGAGGGCCTGGAAGCCGCCGAGTTCGTCGTCGCGCAGGACGTCTTCACCGACACGGAGACCAACGCGTACGCCGACGTCGTCCTGCCCGGCGCGATGTGGACCGAGGGCGAGGGCGTCTTCGTCAACAGCGAGCGCAACCTCACCCTCACCGCCGCCGTCGCCGACCCGCCCGGCGAGGCGATGGCGGACTGGCGGATCATCGCGGCCGTCGCCCGGGAGATGGGGTACGAGAAGGGGTTCTCGTACGACAGTGCCGAGCAGGTCTTCGAGGAGATCCGCCGCGCCTGGAACCCCGTCACGGGCTGGGACCTGCGCGGGGTGACGTACGAGCGGCTGCGCTCCACCCCCGTGCAGTGGCCTGCCGCCGCCGAGGACGGTCCCGCCCGCAACCCGATCCGCTACGTCGAGAACGGCGAGCTCCGCTTTCCGACGCCGACCGGCCGTGCCGTCTTCCACGCCCGCCCGCACCTCCCGCCCGCCGAGATGCCGGACGACGACTTCCCCTTCGTCCTCAACACCGGCCGGGTGCAGCACCAGTGGCACACGCTGACCAAGACCGGCAAGGTCGCCAAGCTCACCAAGCTGAACCCCGGGCCCTTCGTGGAGCTGCACCCCGAGGACGCGCGGGCGCTCGGCATCGCCGACGGCGACGGGGTGGAGGTGGCCTCACGGCGCGGCCGGGCGGTGTTGCCCGCGGTGGTCACCGACCGGGTCCGGCCCGGGTGCGTGTTCGCGCCGTTCCACTGGAACGACCTGTTCGGCGAGTATCTGAGCGTCAACGCGGTGACCGGCGACGCCGTCGACCCGATCTCCTTCCAGCCCGAGTTCAAGGTGTGCGCGGTGGCGCTGGCGAAGGTCCACGAACCGACACCCGCGGCCCCCACGGCCCCCGCAGGCGTCATGGTCCCGACCTCGGTCACACCGACCACCGTCCCTTCAACCTTTGTCACGCCGACCTCCGTCACCCCGGGCACCGACCCCTTCGGCCTCGCACCCGCCCCGCCACCCGTCCTCAGCGCGCGGGAGCGCCTCTACCTCACCGGCTTCCTCGCGGGCATCGGCTCCGGCGCCCCGGGCGTGCCCGTGCTCCCGCCGGACGCGCCCTTCAGCCCGGACCACGCGTTGTGGGTGAACGGCGTCCTCGCCGGCATGTACTCACGCTCGACGCCGGCACCGCAGGAGCAGCGGCCGGGCCGGGAGATCGTCGTGCTGTGGGCCTCGCAGACCGGCAACGCGGAGGACTTCGCCGGCGCGGTCGCCGACCGGCTCTCCGCGAGCGGCCACCGGGCCACCCTCGTCGGCATGGCCGACACCGATCCCGGCACTCTGCCCAAGGGCGCCGATCTGCTGCTCGTCACCAGCACCTTCGGCGACGGGGACGCTCCCGACAACGGCTCCGGCTTCTGGGAGTCGCTGGCCGCCGAGCAGGCACCGCGCCTGGACGGCGTCCGGTACTCGGTGCTGGCGTTCGGCGACTCGTCGTACGACGACTTCTGCGGCCACGGCCGCCGTCTGGACGCCCGTCTGGACGAGTTGGGCGCGGTCCGGCTCGCCCCGCGCACGGACTGCGAACCGGACTACGAGCCGACCGCGGACGCCTGGCTGGACCAGGTGCTGTCCGCGCTGGGCAGCACCGAGGCAGCGGAGCAGGCGCCGGGCACCACCGAGGCAGCGCGACTGGCGCCGGGCAGCACCGAGGCACCCCACCAGGCACCCCCGAAACCGAAGGCCCGCACGGCCAGGCCCGCGCCCACCACGGCTCGACTCGTCGGCAACCGGCTGCTGAGCCGGCCCGGCGCGGGCAAGGAGGTGCGGCGGTTCACCTTCGACACGAGCGGCACACCCCTGACGTACGAGGCGGGCGACGCGCTCGGCGTCCGCCCGGTCAACTCCCTGTCCCTGGTGGAGGAATGGCTGACGGCGACCGGCGTCGACGGCTCAACCCCGGTATCCCTCCCCGGAGTCGACGAACTCCCCTTCGCCGAGGCCCTGTACCGCCACCTGGACATCACCCGCATCACCCCCGACTTCCTCCGCTTCGTCGCCGAACACACCCGTGACGACCGCGAGTTGCGCCGTCTGCTGCGCCCCGACAACAAGGGCGGCCTGGCGCAGTGGAGTTGGGGCCGACAGGCGATCGAAGTCCTCACCGAACACCCGGTCCGGGCGAGCGCGGCGGAGTGGACGACGGTGCTCAGGACACTGCAACCCCGCCTGTACTCCATATCGTCGAGCCCCCTGGCCGACCCGCACCTGATCTCCCTCACCGTCTCCGTCGTCCGGTACGAGAACCTGCACGGCACACCGCGCGGCGGGGTCTGCTCGCCGTTCCTCGCCGACGCGGCCCCCGGCACCGAAGTGCCGGTCTTCGTGCAGTCCTCCCCGCACTTCCGCCCGCCCGCCGACGCGACCACACCCATGATCATGGTGGGCCCCGGCACCGGCGTGGCCCCGTTCGTGGGCTTCCTCCAGGAGCGCCGCGCGCTCGGCCACCGTGCCCCGAACTGGCTGTTCTTCGGCGAGCAGCACCGCGCCAGCGACTTCTACTACGAGGACGAGCTGACCGGGCTCCTCGCCGAGGGCACCCTCGCCCGCCTCGACACCGCCTTCTCCCGCGACCAGCGCCAGAAGGTGTACGTCCAGGACCGGATGCGCGAACACGGCCCCGAGCTGTGGCGGTGGCTCCAGGACGGCGCCCACTTCTACGTCTGCGGCGACGCCTCCCGCATGGCGAAGGACGTGGACCGGGCCCTCAGGGACATCGCGGTCACCCACGGCGGCCTGACCGAGGACGAGGCGAGCGCGTACGTGAAGCAGCTGGCCGCGGCCAAGCGATATGTACGGGATGTCTACTGACCGCACTTTTTTACCGGTCTCACACCGGACTCTTCACCTCCACCACCATCGCCCTCACCGGGCCCGATTACGTTCTCGTGCCGTGCACTTGGCAGACACGAAGCCGGTGACACCCGGTCGGCGGACGCAGTCGGCGGTGTCCGCCGCCCTGGAACACCCGGCGTCAGACCCTCCGGCGCAATGGCACCGCGTCCTCACCCTCCTCGCCGACATCAGCCTGTTCATCGGCACCCGCGCGGTGTGGACGCAGGCGGCCTCGCACCGCCCGGCGGTCGCCGCGGTCATCTCGGTCTGTTACGCCTCGATCCTCATCTGCGGCGTCCTGGCCCTGACGGTGCGCAGCCGGCGTGCGCTGGCCCGCCTGGACCTGCTGATCCTGCTGACGGCGGTGACCCTGACGCTGTGCGCCTGGGTGCTGCTCCACCAGGGCAGCGACGAGGCCCAGTTGACGACCCAGGCGGCCAGGGAACTGGCGGCGGGCCATCCGATGTACGGCAGGCCATGGCCCTGGCTGTTCGGCCGCACGGTCGCCCTCACCCCCACGGTCACCGGCACCTACGACCTCACGTACGGCTACCCCCCGCTCGCCCCGCTCCTGACCGCGCCCCTCCTCGGACTGGGTCACGGCGCGGCCCCGGCGACAGCGGTCAGCACCGGGGCACTGATCATCGGCGCCCTGCTGCTGTGGCGGATGCTGCCGACTCCTTGGCGCCCGGCGGCGACCATGGTCTTCCTGGGGTTCGGCATCCTCCCCCAGTACGCGAGGCTCGGTTACCCGGCGATCGTGGCCCTGGCCCTGCTGGTCCCGGTGGTGGTGGCCTGGCCGCGCATCGGACAGGGCGGCCGCCTGGGGGCGTCCGGCCTGGCACGGGCCGCCTGTCTCGGCGCGGCCTGTGCGGCACAGCAACTCCCGTGGTTCCTGGCCCCGTTCCTGTTGGCCGGCCTCTACGCCGTACGCCGGGGCGAACTGGGCCCCCGCCGGGCAGCCCTGCTCCTCCTCCGCTTCACCGGCACCGCGGCCACCGCGTGGCTCCTGCTCAACACGTACTTCATCGTCAGCGAACCGGCCGCCTGGCTCGACGGCATCGCCCTCCCCCTCACGCAGGGAGCGGTGCTGCACGGCCAGGGCCTGGTGGACGTGTCCCTGTACCTCACGAACGGCAGCGACCGTCTCGACTGGTACTCCCACGCGAGCCTGCTGCTGGCGGCGGGCCTCTTCGCCGTCTTCGTGCTCTTCGTCCGCCGCCTGGGCCCCACGGCGACGGTCCTGCCCTGGTGCGCCTTCTTCCTGGCGACGCGCTCGCAGGACGGCTACTACCTGATGATGACGCCGCTGTGGCTGGCCTCGGCGATCACGGCCCCGGCGTCGGAGTTCACGCGAGCCTGGCAGCCCCGCCTGGGCACCCGCCGCACCCGGATCACCCTCGCCGCCCTGGCCCTTACCCCGGCCCTGCTGGCCGCCACGCTCGCGGCGACGGGCGAACCACCCCTCCACATGCAGGTCACGACCCTGCACCGCTCCCGCCCGGTCGCCGCCTCCCGCCTGCACGTGACGGTCACGAACACGTCCGGGACCGCCCTCACCCCCCACTTCATGCTCACCGCAGGCCAGGGGATGAGCCGCTACTGGCGCATCGTGCGCGGCCCGACGACCCTCCCGCCGCACACCACGGCGAGCTACGACCTCAGGCCGCCCACCATCCCGTACGGCGGCCGGTACGTCATCCCCAGGGTCGGCGCGCACCTGCGCCTGCGCGCCTTCACATCCGGCCCGCAGACCCTGTCGACCGCCTACGTCAGCCTGCCGTCCGGGTGAACCGGAGCGTCGCGGACACCGTCGTGAGGCCACGGATCATGCCGAGCTGGTTCCAGCCCATGCCGAAGTGGTCCCGGTCGACGGAGAACTCGGCGTCCAGAGTGAGCGCGTCCGCGTCGGCGCCCACGAGCCGGGCGGTGAAGGACTGGGGGCGGCTGATGCCGCGCACGGTCAGCTGACCGATCACATGAACCTTGTCCCCGTCCCGCAGCTCGGCGCTGCGCACCGCGAAGGTGATCTCGGGGTGGTTGTCGCCGTCGAAGAAGTCGGCGCCCTTCAGGTGCGCGTCCCGCTTGGCGTTCTTGGTGTCCAGTGAGGCGACGTCCAGCGTCAGGGTGCCCACGGCGGACCCGTCGGCCCGCACCTCGCCCTGCCCGTTCACGGCACCGAAGGTGCCCTTAACGGTGACCAGGTTCCACATGGTCTTGTGCTTGATCCCGACGGTCGAGGCGGCGGTGTCGAGCTGCCAGGTCCCGGTCTCCACGGCAACGGTCATGGTCGTTCACTCCTGCGATGCTGTAGTTCAAATTTGGATGACAACGTCACCGTAGCCGACCATCCAAATTTGAACAACAGATACACTGAAACTCATGGCCGCCGACTCCACCACCCCCTCCGCCCCCTCCGACCACTCCGACTGTCCGTCATCCTCCGGTGACGGACTGCTCCCCCCGGAGCTGCACGCCTGGATGCTGATGCTGGCCGCGACCGGAGCCGTCGAGCAGGAGCTGCGTTCCGTGGTCAAGGAGCGGCTGGACGTCTCCCACGACGAGTTCCTGATCCTGTGCCTGCTGGCCGGACACCCCGGCGAGGCCCTGCGCATGACCCGCGTCGCCGAGCTCCTGGGCCGCCCCAAGACCCGCCTCACCTACCAGATCGCCTGCCTCCAGCACGCGGGCCTGGTCACCCGCCAGTCCGTCTGCGGCGACAAACGAGGCGTGGAGGTGGCCCTCACGGAAAAGGCCCGGGGCCTGCTGAAGGCGGCCTCCGCCCCCTTGGCCGAGACGGTGAAGGAGGGCCTGTCCCGCTTCATGGGCCCGGCCCAGTGCGAGGCGATGCGCGCCCTGATGCCGGAGGCGTAGAGAACCTCTGTGCACAAGCGCACAGCACAGGCCCACCAAGCTCCACTCTCTGCAGGCCACCGGCCGGGAGGGAGCCGTAGGGGCGCGCCGGTGTCGGGACGGCGAACGCGCGGAGGCCCGAAGGGTCGAGCACGATCGCCGTCCCGACACCGGCTGAGAGCGCCCCGTAGGCGACCTACCAGATATCGGGGGTACCCGGGCCCCATGCCCACCCTGGAATCAGCCCTCCGCCACCGCGTGAACGGCGAGGTCCGCTTCGACGCCGGTTCGCGGGCCGCCTACTCCACCGACGCCTCCAACTTCCGCCAGACCCCGATCGGCGTGGTGGTCCCCCGTACCCCCGAGGCCGCGGCCGAGGCCGTGGCCGTCGCCCGTGAGTTCGACGCCCCTGTGCTGTCCCGGGGCGGCGGCACGAGCCTCGCCGGCCAGTGCACGAACACGGCGATCGTCATCGACTGGTCGAAGTACTGCCATCGCGTCGAATCCGTGAACCCCGCCACCCGCACCTGCATCGTCCAGCCCGGCATAGTCCTGGACGACCTCAACCGCCGGCTGGCGCCCACCGGCCTCCGCTTCGGCCCGGAGCCCGCGACGCACGCCAACTGCACGATCGGCGGCATGATCGGCAACAACTCCTGCGGCGCCACGGCCCAGGCGTACGGCAAGGTCGTGGACAACATCGTCCGCCTCGAAGTGCTGCTCTACGACGGCACCCGGTTCTGGTGCGGAACGACCAGCGACGACGAGTACGCGGCCATCGAACGCCAGGGCGACCTCCGCGCCACCCTGTATCGCCGCCTACGCGCCCTTCGCGACACTCACGCCGACGAGATCCGCCGGCGCTTCCCGGACATCCCCCGCCGCGTCTCCGGCTACAACCTCGACTCCCTCCTCCCCGAGCACGGCTTCGACGTCGCGGGCCTCCTCGTCGGCAGCGAGTCGACGCTGGTGACCGTTCTGCGCGCCGAACTCGAACTGGTGCCGGTCGTCAAAGAGCAGACACTGGTCGTGCTCGGCTTCCCGGACATCGAGACGGCAGCCGACGCCGTATCCGAGATCCTGCCGTACGAGCCGATCGCCCTGGAGGGAGTCGACGCGCTGCTGATCCGGGACGAGCGCATCAAGCGGCTCAACCCCAAGGCACGCGCCGAACTCCCTGAGGGAAACGCCTATTTGATGGTCCAGTTCGGCGGGGAGACGGTCGAGGAGTCCGACGAGCGCGCACACCGGATGCTGGACGGGCTGCACGAGTCCGAGCACGATCCCACGGTCGCCTTCTTCGACGACCCCTCCCACGAACAAGAGTTGTGGCAGGTCCGCGAGTCCGGCCTCGGCGCCACCGCGCACATCCCGGGCCGCCCCGACACCTTCGAGGGCTGGGAGGACTCGGCGGTCCCGCCGGACCGGCTTGGCGACTACTTGCGTCGACTGCGGGACCTGTACCGGGAGTTCGGGTATCTGAGCGACACCGGCCCGAGCCTGTACGGCCACTTCGGACAGGGCTGCGTGCACACCCGTATCCCCTTCGACCTGTACTCCGCGGACGGCGTGGCCGCGTACCGCCAGTTCATGGAGCGGGCCGCCGATCTGGTGGCCGAGTTCGGCGGTTCGTTCTCCGGCGAGCACGGGGACGGCCAGAGCCGGGGCGAGCTGCTGCCCCGGATGTTCGGGGAGCGACTGGTGGGTGCCTTCAACGAGTTGAAGGGTGCCTTCGACCCCCTCAACCGGATGAACCCGGGGAAGGTCGTGGCCCCGTACCGCCTCGACGAGAACCTCCGCCTCGGCGCCGACTGGGCCCCGTACGCTCCCCGGGACCTGCACTTCGCCTTCCCCGACGACGGCGGCTCGTTCGCCGAGGCCGCCAACCGCTGTGTGGGCGTGGGCAAATGCCGCCAGCTCACCACCGACGGCTCGGTGATGTGCCCGTCGTACCAGGTCACCCGGGAGGAGGAGCACTCCACGCGAGGCCGGGCCCGGCTGCTGTTCGAGATGCTCGACGGTCATGGCGACAGCGCGATCCAGGACGGCTGGCGCTCGCAGGCGGTGCACGACGCACTCGATCTGTGCCTGGCCTGCAAGGGCTGCAAGCGGGACTGCCCGGCCGATGTCGACATGGCGACGTACAAGGCGGAGTTCCTGTCCCACCACTACGAGGGCCGCTGGTGGCGGCGGCCGCGCGCGCATCTGTCGATGGGCTGGCTGCCACTGCTGGCACAGGCCGTGGGCCGCTCCCGCCTGGCCCCGGCCGTGAACGCCCTCACCCACACACCCCTCCTGTCGCGCGCGGCGGTCGCCGTGGCCGGTGTCGAGAACCGCGAGCTACCGCTGTTCGCCGGCGAGACGCTCCAGCAGTGGTTCGCGCGCCACGAGCCGTACGGCGACGGCACGCGCGGGAGCGTCCTGCTGTGGCCGGACACCTTCACCAACCACTTCCATCCGCACGTCGGCCGGGCCGCCGTGACCCTCCTGGAACACGCGGGCTGGCGCGTGGAGTTGCCCACCGAACCGCTGTGCTGCGGGCTGACGTGGATCTCCACCGGCCAACTCGGCATCGCCGAGCGGGTGTTGGGCCGCACCGTACGGCAACTCGCGCCGCACGTACGGGACGGCGGGCTGGTGGTCGTGCTCGAACCGAGCTGCGCGGCGGTGTTCCGCTCGGACGCGCACGACCTGTTCCCCGGCGACCGGGACGTACGGCGGTTGCGCGATCAGACGGTGACGCTCGCGGAGCTGCTGACCGAGCACTCCCCCGGTTACGAACCCCCGCAGGTCCCGGAGCGTTCCGCGCACGCCCTGGCACAGGTGCACTGCCACCAGCACGCGGTCCTCGGCTGGGACGCCGACGCCGAACTGCTGCGCCGTGCAGGTGTCGACGCCGAACGGCTGGACTCCGGATGCTGCGGGCTGGCAGGGAACTTCGGCTTCGAGCCGGGGCATCTCGACGTCAGCGAGGCGTGCGCGGAACGCGTCCTGCTGCCGAGACTGCGGGACGCGGCACCGGAGACGGTGGTGCTGGCCGACGGCTTCAGCTGCCGCACCCAGGTGGCCGAGTTCGACAGCGGCGGCCACGAGGGCGTCCACCTCGCGGAGTTGCTGGCGGTGGGTCTGCCGGGCGGGGACGGTACCGCGTACGGCAGCGCGTACGGAGTGGCCCCGGACGCCCGCCCGACACCCCCGGACCGCCGAGCCCAGGCTCTCGCCCTGGCGGGCGGCGGCCTGGTCGCGGCGGGGGTGGTGGGGGCGGCGTTGAGGGTGGTGCGTGGGGTGCGGCGGTGAGGGCGGGGTTGCGGATGGCAGGTGCGGTACGGCGATGAGGGCGGGGTCGCGCACGGTAGGTGCGATACGGCAGTGAGGGCGGGGTTGCGGATGGCAGGTGCGGTACGGCGGTGAGGGCGGGGCCGGTCTGCTCCGCCGGACAGCGGTGCGATCCCCCACGGACCGCACCGCCGTCCCACACGCCCACCCCGCCCACCCTCAGGCGGCCGGCACAGCGCCGGCCCTCACGTCAGCGGCACCCCCACCCTCGCCCAGCCTCCGCCTCCGCCTCCGCCTCCGCCTCGGCCCCCGCCAGCAGCGCGGCCAGCGTCTCCCGCGCCCGTGCCACGCGCGAGCGCACGGTGCCCACCGGGCAGTCGCTGATCTCGGCCGCCTCCGCGTAGGGCAGGCCGAGCAGCTGGGTGAGGACGAAGGCCTCACGGCGTTCGACGGGCAGCGCGGCGAGCAGGTCGAGCAGGGCCACGCCCTCGTCGAAGCCGGGCAGACCGCGTGGCTGGGCGAGTTCGGCGGCCAGGTGCCAGTCCGGTACGTCGGAGAGGCGGGGCCGGGCGGCGGCGTAGCGGTAACCGTCGATCACGGCGCGACGGGCGATGGACAGCAGCCAGGCACGGGCCGAGGAACGCCCCTCGAACCGGTGCAGGCTCCCGAGCGCACGCAGGAACGTGTCCTGCGCGAGGTCGTCCACGGCCTGGGGATCGGCGCACAGATGGGCGACGTAGCGCAGGACGTCGCGATGCAGGGCGCGAACGAAGTGCTCGACGGCGACGGCGTCACCGCCACGGGCGGCCAGCGCCCAGGCGGTCGTGGACTCGTCCGGGGCTCGCGATTCCTCGCGCCAAACGGGCGGGGCAGGAGTGATCACCTGATGTCCTTCTCGGTCATCGGGAATTCCGGGGGTGCCGGGGATTCCGGGGATTCCGGGGATCCGAGGACTCCGGGGACTCCGGGGGCTGGGACTCCGGGGGCTCGGACTCTGAGGCCGCCAGGGCTCCCGGGGCTCCGGGGCTCCGGGGGGGCTCCAGGGGTTTCCGGGCTCCGGGACTCCGGAAACACCAGGGCTCCGGGGGCTCCAGGGCTCCGTAGACCCCAGGCAGGCTCCAGAGCTTCGGGGGCTCCAGGGCTCCGGTGGCTCCAGGGCTCCGGGGACGCTGGCACTCCGAGGGCTACCAGGCCTCAGGGGACCCCAGAGCCCCCAGATCCCCAGCCCCCAGCCCTTCGGGACCCCGAGGGCTCCCGGGGATGCCAGAGCCTCGGGGACTCCGAGGGCTCAGGGGACCCAGAACCTCCAGATCCCCAGCCCCCAGCCCTTCGCGACCCCGAGGGCTCCCGGGGATGCCAGAGCCTCGGGGACTCCGAGGGCTCAGGGGACCCAGAACCTCCAGATCCCCAGCCCCCGCCCTCAGGCCTCCGGGACTCCGGAGCGCCAGGGACTCCGAGCGCTCCCAGGAATGAGGCCCCCAGGCCTCCAGACCTCCACGCCTCCAGGCCTCCAGGCCTCCAGGCCTCCAGGCCTCGGTCTTCCAGGCATCCGGAGCCCCGGAAGTTCCCAGGGCTTCCACGGCCCCCGGGGATTCCAAGGCTTAACGGAATTCCGCGGGGTTCCGGACCTGCCGACGGTGCGCTGGCGCGCCGGCGGTGGCGGTCCGGGGTTGCGGGGAGTGGCCGTACGGCGCCGGAGCGGTCGTACGGCTGACGCCCGAGGCGCGCATGGGCGGCCTCGGGTCAGTGGCTGTCAGGCGACAGCGGTCCCCGCCGGAGGCCCCCGGGTGGTGATCGCATGGCTGAGAAGGAGGAGCCGCGGCGCCCGCTCGGAGCGGCGCCGGGGCCGGCCGGTGCGCGGCCGGTGGGCCGGCGTGGGAAGGGCGAGCAGCAGCCGCAGCGGCGCCGCGAGCCATCCGGCGACGGCCCGCAGCAGCCGGAAGGCGGCCCGTTCCCCGTACGCCAGCCACATACCGCACAGCAGCGCGGCCAGCAGGTGGGCGGCCAGCATGCCGAGCGAGGAGGAACCGGCGCCGGTGTGGCCCGCGCCCATGTGCGCCAGATCCATGAGATCCATGGAATCCATGGGCATCGAGCCAATGTGCGCGGAGCCCATGTGCATCGGGCCCATATGCCCAGCGCTCGTATGCAGAGCGCCCATGTCCATGGCGCCCATGTCGCCGGCGCCCGCCACGCCCGTCATGCCCGGCTCCGCCGCCCTCGGCTGCGCCAGCGAGAACCCCTCATGGAGTGCCGTCTGGGCGGCGACGGCGAGCCCGACCACCGTCGGCAGCCCGCGTTCCCGCCCCGCCAGGCCCCAGGCCGCGGCGCCGGTGAGGAGCGTGCCGCAGGCCAGGGCCCAGGCGGGTACGTGCCGGCCGGACATCAGGACGTGGCCCAGGGCGGCGAGCAGCACGCAGACGGCCGCGAACACCGCGGCCCGTACTGTGCGCGTTCCCCACCCTGACGTCATGGCGTCACATCCTCCCATCCCACCCCGGCGCTCCGCAGTGGCCCCAAGGGTTTTCCTGCGCTCAAGGTGCGCGACATCAAACTGGGAGGATTCCTTTTCTTGAACTATTCGTGTTTACGGGGGTAGGTTGTCCCGCATGACTGCACCCCAGCCCCCGACTCCCGCCGATGAGCTGCGCGGTGCCGGCCTGCGGGTGACGGCCGCCCGGGTCGCCCTGCTGGAGACCGTCCGCGCCGGGGACCACCTCGGCGTCGAGATGATCGCCGAGGGGGTGCGCGACCGGGTCGGCCACATATCGCTTCAGGCCGTGTACGACGCGCTCCACGCGCTGACCACGGCCGGGCTCGTCCGCCGTATCGAGCCGCCGGGCAGCCCGGCCCGGTTCGAGGGTCGTGTCGGCGACAACCACCACCACCTGGTGTGCCGTTCGTGCGGTGTCGTCGTCGACGTCGACTGCGCGGTCGGTCACGCCCCCTGTCTCACCGCGCAGGACGACCGCGGCTTCACGGTCGACGAGGCCGAGGTCATCTACTGGGGCCTGTGCCCCGCCTGTTCGTCCACGAGCAGTTCCTGAGGACCACCAGCAGTACCGAGCACCGAGCACCACCACCAGCAGTTCCTTGGCTCCAACGATCCGCCCCGTCCGGAAGGATTCCCCCATGTCTGAGAGCAACGCCGCCCCCGAGGGCAAGTGCCCCGTGGCGCACGACCGCGCCCTGCACCCCACCCAGGGCGGTGGCAACCGCCAGTGGTGGCCGGAGCGGCTCAACCTGAAGATCCTTGCCAAGAACCCCGCCGTGGCGAACCCGCTCGGTGAGGAGTTCGACTACGCGGCGGCGTTCCAGTCCCTGGACCTCGCGGCCGTGAAGCAGGACATCGCCGAGGTCCTGACGGACTCCAAGGACTGGTGGCCGGCCGACTTCGGGCACTACGGCCCGTTCATGATCCGTATGGCCTGGCACAGCGCGGGCACCTACCGCATCAGCGACGGCCGCGGCGGCGCCGGCGCCGGCCAGCAGCGCTTCGCCCCGCTGAACAGCTGGCCGGACAACGGCAACCTGGACAAGGCCCGCCGGCTGCTGTGGCCGGTGAAGAAGAAGTACGGCCAGAGCCTGTCCTGGGCCGACCTGATGATCCTCGCCGGCAACGTGGCGCTGGAGTCCATGGGCTTCGAGACCTTCGGCTTCGGCGGCGGCCGCGAGGACGTCTGGGAGTCCGAGGAGGACGTGTACTGGGGTCCCGAGAAGGTATGGCTGGACGACCAGCGCTACACCGGCGACCGTGAGCTGGAGAGCCCGCTCGGCGCGGTCCAGATGGGTCTGATCTACGTCAACCCCGAGGGCCCCAACGGCAACCCGGACCCGGTCGCCGCGGCCCGCGACATCCGTGAGACCTTCCGCCGGATGGCGATGAACGACGAGGAGACCGTCGCCCTCATCGCCGGTGGCCACACCTTCGGCAAGACCCACGGCGCCGGCCCGGCCGACAACGTCGGCGCCGACCCCGAGGCCGCCCCGATCGAGGCCCAGGGCCTCGGCTGGAAGAGCACCTACGGCACCGGCAAGGGCGGCGACGCGATCACGTCCGGCCTGGAGGTCACCTGGACCGCCACGCCGACCCAGTGGAGCAACGGGTTCTTCAAGAACCTCTTCGAGTACGAGTACGAGCTGACGACCAGCCCGGCCGGCGCCCACCAGTGGGTCGCCAAGAACGCCGAGGCGATCATCCCCGACGCCCACGACGCGTCGAAGAAGAAGCTCCCGACGATGCTCACCACCGACCTGTCGCTGCGCTTCGACCCGGTCTACGAGCAGATCTCGCGCCGCTTCTACGAGAACCCGGACCAGTTCGCGGACGCCTTCGCCCGCGCCTGGTACAAGCTGACCCACCGTGACATGGGCCCGAAGTCGCTGTACCTCGGCCCGGAGGTCCCGGAGGAGACCCTGCTGTGGCAGGACCCGCTGCCGGAGGCCGAGGGCGAGCCCATCGACGCCGCCGATGTCGCGGCGCTCAAGGCCAAGCTGCTCGACTCGGGTCTGTCGGTCTCGCAGCTGGTGTCCACCGCGTGGGCGTCGGCCTCGACGTACCGCAACAGCGACAAGCGCGGCGGCGCCAACGGTGCCCGTATCCGCCTCCAGCCGCAGGCCGGCTGGGAGGTCAACGAGCCCGACGAGCTGGCCCAGGTGCTGCGCGTCCTGGAGGGCATCCAGGCCGGGTTCAACACCGGCGCCAAGAAGGTCTCGATCGCCGACCTGATCGTCCTCGGCGGTGCCGCCGCCGTCGAGAAGGCCGCCAAGGACGCCGGGTTCGACATCGAGGTGCCGTTCGCCCCGGGTCGTGTGGACGCCACGGAGGAGCACACGGACGCGGAGTCCTTCGCCGCGCTCGAGCCCACCGCCGACGGCTTCCGCAACTACCTCGGCAAGGGCAACCGCCTCCCGGCCGAGTACCTGCTGCTCGACAAGGCGAACCTGCTGGGCCTGAGCGCCCCCGAGCTGACCGTCCTCGTCGGCGGTCTGCGCGTCCTGGGCGCCAACTACCAGAACACCGCGCACGGCGTCTTCACGAAGACCCCGGGCAAGCTGACGAACGACTTCTTCGTCAACCTGCTCGACCTGGGCCAGACCTGGACCGCCGTGTCGGAGGACCAGACGGTCTTCGAGTCCCGCGACGACGCCACCGGCGAGGTCCGGTGGACCGGTACCCGTGCCGACCTGGTCTTCGGCTCGAACTCCGAGCTGCGGGCGCTGGCCGAGGTGTACGCGAGCGACGACGCCAAGGAGAAGTTCGTGAAGGACTTCGTGGCGGCGTGGGTCAAGGTCTCCAACGCGGACCGCTTCGACCTGGTCTGATCGCTTGATCGACTGATGTGGGGCGGCCCGTACGGGTCGCCCCACACGCATGCCCGGGTCGCTAGTTCAGCGTGCGCACGGGGCTGCCGTCGAGGTAGGCGGCGATGTCCTCCACCGCTTCCCGGTAGTACGTGCGGTAGTTGTGCTCGGTGACGTAGCCGAGGTGGGGTGTGGCCAGCACGTTCGGGAGGGTGCGCAGGGGGTCGTCGGCGGGCAGCGGCTCGGTGTCGAAGACGTCGAGGCCGGCGCCGGCGATCCAGCCCTCGCGCAGCGCCCGCAGCAGGGCGGCCCGGTCGACGATCGCCGCGCGGGAGGTGTTGACCAGGAAGGCGTGCGGGCGCATGGCGCGCAGTTCCGGCTCACCGAGCAGGCCGCGGGTGCGGTCGGACAGCACGAGGTGGACGGAGACGAAGTCGCTGCGCCGCAGCAAGTCCTGCTTGCTGTCGGCCAGTTGGACCCCTTCCTCCGCCGCCCGCTCGGCGGTGAGGTGCTGGCTCCACGCCACCACCTCCATTCCGAAGGCGGTGGCCACCCTGGCGACCCGGCTGCCGATCTTGCCGAGCCCTAGCAGGCCGAGGGTGCGGCCGTGCAGGTCCTGCCCGACGGTGGACTGCCACGGCCCGCCCTCGCGCAGGGCGCGGCTCTCGGTGGTGACGTGCCGGGCGAGGCCGAGCAGGAGCGCCCAGGTGAGTTCGACGGGCGGGGTCGAACTGCTCGCCGTGCCGCAGACGGTGACGCCCTGGGCCGTGGCCGCGGCGAGGTCGATGGAGGCGTTGCGCATCCCGGTGGTCACCAGCAGCCGCAACCGGGGCAGCCGGCTCAGCAGGTCGGCGTCGAACGGGGTGCGCTCCCGCATGGCCACGACGATCTCGCAGTCGGCGAGCTCAGCGACCAACTTGTCGCGGTCGGCGATGTGTTCACGGAACGCCCGCACCTCGACCCTGCCGTCGAGGGCGCTCCAGTCGGCCAGGGTCAGGGCGGCACCCTGGTAGTCGTCCAGCACAGCGCAGTAAACGGTCATACGGCCATTCTGCCGCTCCGTGATCACCGGCCATCCGCCCCGCACCCCGTCACTCCGCCCCACGCCCCGCCGGGTGCGCCTCAGCGGTGCTCGGGATTCTCCGCCCCCGGCCGGCACCCGGCGTCCCACTGCGACCGCTGGTTGCCGTACGCGGGGACGCCCCCGGCGCGCTTCAGCAGCGCGGCGAGGTGCATGAGGTTCCAGGTCATGAACGAGGTGTTGCGGTTGGTGAAGTCGTTCTCCGGGCCGCCCGACCCGGCGTCGAGGTACGACGGTCCAGGCCCCGCCGGGCCGATCCAGCCGGCGTCGGCCTGCGGCGGGATCGTGTAGCCGAGGTGCTGGAGGCTGTAGAGGACGTTCATCGCGCAGTGCTTGACGCCGTCCTCGTTGCCGGTGATGAGACAGCCGCCGACGCGGCCGTAATAGGCGTACTGCCCTTGCGAGTTGAGCAGTGACGAGCAGGCGTAGAGCCGCTCGATCACCTTCTTCGTCACCGAGCTGTTGTCACCCAGCCAGATGGGCCCGGCGACGACCAGGATGTCCGCGGCCATCACCCGTTCGTACAGCGCGGGCCACTCGTCGACGGCGAAGCCGTGCTCGGTCATGTCCGGATAGACGCCGGGCGCGATGTCGTGGTCGACGGCACGGATCTCGGACGTGGTGACCCCGCGCGACATCATGATCTCCGCGCTCTTGTCGATCAGCCCCTGGGTGTGGCTGAGCTGCGGGGACGGCTTGAGGGTGCAGTTGATGTACAGGGCTGTCAGGTCGTCGAAGCGGTACGAGGCGTCGCCAGAGGACGCGGCTCCGGCTGTGGGTTCGTCTGTCATGCGGGCAGCGTCTCGCGTAGCTCCCGTTTTGTCCCGGTCCGGCGCGCAACCGCAGCCCCCTGGCACACGGCCGGCGGCCCTCGCCCGCGCGAGCGCCCTCGGTCAGGCGCCCTTGGTCACCGGCTCCAGAATCGCCACGCACTCCACGTGATGCGTCATCGGGAACAGATCGAACACCCGAAGCGTCCGCACCCGGTACCCCCCGTCCCGGAAGTACCCCAGATCCCGGGCCAGCGCCGCCGGATCGCAGGCCACGTACGCGATCCGTCGTGCCCCCAGCCCCGCCAGATGCTCCACCGTCTTCCGCCCCGCGCCCGCGCGGGGCGGGTCCAGGACGATGAGGTCGACCTCGGTGATCCCGGTGCGCGGCAGGACCGACTCCACCTTGCCCTGCTCGATGCGGACCCGGTCGAAGTCGGCGAGGTTGTGCCGGGCGTCCTCGACGGCCCGCTTGCCGGACTCGATGCCGAGGACCGCGCCCTTGTCGCCGAGCCGGTCGGCGAGCGCGCCCGCGAACAGGCCGACGCCGCAGTACAGGTCCAGCGCCATCTCGCCCTTGCGCGGCAGCAGCCCCTGCATGACCGCCTTGACCAGGGTGTCGGCCGCCATGGGGTGGACCTGCCAGAAGCCGCCGCTGCCCACGCGGTGCGTCCGCCCGTCGGCCCGCTCGCGCACGAAGGCACGGCCGTGGACGCGGTGGATGCCGCCGTCCTTCTCGTCGACGCGCATGACGGACACGGGCTTGTCGAGTTCGACGAGGGGGAGGCGGGCGCCCGGGCGGGGCTCCAGGATGACCATGCGGTCCTGCGAACCCGTCGCCGCGATCGCGTCCACCGACGCCATCCCGGACCAGTCCCGTGCCTCGATGCCCAGCTCGCTGACGCCGGGCGCCGCGATCATGCAGTGGTCGATCGGCTCGACCTCGTGCGAGCGGTGCCGGCGCAGGCCCGCGCGGCCGTCCGGCGTCACCGCGTACTGCACACGCGTCCGCCACGCGGGCACCTCACCGGCCGGCAGCTTGTCGCCCTCGGCCGGCATCACCGTGCCGTCCCAGCCGGCCTCCTCGGGCGTGAGCCCGGCGAGCCGCTGCAACTGCTCGGCGACGACCTCGCCCTTCAGCCTGCGCTGCGCACCCGGTTTGGCGTGCTGCCAGTCACAGCCACCGCAGCGGCCGGGACCGGCGAAGGGGCAGGGCGCCTCGATGCGGTCCTTGGACGCGTCGAGGATCTCCACGGCGTCCGCGCGCAGGAACCGCGCCCCTTCCTCGCCCTCGGTCACCCGCGCGACGACCCGCTCGCCGGGCAGCGCGTGCCGGACGAACAGGACCTGTCCCTCCGCCGTGCGCGCGATGCAGTGGCCGCCGTGGGCGACGGGGCCGACCTCGACCTCGTACGCCTCTCCCACCAGCGATTTCTTCGGTTCAGCCTGCATGGTGGGGTGACTCCAGAGAAGAGAGGGAAACGAGAGAGGACAACGAAACGAGCCGAGACAACAGCCCACCAGTCTACTTCGGCGCGGACGTCTCCTTCGCCCGCTCGTGCGCCGGCCCACGCCGCACCGCACCCGGCGCGTTCCACTCCTGCCGCTTGCGGGCCCGGTTCTTCGCGGCCTCGGAGGACTGCAGCTGGTAGGGCACCGAGGTCACCATGACGCCCGGCGTGAACAGCAGCCGGCCCTTCAGCCGCAGTGCGCTCTGGTTGTGCAGCAGGTGCTCGTACCAGTGGCCGACGACGTACTCGGGGATGATCACGGACACCGCGTCCCGCGGCGACTCCTTGCGCAGGCTCTTCACGTACTCGATGACGGGCCGGGTGATCTCGCGGTAGGGCGAGTCGAGGACCTTCAGCGGTACGTCGATCCCGCGCCGCTCCCACTCCTCGCGCAGCGCCTTGGTCTCGACCGGGTCGACGTTGACGCTGAGCGCCTCCAGGGTGTCCGAGCGCAGCAGCTTGGCGTACGCCAGCGCCCTGAGCGTCGGCCGGTGGATCTTGGAGATCAGCACCACCGAATGCACCCGGGACGGGCGGACGCTGTCGTCGCTCGGTCCCTCGGGGGCCGCGATCTCGTCGGCGACCCGGTCGTAGTGCTTACGGATGGCCGACATCGTCGCGTAGAAGATCACCATGCCGAGCAGGGCGACCCAGGCGCCGTGCGTGAACTTGGTGACGAGGACGACGACCAGCACCAGGCCGGTGAAGAAGGCGCCGAAGGCGTTGATCGCCCGGGAGCGGACCATGTGGCTTCGGGTCGCCGGGTCCTTCTCGGTGGCCAGGTGGCGGTTCCAGTGCCGGACCATGCCGGTCTGACTGAGCGTGAAGGACACGAACACGCCGACGATGTAGAGCTGGATGAGGCGCGTGGAGTCGGCGCCGTAGATCCAGACCAGCAGGCCCGCCGCGCCCGCGAGGAGCACGATGCCGTTGGAGAAGGCGAGGCGGTCGCCCCGGGTGTGCAGCTGGCGCGGCAGGTAGCGGTCCTGGGCGAGGATCGAGCCCAGCAGCGGGAAGCCGTTGTAGGCAGTGTTGGCGGCCAGGAACAGCACCAGCGCCGTCGCCGCCGCCAGCACGATGAACAGGAAGCTGCCCTTGCCGAAGACGGCCTCGGCGACCTGCGAGATGACCGGGTTCTGGACGTAGCCGGAGCCGATCGCGACACCGTCCTTCAGCAGGTCCTCGGCCGGGTTCTCGGCCATGCGGACCTTGGTCGTCATGGCGAGCGCGATGATGCCGCAGAACATGGTGACGGCCAGCAGGCCCATCATCGCGAGCGTGGTCGCCGCGTTCTTGGACTTCGGCTTGCGGAACGCCGGCACACCGTTGGAGATCGCCTCGACGCCGGTGAGCGCGGCACAGCCGGAGGAGAAGGCCCGCAGCAGCAGGAAGACCAGCGCGAAACCGGCCAGTCCCTGGTGCTCGGCCTTGATCTCGTAGCCGGCCGTCGGCGCCCGCATGGTCTCGTCGAGAACGAGCCCGCGGAACGCGCCCCAGGCAATCATGATGAAGACGCCCGCGACGAACACGTACGTCGGGATCGCGAACAGCGAGCCGGACTCCTTCACGCCGCGCAGGTTCATCAGCGTGAGCAGCACGATCACCGCGATGGCGCAGGGCACCTTGTGCTCGACGACGAAGGGGATGGCGGAGCCGAGGTTCTCGATGCCGGAGGCGATGGACACGGCGACGGTGAGGACGTAGTCGACGAGCAGCGCGCTGGCGACCGTGAGCCCGGCCTTCGGGCCGAGGTTGGTGTTGGCCACCTCGTAGTCGCCGCCGCCGCTCGGGTACGCGTGCACGTTCTGCCGGTACGAGGCGACCACGGTGAACATCAGCACGACGACCGCGACCGCGATCCAGGGGCTGAAGTGGTACGCCGACACGCCCGCGATGGACAGGACCAGCAGCACCTCGCCGGGCGCGTACGCCACGGAGGACAGCGGGTCGGAGGCGAACACGGGAAGGGCGATGCGCTTCGGCAGGAGCGTTTCCCCGAGCCGGTCACTGCGCAGTGCGCGCCCGATCAGGATCCGTTTGGGCACGTCGGTCAGTTTGGACACAACAGAGAAGCCTAAGCGTTCGAACGGGTGCTCAACCACCCGCCACCCCACATCCGCCATCGATCTGCAATCCGAGTGAAATCAGCCAACGGCCCGGCAACGGATTCCGCACCCCTCCGCGTCCTCATGCCTATATGACAAGACCCCCGCCCGTACCGCCCACGGAGGTCCCGTGCACACCACCGCAGAGCTGATCGGCGCCGCCGCCGCTCTCCTCGGCCTCGGAATCCTGACTCTTGTGAGCCTGCGCAGCATCAGCCGCCGCTGATCACGCCGAGCCCTGCACAGGGGTGCCCGGCACGGACCGCGCGTGTGTAGCTTGGTGGCCGGTCTGAGACCCTGTTAAGGCCAAGTCAACGACTCTTGACATTCGTCATTCGGAAGGACGGTCGTGCACATCGTCATCATGGGCTGCGGGCGCGTGGGTTCCGCTCTCGCCCAGACCCTGGAGCAACAGGGGCACACGGTCGCCGTGATCGACCAGGACCCCACCGCCTTCCGTCGACTGGGCTCCGGATTCGGCGGCCGCCGGGTCACCGGCGTCGGCTTCGACCAGGACACCCTGCGCGAGGCCGGCATCGAGGAGGCGGGCGCGTTCGCCGCCGTCTCCAGCGGTGACAACTCGAACATCATCGCCGCGCGCGTCGCCCGCGAGATGTTCGGCATCGAGAACGTCGCGGCCCGCATCTACGACCCGCGCCGCGCCGAGGTCTACCAGCGTCTGGGCATCCCGACGGTCGCCACGGTCCGCTGGACCGCCGACCAGATGCTCCGCCGGCTCCTCCCCTCCGGCGCCGAGCCGCTGTGGCGCGACCCCACCGGCGGCGTCCAGCTCGCCGAGGTGCACACCTCCGCCGCCTGGGTGGGCCACAAGATCAGCCGCCTCCAGGAGGAGACGGGCGTCCGCGTGGCGTTCCTGACCCGGCTGGGCGAGGCGATCCTGCCCACCTCGCAGACGGTGTTGCAGGAGGGCGACCTGGTGCACGTGATGATGCGTACCGACGAGGTCGACAAGGTCGAGGCGTCCTTCGCCAAGGGTCCCGAAGAGGAGGGCGGTCACTGATGAGGGTCGCCATTGCCGGTGCCGGTGCGGTCGGCCGCTCGATCGCGGGCGAACTGCTGGAGAACGGCCACGAGGTCCTTCTCATCGACAAGGCGCCGACCGCCATCTCGGTCGAGCGTGTCCCCCAGGCGGAGTGGCTGCTGGCCGACGCCTGCGAGATCACGTCCCTGGACGAGGCCGCGCTCCAGCGCTGCAACGTCGTGATCGCCGCGACGGGCGACGACAAGGTGAACCTGGTCGTCTCGCTCCTCGCCAAGACGGAGTACGGCGTCCCGCGCGTCGTCGCCCGGGTGAACAACCCGAAGAACGAGTGGCTCTTCAACGAGTCCTGGGGCGTTGACGTCGCCGTCTCCACCCCGCGTCTGATGTCGGCGCTGGTCGAGGAGGCGGTGAGCGTCGGCGACCTGGTCCGCCTGCTCCGCTTCAGCCACGGCGACGCGAACCTGGTCGAGCTGACCCTGCCGGAGGAGTCGGCGCTGGCCGGCACGCAGGTCGGCGACGTGGAATGGCCGCAGGACACGTCCCTGGTGACGATCATCCGCGGCACCCGCGTCCTGACCCCGTCCCGCGAGGACTCCCTGGAGGCGGGCGACGAACTCCTGTTCGTCGCCGCCCAGGCCCGCGAGGAACAGCTGGAGGACCTGCTGTCGGTCCGCCGCGAGGACGCGTCCTAGGCGGTACGACGACGAAGGGACGCCCTGAGGGTTCAGGGCGCCCCTTCGTCGTCGGGCCGAGAACTATGCCTCGCGCCGGTGCCGCGCTCCGGTCGTTTCACCGCGCTCTTCGGCCAGGGCGGCTTTCCGCTCCTCCTCCGCCTTCTCCGCCGCTTCCATCTCGGCGAAGACGTCGATCGGCGCCGGTGCCTTCGCCAGGAAGACCCACGTCAGCCAGACGGCGAGCAGGAACGGCGGGATCTTGAGGGCGACCAGGACCCAGCCGAGCTGCGCGGTGTTGGCCCACAAGTACAGCGGGAAGAGGATCGCGCACTTGGCCAGCAGGATCGCGCCCCAGGCGTAACTCGCCTTCGCGTACGCCTTCTTGCGGCCCGGGTTGCGGGTGCGCCAGGAGAGGTTCTCCTTGAACACCGGCCCGAGGATGAGGCCGATCAGCGGCACCCCGCACAGCGTCGTGATGATGTACGCGAGGCCCAGCCCGAGCGTGTACAGCATGCCCGGCAGATAGAAGTCCTTCGCGTTGCCGGTCATCATCGCGAAGACCACGCCGAAGGCCACGCCGAAGACGCCGCTGAAGGCGTGCTTGACGGTGTCCCGCATCACCAGCCGGACCACGACCAGGACCAGCGACACCGCGAGCGCGGCGATCGCGGACATGTGCAGGTCCTTGTTGATCGTGTAGATCGTGACGAAGAGCAGGCCGGGCAGCACCGTCTCGACCATGCCCCGCAGGCCTCCGAAGGCCTCGAACAGCGCGGCCTCGGTCACCGCCCGGGCGTCGTGCTGATCGGTCTCTTCGGTCGGCTTGTCGAGCGACGTCACCGGCTACTCCCTACCGAGGGGTCTCAGTTCGTACTTCGGGTTGAACAGCACCCGGCGGCCCCGGCTCATCGAGATCCGGCCCGATGCGATCAGCTTGCGCCCCGGCTCGATCCCCACGATGGAGCGCCGGCCGAGCCACACCACGTCCAGCGCGGCGGAGCCGTCGAACAGCTCGGCCTCCAGCGCCGGGACACCGGCTCTGGGACGCAGCGTGACCGTGCGCAAGGTACCAGTAACCGTCACGATCTGCCGGTCGTGGCAGTCGCCGATCTTGATGCAGCCGGCGGTCTCGGCATCCTCCCGCAGCTCCTCCGACTCCAGGTCCTCCTGGGACGTGGAGAGCCGGTCGAGCATGCGCCGGAACCGGCCCACCGGCTTCTCGGAACGCGGAACAGCACTCATATGTGAAGCGTACCGGGGTGCGCTGACACCTTCGTACCCGCGGTGCTAGCCCTCGAACCGATACCCCATCCCCGGCTCCGTGATGAAGTGCTTCGGATGCGACGGGTCCGCCTCCAGCTTGCGTCGCAGTTGCGCCATGTACACGCGCAGGTAGTTGGTCTCCGTGCCGTACGACGGCCCCCACACCTCCTGGAGCAGCTGCTTCTGGCTGACCAGGCGGCCGCTGTTGCGCACCAGCACCTCCAGCAGATGCCACTCCGTGGGGGTCAGGCGGACATCCTTGCCGCCCCGGTTGACCTTCTTCGCGGCGAGGTCGACGGTGAACTCGTCGGTCTCCACCGTGGTCACGTCGTCCTCGCCGGGGCCGACCGGCTCGGCCCGGCGGACGGCGGCCCGCAGCCGGGCCAGCAGCTCGTCCATGCCGAACGGCTTGGTGACGTAGTCGTCGGCGCCCGCGTCGAGCGCCTCGACCTTCTCGTCGGAGGAGTGCCGGGCGGACAGCACGAGGATCGGCACCCGGGTCCAGCCGCGCAGTCCGCGGATCACCTCGACGCCGTCCATGTCGGGCAGACCGAGGTCGAGCACGACCACGTCGGGGTGGCGGGCGGCGGCCAGCCGGAGGGCGGTGGCGCCGTCGTGGGCCGCGTCGACGTCGTACTTGCGGGCCTTGAGGTTGATCACGAGGGCGCGCACGATCTGCGGCTCGTCTTCGATCACGAGCACCCGGGTCATGTGGCCTGCCTTTCGGGTTGTACGAGCGGGAGTGGCCCGAGGGCCGCTTCCGCCGCTCTGAGGGTCAGCACCATGGTGAGGCCGCCACCGGGCGTGTCCTCGGCGTCGAGGGTGCCTGCCATGGCCTCGGCGAAGCCGCGGGCGACGGCCAGGCCGAGTCCGACTCCGGCGCCGCGCGGGGCGTCTCCGTAGCGCTGGAAGGGCGCGAAGATACGTTCCTTGGCCTCGTCGGGCACGCCGGGGCCGCGGTCGACCACCCGGACCTCGACCCGGTCGGCGATGGCGCTGGCGGAGACGAGGACGGGGCTGCCGGGCGGGCTGTACTTGACGGCGTTCTCCACCAGGTTGGCCACCGACCGCTCCAGCAGTCCGGCGTCGACCGCGACCATGGGCAGCGTCTCCGGGATGTCCAGCTCCACGCTGTCCTCCGGCACCCCGCCGAGCGCCATCGGCACCACCTCGTCGAGGTCGATCTCCCGGATGAGCGGGGTGACGGTCCCGGTCTGGAGGCGGGACATGTCCAGCAGGTTGCCGACGAGGTGGTCGAGCCGGTCGGCGCCCTCCTCGATGCCCTCCAGCAGCTCGGCCTGGTCCTCCTCGGACCACGCCACGTCGTCGGAGCGCAGCGAGGACACCGCGGCCTTGATCCCGGCGAGCGGGGTCCGCAGGTCGTGGCTCACGGCGGCCAGCAGGGCGGTGCGGATGCGGTTGCCCTCGGCCAGCGCACGGGCCTGGTCGGCCTCCTCCTGCAGGCGCCGCCGGTCCAGGGCGACCGCGGCCTGCGCGGCGAACGCGGCCAGCACCCGGCGGTCCTCGGCGGGCAGCACCCGCCCGGTCAGGGCGAGGGCCATGTGGTCGCCGACGGGCATGTCGACGTCGGCGTCCTCCGGCCGCTCGACGGGGCGGCCGAGACCGGCGCGGCCCGCACACGTCCACGGCTCGACGTCACTCGCCCGTTCCAGCAGCGCCGCCGACTCCATCCCGAAGGTCTCCCGGACCCGTTCCAGGAGTTCCTCCAGGCTGGTCTCGCCGCGCAGCACGTTGCCCGCGAGGAAGGACAGGATCTCCGACTCGGCCCGCAGCCGGGCCGCCTGATGCGTGCGCCGGGCGGCGAGGTCGACGACCGAGGCCACCGACACCCCGACCCCGACGAAGATCACGATGGCGACGATGTTCTTCGGGTCGGCGATGGTCCAGTGGTGCAGGGGCGGTGTGTAGAAGTAGTTCAGCAGCAGCGAGCCGACCGCGGCCGAGGCCAGCGCGGGCAGCAGTCCACCGAGCAGGGCGGCCGCCACCGTGAGGGTCAGGAACAGCAGCATGTCGTTGGCGAGGCCGAGGTGGACGGTGTTGAGCAGCACCGCGAGCACGGCGGGGCCGGCCACGCCGACCGCCCAGCCCCAGATGATCCGCGCCCGCCCGAGCCGCGCGCCCCGGGCGACGGGGAGTCCGCGTCCCTTGGCGACCTCGTCGTGGGTGACGATGTGGACGTCGAGGTCGGGCCCGGACTCCCGGGCGACCGTGGCGCCGACACCCGGCCCGAAGACGTACTGCCAGCTCTTGCGCCGGGAGGAGCCGAGCACGATCTGGGTGGCGTTGACGCCGCGCGCGAAGTCCAGCAGCGCCGCGGGGATGTCGTCGCCGATCACATGGTGGAAGGTGCCGCCGAGGTCCTCGACGAGGGTGCGCTGCACCGCGAGTTCCTTGGGCGAGGCGGAGGTCAGGCCGTCGCTGCGGGCGATGTAGACGGCGAGCACCTCGCCGCCCGCGCCCTTCTCGGCGAGCCGCGCGGCCCGGCGGATCAGTGTGCGGCCCTCGGGGCCGCCGGTCAGACCGACGACGATCCGCTCGCGCGATCCCCAGATCCTCGACACCCGGTGGTCGCTGCGGTACTGCTTCAGGTACTCGTCGACCCGATCGGCCACCCACAGCAGCGCCAGCTCGCGCAGGGCGGTGAGGTTGCCGGGGCGGAAGTAGTTCGACAGGGCGGCGTCGACCTTGTCCGGCTGGTAGATGTTGCCGTGCGCCATCCGCCGCCGCAGCGCCTCCGGCGACATGTCGACCAGCTCGACCTGGTCGGCACGGCGTACGACCTCGTCGGGGACCGTCTCCTGCTGCCGTACGCCGGTGATCGACTCGACGACGTCCCCGAGGGACTCCAGGTGCTGGATGTTGACCGTCGAGACGACATCGATGCCGGCCGCGAGCAGTTCCTCCACGTCCTGCCAGCGCTTGGCGTTGCGGGAGCCGGGGATGTTGGTGTGGGCGAGTTCGTCCACCAGGGCGACCGCGGGGGCGCGCCGCAGCACCGCGTCGACGTCCATCTCCTGGAAGACGGTCCCCCGGTACTCCAGTTCCCGGCTGGGGACCTGTTCCAGGCCGTGCAGCATCACCTCGGTGCGGGGCCGGGCGTGGTGCTCGACGTGGGCCACGACGCAGTCGGTGCCGCGCTCGATGCGCCGGTGTGCCTCGGAGAGCATCGCGTACGTCTTGCCGACGCCCGGTGCCGCACCGAGGTAGATCCGAAGCCTGCCGCGTCCCATGGGTCCCATTGTCTTCCGGTCACTGCTGCCTGCGCAGCGTCGACCTTACGGCCACCAAGTGCGGCAAAAGGGGCCGAGAGCCCCTCGGCGGACCGTCTTTGACGCAACCCTGACGGCGGCCCCGGCGCCTCTCAGACCTCGACGATCTCGCCGTCGCTCAGCTCCAGCACCCGGTCGGCCAGGTCCAGCAGGGTCGCGTCGTGCGTGGCGACGAGGGCGGTCACCTTCTCACTGCGGACGACGGCCCGCAGCAGCTCCATGACGGCGTGCCCGGTCTCGGCGTCGAGCTGGCCGGTGGGCTCGTCGGCCACGAGCAGCGAGGGGCTGTTGGCGAGGGCGCGGGCGATGGCGACGCGCTGCTGCTGGCCACCGGAGAGCTCGGTGGGCCGCTGGCCGGCGTGGTCGGCGAGGCCCACCAGGGACAGCAGCAGCTCGACGCGCTCCTCACGCGCGCGTGCGTCGGCCCGGCGCAGTCTCATGGGAACGCCGACGTTCTCGGCGGCGGTGAGGATCGGGATGAGTCCGAAGGACTGGAAGACGAAGCCGATGTGGTCCCGGCGCAGCGCCAGCAGTCCGTCCTCGTCCAGGCCGGCGAGGTCGCGCCCGCCGACCTCGACGCGCCCCCGGTCGGGTGTGTCGAGCCCGCCGACGATGTTGAGGAGCGTGGTCTTCCCGGACCCCGACCGCCCCTTGAGGGCGACGAGTTCCCCGCGCGGCACCTCCAGCGAGACCCCGCGCAGCGCGTGGACGACGCCGGCGCCGCGGCCGTAGGACTTGTGGACGTTCTCGACCCGGACCATGGTCTCGGTGACCACCTGGCTCATGTGCCCTCCCCCGTGCAGCCGACGACCGGGCGCCAGTATCACGAAGGGCGCCCGGCATGTTCAACGGTCGGTCAGCTCGGATTGTCCCCGTGGGTGAGGGTCTCCCAGGCGACGAAGAGGTTGTTGGAGCCGGCCGGGCGGTTCCGCTCGGTCAGGGTCTGGGTGTTGGTCATGGCGACGCCGAGGCGGTTGTGGAGGGCGTTGTAGCCGACCTCGGTGACCGGCCCGAGGCCGAGGTGCAGCGAGCCGCCGCACAGCCAGCTGGGCACGGCCGTCCCCAGCTCGTACTTCGCCTGGAACCCGAGCGCCTGTCGCAGCCGTTCGCCCACGTCGGTGCCGTAGAGGTCCTGTCCCTGGATGCGGCTGGTCTCGGCGATGTGGGAGATGGCGGAGATGCCGTAGCCGGTGTGCGTGAAGTCGCGGCAGGTCTCCTGGGTGAGGCCGGTGACGAAGGTGGACTGGCCCTGCCAGTAGGCGACGATCTTCGCGGTGGTGTCGAGGTTCTGGCTCGGCACGGTCTTGGGCACGGAGCCGTCGGAGGCGAGGTAGACGTAGGCGGCGGTGCGGGTGCGGAACTTCGCCATGGCCTTGTCGTACGACGTCCTGTCCTCCAGGAAGACGGAGATGCCGACGGCGGCCTCCATCATCGACAGCTCCCAATTGCCGTTGGAGTTGGAGCCGTTGATGATCTCGGGGAGGTAGACGTTGCGGAGCATCGTCGCGAAGCGGCCGGAGCCCGCCCAGCCTCCGGTGTACGTGTACTTGATGATCTCGGCGGCCTTGGGCCAGGACGAGCCGGCCCAGCCGGTCTGGAGCGGCGCGTTGCTGTTGGTGTGGTCCGTGATGGTCGCGGACCAGGCGTCCATCAGCTGGATGGCCTTCTTGGCGTACCGGTCGTCGCGGGTGATGTACCAGGCGAGGGCGTCGGTGTACGCGGCTATGGCATCCTCGCGCTCGTCGGTGCAGCCGTAGTTGGGGTTGGAGTAGGAGCCGCATTCGACGACCGCGCGGGGCTTGGGGGTGCGGTTCAGATCGGCGTACTTGCTGGCCAGCATCTGGTCGAAGGCGCCCTTCCAGGGCTGGGCGCCGGCGTTGACCTTGGTGCGGGCGAAGTCCAACTGGCTCTGGGAGACGGTGACTCCGGGGTGGGCGAAGGTGGTGGGCGCGGCGTCGGCGGGCCAGGCGAGGGCGCCGGCGACGAGAGCGGCCGCGGCTGTGAGGAGAGCGGTTCTGCGCATACGCGGGGGCCTTCCGTTCTCGTACGTGAACGTGAAGCGCCTTTGTGAACAGACGCGTTGGGCCGAGACGGTAGGTACAGACCAATGCGCCGTCAAGGGTCCGCGCACGCAAAAGGGCCGCACCCCGTCACGGGGTGCGGCCCTCTCGTACGTCTGGCTAGCGGACCTCGGTGATCTCCGGGCCGCGCTGGAGCTGGCCCATGCCGCCGGAGAAGCGGGAGCCCTCCTCCTGCTGCTGGACGCCCTCGGGGACCATCTGGGCGTCGTTCGGTAGCTTCAGGACGATCGGGTCGCGGGGCGCCATCGGGCCCTCGCCGCGGACCACGACCGTGTCCCGGAAGATCTGCTCCAGCAGACCGGCCGCCTGCGGCTGCACCGCGCCCTGGCCGGAGATCACACCGCGCAGGAACCAGCGGGGACCGTCCACACCGACGAACCGCACGACCTGGAAACCACCCGTGCCGTCCGGCAGCTGCACCGGCACCTGCGCCCGCAGCTCCCAGCCCAGCGGACCCTCGACCTCGTCGACGATGCCGCCCTGCTGGGTGATGCCGGTGGCGATCTCCTCGCGCACCTCGCCCCAGATGCCCTCGCGCTTGGGCGCGGCGAAGGCCTGCAACTGGATGGCGCTGTCGCGCAGCACGACGGTCGCCGCGACGATCGCGTCGCCCGCGACCTCGACCCGCAGCTCCATGCCGTCCACACCGGGCACGAACAGACCGCCGAGGTCCACCCGGCCCTCGCCGGGCTCGCGCACCTCGGAGTCGTCCCAGGGCCCGTCGGGCCGCGGCTCGGGCTCGAGCCTCACGCGCTCGCGCTCGCCCTCGTCGTCCGCCTCAGTGTCGACACTGTCGACGACCTGCTCGGCCTCGCCGGCCGCGCCCTCGGCGGCATCCTTCTTCTTGCGACGTCCGAACACGTCACTGTCCTTCCCGGTCGGATACGACCGAAGCGTATCGATTCCCACCCGTTGCGCCGCCGACGGCGGCCTGACCGCTTGTGCTGTTCGTACCGGCCACCGCGGCATGGCCTCCGGTGGACCCGAAGCCCCCTTCGGCGCGCACCGAGTCGGGCAGCTCCGCGACCTCCTGGAAGCTGACCCGCTCGACCTGCTGGACGACCAGTTGGGCGATCCGGTCGAAGCGCTCGAACCGCACCGCCTCGCGCGGGTCGAGATTCACCACGATCACCTTGATCTCCCCACGGTACCCGGCATCCACCGTCCCCGGGGCATTCACGAGAGCGACACCGCAGCGGGCGGCGAGACCGGATCGAGGATGCACGAAGGCCGCGTACCCCTCCGGCAGCGCGACAGACACCCCGGTGGGCAGCACGACCCGCTCGCCGGGCTTCAGTTCACAGCTCTCGGTGGTGCGCAGATCGGCTCCCGCGTCGCCGGGGTGCGCGTACGACGGAAGCGGTACGTCGGGGTCGACGCGCCGGATCAGCACGTTCACGGGTTCACGGCTCACGGGTTCACCTCGAAGGCACGGGCACGCCGGACCTGGTCCGGGTCGTTCATGGCGGCCCGGATCTCCTCCGGGCGGCCGTTGTCGATGAAGTGGTCGACCTTCACCTCGATGAAGAGCGCGTCCGCGCGGACGGCGACGGGACCCTCGGGGCCGCCGATCCGCCCGGTCGCGGTCGAGTAGATCTTGCGCCCGGCGACGGCGGTGACACGCGCCTCCAGGTACAGCACCGTGCCGACGGGGACGGGCCGCGCGAAGTCGGTCTCCAGGCGTCCGGTCACCGCGATCGTGCGCAGCAGCCAGTTCAGCGAGCCGAGCGTCTCGTCGAGCGCGGTCGCCAGCACCCCGCCGTGCGCGAGACCCGGGGCGCCCTGGTGGGCGGGGCGGACGGTGAACTCGGCGGTGACCGAGACCCCCTCGCCCGCGCGGGCCGCCAGATGCAGCCCGTGGGGCTGTGCGCCGCCGCAGCCGAAGCACTCGCCGTAGTGCGCGCCGAGCAGCTCACCGGGCGCGGGCGCGTCGGGATGACGCACCGGCGGCGCGGCGTCGGCCGGAGGCTGAAGAGCTGCGGAAGTACCACTCACAGCCGCAGACCTTACCCGCGCGTCGGCCGTGAACTAACACCGTGCCAAGCTTGGATTCATGCAGCTCTCCGCGACCCCGTACGAAGAACGCCTCACCGCGCCCCGCTCGTGGTGGCTGATCTCGTTCCTGGTGGGGGTCTCCTTCGCCCTCATCCTGCTGCCCTTCGGCACCCTGCCGCTGCTCGGCGGCCTGGTCGGCGGCACCGCGGCGGCGGCGGTCGTCGCCAGCTCCTACGGCTCGCAGCGCATCCGGATCGTGGGCGACTCGCTGATCGCCGGAGAGGCGAAGATCCCGGTCACGGCGCTGGGCGAGACGGAGATCCTGGACGCGGAGGAGGCGCGCGCCTGGCGCACGTACAAGGCCGACACCCGCGCCTTCCTGCTGCTGCGCGCCTACATCCCGACGGCGCTGCGCGTGATCGTCACCGATCCCGAGGACCCGACGCCGTACCTGTACCTGTCGACGCGTGAGCCGGAGCGGCTGGCGGAGGCGATCAGGCAGGCGCGGGAAGCCGCGTAGAACATTCGCGCCAGTGGTCACCCGACGAGCGTGGCCACGGGAATCTCACGCAACTCTTACCGGCCCAGTTCCTTGGTGATGTCCCCGACCGTGAGGGGGTCCGCGGGCGACTCCAGGGGCGGGAGTTCGGGAAGCGCGTCCCAGGGCACCTGGATCTTGCGCAGGTCCGCGCGGATGCGTCCGGCCAGCTTCCTGGTGTCCCTGCGGTTCATGACCGCGCCCACGGCCGCGCCGACCATGAACGGCATGAGGTTCGGCAGGTCCCGGACCATGCGCTTCATGATCTGCTGCCGCAGCTGGTTCTTCATGGGGCCGCTGAGGGCTGAGTTGATCGTCGACGGCTTGGTCACGTCGATGCCGCGCTCGCCCGACCAGGAGTTCAGGTAGGCGGTGCTGCGGTCCTTGAGACCGCCCGGCGGCCGCACGCCGTAGACCTCGTGGAGCTCGGCGATCAGTTTGAGCTCGATCGCCGCGACTCCGGTGATCTCCGCGGCCAGTTCCGTCGGCATCGCGGGCGGTACGGGCAGCATCGCCGCCGCGCCCACGCCGGCACCGACCGTCGCGGTGGCCGCCGCCGCGCCCGCCACGAGCTTGTCGGCGAGCTGCTCGGGCGTCAGGCCCGGGAACTGCCTGCGCAGCGCCTGGAGGTCGCGTACGGGGATTCTGGGGGCGATGTCGATGATCCGGTCGGCGAGGTACGCCAGGCCCGCCCTGGCGCGGCTGCCGCCCTTGCGGACGCCTTCCCCGACCTTTTCCCGGATGACCGCGGCCCGCCGCTTGGCGACGGGCGCGGGGTACTGCTCCGCGGACGCCGGGAGGTCACTCCGGCCGGCCGCGGGCTCGAGCGAGGCCGATCCCGTGTCGGAAGGTCCCGTACCGGAATTTCCTGTACCGGAAGTTCCGGCGCCGGATGCTCCCGTACGGGATGAGCCCCGCCCGTCGTCACGCGCGCCGTGAGGGCCGTCGGACGGCCCTTGGTCCGCTCCCACCTGGCGGGAGCGGCGCTTCCAGGGAGGGGTCGAGCCAGTCACGGCCGACCCGTCCTCAGTCGCAGTCGCGGCAGATCGGCTGACCGTTCTTCTCGCGGGCCAGCTGGCTGCGGTGGTGCACCAGGAAGCAGCTCATGCAGGTGAACTCGTCCTGCTGCTTGGGCAGGACCCGGACGGCCAGCTCCTCGTTCGAGAGGTCCGCGCCGGGCAGCTCCAGGCCTTCGGCGGCCTCGAACTCGTCGACGTCCACGGCGGAGGTCGACTTGTCGTTCCTCCTGGCCTTCAGCTCTTCAAGGCTGTCCGAGTCGACGTCGTCGTCGGTCTTGCGTGGGGTGTCGTAATCCGTTGCCATGTCGCTCTCCCCCTCTGGGTGTCTGCGGTGTCTCCAGCGCACGTAACGCGTGAGAGGCCGGACTTGTGCCCGACCCGAGGCGGAGATTTTGCCTCACATCAAGGTCTGTTACTCAATCGACACCCAACCGGACTCCTCACGAGTGATCGGCTGGGATGGCGATGGGGACCGTACACGGTCCGAATGCCGCACTTCAAAGGCGTCTCACCGTGTACTTCCCGTGATCAAGGCCCCCGAAAACCCGGACTTTCCCGGCTTTACGGCCGCATTCTTGATCACTGTCAGTAGATGGCCGGAAATTCGCCCTTGTGATCGATCACACACGGGGCGGCTCGACGAGTGCCCAGAAAATTCCGCGCAAAGCGAACATCCCCGTGTGTCGGCGACATGATCTCAGATCGGCAGGGTGACCCGCATCACGAGCCCTCCCCCTTCTCTCGGCTGTGCGTAGATGTGCCCGCCGTGCGCCCGCGCGACCGACCGCACGATCGACAGACCGAGCCCGACACCCTTGTCGCTGCCGGTCCGGTCGGCCCCTCGCAGCCGCTTGAACGGCTCGAAGAGGTTGTCGATCTCGTACGCCGGCACGACCGGCCCGGTGTTCGACACGACCAGCACCGCCTGCCCGTGCTGGATCTCGGTGGTGACCTCCACCCAGCCGTCCTCCTGGACGTTGTACCGCACGGCGTTCTGGACGAGGTTCAGCGCGATCCGCTCCAGCAGGACGCCGTTGCCCTGGACGACCGCGGACTGCCGCTCGCCGCGGATCTCGACGCCCTTGGCCTCGGCCTCCGCGTGCACCTGGTCGACGGCCTGCTCGGCGACCTCGGCGAGGTCCACCGGCTTGCGCTCGACGATCTGGTTGTCGCTGCGGGCGAGCAGCAGCAGACCCTCCACGAGCTGCTCGCTGCGCTCGTTGGTGGCCAGCAGCGTCTTGCCGAGCTGCTGGAGCTCCACGGGCGCGCCCGGGTCGGACAGATGCACCTCCAGCAGCGTGCGGTTGATCGCCAGCGGTGTTCTCAGCTCGTGCGAGGCGTTGCCGACGAAGCGCTGCTGGGCCGTGAAGGCCCGCTGGAGGCGTTCCAGCATGTCGTCGAAGGTGTCGGCTAGCTCCTTCAGCTCGTCGTCCGGTCCGTCCAGCTCGATCCGCCGCGACAGGTCCGAGCCCGCCACCGCGCGAGCGGTCCGGGTGATCCGGCCCAGTGGGGACAGGACACGGCCGGCCATGGCGTAGCCGAAGGCGAAGGCGATGATCGCGAGGCCGAGGAGAGCCAGGAGGGAGCGGCTGAGGAGGTTGTCGAGGGCGTGCTGACGCTGTTCGTTGACGCACTCGTTGAGCGCGTGGTTGAGATCGGCCGCCGGCAGCTGGGTGGAGGTGATGTTGCAGCTCTCGCTGGACACCGTGCCGCTGACGACCTTGAAGGGGAGGTCGCTGCCGACGTTCAGCGCGTTCGCCGCCAGCAGGTAGATGATCGACAGCAGCAGGATGCCCGCGATCAGGAACATCCCGCCGTACAGCAGGGTCAGCCTTATGCGGATGGTGGGACGCAGCCAGGGGAACGGGGGCTCCGCCCGGCGGGGATCCCAGGTGGGCTTGGGGGGCGCCTGGGGAGGCGCGGGGGTCGCGGCCACGGTGCGGCTCAGATCCGGTAACCCGAGCCGGGGACGGTGACGATGACAGGCGGCTCGCCGAGCTTGCGGCGCAGGGTCATGACGGTCACCCGGACGACGTTGGTGAACGGGTCGGTGTTCTCGTCCCAGGCCTTCTCCAGGAGCTGCTCCGCGGAGACGACGGCACCCTCGGAGCGCATCAGCACCTCCAGGACGGCGAACTCCTTCGGCGCGAGCTGGACCTCCTTGCCGTCGCGGAAGACCTCGCGGCGGTTCGGGTCGAGCTTGATGCCGGCGCGCTCCAGGACGGGCGGCAGCGGCACGCTGGTCCGGCGGCCGAGGGCACGCACGCGTGCCGTCAGCTCGCTGAACGCGAAGGGCTTGGGCAGATAGTCGTCGGCGCCGATCTCCAGGCCCTCGACCCGGTCGCTGACGTCGCCGGACGCGGTGAGCATCAGCACGCGCGTGGGCATGCCGAGCTCGACGATCTTGCGGCAGACGTCGTCGCCGTGGACGAGGGGGAGGTCGCGGTCGAGGACGACCACGTCGTAGTCGTTGACGCCGATGCGCTCCAGGGCGGCCGCACCGTCGTACACGACGTCGACGGCCATGGCCTCCCGGCGCAGTCCGGTGGCCACCGCATCGGCGAGCAGCTGCTCGTCCTCGACGACGAGTACGCGCACGTCGCTTGTCCTTCCTGTGTCCACCCGTGTCCACTCGCGTAGCGCTTCTCGGGCACACGGGCAGGGGTGTCGATGAGTGTGTTGGCCTCCATCCTGCCCTTTTCGGCCATAAGTCGGCTGTAAGGCGGGTGAGCACCGTCTGAACGACAGGTATGAAGCCCGGGAATGCGAGATTTTCTCGTGCGGTTGAGGTTTCCGTGGAAGGGAGCGGGGGGAGGACGGCTTTACACCCCGCGATCACGCTCTGCATGTGCCGCAGCACCATGCGGTACAGCGCAATCCGCTTTCCGCAGAGTGGGCGTGGGTGTCCGGCGCCGTCGCCGCCCAGCAGGGCAGCGCTGGGCATCTGCATTCAGGCGTGATCGTCCCTTCCGAACGGCACACCCCCGTGCCACCGACCCACGACCCAGGACGAGGGGGCGCAGCATGGACGCATTCACCGCAGGACTTCTGCAGCGCATAAGGACGACCGAGTCCGACCTGACGCGGGCTCGCGACGAGGGCGACGACTTCCTCGTCGAGGTGGAACAGGCCGAGCTCGACGACCTGCGCCGCCTGGCTTACGAGCATGGTGTGGAGGTCGGCGCGTAGCGTCTGATCTACAGCTCGGTGCCCCAGCAGCACTGCCGTACCGCCACAGCCCCCGGTGAATCCAGCACCGGGGGCTGTGTTTTCGGGTGTGGGACAAACGCCCGCCAAAGCCCCTGAGCCAACGGCACAGGCCCACCAAGGCCCACTGTCTGCGGTCCTCCGGCCGGGAGGGAGCCGAAGGGCGCGCCGGTGTCGAGAGCGCTGGGGGTACCCCCTCTGGGGGAGCGCGGAGGCCCGAAGGGCTGAGCACGACCGCGCTCTCGACACCGGCTGAAAGCGCCCGTAGGCGACCGACCCAATCAATCCCGCCAGGCGCCGAAGTCCTCCAGGAGCTGCTGGAGGGGCTCGAAGACGCCCGGGGTGGCGGCGATCGCCAGATGGTGTGCGGGGCGTTCTCCGGGGCGTCCACCGGTCAGGGCGCCCGCCTCCCGGGCGATCAGGTCGCCCGCGGCGAGGTCCCAGGGGTGCAGGCCGCGTTCGTAGTAGCCGTCCAGGCGGCCCGCCGCCACGTCGCAGAGGTCGACCGCGGCCGAGCCGCTGCGGCGGATGTCGCGGAGGAGGGGAATCAGACGCTGGGCCACCTCGGCCTGATGGGTGCGGACCTCCAGGACGTAGTTGAAGCCCGTCGAGACCAGGGCCTGGTCGAGGGGCGGTGCGGGACGGCAGGCCAGCTCGCGGTCGCCGGACCATGTCGGGCCCGTCGCCCAGGCGCCCTCGCCGCGGACCGCGTGGTACGTCTCGCCCCGCATGGGGGCGGCCACCACCCCGACGACCGTCTCTCCGTCCTGCTCGGCGGCGATGGAAACCGCCCAAGTGGGCAGGCCGTAGAGGTAGTTGACCGTGCCGTCGAGCGGGTCGATCACCCAGCGGACGCCGCTCGTGCCCTCGCTGGAGGCGCCCTCCTCGCCCAGGAAGCCGTCGTCCGGGCGGTGCGCGGAGATCAGGTCCGTGATCAGTTTCTCCGCCGCGATGTCCATCTCCGTGACCACGTCGATGGGGCTCGACTTGGTCTTCGCCACCTCCAGGTCGGCCGGGCGGCCGTCCCGGAGCAGGTCGCCCGCGCGGCGGGCCGCCTCCTGGGCGAGCTTGAGCAGTTCGGTGTGGAGGGGGTCGGTCACGGGGGTCCTCACGCGTAGGGGCTGTCGGCGCCGGCGGCGGCCGGGCGGGGGGCTCGGGCGGGGCAGCAGCCGACCGGGCACAGGTCGTGGCTCGGGCCCAGCGCGCCGAGGGCGCACGGGGTGACCTCCTGGCCGCGCTCGGTCGCCGCCCGCTCCAGGATCAGGTCCCGGACGGCCGCCGCGAAGCGCGGGTCGGCCCCGACCGTCGCCGAGCGGCGCATCGGCAGGCCCAGGTCCTCCGCCTTGGCCTTGGCCTCCGTGTCGAGGTCGTAGAGGACCTCCATGTGGTCGGAGACGAAGCCGATGGGGGCGATCACGACGGCGGGGGCACCGGCCTCGTGGCGCTCCTCCAGGTGGTCGCAGATGTCGGGCTCCAGCCACGGGATGTGCGGGGCTCCGGAGCGGGACTGGTAGACGAGCTGCCAGGGGTGGTCGATGCCCGTGCGGTCGCGGACCGCCTCGGCGATCAGGCGGGCGACCTCGAGGTGCTGCTTCACGTACGCGCCGCCCTCGCCGTGGTCCTCGACCGGGCCCGAGGTGTCCGCCGAGGCGGTCGGGATGGAGTGGGTCGAGAAGGCGAGGTGGGCGCCGTCCCGGACGTCCTCGGGGAGGTCGGCCAGGGACTGCAGGACGCCCTCGGTCATGGGCTCCAGGAAGCCCTCGTGGTTGTAGTAGTGGCGGAGCTTGTCGACCTTCGGCAGCTCCAGGCCCTCGGCCTCCAGGGCCGCGAGGGAGTCCGCGAGGTTCTCGCGGTACTGGCGGCAGCCCGAGTACGAGGCGTAGGCGCTGGTGGCGAGGACGAGGATGCGGCGGCGGCCGTCGGCGATCATCTCGCGCAGGGTGTCCGTGAGGTACGGGGCCCAGTTGCGGTTGCCCCAGTAGACCGGCAGATCCAGGCCGTGGTCGGCGAAGTCCTTGCGCAGGGCGTCGAGGAGGGCGCGGTTCTGGTCGTTGATGGGGCTCACGCCGCCGAAGAGGAAGTAGTGCTGCCCGACTTCCTTCAGGCGTTCCTTGGGGATGCCTCGCCCGCGCGTCACGTTCTCCAGGAACGGGACCACGTCGTCCGGGCCCTCGGGGCCGCCGAACGAGAGCAGGAGCAGGGCGTCGTAGGGGGTGGCATCGCGCGCGTCTGGCATGGGTCGATCCTGTCATCCGGTACTGACAGGCGGGAAACGGCGGGGTGACGGGCGGGGTTCCCGGGCCGTCCGAGCGGGTGCATTAGGGTCGCCTTACTCGTAAGCTGTATCGGCCGAGTTCGCGCCTTACTGGGCCGCCGAACCCGGAGCCGCCGAGCCGCTTCACTTCCCTTGACCGGAGACCCCCGTGCCGAGCCCCTACCGCGCCCTGTTCGCCGCCCCCGGCTCCAAGGGCTTCTCCGCCGCGGGGTTCCTCGGCCGGATGCCGCTGTCGATGATGGGCATCGGCGTGGTGACCATGGTGTCCCAGCTGACCGGGCGCTATGGCCTCGCCGGGGCGCTGTCGGCCACCATGGCGCTCGCCGCGGCGGTGGCGGGGCCGCAGGTGTCGCGGCTGGTCGACCAGTACGGGCAGCGCCGCGTGCTGCGGCCGGCGACGCTCATCGCGCTCGCCTCGGCCGCCGGGCTGCTGTGCGCCGCGCACTTCGGGTGGGCCGACTGGACGCTGTACGTCTTCAGCGCGGGCATCGGGTGCGTGCCGAGCGTCGGCGCGATGATCCGCGCGCGGTGGGCCGCCCTGTACCGGGACACCCCGCAGCTGCACACGGCGTACTCGTTCGAGTCGGTCGTCGACGAGGTGTGCTTCATCTTCGGGCCGATCATCTCCATCGGGCTGTCGACGGCCTGGTTCCCGGAGGCCGGGCCGCTGCTCGCCGCCTGCTTCCTGGCCGTGGGCGTCTTCTGGCTGACCTCGCAGCGGGCCACCGAGCCCGCGCCGCATCCGCGTGAGCGCCACGGCGAGGGAGGCGGCAGCGCCCTGCGCTCCCCCGGCCTCCAGGTCCTGGTGGCCACGTTCGTGGCGACCGGGGCGATCTTCGGGGCCGTCGACGTGGTCACCGTCGCGTTCGCCGACGAGCAGGGGCACAAGGGGGCCGCGAGCATCGTGCTCGCCCTCTACGCGGCGGGATCGTGCGTGGCGGGGCTCGTGTTCGGGCTGTTGCGCTTCAAGGGAGCCCCGGAACCTCGCTGGCTGCTGGGCATATGCGCGATGGCCGTGAGTATGATCCCCCTCCTACTGGTCGGAAACTTGCCGTTTCTGGCCGCGGCGCTGTTCGTGGCGGGTCTGTCCATCGCTCCGACGATGATCACGACGATGTCCCTGATCGAACAGCACGTACCACGCGCGCAACTGACCGAGGGCATGACCTGGATCAGCACCGGGCTCGCGGTCGGGGTCGCGCTCGGCTCCTCCGCGGCCGGCTGGGTCATCGACGCGGCCGGGGCGCAGGCCGGGTACGGGGTTCCGGCAGTGTCCGGAGCCGTCGCGGTCGCGGTCGGTTTCCTGGGGTACCGCCGGCTCAAGCGGCCGGTTCCGCGTCGGGGAGGCACGGTTGAGCACCACAGTGAGCGGCAGGAACGGCACGTGGCATAACTGGGGCGGCAATGTCGCCGCGCGTCCCGCGCGGGAGGTCACTCCGGCCTCCGTGGAGGAACTGGCGGACGCCGTCCGGCAGGCCGCCGAGGACGGGCTGAAGGTCAAGCCCGTCGGCACCGGGCACTCCTTCACGTCCATCGCGGCGACCGACGGTGTGTTGATCCGCCCTCAACTGTTGAGCGGTATCCGCAACATCGACCGGGACGCCATGACCGTCACGGTCGGGGCGGGCACCCAGCTCAAGAGGCTCAACATGGCGCTCGCGCGCGAGGGGCTCTCGCTGCGGAACATGGGCGACATCATGGAGCAGACCGTCTCCGGCGCCATCAGCACGGGGACGCACGGCACCGGTCGCGAGTCGGGGTCGATCGCCGCCCAGATCAAGGGACTTGAGCTGGTCACCGCCGACGGCTCGGTGCTCACCTGCTCCGAGAAGGAGAACCCCGAGGTCTTCGCCGCGGCCCGGATCGGCCTGGGCGCGCTCGGTATCGTCACGGCGATCACGTTCGCGGTGGAGCCGGTCTTCCTGCTCACCGCGCGTGAGGAGCCGATGCCCTTCGACAAGGTGCTCGCCGACTTCGACGAGCTGTGGGCCGAGAACGAGCACTTCGAGTTCTACTGGTTCCCGCACACCGGCAGCACCAACACCAAGCGCAACAACCGCAGCGCGGGCCCGGAGAAGCCGGTGCCGCAGTTCCAGGGCTGGATCGAGGACGAGTTCCTCTCCAACGGCGTCTTCCAGGTCGCCCAGTGGGTCGGCCGCGCGGTGCCCGGCACGATCCCGGCCATCGCCCGGATCTCCAGCAAGGCGCTGTCCGCGCGGACGTACACCGACATCCCCTACAAGGTCTTCACATCACCGCGCCGGGTGCGGTTCGTGGAGATGGAGTACGCCGTCCCGCGCGCGGCCGCGGTCGAGGTGCTGCGTGAACTGCGGGCCATGGTCGACCGTTCCGGGCTGAGGATCAGCTTCCCGGTCGAGGTGCGCACCGCGCCCGCCGACGACATCACGCTGTCCACGGCGTCGGGGCGCGACAGCGCGTACATCGCCGTCCACATGGTCAAGGGCACGCCGTACCAGGCGTACTTCACCGCCGCCGAGCGCATCTTCACCGCGCACGAGGGGCGGCCGCACTGGGGCAAGGTGCACACGCGCGACGCCGAGTACTTCTCCGGGGTCTATCCGCGCTTCGGCGAGTTCACCGAACTTCGGGATCGGCTTGATCCTGATCGGCGGTTCCAGAACGACTACTTGCGGCGGGTGCTGGGGTCGTAGTCGCCGACGGCTCGGACGCGCTCGGCGTGGGCGTCGGCGTCCCGCTGCTCTCCTTGGGGCCGGGCGTCGGCGTCGCGCCTGATCCGGGGGTGGCGCTGCTGGAGAGCGAGGTGTCGTCGGACGGGGTCGGCGAGGGCGTGGAAGTCGTCTCACCGGCGCCGGACTCGCCGGAGCCGGAAGAACCGGAAGAGCCGGAAGAGTCGCCGGACGACGTGCCCTGGCCGGTGACGGCGTCGGCGACCGTGGTGCCCTTGCCGCCGCTGAAGCTGTTGCCCGACGCCAGTTCACAGGCGGTGATGCCGGCCATGGTGACCCCGAAGACCAGGGCCGCGGCGACCAGGGGCCGCTTCCAGCTCCCGACCCGCGCGCGGTAGACGGTGCCCGCCGTGAACTCCCCCGGGCGTGGCGGCCGTTCCGGCTCCGGTGCCCCGGTGGGGCCTGTGACGTACCGGAGTTGTTCGCCGGTGCGTCGGAACAGGTGCTGGAAGACGGAGCCCCCGCAGGTGGCGACCACGCTGACGAGGCCGGCACCGAGGATCGTGCCGTACACCCCGAACCAGGAGGCGAGCTTGGCCGCCACCACGGCGGCGAGCGCGGCGCCCGCCACCTGCGGGACGTTCAGATCGATCCACTTTTCCCTGACATCGGGCCTTTCACCCATCCCGGAACCTTGCCTGCCTTTCCCGTACTTGATCAACCAACTGCACGACAAAGGGACGTACGAACGAAAACGTTTAGTTCCGTTTCTGATGATTCCGTGAAGTACGCCACGTTCAAGATCCGCAAATCCTTGCCAGGGACGGCCAAGTCCGGCCCCTTGCAGGAAGTTGGGCGGCGCGGCAATCCACGCACGTGGTCCAAATGGAGTACTGTTGCGAGCCCTGGGTCCGGTCTCCCGCCTGGGCGTCCGTGGCCTTCAAGGACCGCCTGGAGGGGGCTAGTTGCACAGGGTGACGGAGTTGGTCACTTAGCGTTGCGAATAGATAACCGTGCCATAACGGCGATCCAGGGCCCCGGCCCGACACGCCGGGCAACTCGGCAAGGTTGTGGCAGGCTGCACCCGGGCAGGCCACACTCGACTAGCGGAAGCAGCGACGCACGTGACGTCGGCAGGCACCACCCGGGAGGTCCCCATGCCCGAACTGCGTGTCGTGGCCGTCTCGAATGACGGCACACGGCTGGTGCTGAAGGCTGCGGACAGCACGGAGTACACGCTTCCGATTGACGAGCGTCTGCGCGCCGCCGTACGCGGCGACCGTCCCCGCCTCGGCCAGATCGAGATCGAGGTGGAGAGCCATCTCCGCCCCCGCGACATTCAGGCACGTATACGCGCCGGTGCGACGGCCGAAGAGGTCGCGCAGATGGCCGGCATCCCCGTCGACCGGGTGCGCCGCTTCGAGGGCCCCGTGCTCGCGGAGCGCGCCTTCATGGCCGAGCGGGCCCGCAAGACCCCCGTCCGCCGGCCCGGTGAGAACGCCGGACCACAGCTCGGCGAGGCCGTCCAGGAACGACTGCTGCTGCGCGGCGCCGACAAGGACACCGTCCAGTGGGACTCCTGGCGCCGCGACGACGGCACCTGGGAGGTCCTGCTCGTCTATCTGGTCGCGGGCGAACCGCACTCGGCGAGCTGGACCTACGACCCGCCCCGCCGGCTCGTCCAGGCCGTCGACGACGAAGCGCGCTCGCTGATCGGTGAGTCCGACGACCTCTCGGCCTCGCCGGAGCCCAGCTTTCCCTTCGTACCGCGCATCGCCCGCCTGCCGCGCGACCGGCCGCTGGACCGTTCCCTCGACCGGGAACGCCTGGGGCTGCCCGGACCGGCGCCCGAGCCGGTCGAGGAGGAGAGCGCGGGCGAGCGTGATTCGCTGACCAGCCTCCTGGAGGCGGTGCCGAGCTTCCGGGGTGACCTGGTGGTCCCGGAGCGCCCGTCGGAGACCCCCGCCCCGGTGGAGGAGCCCGCCGACGAACCCGCGGCGGAGGAGCCTCCGGCGCCCGCGGCCTCGGCCGGTTCCGCCTACGCGGACGTCCTCATGCCCCGCTCCGTGGGCGCGCACCGCGACCGCCTCGTCGGCGCCACCGACCGCCAGGCCGAGGCGGACGGCGTCCGCCCGGGCCGCCGGGCGGCGGTCCCGAGCTGGGACGAGATCGTGTTCGGTACGCGGCGGAAGAAGCAGGAGTAGCACGTCGTACGACGTCCATGAGGGCCCGCGTCGGGTGACGCGGGCCCTCATGCGTACCGTACGGCGGCTACTGCGGGTCCGGGCCCACCGCGACCGGCCGCGACGGATCCGACGACCACTCCGACCAGGAGCCCACGTACAGCGCGGCCGGGATGCCCGCGACCGCCAGCGCCAGCACCTCGTGCGCCCCGGAGACGCCGGAACCGCAGTACACGCCCACGGGGGTGTCGTCCGAGACGCCGAGGGCCTTGAAGCGGGCGTGCAGTTCCTCGGCGGGCAGGAAGCGGCCGTCCGCGGCGACGTTCTCGGTCGTGGGCGCGGACACGGCGCCCGGGATGTGTCCCCCGACCCGGTCGATGGGCTCCACCTCACCCCGGTACCGCTCCCCCGCGCGGGCGTCGAACAGGATCCCGGAACGGGCCAGAGCCGCGGCCCCGTCGGCGTCGAGGAGTTCCACCGCGCCCGGCCGCGGCACGAAGTCGCCCTCCGCCGGAGTCGGCTCGGCCGTCTCCAACGGGCCCTCCCAGGACGGCAACCCGCCGTCGAGGACCCGCACGTCCGGGTGACCCGTCCAGCGCAGCATCCACCATGCGCGGGCGGCCGCCCAGCCCTGTCCGCCGTCGTACACGATCACCGGGGTCCCGGCCGAGACACCCGCCCGGCGCATCGCGGCGCCGAAGTCGGCGACCTCGGGAAGCGGATGCCGGCCGCGCGCGCCGGGGGCCGAGGCGAGCTCCCGGTCCAGGTCAACGAAGACCGCGCCCGGAATGTGCCCGGCCGCGTACGCGGCACGGCCGTCGAAGGGCGGCTCGCCGGCCGCCTTGGCCACGCTCAGCTGCCAGCGGACGTCGAGGACCACCGGCGGGTTCGAGCCGGTCAAGTCGCTCGCGAGTTCGGATGCGGAGATGATGGCGTTCATGGCCACCATCCTTGCGCACGGGGTGGCCGCATCGTCCATGTCCGGCTACTCTGCTCCGCCGGGCAGGCCCGATCACGAGGCGTACGGGATCGGGCACATGCTGTACAGCCGATCGACATCCGTCAGCAATCGCGCAGAAAAGGACGGGTCACCGCGCACCGGGCATTCTGCGGGAAGCGGCGGAGAGCAGCGGCGCGCCCGGAGCGCGCGGCACCACGGGTGGTGCGAGCATCGGCACGGGGTTCCGGAGCATGGTGGCGACACGGCTGCCGCAAGGGGTCGAGGAGAGAGTGACGATGACCGAGGCACGGGGGTCGGCCGGCCCGAACGGCACACCCTGCTGGGTGAGTCTGATGGTGCACGGGCTGACCACGACCCAGGAGTTCTACGGCGAGCTGTTCGGCTGGGAGTTCCAACCGGGCCCGCAGCAGCTGGGCCCCTACGTGCGCGCCCTGCTGGACGGTCGTGAAGTGGCGGGAATCGGCCAACTTCCTCCGGACCGTCATCTGCCCATCGCCTGGACGCCGTACCTGGCCTCGGACGACGTGGACCTGACGGCGGAGACGGTACGGCTGTGCGGTGGCACGGTGGGAGTGGGGCCGCTGGACGCGGGGGACGCCGGGCGGCTCGCGATCGGCTCCGACCCCTCAGGCGCGGTCTTCGGCGTGTGGCAGGCGGGCGTCCACCGCGGCACCGGCATCTCCGGCGTCCCGGGCACCCCGGCCTGGCACGAACTGCTCACCTTCGAGACGGCGAGCGTCGCCAAGTTCTACGAAACGGTCTTCGGCTACGACGAGGAGCCGATCGTCTCCGCCGACCTCGACCACGTCACCCTCCAGCTCGCCGGCCACCCGGTCGCCGGCATCCACGGCGTCGGCACCTCCCTCCCCCGCGACCGGGGCCCGCACTGGATGACGTACTTCCAGGTCTCCGACACGGACGCCACCCTGGCCCTCGTCACCGCCCTGGGCGGCCACATCCTCACCCACCCCCACGACACCCCACACGGCCGCGCGGCCACGGTGTCGGACCCGGAGGGGGCACGGTTCTCGGTGGTGCAGACGACACCCTGAGGGCGGACGATGGTGACATCAGCCGCTCCGCAGCACCTGGAGGAGCGATGCGTCGTCGTACCGCACCGTTGTTGACCTGCCTGCTGGCAGCTCCTGCGCTGGCGCTGGCACCTGTTGCCGATCCGCGGGTCGGGGACACCGTGAGCCTGACGGGAACCGAGCGGGGCGAGAGGCTCGACGTCACCGTCACCAAGGTTGTCGACCCGGCTCCGACCGATCCCGACGGCTTCCAGCCGGATGCGGGGAATCACTACGTGGCCGTTCAGTTCCGTCTGAAGAACACCGGAACAGCCGTCTACAAGGACTCCCCGTCCAACGGGGCGACCGTGATCGACAAGGCCGGGCAGCGCTTCGACTCGACCCTCGGCAGTTCGGCGGCCGGTCCCGCGTTCCCCGGGAGCATCACCGTGGGTCCCGGCAAGACAGCCCTGGGCTTCATCACGTTCGAGGTCCCGGACGGGTCGCGGATCGTCACCGTCCAGTTCGCCATGGACAGCGGCTTCGCCGACGACGTGGGCGAATGGGCCGTCCCTAAACCGAGTTGACCGGCAGTACGTCCGGTGACAGTGCCGCTGCTCTCGCCGTTGCCGATGTCATGCGGCGGCGGTGGTGGCGGCGGCACAGGACCTCGTAGCCGATGGCCTCCGACTGGTTGACGTCGCCCACCACCACCTGGGCGCCCTCCACGACCATCTCGCCCCCTATCGTGCGGGCGTTGTGCGTGGCGCGGGCGCCGCACCAGCAGAGGGCCTCCACCTGGAGGACCTCGACCCGGTCGGCCAGTTCGACGAGGCGCTGGGAGCCGGGGAAGAGCTTGGAGCGGAAGTCCGTGGTGATGCCGAAGGCGTAGACGTCCAGGCCCAGGTCGTCCACCACGCGGGCGAGTTGGTCGATCTGCTCCGGCGCCAGGAACTGGGCCTCGTCGGCGATGACGTAGTCCGCGCGGCCGCCCTGGGAGAGGTGGTCGACGAGGTAGGCGTACAGGTCCTGGCCGTCCTCGACCTCGACCGCGTCCGTCACCAGGCCCAGGCGGGAGGAGAGCTTGCCCTCGCCCGCGCGGTCGTCGCGCGTGAAGATCATGCCCTGCAGGCCGCGCGCGGACCGGTTGTGCTCGATCTGGAGAGCCAGCGTCGACTTCCCGCAGTCCATCGTTCCGGAGAAGAACACCAGCTCGGGCATGGGGGGTTGAGCACCTTTCGGCAGGGGTGGGATCGGGAGGGCTTCAGGAGCGTACTTCGAGCAGCGGGACCAGCTGCTCGGCAGGGGTCATCGAACCGTGGTTGCCGACCATCGCCGACTCCTTCGGCTCCCGCTCGGACGCGATGATCAGGACGTCGTCCCGCGCGGCCGCGACCACGTCGCCGAGGCGGTCGTACACCCGCTCGTCGATGTGCGGGCCGAACCAGCCCGCCGCGATCGCCTCGTCCCGTGAGGCCACCCAGAACTGCTCGCCGAGCACCTCGCGCCAGCAGGTCAGGACGTCGTTCGCGGCACCGGGGACGGCGTACACGTGGCGCGCGCGGCCCTCGCCGCCGAGCAGGGCGACCCCGGCCCGCAGCTCCCAGTCCTCGTCGAAGTCGATGCGGTGCTGCTCGTCGAAGGGGATGTCGACCATGCCGTGGTCGGCGGTGACGTAGAGAGCGCTGTTCGCAGGGAGTTGTTCCGCGAGGCGCTGGACCAGGCGGTCCACGTGCATGAGCTGGCCGCGCCAGGTGTCGGAGTCGACGCCGAAGCGGTGGCCGGCGCCGTCGAGTTCGGCGTAGTACGTGTAGACCAGCGCGCGGTCGGCGGCGGCCAGCTGCTCGGCGGCCAGGTCCATGCGGTCCTCGCCGGACAGCCGGCCGAGGAACTTGCCGCCACTGAGGGCGACCTTGGTCAGCGGTGTGTTCTCGAAGGTCGGCGAGGACACCTGCGCGGCGTGCACCCCCGCGTCTTGGGCCAGCTGGAAGACCGTCGGGTACGGCTGCCACGCGCGCGGCTGCGTCCACGGCTGCCAGCGCAGCTGGTTCATCAGCTCGCCGGTGTCCGGGTTGCGCACGGTGTAGCCGGGCAGGCCGTGGGCGCCCGGCGGGAGCCCGGTGCCGACCGAGGCCAGGGACGTCGCGGTGGTCGCCGGGTAGCCGGCGGTCAGCGGGCGGCCGGTGCCGCCGCGGGAGCTGCCGAGGAGCGAGGCCATGAAGGGCGCCTCCTCGGGGTGCGCCCGCAGCTGCTCCCAGCCGAGGCCGTCCACCAGGAACACGCAGTTCCGGTCGGCGGGGGCCAGCTCGGTGATCGTCGCGGTCGTGCCGGGCACGCCCATGCCCGCGGCCAGCGTGGGCAGGAGGTCGGCGAGGGAGCCGCTGCCGTACTGGGGAAGGGGCGCGGAGTCCACGGCGAGTGGTTCCGGGTGGGAGTCCCAGGCGGTGGGCTGCGCCATCAGCGGGTGATGTCCGCGGTCGCCTCGGAAAGGGCCTGCGCGAAGGCGAGGGCCTGGCGCACCGTCTCCGGGCCGTCCCCGGCCTCGCTGACGCGCAGGCTGAGGTCGTCCGCCGTCGAGTTGCCCGTGTAGCCGTGGTCCGCCTCGCAGTTGGGGTCGCCGCAGGCTGCGGGCTCCAGGTCGATGCGGGAGACGGCGCCCCAGCCGATGGTCAGGACGACCTCGCGGGGCAGGGTGCCCGGCTGGTACTGCTCAGGGTTGGCGACGACGCGGCTGAGCACGACCGACGAGATCCGGCCGAGCTTGACCGACTCGGTGGAGGTGGTGGCGTACGGCGTCGGGGACGTGTTGTCGGCGGCCTGCTCGTCGGTGTGGCTGACGATGAAGCGGTGCTCGGTGAGGACGAGCACGGTCACGTGCCGCCGGACCTCGTTCTGGTCGAACGTCGTCTCCTGGTGGACCAGGTACGACCGGATGGGCTCGCCGCCCACGGCGGCCTCCACCGCCTCGGCCACGAGGGCCGGGTAGTAGCCGCTGCGCTCGATCGCCGCGCGCAGCCCCTGGGTCGTCGTACTGGTCTTGGCCATGACGTCCATCCTACGGGGGTGCACTGACTGCGAGGCACCGCTCAGGAAGGTCTCAGTACGCCGGGAGCGTCCGCGGGCCCAGGTCGTCGCGGGCGGGAGGGGGCGCCAGCCGGACGGACGCGCCGAGGACGCTCAGGCCGTGCGGGGCGACGACGACCGGCTCCAGGGTGACCGCGACGACCTCGGGGTGGTCGTCGACGAGACGGGAGACCCTGAGCAGCAGTTCTTCGAGGGCGGCGGTGTCCACGGGCGCGGAGCCACGCCAGCCGAACAGGAGCGGTGCCGTCCGGATGGACCGCACCAGGGTGGCCGCCTCCCGGTCGGTGACCGGGATCAGCCGGTGCGCGGTGTCGCCGAGCAGCTGGGAGGCGGCGCCGGCCAGCCCGAAGGAGAGCACCGCTCCGGCCGCCGGGTCGATGACGGCCCGGATGACGGTGTCCACGCCGCGCGGGGCCATCCCCTGCACGACCGGACGCAGCTCGTCCGGCGAGCCGAACAGCTCGGTCAACTCGGCGTACGCGCGGCGCAGTTGATCCTCGTCGGCGAGATCGAGCCGGACGCCGCCGAGGTCGGCGCGGTGGCGCAGGTGCGGGGCGGTGGCCTTGAGCGCGACGGGGTAGCCGAGGGTGTGCGCGGCGGCGGCCGCGTCGTCGGGGGTGGGTGCGGGGAGGGCGCGGTGGACGGGGATGCCGTACTTGCCGAGCAGGTCGCAGGTGGCGTCGGCGCCGAGCGTGAGGCCCTGCCCACGCGTGAGGAGGCCGTCGATGAGCTGGGCGGCGCCCTTCTCGTCGATGTTCTCGAACTCGGGCACCTTGCCGGGTGCGGCGGCCTCGCGCTGCCACTGGGCGTACTTCACCGCTTCGCCGAGGGCGCGGACCGCGCGTTCGGCGGCGGGGTAGGCGGGGATGAGGCGGGGGCCGGCGTCGGAGGTCTCCTCCGGGGCCTTGGCGGCGAGGCGGTCCAGGGCACGGAAGGGGTGGGTGGCGCTCGGTGTCGCGGCCTGCGGTGCCGTGCTGGTGGCGGCCGACAGGGCCTCGGCCAGTCCGCCCAGCTCGACGTGGACGACGAGGACGGGCTTGCCGGGGACCCGCTCGGCCGCCGACCGCAGCGCCTCGGCGAGGGCCGCGTCGCCGGCGGCGCCCTCCCCCACGGACGGGATCGCGGTGACGACGACGGCGTCGCAGGTGTCGTCCGCCAACGCGCGCGCGAGCGCGGCGTGGAAGTCCTGCGCCGAGGCGGCCGTCGTCAGGTCGAGCGGGGGCAGCGGCCTGAGTCCCTCGGACAGGCAGGCGTCGTAGGTGAGCAGGCCGAGCGACTCGGAGTTGCCGAGGATCGCCACGCGCGGGCCGCGCGGCAGGGGCTGGCGGGCGAGCAGCAGGCCGGTGTCGACCAGTTCGGTGATGGTGTTCACGCGGATCACGCCGGCCTGTCTCAGCAGCGCGGACACGGTCGTGCGCGGCAGCCGGGTGGCCCGTACGGCATGCCCTTGGGGGGCGGAGCCGGCGCCCTGGACGACGACGAGCGGCTTCGCGGCGGCGGTACGGCGGGCGAGGCGGGTGAACTTGCGGGGGTTGCCGATGGACTCCAGGTACATGAGGACGACGTCGGTGTCCGGGTCGTCGTACCAGTACTGGAGGACGTCGTTGCCGGAGACGTCCGCGCGGTTTCCGGAGGAGACGAACGTGGACACTCCGGTGACCCCCGTGACGCCGCCCCCGCGCCGGTGCAGGCGGGAGAGCAGGGCGATGCCGATGGCGCCGGACTGGGCGAAGAGGCCGATGCGGCCGGGGCGGGGCGTCTCGTTGGCCAAGGAGGCGTTGAGCCGGACGTCCGGGTTGGTGTTGATGACACCGAAGGCGTTGGGGCCGATGATCCGCATGCCGTACGCGCGCGCGTGCCGGACGAGTTCGCGCTGGCGCTCGCGTCCTTCGGGGCCGCTCTCGGCGTACCCGGCGGAGATCACGACGAGGCCCTGCACGCCGTGTTCGCCGCACTCGGCGACGACCTCGGGGACGTGTTCGGCGGGCACGGCGACGACCGCGAGGTCGACGGGTCCCTCGATGTCGCGCACCGAGCGGTGCGCCGGGACGCCGTCGATCTCCTTGTCGGTGAAGGCCTTGTTCACGGCGTACAGGCGGCCGGTGAAACCGGCCTCCCGGATGTTGTCGAGGATGCTGCGGCCGACCCCGCCCGGGGTGCGGCCGACGCCGACGACGGCGACCGAGCCGGGCTTCAGGAGCCGCTCCACGGACCGCCCCTCCGCGCGCTGTTCGCGCGCGTACTGCACGGCCATCGAGCGGTCGGTGGGCTCCAGGTCGAACTCCAGGCGTACGACGCCGTCCTCGAAGCTGCGCTTCTGGGTGTACCCGGCGTCCGTGAACACCTTGATCATCTTGTTGTTGGCGGGCAGCACCTCGGCGGCGAAGCGGCGGATGCCGCGCTCGCGGGCGACGGCACCGATGTGTTCGAGGAGGGCGGAGGCGACGCCGCGGCCCTGGTGGGCGTCCTGGACGAGGAAGGCGACCTCGGCCTCGTCGGACGGGGCGGACGCGGGCATTCCGTCGGCGCCGATGCGGTCGTAGCGTACGGTGGCGATGAACTCGCCGCCGACTGTGGCGGCGAGACCCACCCGGTCCACAAAGTCGTGGTGCGTGAAGCGGTGGACGTCCTTGGCGGACAGACGAGGGTAGGGCGCGAAGAAGCGGTAGTACTTCGACTCGTCCGAGACCTGCTCGTAGAAGCTGACCAGGCGATCGGCGTCATCAACGGTGATGGGGCGGATGCGCGCGGTGCCGCCGTCGCGCAGCACCACGTCGGCCTCCCAGTGGGCGGGGTACTCGTGCCGGTCCGACGAGGTCTGCATGGGCCCCAGAGTACGGCTCGCGTACGACAACGGCGCGAGGCAGTCTGTGGAGAGCGCAACAGGATCGCAGAAGGACGGAAGCCGGACCGAGGCCGCGGTCCGGCGACTCACCCCGGACGGGACGTACGACCCGATCCGGAGACACTTCACGTGTGGGAAACTGGTCTAGACAACCCTGAACACCGAAGGGCAGCATCACATGGCTGAGCGCCGCGTCAACGTCGGCTGGGCCGAGGGCCTCCACGCCCGCCCCGCTTCCATCTTCGTCCGGGCCGCCACGGCCTCCGGTATCCCCGTGACGATCGCCAAGGCCGACGGCAACCCCGTCAACGCGGCCTCCATGCTGGCGGTCCTGGGCCTCGGCGCCCAGGGCGGCGAGGAGATCGTCCTCGCGTCGGACGCCGAGGGCGCGGACGCCGCCCTCGACCGTCTGGCGAAGCTGGTCTCCGAGGGGCTCGAGGAGCTCCCCGAGACCGTCTGATTTATCGGCGCCGACTGAATCACGGCACCACTGAAGGGCTCGTCCGAGTTTATCGGGCGGGCCCTTTCAAATTCCCTCTCGCGGGCAGCAGAAATACTTCCCCGCGAATTACTGCTTCTTTGTATACGGCCCTCGTGTTAATGCCGCAGGCTCGGCATGTTTACGGGATGTTGCGAGTTCCTCACACGCTCTTGCCGATCTCCCGCGGCGCGGAATCGAAGGCGGTGCGCCGCGGTCGAGCGCTCGGTGTGCAGCGCGGTGACCGCACGCGCGCGTTCGGCGTCCCCGCGCGCCACGGCGTCGACGATCGCGCCGTGCTCCGCCCAGGACTCCACGGGGTTGGCGGGCGCCTCCACGGAGTACATCCAGGAGATCTTGTGGCGCAGCTGGGTCAGCATCGAGGTCAGCGCGGGGCTGCCGGAGGCCTGGGCGAGCGTCTCGTGGAACCAGCCGCCCAGGGAGCGCAGATCCTCGCTGTTGCCCCGCCTGGCCCGCTCCTGACCCAGCCTGACCAGGCCACGCAGGACCTTCAGGTGGGCCTCGGTGCGCCGCTGGGCGGCCCGGGAGGCGCCGAGCGGCTCCAGGAGCATCCGCATCTCCAGCAGGTCGGCGGCCTCCTGCTCGGTCGGTTCGGCGACGCACGCGCCCGCGTGCCGCCGCGTCACCACGAAGCCCTCGGCCTCCAGGGTGCGCAGGGCCTCCCGGACGGGGACACGGGAGACGCCGTAGCGGCGGGCGAGGAGTTCCTCGGTGAGGCGGCTCCCGCGCTCGTGGACACCGGAGACGATGTCGTCCCTGATCGCGGTGCATACCGAGTGCGCCGGAATACGCATGACCGACCTCCGCTTTAATCCCCGTGAAACGTCGACGATTGACGTGTGTTCAGTGACTCTATTGCAAGGAACGGGAATTTCCGATGGCGGACCGGAATCCATGGATATTTTTTGGACAGCAAGGTGCCGAAAACGGTGAAACCCCGGCTCGGTGAGCCGGGGTTCCGGGAGATCTTGCGGTCCGTCGGCGGAGGGCGGACGGTCACGCCGCGCCTCTGACGGTCACGCCGCGCCTCAGACGTTCACACCGTGCGAGCGCAGGTAGGCGACGGGGTCGATGTCCGAGCCGTACTCGGGGGTCGTCCGGGCCTCGAAGTGGAGGTGCGGGCCGGTGACGTTGCCGGTCGCGCCGGACAGGCCGATCTGCTGGCCCGGGGTGACCGTCTGGCCGACCGAGACACCGATGGACGACAGGTGACCGTACTGGGTGTACGTGCCGTCGTTCATCTTGATCACGATGTTGTTGCCGTACGACCCGCCCCAGCCGGCCTCGACGACGGTGCCGGAGCCGACCGCGTGGACGGGGGTGCCGCTGGCGGCGTGGAAGTCGACGCCGGTGTGGCTGCCGGAGGACCAGACGGCGCCGCCGGCCTTGTAGCCGGTGGAGATGTACGAGCCCGAGATCGGGGCCACGTAGGTGTTGAGGCGCTTGCGCTCGGCGGCGGCCCGGGCGGCGCGCTCCTTGGCCTCGCGCTCCTTCTTCGCCTTGGCGGCGGCCTTCTTGCGGGCCAGCTCCTCGGCCTTCTTCTGGGCGGCCTCTTCGGCGGCCTGCTCCTGGGCGGCGGCCTGGGCGTCGATCTGGTCGGCGACCGAGTCGCCGATGGTGATGACCGGGACGATGCCGGTCTGCTCGACCGCGGGCTCCGCGGCGAGGGCCGGGGCGGCGAGGGTGCCGATGACGCCGGTGGTGGTGAGGGCCGCGACTCCCGCCACGCGGGCGGTGCTGCGCTTCATCCGGCTCGGGGCACGATGCTTCCCGGTGGGGCGCGTGAACGCCATGTGGAGGCTGATCCTTTCCTTCCCTCTCGCCTACCGGGTTAGCTGACGGGTTCGGAGCAGGAAGGTCTCCTACGGACCCCCTCGCTGACGCGCGGGCGTCCGATTCACCCCAGGGACTGCGTGGGTCCCCGGCTCCCCTGGCTCGCGCCGTACGGGGACTCGGCGATGACTGTCCGGTGCCGCGGGTGCGGCGCACTGCCTGACGGACAGCCGGGATGACGCTAAGGGGGGTCACTTTCAATCCCCAAACGGATCAGGCAGTTTGTAGCACATCCCACAGGGCAAACAGGCAACCAGCCTTCAATTCATTCCTATTCGGACATTAAGGGGCCCTGGTGACGCTTCCGTCACCAGGGCCCCTTCACGCGCGCGTGCCGCTGCCGTGCTTCTACTCGGCTGTCACCACGCTGACTTCGCCGATTCCGAGGGCCTCCACGGGCTCCTTGATGGCGGCCGCGTCGCCGACCAGGATCGTCACCAGACGGTCCACCGGGAAGGCGTTGACGGCCGCCGCGGTGGCCTCGACGGTGCCGGTCGCGGCGAGCTGCCGGTACAGCGTGGCCTGGTAGTCGTCGGGCAGGTACTGCTCGACCTGGTCGGCCAGCGTGCTCGCCACGGCCGCCGCCGTCTCGTACTTGAGCGGGGCGACGCCGACGAGGTTCTGCACGGCGACGTCACGCTCGGCGTCGGTGAGCCCCTCCGCCGCGAGGGTGCGCAGCACCGTCCACAGGTCGTCCAGCGCGGGACCGGTGTTCGGGGTGTCCACGGAGCCGCTGATGGCGAGCATCGCGGCACCGGTGCCGTCCGGCGCGGACCGGAGGACCTGCCCGAACGCCCGTACGCCGTAGGTGTAGCCCTTCTCCTCGCGCAGGACGCGGTCCAGGCGGGAGGTGAGGGTGCCGCCGAGGCAGTACGTGCCGAGCACCTGCGCGGGCCACACGCGGTCGTGCCGGTCGGCGCCGATACGGCCGATCAGCAGCTGCGTCTGGACGGCGCCGGGACGGTCCACGATGACGACGCGGCCGGTGTCGTCGGCGGTGATGGCGGGCACCGGGCGCGGCTCGGCCGCGGAGCCGGTCCAGGAGCCGAGGGTGTCACCGAGCAGCCCGTCCAGGTCGACGTCGGTGAGGTCGCCGACGACCACGACGGTGCCGGTGGCCGGGCGGACGTGCTTCTCGTAGAAGGCGCGTACGGCCGCCGAGTCGATGTTCCGGACGGTCTCCTCGGTGCCCTGGCGGGGGCGCGACATGCGCAGGTCGGCCGGGAACAGCGTCCGGGAGAGCTCCTTGGCGGCCCGGCGCGAGGGGTTGGCCAGTTCGTGCGGGATCTCGTCGAGGCGGTTGGTGACGAGACGCTCGACCTCGTCGTCCGCGAACGCGGGCGCCCTGAGGGCGTCGGCGAGCAGCCCGAGCGCCTTGGGCAGGCGGGAGACGGGGACTTCGAGGCTCAGGCGGACGCCGGGGTGGTCGGCGTGCGCGTCGAGGGTGGCGCCGCAGCGCTCCAGCTCGGCGGCGAACTCCTCGGCGGAGTGCTTGTCGGTGCCCTCGGAGAAGGCGCGCGCCATGATCGTGGCGACGCCGTCCAGGCCCGCCGGTTCGGCGTCCAGGGGGGCGTCCAGGAGGACCTCGACGGCGACGACCTGCTGGCCGGGGCGGTGGCAGCGCAGCACGGTGAGGCCGTTGTGCAGCGTCCCGCGCGTGGGCGCCGGGAACGCCCAGGGCTTGGCCTCGCCCGCCTGGGGCTGGGGGTGGAATTCCATCGTGGCGAGCTCGGTCACTTGGCCGCCTCCTCGTTCTTGTCGCCGGCTTCGACGGTGGCTTCGGCCTCGGGGTCCTCGGGCGTGTCCGCGTCCTCCGCGGACTCTCCCGCGACGGGTTCGTAGACGAGCACCGCGCGGTTGTCGGGGCGCAGACGGGCCTTGGCGACCGCCTGGACCTCCTCGGCGGTGACCTCCAGGACGCGGTCGACGGCGGTGAGGGCGAGCTGCGGGTCGCCGAACAGGACGGCGTAGCGGCACAGTTCGTCGGCGCGGCCCGCGACGGTGCCGAGCCGGTCCAGCCACTCGCGCTCCAACTGGGCCTGGGCGCGCTCCATTTCCTCGGCCGTGGGGCCCTCCGCGGCGAACCGGGCGAGCTCCTCGTCGATCGCGGCCTCGATGACCGGCACCTCGACGTCACCGGACGTCTTCACGTCCAGCCAGCCCAACGAGGGCGCTCCGGCCAGCCGCAGCAGCCCGAAGCCGGCCGCGACGGCCGTACGGTCGCGGCGCACGAGCCGGTTGTAGAGGCGGGAGGACTCGCCGCCGCCGAGGACGGTCAGCGCCAGGTCGGCGGCGTCGGCCTCGCGCGTGCCGTCGTGCGGCAGCCGGTAGGCGGCCATCAACGCGCGCGCGGGGACCTCTTCCTCGACGACCTCGCGCAGCTGCTCGCCGATGATCTCGGGCAGCGAGCCGTCGCGCGGGGCGGGCTTGCCGTCGTGGGAGGCGATGGAGCCGAAGTACTTCTCCACCCAGGCGAGCGTCTGCTCGGGGTCGATGTCACCGACGACCGACAGCACCGCGTTGTTGGGCGCGTAGTACGTCCGGAAGAACGCGCGCGCGTCCTCCAGGGTGGCCGCGTCCAGATCGGCCATCGAACCGATCGGCGTGTGGTGGTAGGGGTGGCCCTCCGGGTAGGCGAGGGCGGTCAGCTTCTCGAACGCCGTGCCGTAGGGGACGTTGTCGTAGCGCTGGCGGCGCTCGTTCTTCACCACATCGCGCTGGTTCTCCATCGACTCGTCGTCGAGGGCGGCCAGCAGGGAGCCCATGCGGTCGGCCTCCAGCCAGAGGGCGAGCTCCAGCTGGTGGGCGGGCATGGTCTCGAAGTAGTTGGTGCGCTCGAAGCTGGTGGTGCCGTTCAGCGAGCCGCCCGCGCCCTGCACCAGCTCGAAGTGGCCGTTGCCCTTGACCTGGCCCGAACCCTGGAACATCAGGTGCTCGAAGAGGTGAGCGAGACCGGTGCGCCCCTTGACCTCGTGGCGCGAGCCGACGTCGTACCAGAGGCACACCGCCGCGACCGGGGTCAGGTGGTCCTCGGAGAGCACCACGCGCAGCCCATTGGCCAGGCGGTGCTCCGTTGCTGTCAGGCCCCCGGTGCCTGCCTGGTCTGTGGCCGTGTGACCCATGGGCATGTACGTCCCTTCGATCGCGGTGCGGTTGCCGTAACCGCGTTTTCCTGCCGGTCCTGCCACTGTATGCAAGCGTGTGGGGCACCGGTGGAGTTCCCGGTGGTCGTACGCCGACAGCGAGATCCCGTAGCCTGCGGTCGGGCCGCCGTGCGGCGCGGGTGAACCACCGGCGGGAGAGCTGACGTCGGGTCGTCGTCCGCGTTGTCAGTGCCGGGGTCCACAATGGTCCGCGTCAGATCCCGTTCACGCTTGAGCAAGAGTGAGCCGAAGGGACGCGAGCGACCCGTAGGCGAGCGACCAGAAAAGAGGAGCCGGCAGCGATGGCCCGCCGCAGCACGAAGACCCCGCCGCCCGACGACTCGTACGAGGAGAAGATCCTCGACATCGACGTCGTCGACGAGATGCAGGGCTCCTTCCTCGAGTACGCGTACTCGGTCATCTACTCCCGAGCCCTCCCGGACGCGCGCGACGGCCTCAAGCCGGTGCACCGGCGCATCGTCTACCAGATGAACGAGATGGGGCTGCGCCCCGACCGCGGCTATGTGAAGTGCGCCCGCGTCGTCGGCGAGGTCATGGGTAAGTTGCACCCGCACGGCGACTCGTCGATCTACGACGCCCTGGTGCGCATGGCCCAGCCCTTCTCGATGCGCGTCCCCCTGGTCGACGGCCACGGCAACTTCGGCTCGCTGGGCAACGACGACCCGCCGGCCGCCATGCGGTACACCGAGTGCCGGCAGGCGCAGGCGACGAGCCTGATGACCGAGTCGATCGACGAGGACACGGTCGACTTCGCGCCGAACTACGACGGCCAGGAGCAGGAGCCGGTGGCCCTGCCCGCCGCGTTCCCGAACCTGCTGGTCAACGGCTCGTCGGGCATCGCGGTCGGTATGGCCACGAACATGCCGCCGCACAACCTCTCCGAGGTCATCGCGGCCGCCCGCCACCTGATCCGCTATCCGAACGCGGATCTGGACACCCTGATGAAGCACGTCCCCGGCCCCGACCTGCCCACGGGCGGCCGGATCGTCGGCCTCTCCGGCATCCGGGACGCGTACGAGACGGGCCGAGGCACCTTCAAGATCCGGGCGACGGTCTCCGTGGAGACGGTGACGGCCCGCCGCAAGGGTCTGGTCATCACCGAGCTGCCCTTCACGGTCGGCCCGGAGAAGGTCATCGCCAAGATCAAGGACCTGGTCGGCTCGAAGAAGATCCAGGGCATCGCCGACGTCAAGGACCTCACCGACCGCGCGCACGGCCTGCGTCTGGTCATCGAGATCAAGAACGGCTTCGTGCCGGAGGCGGTCCTGGAGCAGCTCTACAAGCTGACGCCGATGGAGGAGTCCTTCGGCATCAACAACGTCGCGCTGGTCGACGGGCAGCCGCTGACGCTGGGCCTGAAGGAGCTCCTGGAGGTCTACCTCGACCACCGCTTCGAGGTCGTCCGCCGCCGCAGCGAGTTCCGCCGCACCAAGCGCCGCGACCGTCTGCACCTGGTCGAAGGCCTGCTGACGGCGCTGCTCGACATCGACGAGGTCATCCGCCTCATCCGGCAGAGCGAGAACTCCGCGCAGGCCAAGGAGCGCCTGATGGAGCGCTTCTCCCTGTCGGAGATCCAGACGCAGTACATCCTGGACACGCCGCTGCGCCGTCTGACCAAGTTCGACCGCATCGAGCTGGAGTCCGAGAAGGACCGGCTCAACACGGAGATCGAGGAGCTGACCGCGATCCTCGACTCGGACGCGGAGCTGCGCAAGCTGGTCTCCGCCGAACTGGCCGCGGTGGCCAAGAAGTTCGGCACCGACCGGCGTACGGTCCTGCTGGAGTCGGCGGGCGCCCCCGCGGCCGCGGTGCCGCTGCAGGTGGCGGACGACCCGTGCCGGGTGCTGCTGTCCTCGACGGGTCTGCTGGCGCGGACGGCCAACGGCGAGCCCTTCCCGGCGGACGCCGACGGCAAGCGCGTCAAGCACGACGTGATCGTCTCGGCGGTCCCGGCGACCGCGCGCGGCGAGATCGGCGCGGTGACGTCGCAGGGCCGCCTGCTGCGGATCAACGTCGTGGACCTGCCGCAGCTGCCCGAGACGGCCTCCGCCCCGAACCTCTCGGGCGGCGCTCCCCTGTCGGAGTTCGTGTCCCTGACCGACGGCGAGACGGTGGTCTGCCTGATCACCCTCGACGAGTCGTCCCCGGGCCTGGCGCTCGGCACGGAACAGGGCGTCGTGAAGCGTGTCGTCCCCGACTACCCCTCGAACAAGGAGGAGTTGGAGGTCATCACGCTCAAGGACGGCGACCGGATCGTCGGCGCGGTGGAACTGCGGACGGGCGACGAGGACCTGGTCTTCATCACGGACGACGCGCAGCTGCTCCGCTACCAGGCCGCGCAGGTCCGCCCGCAGGGCCGTCCGGCCGGCGGCATGGCGGGCATCAAGCTCGCGGACGGCGCGAAGGTCATCTCCTTCACGGCGGTGGACCCGGCGGCGGACGCGGTGGTGTTCACCATCGCGGGCTCGCGCGGCACGCTGGACGACTCGGTCCAGACGACGGCCAAGCTGACTCCGTTCGACCAGTACCCGCGCAAGGGCCGCGCGACCGGCGGCGTCCGCTGCCAGCGTTTCCTGAAGGGCGAGGACTGCCTGTCCTTCGCCTGGGCGGGCGCCGTCCCCGCGAAGGCGGCCCAGAAGAACGGCACGCCGGCCGACCTCCCGGAGATCGACCCGCGCCGTGACGGTTCGGGTGTGTCGCTGGGGAAGCCGGTGTCGGTGGTGGCGGGACCGGTCTAGGCCTCGTCCGGAGCCTCGCTCAGGCCTCTTCTTCAAAGAGCTCGGGGGTTTCGGCGGTTTCCTCCTCCGAGCCCTGTACGTAGCGCAGGACGCCCCACATGCCGTGCTCGTCGGCGGTGTGCGGGGCGTCGCTCTTGCACGCCTCCAGTTCCTTGCCGAGGGCGGGGGCGTCGATGCCGGAGCCGATGAGGACGAGCTGGGTGAGCCGGTCGTCGGAGGCGGGCCAGGGCTCGGGATAGAAGCGCAGGAACCGACCGACGGCGTGCACGGCATACCGGTTGCGCACGTCGTACGCCCCGAAGTCGACGTACCCCTTGATCCGGTACAGCCCCTCGGGCCGGCTGTCGAGGAACTGCATCAACCGACGCGGGTCGAGGGGAACTCCGGAGGCGAAGGAGAGGCTGTCGTAGCCGGTGTGCAGGTGGCCGGAGTGGCCCTCCGCGTCATGTCCGTGATGAAGGTCGTCGAAGGACAACTGCCCGATGCGTTCCTCGCCGGGCTTGCAGTCGAAGAGGAACTCGGGGTCGATACGGCCGTAGGTGGCGGGTACGACGACGGCGGTGCGGTCGGCGATGCCGTGGACCAGCTCGATGACCCGATCGCCGTCATCGGCGCGGTCGAGCTTGTTGACGACGACGAGGTCGGCGAGGGCGAGATGCCGGTCAAGCTCCGGGTGCTTCACACGGGTGTCGTCGAACTCGGCGGCGTCGACGACCTCGACGAGTCCGCCGTAGACGATGCCGGGATGCTCGCTGGCGAGCAGCATGCGCACCAGTTCCTGCGGCTCGGCGAGCCCGCTGGCCTCGATGACGATGACGTCGATGCCGGTGTCGGGCCGGGCGAGGCGTTCGAGGTAGCTGTCGAGCTCGCTCGCGTCGACGGCACAGCACAGGCAGCCGTTGCCGAGAGAGACGGTCGAGTCGCCGAGAGCGCCCGCGACGGCCATGGCATCGATCTCGATGGCACCGAAGTCGTTGACGATGGCGCCGATGCGGCTGCCTCCGCTGCGGTGGAGGAGGTGGTTGAGGAGGGTGGTCTTGCCGGAACCCAGGAATCCGGCGAGGACGACGACCGGGATCTGACGCTGACCGGGGTTCGGCTGACGCAACGTGCGACCTCCTTCGCGCTGGTACGCGCGCCGGATCGCGGTTCCGGCGCATGTACGAGGTTTGAATGCCGGACCAGGATACGAGCGGGAAGAATCACCGCGAAGTGAACGATTGTTAGCAGCACTTGCGGGGCAGACGTTGGGCATGGCGCCGGTTCGTGCGACCCTCGCTTCCTTCCGTGCGCCTCCTCTCCGCCTCCCCCGCCGATCAGAGCCGCTCGGCACCCTGGGAGACGGCAAGCGCCGCCCACCGCTCGCCGGTCCCCAACAGTCGACCCGCACCCCGACGACCGGCGGACGGCCGCCTGATTCGGGGGTTGACATGGCCACACAGAAGTTCGGGCTACGGAGGCTGATGGCCGTCGCCTCTGCCGGGGTCGGGCTGGCGGCGGGCGCCGCCGTCTCCTTGGCCGCACAGCGGCCCGCGCTCAGCGCCTTACGCACACGCGTGGAGCTTCTGGAACAGGCCGCCCAGACGCGGCACCAGACCAACTTCGCCTACCAGCAGCGCCAGCACTGGGAGTTGTTGAGCAAGGCCATGGACGATCCCGACCTGGCCGAGGTGCTGGACGCCTACAACGGCACCGTCCCGCCCAGGAAGCAGCGGCAGTTCCTCTTCGCCAACGCTCTCTACACCAACGCACTCTGCTACTACCGGATGGGCAACATCACCCACGACGAGTTCTTCGGGTTCGCCCGGAGCATGCTCCAGAACCCGGTGTTCCGCGAGTACTGGTACGCCACCCGCCCGCACCGGGCCACGCTGATCGACTCATCCGACGAGGCGAAGCTCGGACGCATGGTCGACGACCTTCTGGCCCAGTTGGAGGAAGCGGACGGCGACGAGTGGTGGGTGGTCGGGGAACCGCCGAGCGAGTAGGAGCGCTGAGCAAGTGGGCACGCTGAGCGAGTGGGTACGCTGAGCAAGTGGGACGTTTTCACCACTCCCGGCGCGCGTGGACTCCCGGTGCTCCTGCCGCTTGCGCACATCACACGGTTGGGCGGTAACAAAGCAGTAAACCGTCGCGTTGCCTCAGGTGCCAACAAGGTTGACTACTGCGCATCTTGCGGAACGGGCCTACCCCCGCCGTACCACCGTCCACGCTGCTGGTTGTCGAGGCCGTGACCCCACCCGGGCCGCATCACAACGCGCAGCACCAGTGCGCACCTGCCTCGACATCAGTAAGGAATGCCAGAACAGTGAGCCAGATCATCCGTCGGATTGGTACCCCGCCCAGCGCCAGGGGAAGCGCCACCGGTGCCAATTGCCCCGATATCTTCGAGCTCTCCGACGGAAGGTTCGCTGTCATCGGCACGGACATCACCGACGAACTCGACGTCCAGCTCCCTTCCGACGCGTCCAGAGCCGACTACGAACGCATCGTCGTGGTCACCCGCGAGACTCTCATCCACGCCAAGGCCGACATTCCCGACGCATAGTCGCCGGGGGCAGCCCCCTCCCCAGCGCGCTCACTTGCTCCGTCAGCCTGTGTTCGTTTGCCCCCGACGGTCCCAGTGCCCTGCGGTCCCCTCCGCAGGGCAGCTCGGGGCGGCACTCTGACCGCAAGGTCCCACACGAAAGGCCGACAGCCATGCGAACGACCATAGTTCGCCGTATCGGCGACTCGCCCAGTCAACGAGGCAGCATGTCAGGACAGTGCTGCCCCGACATCTTCGAGCTGAGTGACGGCAGCTTCGCCGTCGTCGGCAGAGAGGCCACGGCGGAACTCGACTCCGAACTGCCGCCGGACGCCTCGCGGGCGGACTACGAACGCATCGTCGTCATCACCCGCGAGACCCTGATCGCGGCCAAGAAGGACATCCCCGACGCGTGACCTCGCGCTCAGGCCGACACCGGGCTCGGCATCGTGCGGTGCCGAGCCCCGCACAGACGCACGCGACCGTCACACCGCCGCCGGCACCGCCACCGGCGCCCCCGGCCCCACATACCGCGCCACCGGCCGAATGATCTTCGAGTCCTCCGCCTGTTCCAGGATGTTGGCGCTCCACCCCACCACCCGCCCCGCCGCGAACGTCGGCGTGAACATCTCGCGCGGCAATCCGCACAGCTCCATGACCACGCCCGCGTAGAACTCGACGTTGGTGTGGAGTTCACGGCCGGGCTTCAGCTCGGCCAGGATCGCCTCGACTTGACGTTCGACCTCGACGGCGAAGGCGACGCGGGGGCCGCCGAAGCCTTCCGCGATCTCACGGAGCATGCGCGAGCGCGGATCTTCGGTGCGGTAGATGGCGTGACCGAAGCCCATGATGCGTTCACCGGCGAGGACCCGTTCGCGGATCCAGGGGTCGATGCGGTCGGGTGTACCGATGGCGTCAAGGGTGTCCAGCGCCCGGCTGGGAGCACCGCCGTGCAGAGGCCCTGACAGAGCTCCCACGGCGCCGACGAGACAAGCGGCGACGTCCGCCCCCGTCGAGGTGATGACACGAGCCGTGAAGGTTGATGCATTGAAACCGTGATCAATGGTTGAGATCAAGTATTGCTCGATCGCCCTCGCCTGCCGCAGCTCCGGCTCGGACCCCGTCAACATGTACAGGTAATTGGCCGCGTAGGACAGATCCTCGCGCGGCTCGACCGGCTCAAGACCCCGCCCCAACCGGTGCAGGGCTGTGAGCAGCGTCGGCACGGCCGCCGTCGCCGCGATCGCGTCCCGGCGGCGCCGGTCCGCGTCGATGTCGTACACCGGCCGGAAGCCCTGCGCCGCCCCCAGCAGCGACAGCCCCGTACGCATCCCGGCCAGCGGCCCGGACGCCGCGCTCGCCATGGCGATGGCGGGGAGTGCCGCACGGACGCCCTCCGGCAGCCGGCGCAGCGCCGCGGTCTCGGCGGCGAAGGCCGCGCTCCGCGCGGTGTCCGGCAGTTCGCCGTGGACCAGGAGATGCCAGACGTCCTCGAAGCTGCGGGTCTGCGCGAGCTCGACGGCGGAGTACTGGCGGTAGTGATAGAAGCCCTCGATCCCCCGGACGTCACCGATCTCGGTGTCGGTGACGACGACGCCCGCGAGTCCTCGCGGTACCTCGACGAGGGTGGCTGCGGCCCTGTTGACGGACATGTTTCCTCCCTGGACTTGATTCGACTGTCGATGATTGACTCATTAGCTGTCAATATTGATTGAATCAATATGCAGTCCATACGGATACGGTGTGCCCCATGCGCGATCACGAACCCGCCCCCTCCCCCCACGGGGACCGGCGACTGAGCACCAAAGAGGCCGCGGAGCTGCTGGGCGTGAAGCCCGAGACCGTGTACGCCTATGTCAGCCGCGGTCAGCTCAGCAGCCGACGCGTGCCCGGTGGCCGCGGCAGCACCTTCGACGCCAAGGAGGTGGAAACCCTCGCCCGGCGCAACAAGCGGGAGAGCGGCGGCAGTTCGGGCTCCGGCGGCGAGCTGTCGGTGCGGACCCGCATCACGCTCATCGACGAGGACCGGTACTACTTCCGGGGCGTGGACGCGACAGAGCTGGCCGCACGCCACTCCTACGAGGAGATCGCCGAGTGGCTCTGGACGGGGCGGATGCGGCCCGGCACGACGTTCACCGCCCCCGAGGCCTCCGTCGCCGTCGCCCGCCGTGCCGTGGACGCCCTGCCCGAACACGCCTCGCCCACCGACCGGTTGCGGGTCGCCGCCATCGCCGCCGCGGCCGCGGACCCGTTGCGCTTCGACCTCTCCGAGGACGCGGTGCTGGGTACCGCGCGCGTCCTGATCCCCACGCTCGTCGCCGCCCTGCCGCCGGTGCGGAGCGGCCACCGCGACGAGGGTTCGCTGGCCCAGCGGCTGTGGGCGCGGCTCAGCGGGCGCACGCCCGACGAGGCCTCCCTGCGGGTCCTCGACACCGCCCTCGGCCTGCTCGTCGACCACGACCTCGCCGCCTCCACGCTCGCGGTGCGCGTCGCGGCCTCCGCCCGGGCGCACGCCTACGCGGCCGTCTCCGCCGGGCTCGGCGTGCTCGAAGGTCCGCTCCACGGCGCGGCCAGTGGCCTCGCCCACCGGCTCCTGAACGACGTACTCGAACAAGGCGACGCGGGCCCCGTCATCGCCGACGAACTGAGGGCCGGGCGCCGTGTCCCCGGGCTCGGTCACCGGCTCTACCGCGGCGAAGACCCCCGCGCGCGTGCCTTGTTCGCCCTGCTGGAGGAGATCCCCCGGGCCGAACCCGCCCTTCTCGCGGCCCGCGACGTCGTCGCCACCACGGCCCGTCACACCCCGCTGCACGCCAACGTCGACCTGGCCCTCGCGGTGCTCACCGCCTCCTCGGGGATGCCCGCCACGGCCGGCGAGACGATCTTCGCCGTCGCCCGGACGGCGGGCTGGATCGCGCACGCCCTGGAGGAGTACGGCGAGCGCCCGCTGCGCATGCGGCCGAGCGGGCTCTATGTCGGCGCCAAGCCGCCTCAGCCCCTCCCCGAGTAGCGCTCCAGCGCGCCCGGAAGTCACCGTCGGGCAAGTCAGGTTAGGCTCACCTCTGTGAGTACGTGCTCAACCGTCTCCCGGGACCTCGACGAGCCCATCGCGGGCACCGCGGCCACCGCCAGGACCTGGCTGCTCCTGGAACAGCCCGGCCCCTGGGGCGCCCACGCGCTCACGTCGAGCCATCTGGACCCCGTGCTGGGCCGCGCTCTGGAGAGGGCCGCGAAGGGCACGGGCGTCCGGGTCGCCCTCATCCGCCGCCCCGGACGGCACGCGGACTGCGGCACACCCTCCGCGCGCCAGGTGTACGTGTCCCACACCGCCCCCGGCAGCACCTGGCTGCGCAGCGCCACGATCTGCGATCCGGAGCGCCTGCTCGACCTGGACTTCGCCGCGCTCGGCGCCGGCGACCACCGCAGTTTCGACGCGGCACTGGAGGGGCGGGCTCACACCGGGGCCCCGCTCGCCCTCGTCTGCACGAACGGCAAGCGCGACCGCTGCTGCGCCCTCCTGGGGCGGCCGCTCGCGGCCGAGCTGTCCAACTCCGGGGTCGAGGGCGTCTGGGAGGTCACCCATCTGGGTGGACATCGCTTCTCGCCGACGCTGCTCGTCCTGCCGTACGGCTACGCGTACGGCCGCGTCGGGGCCCACGCCGTCGAGGAGATCCTGCGCAGCGCCCAGGACGGCCGGATCGTCGTGGCGGGGTGCCGCGGGAGCTCGGCCTGGGAGCGACCGGGGCAGGCCGCCGAGCTGGCCGTGCGTGCGGAGGCGGACGAGCACGCGGCGGACGCGCTGGTGGTCGTGCGGACGGAGGGCGCGGCACCGCGCTGGGAGGTGACCGTCGCCCACGTGGACGGGCGCCGCTGGCGGGTCGTCGTGGCCCAGGGCGCGTCACTGCCGCCCCGCGCGGAGAGCTGCGGGACGTCGGTGCTCGGCTCGCCCGCGCGGATGGACGTGGTGGCGGTGCGGGAGTTGACCTCTCCCTCCGCGCTGGCGAGCTGAACCAGCCGAACCACGTGGTCAAGGGTCTCGTCCACTGATCAAGTGCGTTGATCAAGAGATCCATGCCCCACCCCTACGGGAGCCCGCGCCCCTCCGCGTACCGTCATGGGTATGAGCCGCCCCACTCCCCCCACTCGACGCCTCCGCCTCGGGCTGCCGCGGCGGATGTTCTCGCAGGTGCTGCTGATGCAGCTCGCGATCGCCGCGGGAGTCACGGTGCTGGCGACCGGGCTGTTCCTCGCACCGCTCAGCAACCAGCTGGACGACCAGGCCATGCGCCGGGCCCTCGCCATCGCGCAGACGACCGCCGAGCAGCCGCAGATCGCGAAGGACCTGCAGACCACGCCCTACTCGGTCGACGGGCCGGTGCAGAAGGAAGCCGAGCGGATCCGCAAGGCCACCAAGGCCGAGTACGTCGTGATCATGAACAAGGACGGCGTCCGCTGGTCGCACACCGACCCTGAGGAGATCGGCGGGAAGGTCTCGACCGACCCCGCGCGGGCGCTCGCGGGCGAGGAGGTCATGGAGATCGACGAGGGGACCCTCGGCCGCTCGGCCCGCGGCAAGGTGCCCCTGCGCGACAGCGACGGGAACATCATCGGAGCGGTCTCGGTCGGCATCGCGTACGACAGCGTCCGGGCCCGCCTGATCCACGCCATCCCGGGCCTGCTCGCCTACGCCGGCGGCGCCCTGGCCGTCGGCGCGCTGGCCGCCTGGCTGATCTCCCGGCGGGTCCAGCGGCAAACCCGGGACCTGGCCTTCTCCGACATCTCGGCGCTGCTCGCGGAGCGCGAGGCGATGCTGCACGGCATCAGGGAGGGTGTCGTCGCCCTCGACCGCACCGGCCGCGTCCGGCTCCTCAACGACGAGGCACAGCGGCTGCTGGGCATCGGCGACGAGGCCGTGGGCCGCTCCCCCGACGAGGCGCTCGGCGCGGGCCGTACGGCCGACGTGCTTGCCGGCCGGGTGACGGGCACCGACCTGCTCACCGTCCGCGGCCAGCGGGTCCTGATCGCCAACCGCATGCCCACCGACGACGGCGGCGCCGTCGCGACCCTGCGCGACCGTACGGAACTGGAGCAGCTCGGCCGCGAGCTCGACTCCACGCGCGGGCTGATCGACGCCCTGCGCGCCCAGGACCACGAGCACGCCAACCGCATGCACACACTGCTCGGACTGCTCGAACTGGAGATGTACGACGACGCCGTGGAGTTCGTCGGGGAGGTGGTCGGCGACCACCGTGCGACCGCGGAGCAGGTCACCGAGAAGATCAAGGATCCGCTGCTCGCCGCGCTGCTGGTGGGCAAGGCGACCGTCGCGGCGGAGCGCGGAGTCGCCCTGTGGATCTCGGACCGCACATGGCTCCCGGACCGGCTGATCGACCCCAGGGGCATCGTCACGGTGGTCGGCAATCTGGTCGACAACGCGCTGGACGCCGTAGGGGGCAAGCCGCACGCGCGCGTGGAGGTGGAGTTGCGCGCCGAGGGCCGTACCGCCGTTCTCAGGGTGCGCGACACGGGGCCCGGCATTCCGGCGGAGCAGCGCGAACTGGTCTTCACGGAAGGGTGGTCCACGAAGAAGCCGCCCGCGCACGGCAAGCGCGGCATCGGGCTCTCCCTGGTGCGGCGGCTGGCCGAACGGCAGGGTGGCAGCGCCGCCGTGACCGAGGCCGAGGGCGGGGGCGCGGAGTTCGTCGTCGTCCTTCCCGAGGCGCTCGCGGGGGACGATCTGGAGCCCGCGCTGACCGTTCCGGCCGCCCCCGAGGAGGAGTCGTGATGATCGAGGTCCTGGTCGTGGACGACGACACGCGGGTCGCGCGGGTCAACGCCGCCTACGTCGAGAAGGTCCCGGGCTTCCATGTGGCGGGCGAGGCGCACAGCGCGGCGGAGGCGCTGCGCCAGGTGGAACTGCTGCCCCGTGTCGACCTGGTCCTCATGGACCACTACCTGCCCGACGAGACGGGTCTGTCGGTCGTCCAGGAGATGCGCCGCCGCGGCCACCAGACCGACGTGATCATGGTGACGGCGGCCCGGGACATCACGACCGTGCAGGCCGCGATGCGCCACGGCGCGCTGCAGTACCTGGTCAAGCCGTTCGCGTTCGCGGGGCTGCGCGCCAAGCTGGAGGCGTACGCCGAGCTGCGTCGCACGCTCGACGGCGGGGGCGAGGCGGAGCAGGCGGAGGTGGACCGCATCTTCGGGGCGCTGTCCATGCCGTCCGAGCCCGACCTGCCCAAGGGCCACTCCCCCACGACCGCGGAGCTCGTCCGGCAGTCCCTGATGCACGCGGAAGGGCCGTTGTCGGCCCAGGAGATCGCCGAGCGGACGGGAGTGAGCCGGCAGACCGCCCAGCGCTATCTGAAGCTCCTGGAGCGCACCGGACGGGCCCGGCTCACGCTCAAGTACGGCGACGCGGGCCGCCCGGAACACCGTTACGTGTGGGCGACCCGCGCCTGAGGGCACGGCCCGTGGGGGCGGGGGAAGGAACCGTGCCCTCCCTCTATACGGATGCCGGCGTCGCGGACTTCAGTCGGTGACCTTGTCCACGAACTCGGTCGTGTACGTCTTGTCGAGGTCGACGTCGGCCTTCTGGACGGCGGGGTTGAACGCCTTGAGCACCTTCTCGACGGTCTCGGGGCCGTTCTTGGGCATCACCCCGTCGTCCGTGAACATCGGCAAGGTGCTCTCGATGGCCGAGGCGTAGAGGACCTTGTTGCCCTGGGAGTAGTCGGCGGGCATCTTGTCGGCGATCTCGCTCGCGCTGTGCGTGGACATCCACTTGAGTGTCTTGACGAATGCATTGACCATCTTCTGGACGGTGTCCTTGTGTGCATTCACCCACTCCGTCTGCATGTACAGACTTGACGAGGGATACGGGCCGCCGAGCGCCGCCTGCGATCCCGCGGGCGTGCGCATGTCCAGGAGAACCTTGCCCGCCTTCTTGGCCAGGATGTTCGCGACGGTCGGGTCCGTCGTCATGCCGCCGTCGATCGCGCCCTGCTGGAGCGCCGAGATGAAGGTCGGTCCGGCGCCGACGGCGACCGGGGTGAACTCGCTGACCTTCACGCCGTTCTTGACGGCGAGGTACTTGGTCAGGAAGTCGGTCGACGAGCCGAGGCCGGTGACGCCGAGCTTCTTCCCCTTGAAGTCCTTGGGCGAGGTGATGTCGTCGGCCTTCTTGGTGGACACGATCTCCACCTCGCCGGGCGCGTGCGAGAACTGCACCACGGACTCGACGTGCTTGCCCTTCACCTGGAGGTCGAGCGTGTGGTCGTAGAAGCCGACCGCGCCCTGGACCTGGCCGGAGACGAGCGCGGTCTCGGCCTGGACACCGGCGGGTTCGCTCAGGAGCTCCACGTCCAGACCCTCGGCGTCGAAGTAGCCGAGCCGCTGGGTGAGCATCGCGGGCAGGTAGATGACCTTGTCCAGGCCACCGACCATGATCTTGACCTTCGTCCCCTTGCCGTCGCCCTTGCTGCCGGAGGAGGCGGTACTGGCCGCGTCATTGGCACAGGCGGTGAGGGAGGAGAGGGCGAGCAGGCCGGCGGCGGCCATAGCGGAGTATCTGGCGGTCTTGCGCATGAGGGTTCACGTCCTTGTGAAGGGGAGGAGGCGAAGGGAGGAGCGGGAACGGCTCGGGTCAGCTGTCCGAACCCGTCGGCTTCCAGCGGAAGATGCGGCGCTCGGCGAAGGTGAGCAGCCCTTCGGCGACGAGCGCGACGACGGCGAGGATGACCATCGCGGCGTACACACCGGCCGCGTTGAACGTGCCCTGCGACTGCGCGACGAGCAGGCCGATGCCCTTCGTGGCGCCGATGTACTCGCCGACGATGGCGCCGATGAGGGCGAAGCCGAAGCTGACGTGGAGGCTGGTGAAGATCCACGACGTCGCGGACGGGATGACCACCTGAAGCGTCACCCGCCGGTCGCTCGCGCCGAGGATGCGGGCGTTGGCCACCAGGTTGCGGTCGACCTCGCGGGCACCCTGGAAGGCGTTGAAGAACACCGGGAAGAAGACGAGCACGACCGCGGACGCGACCTTGGAGGCGGGGCCGAGGCCGAACCAGATCACGAAGATGGGTGCGAGGACGATCCTGGGGATCGAGTTGAGCACCTTGATGTATGGACCAAGGACATCGGCGAGAAAGGTGATCCGCCCCAGAGCAATGCCGAACACCACACCGGCGGCCACCCCGAAGACCCAGCCGAGCAGCGCCTCGTGGAGCGTGTACCAGATCTGTTCGCCCAAGGACCCGAGCGCGGTCCCGTGTGTCACCCAGGTCCAGATCTGGTCCCAGATCTTCGAGGGCATCGAGAAGTTGAACGGATCGATGACGTCGGCACGCGCGAGCACCTCCCACAGCCCGAGGACGGTGACCAGGAGCAGCGCCCGCGAGGCCGCGACGACGATCTTGCGTCTGCGGGCGGCACGCGCGCGTGAATGGGCGCGGTCCGGCGGCGTCTTGGCCGTGTCGACGACCGGTGTGCTGAGAACCTCAGGCGACATGGGCGGCACCCCTCTCGCGCGTGATGCGGACCTCTTCGCCGAGGGACTCCCAGATCTCCCGGTAGATCTCGATGAACCGCGGCTCCAGGCGCACCGACTCGACCTTGCGCGGGCGCGGCAGGTCGATGTCGAACACGTGCTTGACGGTGGCCGGCCCGGCTGTCATCACGACGACCCGGTCGGCCAGCGCGATGGACTCCTCCAGGTCGTGGGTGACGAACACGACGGAGGCACCGGTGCCCTCCCACAGCTCCAGCAGTTCGTCCGACATCAGGGCCCGGGTCTGCACGTCGAGCGCGGAGAACGGCTCGTCCATGAGCAGGATCTCGGGATCGTTGACGAAGGTCGCGGCGAGCGCGACGCGCTTGCGCTGCCCGCCGGACAGCTGATGCGGATAACGGTCCTCGAAGGCCGACAGCCCGACCCGGGCCAGCCACTCACGCGCCTTCCGCTTCGCCTCGGCCTTCGGCACACCACGGAACCGTGGGCCCGCCATCACATTCGACAGGACCGTGCGCCAGGGAAAAGTGGCGTCCTGCTGGAAGACGAACCCGACCTTGTCCCCTACCCCGCGGACCGGTTCCCCGGCGACCACGACCTCGCCGTCGGTGGGTTCTTCGAGGCCGCTGACCAGGGTCAACGTGGTCGACTTGCCGCAGCCGGTGGGGCCGACGACGGCCACGAACTCGCCACGCCGGACCGTGAGATCAAGTCCCCGGACCGCCGTGTGCAGGCCCCCCGACGGGGTCCTGAACGTCTTGCTCGCGCCCCGCAGCTCGATGGCGGGGCTGGTGTCTGCGCTCATGGCCGGGGACGGTAGGTGCGACCCGGGTCACAGCATCAGCCTTCTGAGCGCATGCCGTTCTTTTGCTTGCAACAGCCTGTTGTGCTCGTTTTGCTCGCGCTACAACAGCGGAGCCGAAACACGGGCTTAACGCCCGCCAGGCCTTGACAGAAAGAGGCCCGATGATTGACGTCCTGGTCGTGGACGACGACTTCCGCGTTGCCGAGATCAACGCCAAGTACGTGGGAAAGGTTCCCGGTTTCCGGGTCGCCGCCCGCGCCCACACCGCCGCGCAAGCCCTGGCGACCGTCCAGCGCGGCACCATCGACCTGGTCCTGCTCGACCACTACCTGCCCGACCAGACGGGCCTCGAACTCGTGCACCGCATGCGGGAACAGGGCCACGGCACCGACGTCATCATGATCACCGCCGCGGGCGATGTCACGACCGTCCAGACCGCGATGCGCCTGGGCGCCCTGCACTACCTGGTCAAACCGTTCACCTTCGCCGCGCTGCGCTCCCGCCTCGACTCCTACGCCGCCCTGCGCCGCACCGTCGACCGTGTCGGCGGCCGCGGCGTCGCCGGCCAGGAACAGGTCGACCGGATCTTCGGCGCCCTGCGCACCACGCCCGCCCCGCCCTCACCGGGCCTTCCCAGCGGCCACTCGGAACCGACGACCGACCTCATCTGCCACGTCCTCCACCACGCCGACCACCCCCTGTCCGCCCACGAGGTCGCCGCCGAGACGGGCCTGAGCCGCTCCACCGCCCAGCGCTACCTCCGCCACCTCGAACAGGCCGGCCGCCTCCGCCTCTCCCTCAAGTACGGCGACACGGGCCGCCCGGAACACCGCTACGCGTGGGTGGCGCCGTAGGCGTACGACTGCGGCGCCGACCGTCGTACGCGGATGAGGACGCCGTACGACGATGAGGACGCGCCGTACGCCCTGTACGGGAGCCCTACGGCGATGAGGACGCGGTACGCCGACCAGGGCGCCGTGCGACGACGAGGACGCCGCCTCTATGCCGCCCCCGCACCCGTCAGCGACCGCACCTCGGTCTCCGCGTGCTTGGCCTCGTCCGCCACCTCCGCAGAGGTGACCGTGCCGAGCCAGCCGGCGACGAAGCCCAGCGGGATCGAGACGAGTCCGGGGTTCTGCAGCGGGAAGTACTGGAAGTCGACGCCCGGGAACAGCGATTCCGGGCTGCCCGACACCACGGGTGACAGCAGCACCAGCACCATCGCCGGGATCAGCCCGCCGTACACCGCCCAGACCGCGCCACGGGTGGTGAAGCCGCGCCAGAAGAGCGAGTACAGCAACACCGGCAGGTTGGCCGACGCCGCGACCGCGAAGGCGAGGCCCACCAGGAAGGCGACGTTGAGATCCCTGGCCAGCAGGCCGAGGGCGATCGCGACCACGCCGATCCCCACGGCGGCGACACGTGCCACGGCGACCTCGCTTCGGGGCTTGGCGTCCCGGCGCCGCAGGGAGGCATACAGGTCGTGGGCCACGGACGCCGAGGAGGCCAGGGTGATGCCGGCGACCACGGCCAGGATCGTGGCGAAGGCGACGGCGGCGACAATCGCGAACAGAACCGTTCCACCTGTGGAGTCCGCGCCGCCGCCCAGGTCGAGGGCCAGCAGCGGAACGGCCGTGTTCCCAGCCGCGTTGGACCCGCGCACCGCTTCCGGTCCCACGATCGCCGCCGCCCCGAACCCGAGGACGATCGTCATCAGATAGAAGCCGCCGATGAGCCCGATCGACCAGACCACCGAACGGCGTGCCGCTCGCGCGGTCGGGACGGTGTAGAAGCGCGACAGGATGTGCGGCAGCCCTGCCGTGCCGAGAACCAGGGCGAGTCCCAGGCTGATGAAGTCGAGGCGCGCGGTCCAGTCCTCGCCGTACTTCAACCCTGGCGCCAGGAACTTCTCGCCATGCCCGCTGCGTTCCGCCGCGCTGAGCAGCAGCTGGTCGAAGTCGCCGTGGAAGCGCACCAGAACGAGCACCGTCAGTGCGATGGTGCCGCCGAGGAGCATGACCGCCTTCACGATCTGGATCCAGGTGGTGGCCCGCATCCCTCCCAACGACACATAGATCACCATCAGCGCGCCGACGCCGATGACGGTCCACGTCTGCGCCGCCTCGCCTGTGCCACCGAGCAGCAGGGCCACCAGGCTCCCCGCACCCACCATCTGCGCCACCAGATACAGAACGGACACGGTGACCGAGGAGGTTCCCGCCGCGATGCGCACCGGCCGCTCGTTCATCCGCGCGGCCACCACGTCGGCCAGCGTGAACCGCCCGCAGTTGCGCACCAGCTCCGCGACGAGGAAGAGCACCACCAGCCACGCCACCAGGAAACCCACCGAGTACAGCATTCCGTCGTACCCGAAGAGCGCGATCAGCCCGGAGATACCCAGGAACGACGCCGCCGACATGTAGTCACCCGCGATGGCAAAACCATTCTCCATCGGTGAGAACAGTCGCCCGCCCGCGTAGAACTCCTCCGCGGAGCCATGCCGGTTGCGGCTCACCCACGTCGTGATCGCCAGCGTGACCGCGACGAACACGCTGAACAGCAGCAGCGCCAGCGTCTGATGATCGCCGGTCACGACGCACCACCCCGGATCCCGCGCGTCAGCTCCTGGGTGTCCCAACGCAGCTCCAACGCGGCCCGGTCCCTGCGCAGCCGGGCATGCCGGGCGTAGGCCCAGGTCAGCAGGAACGTGGTGAGGAACTGGCCCAACCCCGCGACCATCGCCACGTTCACCGCGCCCGCCACCGGCCGGGCCATCAGACCGGGCGCGGTCGTCGCGGTCACGACATACCCCACGTACCAGCCGAAGAACCCGATGAACGCCGGCACCACGAACCGCCGATACCGACTGCGCACCTCCTGGAACGCCGCGCTGCGCTGCACCTGGAGATACACATCCGCAGCCGGGTCCACGCGCTCCGCCTGCCCTGCCTCCACGGCCGACGCCGGGACGGCCGCACCCGCCCCGGCGCCCGTCGATTCGCCCCAGCCGGAGGCGAGTGCGTCGTACCAGGGATCGTCGTACCTCACCGCTGCGGGCGTCTCGAGGTAGGCCGGGTCGAACCCGTCGTGGTTTTCGGCCGCGCTTTCGGAGCCACCCCTGCCGCCGCGGGGCCGACCATTGCTTGACTGCATGCCCAAGGATGGACAGAACGGGAAGATCCCCGACTCTTCTTCCCTTCGCGCTTCACCCCATCAGGTGATTCACCCCGTGGGAGGCCGCACAAGCCCCTTCGCGTAGGCGTAACGCACCGCCTGCGCCCGGTCCTTGAGCCCGGTCTTGGCGAACATGTTGTTGATATGGGTCTTCACGGTCGCCGTGGAGACGTGCAATGTGCGGGCGATCTCCTGGTTGCTGAGCCCTTCGGCGATCAGGAGCAGCACCTCGGTCTCCCGCGCGGTGAGCCCGTCCGGGGGCTCCGCCGGCTCGGCCGGCCGGGGCTCGGGCTCCGACAACCGCTCCAGCAGCCGGCGTTGGATGCTCGGCGACAACCCGGCATCCCCGGACAGCACGCTGTGCACCGCCCGCACGATCTCGTCGCCTCCCGCGTCCTTGGTGAGATAGCCGCGCGCCCCCGCCTTGAGCGCCGGGAAGAGCGACTCGTCGTCGCCGAACGTCGTGAGCACCACCACCTGAGTCCCCGGATGTTCGGCACGGATCCGCCGGGTCGCCGCCACCCCGTCGCAGCGGGGCATGCGCAGGTCCATCAGCACCACGTCCGGAGCGAGTTCGGCGACCAGCCGCACTGCCTCGTCCCCGTCTGCTGCGGCGCCGACGACCTCGACCCCCGGCAGCAGTCCGAGCAGCATCACGATGCCCTCGCGGACGACGGTCTGGTCGTCCGCGACCACCACCCGCGCGACCTTGCCGTCGAACTCCTCCGTCATACGGGCACCTTCAGCGTCACCGTGAATCCCTCCTCGTCCGGCCCGGCGTCCAGCGAACCGCCGAGCAGTTCGGCACGCTCGCGCATGCCCAGCAGACCGTATCCGCCCCCCGTCGCGGTGAGTTCGCCCGACGATCCCCCCGAGTCCCGTACGTCCAGAGTCACTTGATGCTCCCCGTAGGCCAGCCGAAGCCGCACCTTGGCGCCCGGAGCATGTTTGCGGACGTTGGTCAGGGCCTCCTGGGCGACCCTTCGCACCGCCTGCGAGGCCTCGACCGGCAGGGCTCTGCGCTCACCCGTAATGGTGACCTCGGCTCCCGCACTCGTCTCCACGAGCTGGGCGAGGAAGTCCTCCAACGGGGTCATGTCCCCGCGCAGGGCCGACAACGCCTGTCGGGTCTCGGTGAGACCGTCCCGCGCCATGCCCCGTGCCGCCACGACCCGCTCGAGGATCTGGTCCCGGTCCGCCCCCCGCTCGATCAGCAGCCGCGCGGCCTCCAGATGCACCAGCTGCGCCGAGAGACTGTGGGCCAGCACGTCGTGGATCTCCCGGGCGATACGAGCCCGCTCCGCCAGGGCGGCCGATTCCGCCTCGGCCGCCCGCGCGGCACGCTCCTGGGCGAGCAGTCGCTGGGCGCCGCCCCGGGCCTCGGCGTCGAGGCGCAGCGTGTACCCCGCCAGGGCCAGTCCCAGGCACGTGACCACGGTCGTCAGCACATCGTCGTCATTGAAGGCTCCGTAGGCACCGAGCGCCATCACCGCGACCGGCGCGGCGACAGCCAGGGGCAGTCGCTCCAGCGCGGCGACAGCGGACGCGCACAAGATCACGAGGGCCGGTACCAGCAGCCCGGAAACCTCGGCCAGGACCGCGACACCCTGGAGCAGCCCCCATGACAGCAGCGCGGGCCAGAGCCGGTGCTGAAGCGTGGACCGGTAGAACACCCACGCCAGCAGGGCGGCGACGACGAATCCGCCGGCACCCGCGGCGATTCTCCAGCCGTGGGCAGAACTGCTCGTCAGGGCACCCCACAGCAGCAGGGAGATGAGCAGCAGCCGCACTCCCCAGGCCAGGAGGCGCCGAGGCCGTGAGAACCCCTCGCGCCCGAGCGCCTCCCGGGACGGCCAGCGTGTCCACACGTTCTCCGTCACACACGCTCCTTCCAGGCGGACCGGGGCACGGCGTCACCGTACGCCGAACCCCGTACGGAGGCCGGGCGCGGAGACTGGGCACGCCAGGCGAGGATGCCCGCGCGCACGAGCAGCGTGGCGGCCAGGGCGAGGAGCAGCGCGGACGACTCCTGGTGGATGCCGAGCGCGGCGCCGAGGGCGTAGAGGCCGACGCGGAGGGCTATGCCGACGAGCCAGACCAACCCGCTCGCTTTGGTGCTCTTGCTCCACACGGCCCCGTCTGACTCCGTCCATACGCGGGAGGTCCAGGCCCAGGCTGCGCCGGTGGCGAGACCGATGAGCAGCTCTGCCGTGAGCAGGGCGGCCGAGGCGGTGTGGTGGTGGGCGTCTATGAGGCCGGGCTCGCGCAGGGCGACGACGGCCAGCACGACCGGCAGCAGCCACCAGCGCCGCTCGGTGTCGATCCGCTGCGCGCGGAACTGGCGCGCGATCACCACGACGACAACGGCCGCGATCAGGAATCCGTCGACGAGCCCGGACATCGGTGCCTCCGTGAGCGAAAGGGGACGCTGCCGACAGCGAGCGCTGCCGACGCCTTCGACGCTACGGAAATTCGCAGGTCAGCGGATCGGCGCTGGGGTGGATCGAAGGTGGAGGCAGGGAGACGGGGGCATCCACCCCCGGGTGGAGAACTCGAAGGACCGTGGGTCCGGAGAACACGTCGGAGCAGGGCGTCCGGGCCGGGCGCAGCCGCAGAGGTCGATCCGGGCGGAACCGAGCCAGGGCCAGGACTGGGAAGAGGACTGGGCCGGCGTCGGACCCGAATCCGGTCGGGACCAGGCCGACCGCAGACCCGAACCGGGTAGGGACCAGGCCGACCGCAGACCCGGATCCGGTCGGGACCAGGCCGACCGCAGACCCGGATCCGGTCGGGACCGAACCAGCCCCCAAACCGAATCCGGTCGGGACCGGGCCCACCGCAGACCCGAACGGGTAGGGACCAGGCAGACCACAGACCCGAATCCGGTCGAGGCCAGGCAGACCACAGACCCGGATCCGGTCGGGACCGAACCAGCCCCGAAGCCGAACCCGGCCCGGAACCAACCCCGACCCCGGCCCCGGCCCAGATCAACCCAGTCCAGCCAGCCCAGCCGAGCGCGCCCAGCCCACCCCGCCCAAGCCGAGCGCAGCCCCCCTCAGCGCTACGCGTCGATACGCGACCGATCCAGCGTTGCCGCCGAGCTGGAGATGAACTCCTTGCGCGGCGCCACATCGTTGCCCATCAGCAGGTCGAAGACCTGCTCGGCGGCCTCGAGGTCGGAGAGGTTCACCCGGCGCAGGGTGCGGTGGCGCGGGTCCATGGTCGTCTCCGCCAGCTGATCGGCGTCCATCTCACCGAGACCCTTGTAGCGCTGGATGGAGTCCTTGTACCGGACGCCCTTGCTCTGGAACTCCATGAGCTTGTCGCGCAGCTCGCGGTCCGAGTACGTGTAGACGTACTTGTCCTGCCCCTTCTTGGGCTGGACGAGCTCGATGCGGTGCAGCGGCGGCACCGCGGCGAAGACCCGTCCCGCCTCGATCATCGGCCGCATGTAGCGCTGGAACAGCGTGAGCAGCAGCGTCCGGATGTGGGACCCGTCCACGTCGGCGTCGGTCATCATGATGATCTTGCCGTAGCGGGCCGCGTCGATGTCGAAGGTCCGGCCCGACCCTGCTCCTATGACCTGGATGATCGCCCCGCACTCGGCGTTCTTGAGCATGTCGGTCACGGACGACTTCTGGACGTTGAGGATCTTGCCGCGGATCGGCAGCAGCGCCTGGAACTCGGAGTTCCGGGCCAGCTTCGCCGTACCCAGTGCGGAGTCTCCCTCGACGATGAACAGCTCGCTGCGGTCGACGTCGTCACTGCGGCAGTCGGCGAGCTTGGCGGGCAGCGACGAGGACTCCAGGGCCGTCTTCCGGCGCTGCGCGTCCTTGTGCTGGCGGGCCGCGATGCGCGTCCGCGCGGCGGCGACGACCTTCTCCATGACGACCCGGGCCTGGGCCGCGGCGTCGCGCTTGGTGGAGGTCAGGAACGCCTTGAGCTCCTTGGAGATCACGGTGTTCACGATGCGGCGGGCCGCCGAGGTGCCGAGGACCTCCTTGGTCTGGCCCTCGAACTGCGGCTCGGCGAGGCGGACCGTCACGACCGCCGTGAGGCCTTCCAGGGCGTCGTCCTTGACGATGTCGTCCTCGGCGACGCGCAGCAGCTTCTTGGCGCGCAGCACCTCGAGCATGGTGCTCGTCACCGCGGTCTCGAAGCCCGCCACATGGGTACCGCCCTTGGGGGTGGCGATGATGTTCACGAACGACTTCAGGGTCGTGTCGTATCCCGTGCCCCAGCGCAGCGCGACGTCGACGTCGAGCTCGCGGGTGACCTGGGTGGGCGTCATCTGGCCGTGCTCGTCGAGGACGGGGACGGTCTCCCTGAAGGTGCCCTGGCCGGAGAAGCGGAGGACGTCGCAGACCGGCTTGTCGGTCGCCAGGTACTCGCAGAACTCGCTGATGCCGCCGTCGAAGCGGAAGGACTCCTCGCCCTTGCTGCCGCCTTCGCCGAGCCCGAACTCGTCGCGGACGACGATGGTGAGGCCGGGGACGAGGAACGCGGTCTGGCGGGCCCGCTGGTGGAGGTTCTCCAGGGAGAGCTTGGCGTCCTTGAGGAAGATCTGCCGGTCGGCCCAGTAGCGCACGCGCGTGCCGGTGCGGGTCTTGGGGATCTTCTTGGCCTTGCGCAGGCCACCTGTGGCGTCGAACTTGGCGTCGGGTCCGGCGCCGGCGAAAGCGCCGGGAACGCCGCGCCGGAAGCTGACCGCGTGGGTGTGCCCGTTGCGGTCCACCTCGACGTCCAGCCGCGCGGACAGGGCGTTCACCACGGAGGCGCCCACGCCGTGCAGACCGCCGGAGGCCGCGTAGGAGCCGCCTCCGAACTTGCCGCCGGCGTGCAGCTTGGTCATGACGACCTCGACGCCGGACAGACCGGTCTTGGGTTCGACGTCGACCGGGATGCCTCGGCCGTTGTCACGGACCTCCACCGACCCGTCGTCGTGGAGGATGACCTCGATGTGGTCGCAGTAGCCCCCGAGGGCCTCGTCCACGGAGTTGTCGATGATTTCCCACAGGCAGTGCATCAGGCCACGACTGTCGGTCGAGCCGATGTACATGCCCGGGCGCTTGCGCACGGCCTCGAGCCCCTCGAGGACGAGCAGGTGCCGCGCGGTGTAGTTGGAACCGTCCCGGTCTGCTCCTGCCAGCAGCGCTGTGGACGGCACGGACGTCTCGGCGGTCACGCGGTTCGCTCCTCGCTGAATTTCAAGTGTGGCCCTTGTGGGTAAGGGCGCGGCTTCGGCCGCCGCCAAGAGGGTACCGAGGCCTGGTAGAGCCGTTGTAACGCCACCCTCGTCGGAACTCACACTAGTCCAGAGTCGCATGCATGTTCGATCCCTTGATGGAGTGAAGTACATATCACGTTCCCTTCGGGGCATGAACCATTTAGGCTCCGGGCACGTCCTCATGAACAACCGGCAAGCCAGCCGGGAGGACCGACATCGACAGACAGCGCGAACCCGTAAGACACATAGACACGCAATACGGCACATTCGCCGCCAACCGGCAGCAGCCGGCCGGCCTCGAAAGATTTTTTTGAGGAAAAGCCCCGAGCGGGAACGTTTTAGGGCTGGTTGGATGTTGACCCTGGTACGACAGCTCGTCGAGCTAGAGAAGAGGCGACGTGACTACTGTTCTGACCCCCGCGAGCCCGTTGACGGCCGCCGATCGCTGCGACCGCTGCGGCGCCCAGGCATACCTGCGCGTCGTCCTGCTCAGCGGCGGTGAACTGCTCTTCTGCGCCCACCACGGGCGCAAGTTCGAGCCGGAACTCAAGAAGATCGCCGCTGAGATACAGGACGAGACGGAGCGACTGACCACCGTCCCGGCATCCGCCTCCGAAGAAGAGCGCTGACACCTCGCACCCACGACGAGCCAGCACCGGCACAGGCCGACATGCGGACGGCCGCCCCTGAAAGCCAGGGGCGGCCGTCCGCGCTCGTATCGACGATCACCTCGTGCGACCACCGCGGCCCGTCGGGCCCGTCGGGCCCGTCGGGCCCGTCGGCAAGCGTTCATGGCCGTCACGGCCCCTCAAGGGGCCCCTGCGAGCTTTCTCCCGCCCCCTCGCCCCACCCGAGCGTCCGTACGACGTCGGACACGCGGGTATAGACGCCAGGGCTGCCCGGTAGCGCACAACCGTTCCCCCACGACACCAGCCCGATCAGCCGCCCCTGGGCGACCAGCGGCCCACCGCTGTCCCCCTGACAGGCATCACGACCGCCTCGCTGCTCCCCGGCACAGAGCATCGACCCGGCGACATAGGCGCCGTCTCCGACGCCTGGATAGGCCCGCTCGCACAGACTGTCGGACAGCACATGGATGCGGGCGGCCCGCAGACTGTGCGCGTAGTCGCCGCCCCCTGTGACATCGCCCCAGCCGTAGACCGTCGCGTCCGTACCCGGGGCGTACGCCGGGTCACCACCGGCGGCCATGGTGATGACCGAGTCCTGCGGCAGTGGTTCGGCGAGGCTGAGCACCGCGAAGTCCCCGGCGTTGGTGGCGGGGTCGTAACCCGGGTTCACCCAGGTGTCCTGTACGCGGATCTCCTGACCCTCGTCCGAGAGCAGGTCCGTGCGGCCCGTGATGACCTTGAGATCGGGCACCCGGTCGGGCGGCGCCCCCAGGACGTCCTCACTCACACAATGGGCCGCGGTGAGCACTGTGGTCCGGCCGACGGCCGCGCCGCCGCAGAACTGTCCGGCGCGCGTACCCCCGAACCGGTCACGACTGGACAGCGCCACGGTCCACGGGCCGTCCGAGATGTCGACGGGAAATCCGCCTACGACGATGCTGTCGGCGGCCACAGGGGCGGCGGACGCCAGCGGTATGGCCCCCGCCACGGCCGCCAGGACCAGCGACCGGTTCAGCGCCCGGGCAAAAGGACGACGCATGCACATTCCTCACTCTGGGTCGGACTTGGGAAACCCAGAGTGATCCACGCCGCCGCGGCCCGCACCCGCTGGGACGAGCCCACGGCCCGCCAGCCCGGCCGGGCGCGCCCAGCACGAAGGCCCGGCTCCCTGGGCAGGGAACCGGGCCTTCGACGTCGTACGACCGCGTCCTAGTCGAGGTAGTCGCGCAGCACCTGCGAACGCGACGGGTGGCGCAGCTTCGACATGGTCTTGGACTCGATCTGGCGGATGCGCTCACGCGTCACGCCGTACACCTTGCCGATCTCGTCGAGGGTCTTCGGCTGACCGTCGGTGAGACCGAAGCGCATGGAGACGACGCCCGCCTCGCGCTCGGACAGGGTGTCGAGGACGGAGTGCAGCTGCTCCTGGAGGAGCGTGAAGCTGACCGCGTCGGCCGGGACGACCGCCTCGGAGTCCTCGATGAGGTCACCGAACTCGCTGTCGCCGTCCTCGCCCAGCGGGGTGTGCAGGGAGATGGGCTCACGGCCGTACTTCTGGACCTCGATGACCTTCTCGGGGGTCATGTCGAGTTCCTTGGCCAGCTCCTCCGGGGTGGGCTCGCGGCCCAGGTCCTGGAGCATCTGGCGCTGCACGCGCGCGAGCTTGTTGATGACCTCGACCATGTGCACCGGGATACGGATGGTGCGGGCCTGGTCGGCCATCGCGCGGGTGATCGCCTGACGGATCCACCAGGTGGCGTACGTGGAGAACTTGTAGCCCTTGGTGTAGTCGAACTTCTCGACCGCGCGGATCAGACCGAGGTTGCCCTCCTGGATGAGGTCCAGGAAGAGCATGCCGCGGCCGGTGTAGCGCTTGGCCAGGGAGACCACCAGACGGAGGTTGGCCTCCAGGAGGTGGTTCTTGGCGCGGCGGCCGTCCTCGGCAATGATCTCCAGCTCGCGCTTGAGCTTCGGGGCGAGCTTGTCGGCGTTGGACAGCTTGTCCTCGGCGAACAGACCGGCCTCGATGCGCTTGGCGAGCTCGACCTCCTGCTCGGCGTTGAGGAGCGGGACCTTGCCGATCTGCTTGAGGTAGTCCTTGACGGGGTCGGCGGTGGCGCCGGCGACGGCGACCTGCTGGGCCGGCGCGTCGTCCTCGTCGTCGTCGGAGAGGACGAAGCCCTTGCTCTCGCCGCCCTCCTCTTCCTCTTCCCCGGGCTTGATGTCCTCGAGAACCTCGTCCTCGAGAACCTCCGCGTCGTCCTTGCCGGCGGTCGTCTTCTTGGCCGTCGCCTTCTTGGCGACGGTCTTCTTCGCGACGGCCTTCTTGGCGGTCGTCGCCTTCTTGGCAGCGGCCTTCTTCACAGGAGCCTCGCCCTCGGCGGAGGCCTCGACGGCGGGCGCCGCCGGGGTGGCGGTGGCAGTGGCCTTCTTCGTGGTCACCGTCTTCGCCGCGACCGTCTTGGTGGCGGTGCGCTTGGCCGGACTCTTCGCTGCGACGCTCTTTCGGGTGCGCTTGGGCTCCGCGGCACTGACCATCAGCGTCACACCCTCTTCCTCGAGGATCTGGTTGAGGCTGCGCAGTACGTTCTTCCACTGAGTGGCCGGAATCTGGTCAGCTTCGAAGGCCCGACGCACATCGTCGCCGGCGATCTGCCCCTCAGCCTTTCCCCGCTCAATCAGAGCCATGACAGAGACGGACTCGGCGATCTCCGGCGGGAGCGTACGGGATGTGCTGGCCGACACGAACAACCTCTCGGAACGTTGGAAAACGGCTTCCGGCCCCGTCCGGGATGGACAGGAACCGACCACCGGCCGTGGAGATGGGCCGACGGTGCGGGCGGGGGCCGGGAAGATGCACAGCGCCATTCATGGCGTCCGTATTCCCTCCGCGGCTGTCACCTCTTAGGTCATCGCGTTGTTTCCACAAGCGTTACGCCCAATCTGCGTGGCCCGAGTCACACCCCGTAAGCGCTCAAAAACGGTCAGACACGGACAGAGGGAGTCACCTGCGGGCGCCGGGAGGAAGAAAACATCTTGCGAACCACCTCGCGAACCCTTCGCCCGCACCGTCGGACCCCGCAGGATTCCGAAGGATCCTGCGGGGTCCGACGGGAGGCGGCCCTTCGGCCGGACGATGCCCAGGAGGGGGAGGCACCCTCCGGCCGCGCCGCCCGCGGTGCGTGGTCAGTGCTCGCGCGGCGCCGGCACCACGCGCTCCACCTCGGGGTGGACGGTCAGCACCTGGCGCATGGCGGACTCGGCGGCCAAACCGTCGCCGATGCCGAGGGCGTCGACGATCCTGCCGTGCTGCGCCAGAGAGGCCTCGTTCGGCCGGTCGCACCCGGTGACCGGCCCGCCGGACACCTGGAGCGCGGCCGACACGATCCCGGACAGGTGCTCCAGCATGCGATTGCCCGCGACCTGGATGAGCAGCGAATGGAACTCGGCGTCCGCGCGCGAGAACGTCAGCGCGTCCCCCTGCGCCATGGCGTGCCCCATGATCTCCACCATGTCGGCGAGCCGCTGCTGCACCTCCTCGCGCCCATGACCGGCGGCGAGGCGCGCGGCGAGCGGCTCGATGGTCCAGCGCAGCTCGCTCAGCTCGCGGCGCTGGTCGTCGCGCTGCGGCCCGAAGGCCCGCCACTCGATGATGTCCGGGTCGAGGAGGTTCCAGTCGCTGACCGGGCGCACGCGCGTGCCGACGTTCGGGCGGGCGCTGACCAGGCCCTTGGCCTCCAGGACGCGGAGGGACTCACGGACGACGGTGCGGGAGACCTCGAAACGCTGGCCGATCTCCTCGGGCACCAGCGGGCGGTCGGCGCCCAGATCGCCCGAGACGATCATCTGGCCGAGCTGCTGGACGAGTTGGCCGTGCAGCCCGCGTCCACGGCTGCCCGCGGCGCGTCGGCCCACGCGGCCCAGCTCGGGCTCCGCGGCGTCCCAGGCGGAGGCTCCGAGGCGGTCTGCGGCGGGCGCATCCGCGTAGGGGTAGCGGTCGAGTTCGCCCGGGCCGGCGAGACCGGAGTCTGCGGAGCGGGCGGCGGTCATCATGGTGTGCGCAAGGGTACTCACGGATCCTTTGTCGGCGCCGTCCCCAACTCCCTTGAGGTCTTTGGTGAAAAGCACACGAAAGGGTGATCGCTCACCCCGTCGCAATTGACGCCTTATCGGAAAGAAATGGGCTTTCCCCGGGGAGTTGCGCACAGAGCGAGATCGGAAGGTCACGGACGGTCGTCATCGGACCCTGCTTCGCAGGGTCGTGAGCAGATATGCGCAGAGCAGGGCCATCAACGACAACGTCAGCGCCCCGCCCACGGGTTGGCCGATCACCCGCGCCACGCCGGACAGATAGCGCTCTCCACCGAAGGGCCACTGCAGCAGAAACGTCTGACGCAGCCGCATCGGAAACCCTGCGGCCGTCCGCACAGCCGGTCCCTCCAAGGCCTTTTGTACGAGGGGTACGACGACGACGGGTACGGCCACCACGGCGGCCAGCCCGGCCGTGGTGGACCGGAAGACGCCCGCGGCCAGCACGCCCGCCCAGGCGCAGCCCACCACGAGCCCCGTCCAACTCGCGCCCAGCGAGAACCAGTCGGCGGGAACTCGCGCGAGCTCCCGTCCGTACACGAGATAGAGCACTTCGGCGTCGCAGCCCACCGTGAGGAAGGCCAGCAGCAGCGCGGTGGCGGCGGAGACGACGAGTTTGGCCGCGAGCAGCCCCAGCCGGCGTGGCACGCTGCCGCGGTCCGCCGCCAGAGCGGGGTGGCGGAACTCGTCCCCGAAGGCGAAAGCCCCGAGCAGCCCCGCCCCGAGCGCCGCGGGCGGCAACGGCAGCTCCCGCGGCCACGCGGCCAGCAGCCGGTGCTGCGGGGTGTGACCGATGCGGGCGAGCAGTACGGCGGTCAGGGCGGACACGACCAGCACGGCGGCCCCCGTGAGAAACCCGGTCCCGACCCCGGCCGCGCGCCGCAACTCGTACCGGAGCGGGCGGAGGGGGCTGGGGGCTGAACGGACGGAGATGGGGGGTGGAAGTTCGGACGGAGCGACGGGCTTGGCGATCACCGAAGGGCGGGTGATCCGTGCGGAAGTTGACGTGACCTTGGATTCGGCGGGGGGCGAGGGCCGCGGTGCGGGGGTTGGCGTCGGCTCCGGTGGGTCCGCCAGGGGTTGCGGTACGGCGCTGAGCGCCTTCTCTTCCGGCGAAGGGCCGCCGCTCCCCTGAGCGACGGCTGCTTGAACGGGGCGGTCGGTGTCGGCCAGGCCTGTGGAGGGCGCGCCGGAAGTCTCCGGGGCATCGTCTTGCGCGGGTACGGCAGTCGCGACCGCGTCCGCCGGAAGGGTGTCGCCAGCCCGCGCGGTATCCGGGGTCGGCTCTTCGTCCCGTGGTGACGTTCCCGCCCCTGGCCCCATGTCGCCGATCTCGTCCGCGAGTTGGTGGACGAGCACGCCGTGGCGGAACGCGATCTCGCCGACGTCGGCGCAGGTGCTGCCATACACGGAGAGGCGGTTGCCGCCCTCGCGGATGACCTCGACGGAGCGGTGTGCCGTGCGTGCTTCCTTGGCGAGGAGGGCGGCGAGGCGGGTGGCGTGCGGGGTGCGGACCGCGACTCGGGGGCGCAGCCGGGTGCGGGAGAAGTCGGCGGCCTCCTGGTCGGCGACGAGTCTGCCCTGGTCGAGGGTGACGACCCGGTCGGCGGTGCGGGCGGCCTCTTTGGGGTCGGCGGTGGTGATCAGCACGGTGCCGCCCTGCGTCGCATGGGCGCGCAGCATGCCGTACAGCCACCTGCTCTCCCGGGCCGAGAGCCCCTCGGCGGGGTCGTCCAGCACGAGCGTGTGCGGGTCGGACAGCAGGGCGCAGGCCAGGCCGAGGCGGCGATCCATGCCGCGTGACAGTGTGCCGAGCCGTTCCTCGCGCAGGCTGACGAGACCGACGACCTCCAGCACCTCGTCGGCACGCCGTACCGGAACCCCTGCGGCGGCGCACAACATCCGCAGATGTCCTCGCACCGTGCGCGCCGGGTGGCCCGGCACATCGCCGAGGAGCACGCCGACTTCGCGCGAGGGATGGGCGAGCCGGTGCAGGGGGCGGCCTCTGAAGTAGGTGACGCCGCGGCCCTGTTGAAGTTCGAGCATGAGCCTGAGCGTGGTCGTCTTGCCCGACCCCGGCGCACCGAGCAGCGCGGTGACGCGGCCTGCCCGGGCTTCGAAGGAGACGTCGTCGACCGCGGGCGGAAGCTCCTTGCGGGGGTTGCTGGTCAGTCCGAAGGCCTGGATCACCCGTAGCAAGATAGCGCGCTATGTCCGTTTTTTCGGTATCGCAAGGCCCGCTCCGCAGGCGGTAGTCAGGCCTTTCGGACCAGCGTTCGCGCCCAACAACCCCTGCGGACACCGCCCGATGCCGCACCGCCGGCGAAAACCGCCCAGGTTCGCGTCACACCTCGGGGCGCAGCATCGGCGGGTTGAGGAGGGTGGCGCCGCCGGCCCGGAAGAGCTGCGCTGGCCGGCCGCCCTGCCGTGTGGTCGTACCGCCGGTGGGGACGAGGAAGCCCGGCGTCCCCGTCACCTTGCGATGGAAGTTGCGCGGATCCAGCGCCACCCCCCACACCGCTTCGTAGACGCGGCGCAGCTCGCCCACCGTGAACTCGGTGGGGCAGAACGCCGTGGCCAGCGACGAGTACTCGATCTTGGAACGGGCACGCTCCACACCGTCGGACAGGATCTGCGCATGATCGAAGGCGAGCGGCGCGACCGGTTCGCCGTCCCGGCCGTAGCCCCCTTGCTGGAGCAGTTCCTCCACCGGCGCCCAGCGCGCGTTGCTGGCGTCGCCGCCCGCCCGGGGGGCGGGCAGGTCGGGGGCGAGCGCGAGGTGCGCGACGCTGACCACCCGCATCCGAGGGTCCCGCTTGGGGTCGCCGTAGGTCGCGAGCTGCTCCAGGTGAGCACCGTTGTCCTGGGCCGGGGCGGCCGGGTCGTGAGCGTGCAGACCCGTCTCCTCGGCGAGTTCGCGGGCCGCCGCCTGCGACAGGTCCTCGTCGGCCCGTACGAAACCGCCGGGAAGCGCCCAGCGCCCCTGGAAGGGCGGTTCGCCCCTGCGCACCGTCAGCGCGCACAGGGCATGACGGCGCACGGTCAGCACGACCAGGTCCACGGTGACGGCGAAGGGCGGAAAGGCTGACGGGTCGTAGGGCATGCGGCGATCATAGTCGTCTGCCTGACGATAAACACTCCCTTCGTGGGCCGCATCGGTGGCTGATCCACTTCCGTCCGGCACGTGCTCCTCACCCGCCCCGGCATTGCCGCTGCAGCGCGTCGTACGAGGTCACACTCCCAGTTGCAGCCCGTCGGCCGCCTCTTCGACCATGGCCAGACCGAGGCGGCTGACCCGTACGGAGAACGGGGCACCCGCGATCCGCAGCCCGGTCAGGACGATCTCTCCCAGCGGCGCACTGCGCACTGGACGCAGCGTGACCGTCCCCGCCGGGGCGTCGGGGCGGATGCCCGCGAGCGTGGTCAGCAAGAGCACCCCCGAGGCCGCCGCCGTGGCCGCGGGACGGCAGGCCGCCGGGTGCGGGACGGGTGCGCTCCCGTCGGTGCGCTGCTCCCCCGCGTACATCTCGGGCAGCCGGTGACCGAAGGCCTCGGCCGCCGCGAGCATCCCCCGCAGGAGTGACGCCGCCTGTTTCTCGTACCCGGCGGCGGCCAGGCCCGCGACGGCGACCGCTGTCTCCTGCGTTCTGACGGCGCCCCCGCGGTGGCCGAACGGGTTGTACCCCGCCTCTTTCGCACCCAGCCCGCGCAGTCCCCAGCCCGAGTCCATGGCGGGCCCGCCGAGCAGTCTGGCGAGCTGTTCGGTCTGCACCTTGTCGAGCAACCCGGAGGCCAACTCACCACCAGCCAGCAGACCGGTGTCGAGGAGGTGGACGGCCGCCGCGCCGAGGTGCGGGACGGGACGGCCGTCCGGGGCACGGGCTGCCGCGGGTCGGCCGCCGCCCAGGTCGTCGATCCAGAAGTCCTCCCGGAAGGCGGCCCGCAGCTGCTGCGCCCATTGCCGCAGCCCGTCACCACCCGGTCTGCCGCAGGAGTCGAGCAGCTCGGCGCCGAGCAGGGCCGCGCGATGGGCGTGGGCCTGCGTCTCGCAGCGCTGGGGCCCGCCGGGCTGCGGATCGCACAGGTAGGGAGCGTCGCCGACGGTCGTCCGCAGCCAGGTCAGACAGCGTTCGGCGGTGGGCAGGAACTCGTCCGCCTCGGCCTCGGGCAGACCCCAACGCCGGGCTTCGGCGAGCAACACCGGGAAGAGCAGCGTGGCTTCCGTGCCGGTGCAGCTCGGGGGCAGATGCATGCCCGCGTCGCGTCTGGGCCCGGGGATCATGCCGGACTGCGGGCCCGGGCCCTGGAGCTGGGTACGAGCGAGGGTACGCAGGGTGCCTGCGGCGAGGCGGGTGCCGAGCGGCAGGGTCATGCGGGCCGCGGCCAGCGCGTCGGCCGGGGACAGACCGCAGCGCCAAGGGGCGCCGGCGGCGAGGTGGATGTCGGTGGGGTGTGCGGGGTCGCGCAGCAGCAAGGCCTGCAGATCCTCGATGCTCGTCCGCATGAGGTGCTGCGCCCTGTGGTCGTCGCCCATCGACCGGGCGGGAGCGAGGGGGCTCGTCGCCGCCCGGCCCACGGCCCGGACGGGTCCCGCGCCGTCCGGCCGGACCCGCAGCTCGACGCTCGCGCTGCTGCCCGGCGGCATGACGAACTCCCAACGCAGCAGTCCCGCCGAGGCCAGCGCATCGGCGGGCGGCGGGTCCGCCGTGACCGATGCGTTCCCGAACGGCGAGGACCAGCGCAGGCCGGAGTCATGGACGCTCGCGGGCACTTCGGGTCCCGGGCCACCGGCCGCGATGGCGCCCAGATCGGCCAGATCCGTGCCGAGGGCCACCTCGACCGGCAGGCGCAGCGGGCGAACGGCCGCGCTGTGCACGGTGATCCGCTCCGTACCGTCGGCGTGCCGGATGCGCTCGACAAGCACATCCGGGTCCGGGCCGACATGCGGGGAGGTGCGGACGGTGCCCAGGAACCGAGCGCTGTCGGCCGAGGTCATCCGCGCCTGCACCGCGAGCGGTTCACGCCCGGCCACCCGAACCTGGCAGCGCGACAGCACACGCCGACCGGCCCGGTAGAACCCCTCCAGTCCGCGACCGGTCAGCTGCCCTTGCTCCGTGGAGATGGCGAGGCCCGGGAGGGCGACGCAGATAAGGGTGGTGTGGGTGGACGGCAGATCGGCGGGACGACGGGGCGGCGGGAACTGACCGGGGGGCGGTGCGACGGAGGCACGAGGTGTCTGCCCCGTGGTGCGGGTCGGCGCCGCGGAATAGGGCGTGTGCCGGCCTGACGCCGACGGGCTCGAAGCGTACGGCTGGTCTGCCATCGGCCGACTCGGAGGATATGGCCGGTCTGAGGCCGACGGGCTTGAGGGATGCGACCGGTCTGTCATCGGCGGGCTCGGAGGACGTGACCGGTCTGAGGCCGACGGGCTTGAGGGGTGCGGCCGGTCTGCCCCCAGCGGGCTCGGAGGACGTGGCCGGTCTGAGGCCGACGGGCTTGAGGGATGCGACCGGTCTGCCACCAGCGGGCTCGGCGGATGTGGACGGTCTGTCGTCGCGGTGGACGGCGGACTGGGCTCTACGACCGGGTCCGGCTGCCGTAAGGCCGTCGGGTCCGAGGCAGAGCGGTGATCACCGGCGGTGGAGGGCGGAGTCGGCTGGTACATGGGTGGCTTCCTCTGCGCTCGGTGCGCCTCGGGCAGGTGCGGCATCGGCGGGGCTGGATTCTGAACCGTGGCGGGACTGCGAACGGGGGTCTGGCGGCAGGTCCGTCCGCGTGTTCCGCCACTCAGGTGAACGGAGCAGGGCTCCTCGGGGTCACGCCTCCGACCGCCGAACCAGACCGGATGGCGGCGGGGCCGGCCGACCGCGTCCCTGCGGGTGTGCCCCGCCCGCCGTCGCCCCCGCCCCACCGTCGCCCTCGTCCTCACCCCGCCCCCACCCTCGCCCTCGCCCTCGCCCTCGCCCTCGCCGACCATGCCCCACACGCCATCACCCAGTGCCCCCGTCCCCCGAGCCCGCAGACCGCGTACCACCACCCCCGCGCACCCCCCGGCCACTGCCGTCAACACCCTTACGAGTACGACCCGCACGAGCTGAATCGGGCCGCGTGCCGCCCTCGGATCGGGCGCCTCCCGCGGGCCGCGTGCCTCCCGCCGACACCTGCGCCGCACCCGGCCGTGCCCCTCCCGGCGACGTACCCGCCGCACCCGGCCGTGCCCCGCCCCCCGCCGAAGCACGAGACCGGGAACCCGCCCCCGGACCACGCCCCTCCCGCCCTCCCTTCGTCGAACGAGCACCGCTCGCACCCGCGTCAGCGGACCGCGTCCGGCGTCGACGACCGGCACCCGACGCGGGCTCCGAAAGCGATACAAACGAAGCAGCCTCGCCGGACCCTACGGCGGCCTCGGCCGCCTCGTCGGCTGCCATGCTTCCCGCGCCCGGCCTTTCCGGCCTGTCCGGCCTGTCCGACCTGTTCGGCCTGTCCGACCGCCCCACGCCGGCCACGGAGTCGGCGGCTCCTACAGGCTCCGCCAGTCCCCTCTCCCCGCGTTCCGACCGCAGGCAACGGCGGATCGACTCCGGGTCCAGTCCCTCGTTGCAGGCCTGGTGGAGCAGGCGCGCGAAGAGGTAATCGGGGTCCGCGCCCAGGGCCATGGCCAGGGCCTCCCTCGCCTCCAACTGATCGCCGGTCGACCATGCGACCCAACCGGCGAGGGTCAGCGGCGCCGCCGCGTGTTCGCCGTACGGCCCGACACAGCGTCGGGCGAGGGCTCGCCACAGCCGTAGGGCGGGACCTGCCGCGTCCCCTTCCATCCACTCGGCCGCGCGATCCCGGGTCGTGCGGTCCTGGAGGCCGAGGATCAGCGACGCGGCCTCGTCGTGGCCGAGCAGTTGGTCGTCACGGAGATCCGCGCTGAGGATGCCGGACACAGACGGCGCCTGCTCGAAGCGCCGCATGATCTGTTCGGCGAGCTCCAGGGTCTCCGCGGCCACACCGGCGCGACCGGCCTCGTCGAGGATCCTCGGGACAATGGCCATTCCCGCAGTGTCGAGGGCGATCTCCTGGGCCAGGGCGGCGGCGTTCTCCCAGGGCATCAGCCTGGCCCGCAACTCCCGCAGGGTGCCGCGCACTTGAAGGCCCGCGTAGGTGGCGGCCGCGGCCAGCACCGACGTGCCCGGCAGGCCCATGGACTGCCCCTCGGGCGGGCAGCACGCCTCGCTCACGCAGCAGTAGGACCAGAAGCGGCCGTCGGAGATGCACAGCGCCTCGATCACCGGCACGTCGCGGCTGCCGCACTCGACGCGCAGTTGCTGGGCGAGCGGCCGGAGTCGTTCCATCACTTCCCGGCCGGACTCTCCCCGGCCCGGCTCCTGGCAGAGGTAGGCGACCATCTGGTCGGGACGGGCTCCTCTGCGCTCGCTGCCGGTGACCAGTCCGTGGGCCAACTGCCGGGCCACGGCGGGCCAGTCGTCGGCGTTCGCGGGAATGCCGAGCCGGGCCCGGCCCCCGAAGCGGCCGCGTCCGTCCTTGTCGCGCAGGGCGACCAGGACGATGCTGTCCTCCGGCCGGTAGCCGAGCAGATAGGGCAGGGCGTCGGCCAGTTCGGCCGGGGTGCGCAGGGTCACCTGTTCGTCGCCGTGGCCGTCGTACGCGAGGGAGTCGACGCGTTCCGCCTGCTCCGGGCACTCGTCTCGCTCACCGGACTTCTTGCGGGTGCTGCTGCCCGTCGCCTCGCCGCTTGCGGGAGCCGTGGAGATGTCTGCGTCGGATGCCGTGGTTTCAGCGGTTCCGTGACTTTCAGGGGATCCGGTCGTTTCGCCGTGGTTCGTCATGCCCAGACGATCTCGCGAATCGCGGGATTCCGCTTTCGCCTGTGGATAACTCGGGCCAGGGACACGTCAATTCAACTCCGGCCAGCGGCACGTCGATCCGCGCTGTCTCACCACTGACCCTCTCCCGAGCCGCGCACGCAAAGCGTGGCCTCCGGCGACGCGACTCAGCCCGCCGCAGCAAGCACCAGAGGCAGCACCCGCTCGCTTCCGGCCCGGAGAAGCAACCGGGCCGCGACCGCCAGGGTCCACCCGGAGTCGGTGTAGTCGTCCACGAGCAGGACGGAGCCGGGCGTGCGGGCCAGCGCTTCGGCGAGCTCGTCGGAGACGGCGAAACTGCCGGACAGCGCCCTGAGCCGCTGGGCCGAGTTGCTGCGCCGAGCCGCATGCGCACCCCCCGGGCCCGTGTACGTCAGTGTGCCCAGGAACGGCAGGCGGCCGATGCCGGCGATGCCCTCGGCGAGGGAACCCACCAGGCGGGGGCGGGCCAGGGACGGTACGGCGACGACGCCCACCGGCCGGGCGGCGGCATCCGCGGCGCCGGAGGCCCACCCGCCCGGCGAGCGCGCCCAGTCGGCGAGCACAGCCACCGCGGCCCGCAGCACGTCGTCGGGGACCGGGCCGTCGGGAGCGTCCTCGGCCAGCAACGGGCGCAGCCGGTTGCCCCAGCCGATGTCGGAGAGGCGCCCCAGGGCGCGCCCGGTGGAGCACTGCTCCCTGGCCGGGATGCGGCCCTTGAGGTCGATGCCCAGCGCGGGCATCCCGGTCGGCCACATCCGGCGTGGTTCGACCTCGACGCCCGGACGGTCCAGCTCCTTCGTCGCCGCCGTCAGCGTCTCCGTCGAGACGGACGTGTCGGCCCAGGGGCCGGCGCAGTTGTCGCAGCGGCCGCAGGGGGCCGCCCCTTCGTCGTCCAGCTGGCGGCGCAGGAATTCCATCCGGCACCCGGCCGTGCTCACGTAGTCGCGCATGGCCTGCTGCTCGGCCGCGCGCTGTCGTGCGACCCAGGCGTACCGCTCGGCGTCGTACACCCATGGCTCGCCGGTGGCGATCCAGCCGCCCTTGACGCGCTTGACGGCCCCGTCGACGTCGAGGACCTTGAGCATGGTCTCCAGCCGGGTGCGCCGGAGGTCCACGACCGCCTCCAGGGCTGGCACGGACAGCGGCCGGCCCGCCTCGGCCAGCGCCGCGAGGGTCTGGCGGACCTGTGCCTCCGGGGGGAAGGCGGTGTCGGCGAAGTAGCGCCAGATGGCTTCGTCCTCCTTGCCCGGCAGGAGCAGCACATCGGCGTGGGCCACACCGCGTCCCGCGCGGCCGACCTGCTGGTAGTAGGCGATCGGCGAGGACGGCGAGCCGAGATGGATGACGAAGCCCAGGTCGGGCTTGTCGAAGCCCATGCCCAGCGCCGAGGTCGCGACGAGTGCCTTGACCCGGTTCTCCAGCAGGTCGGTCTCGGCCTGGAGCCGGTCGGCGTTCTCCGTGCGTCCCGTGTAGGAGGCGACCTGGTGGCCTCGCTGTCGCAGATGGGCGGTGGCCTCCTCGGCGGCGGCGACCGTGAGCGTGTAGATGATTCCGGAGCCCGGCAGCTCGTCCAGGTGCTCGGCGAGCCAGGCCAGGCGGTGGGCCGCGTCCGGCAGCCGGACCACGCCGAGGCGCAGGCTCTCCCGCTCCAGCGGGCCGCGCAGCACCAGTGCCTCCCCTGCGCCGGTGCCGAGTTGTTCGGCCACGTCCGCGGTGACGCGCGCGTTGGCCGTCGCGGTGGTGGCCAGCACCGGAACCCCGGGGGCCAGCTCGGTGAGCATCGCCCGCAGCCGGCGGTAGTCGGGCCGGAAGTCATGCCCCCAGTCGGAGATGCAGTGCGCCTCGTCGACCACCAGCAGACCGGTCGTGGCCGCCAGCTTGGGCAGCAACTGGTCGCGGAAGTCGACGGAGTTGAGGCGCTCGGGGCTGACCAGGAGCACATCGGTCTCGCCCCGCTCCACCTCCTCGTGGATGGTGTCCCACTCCTCGGGGTTGGCCGAGTTGATGGTGCGCGCCCTGATCCCGGCCCGCGCCGCCGACTCCACCTGGTTGCGCATGAGCGCCAGGAGCGGCGAGACGATCACCGTCGGGCCCGCGCCGCGTCGGCGCAGCAGCGCGGTGGCGACGAAGTACACCGCCGACTTGCCCCAGCCGGTGCGCTGCACCACCAGCGCGCGCCGTCGGTCCTCCACCAGCGCCGCCACCGCCTGCCACTGGTCCTCACGCAACCGCGCGGAGCCGTGCGGGGCCCCGACCAGTTCGGCGAGGACGGCATCGGCTTCGGCACGGAGCTCCAGGTTGTCCATGTCTCCATGCAACCCGATGGCACTGACAATCGGCCACTTCACAACGCGTGACACCGGGCATCCCGTGCGTCAGGCACGCGCGTGTGTCTGGCGTCGCAGGGTGAAACACCGGGTAGGGATATAAACCACACACCGTCAGATACCGGTCGGTGGCCCCAATTGCTCGTTGCCGCATTCAAGTTCGACAGGAAGAATTGAACTCCGCTCCCCGCACGGCTCGCCCGTGGTCCGGTAGGGCTCTGCTGCGGCGTGCGTTCCCCCGAATCCGACCCCGCCCGCAGTGTGGGCGCGTAGCCGAAGGGAGGACCGTGACCTTCGGATTCGCTCCGTCCTCGGCGGCATCCACGTCGACGTCTGCCGACCTGTCCGCCGCATCCAACCCGCTCACCCGTCTGCTCGAACCCGCGGAGTGGGCCGCAGCCGGGATTCCCCTGCTGCGCAATCCCCGCGAGGTCGTCAGCGGACTGCACTCCCGGCATCGTCCGACGACCGCGACGGCGATCGTCGCCGTCCTCGATGCGGACGAACGGCTGCGCGCGAGCGCCTCGTTCACGCGCCGCCCGGCACCGGCCGACGGTTGGATGTTCCGCAACGCGCTGCTCGCCCAGCTGCGCCGGGTCATCCCGCACGACCTGCGCCGCCGCACCCCCGTGCGTACGGCCGTGCTGATGTACTGCCGTGACGGCGACGCGCGTTGGACGGAGGAGGACGGCGCGTGGATGTGGGGGCTGCGCGACGCCTGCACGCTGCACGGGCTGCGCTGCGGCGCCTACATCACGCTCACCCGCGACGGCTGGCAGGTTCTCGGTGAGGGCCGCGGCGGCCGCCGGCCCAACTCCACGTCGGCGCCGGAACCTTTCGCCCTGTCCGAGGCACCGCCCCCGCTGCCGCGCACCGGCGGTGCCGCGTCAGAGGTGCTGCGCCGCGCGGCAGCCCGCTGAGACTCCGGAAGGTGCCCTGAGGCGCCTTCCGGTACGACCGACCGGTCGCCCCGTCCACGACATCCACCGACGGGGGTGCCGGGGCCATCACGGGCTCGGCACCTCGACGCCGATGCACGGGATCACTCGGCCCCGCCGTACGTTCATGTCGTACGGCGTCGTACGACATCGCAGGCGAACGTGCGGCGTCGCAGGACGCCGTACGGTGTGAAAGTCACGCATGCGAGAAACCCGAGCTCACCGGGCAGCCGCGCAGGCCCGATCACCCTCCGCTCACCGCGAGAGAGGATGGAGCCTTCCCGGAGCTGTCGCCGGACTCGGGCCGCACCGATCCCGTACACCGCAGGGAAGCACTCAGCCGCGCCGAAGCCGACCTGCGCGAGGGCACGCGCACGGACCGCTCCCAGGCGTCCGCGCACGACAAACCCCCCACCGTGCAGGAGCCGCCGCTGCGGCCCCCTCATCACCCCGGCTTCACCGGTACGGGCTCAGACGCCCGCGCCCAGCACCGAGTTGATCTGCTGCGGGTCGCCGCAGACGATCAGCAGAGCGCCGGCCCGGCTGTGGGCCAGGGGCAGAACGGTGGCGGCAACGGTGTCGGCACCGCCATTGACGGCGACCACGACGACGGGGCGGGCGGCGGCACGGCCCGCGGCGTCGGCGTCCAGGTAGAAGACGTCGTCGCCCGCGTCGTGCTGGGCCCAGTAGGAGGCTTCGCCGAAGGACAGCTCGTGGGTGGCCCACGGGTGCTGCTCGCCGGTGGTGATCACCAGCACGTCACCGGGGGCACGGCCCGAGTCCAGGAGCAGGTCCACGGCTTCCTCGGCGGCGTCGAGCGCACCGTCGGCGGAGGCCGGGATCAGCTGGATCTGCGGGGTCACCGGGGCCGGGGCGGCGGCGCGGGGCGCCGGGCTCGACGGTCCGGGCTTGGCGGCCACGTCATGCGGCGCACGCTGCACCGGAGGCGTGGGGCGGAGGGGGCCGGGACGACCGGGACGCGGGTGCGCCGCGGGCCGGGGGCCGGGTACGGGGCGGGGGGTCGGCGCGGTGCGGCCACTGGCCGGAGTGGCGCGGGGACCCTGGGCACTCTCGTGAATCTGAGGCTCCTCGGGAAGGAGAGGCATGAGCTGACTTTTATCAAACATTGGTGCGGTTCGCGTCGGCGGGTGGCACATAAGTGCGAGCGGAACGATCAGAAGTCGAAGCCGAGCTGGCCCTCGATCTCCGGAACGCGTCCGTCCGCCCAGCTGCGGACCTTCTTGAGGTGCCGCCACTGGGGCAGCGCATCAAGATACGCCCACGACAGCCGGTGGTACGGGGTGGGTCCCCGCTCCTCCAGCGCGGCCTTGTGCACGGGTGAGGGATACCCGGCATTGTCCGCAAAACCGAAGTCTGCATGGTCGATACCCAGTTCGGCCATCATTTTGTCGCGCTGAACCTTGGCGATCACCGAGGCCGCCGCGACCGCCACGCACGACTGGTCGCCCTTGATCACCGTACGGACCCGCCACGGGACCCCGAGATAGTCGTGCTTGCCGTCGAGGATCACCGCCTCGGGACGGATCGGCAGGGTCTCCAAGGCGCGGACCGCCGCCAGACGCAGGGCGGCCGTCATGCCGAGCGCGTCGATCTCCTCCGGAGAGGCGTGCCCCAGGGCGTACGACGTCACCCACGTCCGCAACTCCTCGGCAAGCTCGGTGCGTCGCTTGACGGTGAGCAGCTTGGAGTCGGTGAGGCCTCGAGGGGGCCGGCGCAGTCCGGTGATCGCCGCGCAGACGGTGACGGGGCCGGCCCACGCACCGCGCCCCACCTCGTCGACACCGGCAATGACCTTGGCTCCGGTCGTGGCGCGAAGGGAGCGCTCGACGGTGTGTGTAGGCGGTTCGTACGGCATGGCGCCCTTAGCGTACGCCGCCTGGATCACCCGGCGACACCCTGGTTCCTCGAGTGGCGTCACGGTGGGCCCGATGCCCCCTCGGCCGGCGGCCCGACGGCCCTCGCAAGGCCCCCTCAGTCACCGCTCGGCCGCAGCAGCGGAACCATGAACTGGTCGATCATCTCCTGCAGCTCCTGGTCACTCCATTCGCTTCCGCTCATCTTGGAGCGGTACATCATCATCGCCGGGATCGCGTCGAAGACATACCTGTTGGCGGCATCCGCACGGACCTCTCCCCGCTCGATTCCACGGGTGATGACCTTCCCGAGCAGCCTGAGGGTCGGCTCCACGACCCCTCCGAAGATCACACCGTGGAAGCGCTCCGCCTGAGCTTCGTCGCATTCGTGAATCACTGCGCGGAGCGCGAAGCCGGGACGCGAATACATCGCGTCGCGCGCCTGCCGACAGAGCGCGAGGAGGTCCTCGCGGAGCCCTCCAAGGTCCGGCGCCTCCTCGATCAGCGGCAGTCCGGCCTTGAGCGCGTCCGCGACGAGGTCCTCCTTGGAGGGCCAGCGGCGGTAGACCGCGGCCTTGCCGGTCTGGGCGCCCGCGGCGACACCCTCCATGGTGAGGCCCTTCCAGCCGACCGTGCTGAGCTGCTCCAGCGCGGCGTCGAGGATCGCGCGCTCGAGCACGGCGCCGCGCCGACGGAGGGAGGCCGCCTGAGCGGGGGCGGCCGTCCAGCGCGAGGTAACCATCTGAGTTTCTCCAGCGAGCAGGGGAAGCGGGGATTCCGGGGACAGGGGAAGGACGCGCGACGACGACGGGGGGACACGCCGCACACCCACAATCTAAGTGAACGCTTGCGTTCACTATGGAGGACTCACTACCGTGGACGCGACAGTGAACGCGAGCGTTCACTAACGCACTTGTGGGGGACCCATAGTGACAACCTCTCAGTTGATCAAAGATCAGAAGCCAGGTGCGGCGCGCCGGGAAGGACACCCAGGCATCGCGCTCGCCGTCATCGCGGCCTGCCAACTCATGGTGGTACTCGACGCGACGATTGTGAACATCGCACTCCCGCACATTCAAGACGCTCTGAAGTTCAGCACCACCGACCTCACCTGGGTCGTCAGCGCCTACACGCTCACCTTCGGCGGCCTGCTCCTTCTGGGCGGCCGCGCCGGCGACATCCTCGGCCGACGGCGGGTGTTCACCGCCGGCATCCTGCTGTTCACCTTCGCCTCGCTGCTCGGCGGACTCGCCCAGGAACCCTGGCAGTTGCTGGCGGCGCGCGTCCTTCAGGGCGTCGGTGGCGCGATCGCGTCGCCCACCTCGCTGGCCCTCATCACCACCACCTTCCCCGAAGGCCCCGAGCGGAACCGGGCCTTCGGAGTCTTCGCCGCCGTCTCGGCGGGCGGCGGCGCGATCGGACTGCTCGCGGGCGGCATGCTCACCGAATGGCTCGACTGGCGGTGGGTGCTCTTCGTCAACGTGCCGATCGGTGTCCTGATCGCCGTTCTCACGCCGCTGTACATCAGCGAGTCCGAACGGCACACCGGCCGCTTCGACATCGCCGGAGCACTGACCTCGACGGCCGGCATGGCTTCGCTCGTCTACGGCTTCATCCGCGCGGCGGACGAAGGCTGGCGGGACGGTCTGACGATCGGGTCCTTCGCCGCCGCGGTCGTCCTGCTGCTGTCCTTCGCGTTCATCGAGACGCGTGCGAAGGAACCGATCACCCCGCTGCGGATGTTCGCCGACCGCAACCGCTCGGGCACGTACGTGATCATGCTGAGCCTGGCCGCGGCGATGTTCGGCATGTTCTTCTACATCGTCCTCTTCGTCCAGAACGTGCTGGACTACACCCCGATCGAGGCGGGCCTCGCCTTCCTTCCGGTCACGGTCGTGATCGCGCTCGGCGCGGGGCTGTCGCAGCGGTTCCTGCCGGTGCTCGGTCCCAAGCCGTTCATGCTCGTGGGCTCGGCCCTCGCGGTGATCGGTCTGTTCTGGCAGACCCTGATCAGCTCCGACAGCACGTACGCCGGAGGCGTGCTCGGCCCGATGCTGGTGTTCGGCTTCGGCATGGGCCTGAACTTCGTCACGCTGACCATCACCGCGGTCTCCGGGGTCGCCCAGCACGAGGCGGGCGCGGCATCCGGACTGCTCAACGCCACGCAGCAGGTGGGCGGGTCGCTCGGCCTGTCCATCCTGACCACCGTGTTCGGCTCGGCCAGCAAGGACGAGGCGGAGAAGCAACTGCCCCACTTCATGGCCGACGGGACGGCGGAGCAGAAGGCGGAGTTCGCCAAGACGCACCAGCTGCCCGCGCCGTGGGGCCACGAGGTGCTCGCGCAGGGCATCTCGACGGGATTCGTCGCGGCGGCCGCGATGGCCGTACTCGCCCTGGCCACCGCTTGGCTGGTCATCCGGGTCCGCAAGAGCGACCTGGAAGCCCTCGCGGGCACGGCGGGTCCCGGGCTCGGCTGACCGGAGAGAGCTCACGCAGAGCCGTGGATGGTCGGCCCCGGACCTCCCCCGCACGACAAAGGGCGAGAACGCCGGTCCGGTCATCCACGCAGCGAGGGCCAGCAGACCCACCAGAGCCCACATCCCGTACATGTCACCCCCCGCGCCCCTCGTACGACCCTGGCCGCGTGTGCCCATGGGTCACACAGCGGATACCACGACAACGCACGATCGGTTACGCAGAGTTCCCACCCTGCACGGAGAGTTTTCGTCGCACCGGGTGATCGGCCGGACCCGCCCATCGGACGGAGATCGACACCGCTGCCGCGCGGGGCCGGCTCAGCCGGGCACCGCCATCCATTCCGGCAGCGCCTCGGTCCGCCCCACCCACTCGGCAGGCGGCGCTCCCGCCTTCCCCGAGGCGACGATGCCGCCCACGATGGCGCAGGTCGTGTCCACGTCCCCACCGACCTGGGCGGTCGACCAGAACGCCTCCTCGTAGTCACCGAGAGACCGGGCGGCCGACCAGATCGCGAACGGCACCGTGTCATGAGCCGTCGTACGCCGTCCGCAGCCCAGCACGGCCGCGACGGTGCTCGCGTCGCCGTAGTCGAGCATGTCCCTGGCGCGGCGCAGACCCGCGCCGACGGCGGACTTCGGGACGAGCGCGACGACCCCGTCGAGGAGCTCCTCCGCAGTGGGCGGGCCGCTGGGGGCCGCGACCAGCGAGGCCGCCGCGGCGACCGCCATGGCACCGACCACGGCCTCGCGATGCTGGTGCGTGGGGTAGGCGGAGATCTCCGCCTGGTGGGTCGCCTGCTCCGGGTCGTCCGCGTACCAGGCGCCCAACGGGGCGATCCGCATCGCGGCGCCGTTGCCCCAGGACCCTTGTCCGTTGAAGAGTCCGGCGGCGAGCTCACGCCAGTCGCCGCCCTCGCGGACCAGTCGCAGGAGGCGATTGACCGCCGGGCCGTAGCCGCGGTCGAAGTCGTGGTGATGGGCGAAGGACTGCGCGAGCGCGTCCTGGTCGATGCGGTGGTGGGCGGCCAGGACGGCCACCACGGAGCAGGCCATTTCGGTGTCGTCCGTCCACTGCCAGGGCTCGGACGGCAGCTCGCGGCGCTTGAGCAGCGGGTAGTTCACCGGCACGAAGAACTGTGAGCCGAGCGCGTCCCCCACCGCGAGCCCGCGCAGGCTGGACAGGGCGCGGTCCAGGCGCCCATCGGGAGAGGAGTCAGCGGTCATCGCTCTGCCACTCTATCCGGTGATCCCGTACGGTTCCGGATCTCGCCAGCGGTCAAAGGGCCGGTCAAGGGCGTACCGGCCGTCGTCACCGAGAACGAGCATCCGCATCTCGGCGTTCCCGGGATTCGACAGCGACTCGAATTCCGCCACGCTCCAGTGGAACCAGCGCATGCAGAACAGGCGCATGGCCAGGCCATGGGTCACCAGCAGGACGTTCGGTGGATGGTCGGGGGCCTCGAAGCTGCGGAAGAGACTCTCCAGGAATCCGCCGACCCGGTCGTAGACATCGGCGCCGGACTCACCCTGAGCGAAGCGGTAGAAGAAGTGACCGTACGCGTCCCGATAGGCCTTCTGCAGCTGTACGTCGTCGCGGTCCTGCCAGTTCCCCCAGTCCTGCTCGCGCAGTCGCGGCTCCTCACGCACGCGTACCTGCTCGGGGTCGAGGTGGAAGGCGCGGAAGGTCTCATGGGTGCGGCGGTACGGCGACACGTAGACGCTGACGCGTTCGCGGCCGAATATCTCGCGCAGCCGTTTGCCCGTCTCCTCCGCCTGCTGCCAGCCCCGCTCGGTCAGCGCCAACGCGTGGTCGGGCTCACGCTCGTACACGGTGTCATCAACATTGCCCGTTGACTCGCCGTGCCGGACAAGGACGATGCGCCGTGGTCGTGCCATGCCAAAACCCTAGATCGGGTCAGGCCTGAACGAGCACCCGTACGGCCTCCATACGGCGTAGGTCACACATTTCCTGCACCACAGGCCTCACAACGACTCACGCGCGGCGGGTCCGGATCTCAGACCGTCCAGGTCGGTTCGAGCTCCACGATGTCTCCGGTGAGTGCGGCCACGTCGGCCTCGAGCTGGGCCCGCAGAGCCAACCGCTCGACACGTTCCGTGCGGTACTTGCCGTGCTCGGCGGCCGACTTCCACATCGACAGGACGAGGAACTCGTGGCCCGGTGCCTCGCCGAACAGGCCGCGGATCATGCCGGGCGAGCCGGCCATCGCCGGGTTCCAGACCTTCTCCTGCATCAGCGTGAAGTGCTCGGCCCGTTCCTCGTGGACCCGGCAGTGCGCGACGCGCACCAGGTCGGCGTCGGTGAAGCGCGGCTCGAAGCCCGTCTTCACGTCGAAGCGATAGTCGAAGAGCTTGACCTGCGCGTCCTTGAACGTGCCTGACTGTGCGGATGCCAGCCGGTCGTGGGAGCGGGCCATGAAGGAGTCGTAGAACGAACGGCTCTCCCAGAAGGAGAAGATGTGCGCCACTCCGGTCCGCCCCCGGCTCCAGCCTCCGCCCTGTCCCCGAAACCCCGGCTCACCGAGTAGCCCCGCCCACTTTCGCTGCCCCCGCTCGAAGCCGCGGCGGTCCACCACGGTGCAGCGAATCCACTTGACCAGCACCGCGCCATCGTAAGGCCAGGCAGCGTGGCGTCGGTCACGCTCCGGCGTAGATCTCTCCCGCGCGGGGTGGCGAGCGCGTGGCAGGATGGACAACCGGCCCTGACCTCAAGGCAGTTCGGGCCGCGACACACGGGGAAGGGGAAGCCTGGTGAACGGCCTCAACAAGGGGATCCGCAAGGTCGAAGTCGCGCTGAAGTGGGACCCGAGTCCCGCGGGCCACGCGGCCACCGACCTCGACATCGTCGCCGCGCCCTACCCGGCGAGCGACCCGTACGGCCCCCCTGGTTACGTGGTGCACTTCGACAGCCGCTCCCCCGACGGCACCATGTACCTCAACCGGGACAGCAAGGACGGCAAGGGCTTCGGCTGGGACGAGGTCATGACGCTGGAGCTCGACCGGCTCGACAGCCGGTACGCGCGCGTGGTGGTCGGCGTCGTCATCCAGCAGCGTTCCGAGGAGCGTACGTTCGTCGGCGTGGCCAACCCGGGACTACGCATCCGTGAGGGCTACACCGTCCTGACCGAGGACGACTTCGGCACGGTGCTCGGGGCCACGGCGGCGACCGTCGCGGAGTTCGTCCGGGACGGCTCCGGGACCTGGGAGTTCCGTCCGGGCATCCATGGCTTCGAGGACGATCCCGCGGGGTTCACCTCGGCCATGGGGAAGGCGCATCAGCCCTGACCTCGCGGCCGGCGGACACGCAAGAGCACGCCGTCACGCAAGAGCACGCCGACACGCAAGGGGCGGTGGAGCCGGAACCGGCCCCACCGCCCTCACATGTCACTCACGCGTGAGCGATCAGCTGCAGCCGCTGGTCGAGCCGCAGCCCTCGCAGATGTAGCAGGAACCGGCCCGCTGCATCTTCGTACCGCAGGAGAAGCAGAGCGGGGCGTCGGCCTGGATGCCCAGCTGCATCTCCACCAGCTCGGCGCTGGTGTGGGCCTGCTTCGGGGCGGGCTTGGCCGCCTCGACCTCCGCCTTGGGCGTGGCGACGGCCTTCAGCTCCTGGGCGCGCGGCGCCGACTGGGCCAGGCCCTCGACGTCGACCTCGTCCTCGGTCGGCTCGTAGGAACCAGTCTCGAGGTGACGCTGACGCTCCTCGGCGGAGTGGATGCCGAGCGCGGAGCGCGTCTCGAACGGCAGGAAGTCCAGCGCCAGGCGGCGGAAGATGTAGTCGACGATCGACTGCGCCATCCGCACGTCCGGGTCGTCCGTCATGCCGGCCGGCTCGAAGCGCATGTTCGTGAACTTCGAGACGTACGTCTCGAGCGGCACGCCGTACTGCAGGCCGACCGAGACCGCGATGGAGAAGGCGTCCATCATGCCCGCGAGGGTGGAGCCCTGCTTCGACATCTTCAGGAAGACCTCGCCGAGACCGTCGTCCGGGTAGGAGTTGGCGGTCATGTAGCCCTCGGCGCCGCCGACCGTGAAGGACGTCGTGATGCCGGGACGGCCCTTGGGGAGGCGCTTGCGGACCGGGCGGTACTCGACGACCTTCTCGACCGTCTCGCGGATGGTCGCCTCGGCCTTGGCGGTGACCTCGGCCTTCTCCTTCTCCTTGGTCTTGGCGGAGAGGGGCTGGCCGACCTTGCAGTTGTCGCGGTAGATGGCGAGCGCCTTGACGCCCATCTTCCAGGCCTCGAAGTAGATCTCCTCGACCTCCTCGACGGTCGCCGATTCCGGCATGTTGACCGTCTTGGACAGGGCGCCGGAGATCCAGGGCTGGATCGCGGCCATCATGCGGACGTGGCCCATCGCGGAGATGGAGCGCTCGCCCATGGCGCAGTCGAAGACCTCGTAGTGCTCGTGCTTGAGGCCGGGGGCGTCGACGACATTGCCGTGCTCGGCGATGTGGGCGACGATCGCCTCGATCTGCTCCTCCTGGTAGCCCAGGCGGCGCAGGGCCTGCGGGACGGTGCCGTTGACGATCTGCATCGAGCCGCCGCCGACCAGCTTCTTGAACTTGACCAGCGCGAGGTCGGGCTCAAGGCCGGTGGTGTCGCAGGACATGGCGAGACCGATGGTGCCGGTCGGGGCGATGACGGACGCCTGCGAGTTACGGAAACCGTTCTTCTCACCGAGACGCAGCACGTCCTGCCAGGCCTCCGTGGCGGCGGCCCAGATCGGCGTGTCCAGGTCGTCCATGCGGACGGCCTTGGTGTTCTCGTCGGCGTGCTGCTTCATGACGCGCAGGTGCGGCTGCGCGTTGCGGGCGTAGCCGTCGTACGGGCCGACGACCGCGGCGAGTTCGGCGGAACGCCGGTACGACGTGCCGGTCATCAGGGAGGTGATGGCGCCGGCGAGGGCACGGCCGCCGTCGGAGTCGTAAGCGTGACCGGTCGCCATCAGCAGGGCGCCGAGGTTGGCGTAGCCGATGCCGAGCTGGCGGAACGCGCGCGTGTTCTCACCGATCTTCTGCGTCGGGAAGTCCGCGAAGCAGATGGAGATGTCCATCGCGGTGATGACGAGCTCGACGACCTTGGAGAAGCGCTCGACGTCGAAGGACTGGTGGCCCTTGCCGTCGTCCTTGAGGAACTTCATCAGGTTCAGCGAGGCGAGGTTGCAGGACGTGTTGTCCAGGTGCATGTACTCGCTGCACGGGTTCGAGCCGTTGATACGGCCGGACTCCGGGCACGTGTGCCAGTGGTTGATGGTGTCGTCGTACTGGATGCCCGGGTCGGCGCACGCCCAGGCGGCCTCGGCCATCTTGCGGAACAGGGCCTTGGCGTCGACCTCTTCGATGACCTCACCGGTCATCCGCGCGCGGAGGCCGAACTTGCCGCCCTGCTCGACGGCCTTCATGAACTCGTCGTTCACGCGGACCGAGTTGTTGGCGTTCTGGTACTGGACGGAGGTGATGTCCTCGCCGCCCAGGTCCATGTCGAAGCCCGCGTCACGCAGGGCGCGGATCTTCTCCTCTTCCTTCACCTTGGTCTCGATGAAGTCCTCGATGTCGGGGTGGTCGACGTCGAGGATGACCATCTTGGCCGCGCGGCGGGTGGCGCCACCGGACTTGATGGTGCCCGCGGAGGCGTCGGCACCGCGCATGAAGGAGACGGGCCCCGAGGCGTTGCCGCCGGAGGACAGCAGCTCCTTGGAGGAGCGGATCCGGGAGAGGTTCAGGCCGGCACCGGAGCCGCCCTTGAAGATCATGCCCTCTTCCTTGTACCAGTCGAGGATCGACTCCATGGAGTCGTCGACGGCCAGGATGAAGCAGGCGGAGACCTGCTGCGGCTGGGGCGTACCGACGTTGAACCACACCGGGCTGTTGAAGCTGAAGATCTGGTGCAGGAGGGCGTACGCCAGCTCGTGCTCGAAGATCTCGGCGTCGGCGGGCGAAGCGAAGTACTTGTAGTCCTCGCCGGCCTTCCGGTACGTCTTCACGATGCGGTCGATCAGCTGCTTGAGGCCGGTCTCGCGCTGCGGGGTGCCCACGGCACCGCGGAAGTACTTGCTGGTGACGATGTTGACCGCGTTCACCGACCAGAAGTCGGGGAACTCGACGCCACGCTGCTCGAAATTGACCGAGCCGTCGCGCCAGTTGGTCATGACGACGTCACGACGCTCCCACTGGACCTCGTCGTACGGGTGCACGCCGGGGGTGGTGTGGATGCGCTCGATACGCAGCCCCTTGGTGGCCTTGGCGCCCTTGGCTCGGGAACCTCGTGCCGGACCGCTCGCCGTCTCTGTCATGCCGCCTCCCTGGTACGGGCGAAAACGCCCTGAAGTGCCCCGATGTTCCCGTGGCACGGTGTTCTGTCTTGTATTGCGGGCACCCACTCGCTACCGCCCGCAACAGGTCTTCGTCGCCGCCGTCCGGCCGACCCGGTCTCCGACGACCGGGCCGCCCCACTGATCAGTCGGCGGCACCCGCGGGCTCGGGGACCGATACGGCCTCTCCCGACCCGCGGTCGTCTTCCTGGCTCCCCACGTCCGCGTCCCCGTCGGGACGCCCCGTCGCCTCCCTCAGTTCCGCGATCGCGGCCTCGAAGTCCTCGAGCGAGTCGAACGCCCGGTAGACGGAGGCGAATCGCAGATACGCGACGAGATCGAGCTCCTGCAACGGGCCGAGTATGGCCAGCCCCACGTCATGGGTGGTCAGCTCGGCGCTTCCGGTGGCTCGCACCGCCTCCTCGACCCGCTGGCCGAGCTGGGCGAGAGCGTCCTCGGTGACAGGCCGTCCCTGGCACGCCTTGCGCACGCCGTTGATGACCTTGGTACGACTGAAAGGCTCGGTGACTCCGGACCGCTTGACCACCATGAGCGAACACGTCTCCACGGTCGTGAAACGACGGGAGCAGTCCGGACACTGGCGGCGCCTGCGGATCGACGTGCCGTCGTCGGTCGTACGACTGTCGACGACGCGGCTGTCGGGGTGCCTGCAGAAGGGGCAGTGCATGAACTCCCAACCCTCCTCACAGCAGACTCAATAGCCTCGCTGGGGCCCATGGGCCCCTCGAAGCAGCCCCAAGCATAGGCGATCTCAGAGGCCGTGAAGACCCGGGGGACCACAACTTCTGGGCTGCTGTAGCAATCCAAGCACTAGATGTAGGGATCGTCACCGCAAACACGCCGTACGCGCGTGTTGCTCTCGTATTGGCATGTGCCGTATGCCCGAGGCGCCCCGCGGGACATGGCCGTGCACAGGCGTACCGCTGCGGCGCATGCGGAGATACCGTGGGCGCCACACGGAGAGTGCGTGGGACTCCCGCGCAGATGAGGGCCGCATCCCGGTTGACGGGACGCCGGATGGCAGACTGGGTCAACAACCCACGAGGTCATCACCCGGCGGTGAAGAGTACAACAAAGGGCCCTTTTGTCCGCCAGGCGCCGCGTTGGCTATACACCCAGGCACATGATCACGTCAGGCGAACCGGACTTTTTCACTCGAACGTGTGTTTGGCGCAACCTTTCGAAAGCAACTACCGTTGTCCAACAGGGAGACCATCGAGAGGGGCCGACGTGACCACCACCGCAGACAGTGCCACCATCACTGCCCAGGACCGCTCCCAGGGCCGACTCGAGCCGGTGCATGCGATGAACGAAGCCGTGAATCCCGAGGGACACAAGCGCTCCCTGCCGGGCCGACCTCCAGGCATCCGCGCCGACAGCTCGGGACTCACCGACCGACAGCGCCGGGTGATCGAGGTCATCAGGGACTCCGTGCAGCGGCGCGGCTACCCGCCGTCCATGCGGGAGATCGGACAGGCTGTCGGCCTCTCCAGCACCTCCTCGGTCGCACACCAGCTCATGGCACTGGAGCGCAAGGGCTTCCTGCGCCGCGACCCGCACCGCCCGCGCGCGTACGAGGTGCGCGGCTCCGACCAGGCCGCCTCCGTGCAGCCCACGGACACCGCCGGCAAGCCCGCCGCGTCGTACGTCCCCCTCGTCGGCCGCATCGCCGCCGGTGGCCCGATCCTCGCGGAGGAGTCCGTCGAGGACGTCTTCCCTCTCCCGCGCCAGCTCGTCGGTGACGGTGAGCTGTTCGTCCTCAAGGTCGTCGGCGACTCCATGATCGAGGCCGCGATCTGCGACGGCGACTGGGTCACGGTCCGCCGCCAGCCCGTCGCCGAGAACGGCGACATCGTGGCCGCCATGCTCGACGGCGAAGCCACCGTCAAGCGCTTCAAGCGCGAGGACGGCCACGTCTGGCTCCTCCCGCACAACGCGGCCTACGAGCCGATCCCCGGCGATGACGCGACCATCCTCGGCAAGGTGGTGGCGGTGCTGCGCCGCGTGTGACGGCTGCGGCGGGCAGGCCCTTTCGAGGTCCGCCCCTTGACCGGGCCCCGGGACCCCTGCGCCGGTTCCGGGGCCCAGTGCTGTGCGCGTCTTCGGACGCCTGAGGCGTGGGTTTGTCCGGCCGGTGCCGGCCGGACAAACCCACGCCCTCTCACTCCGCCTGCTTGGCCAGCGCGTCGATCGCAGCCAGCGACTTCCGGACCTGGTTACGGTCCGTCGTGTACCAGAAGTCGGGCAGTGACGCCTTCAGATAGCTCCCGTACCGCGCGGTCGCGAGTCGCTGATCCAGTACGGCCACCACACCCCGGTCCCCCGACGCCCGTACGAGACGGCCGGCGCCCTGGGCCATGAGCAGCGCCGCGTGCGTGGCGGCGACCGCCATGAAGCCGTTGCCTCCCGCGTCCTCGACGGCCTTCTGGCGGGCGCTCATCAGCGGGTCGTCGGGCCGCGGGAACGGAATCTTGTCCATGACGACCAGCTGGCAGCTGGGGCCGGGGACGTCCACGCCCTGCCAGAGCGAGAGCGTGCCGAACAGGCACGTCTTCGGGTCGGCCGCGAAGTTCTTGATCAGCTCACCGAGGGTCTCCTCGCCCTGCAGGAGGATCGGGAACTCGGGGATGCGGGAGCGCAGTTCCTCGGCGGCGAGTTGTGCGGCCCGCATCGAGGAGAACAGGCCCAGGGTGCGGCCGCCGGCCGCCTGGATGAGTTCGGTCAGTTCGTCGAGCATGTCCGCGCGGTCGCCGTCCCGCGCGGGGCGCGAGAGGTGCTTGGCCACGTACAGGATGCCCTGCTTCGGATAGTCGAAGGGCGAGCCGACGTCGACACCCTTCCACTGCGGAAGGTCGTCGCCCTCGGTGCCCTCGGGGGCCAGCCCCAGGGAGGCGCCCACGCCGTTGAAGTCGCCGCCCAGCTTCAGAGTCGCCGAGGTCAGGACGACCGAGCGGTCCGCGAACAGCTTCTCCCTGAGCAGGCCCGACACCGACATGGGGGCGACCCGCAAGGAAGCGCCGAAGCGGTCATGACGCTCGTACCAGACGACGTCCCACTCGGAGCCGTTCGTGATCCGCTCCGCCACGTCGTGCACGGTCTCCACGGAAGCCAGCGCCTGCTTGCGGACGGCGTCCTCGTCCTGGACGGACTTGTCGCGGGTGGCGCCGATCGCGGAGATGACGGTCCTGGCCGCGTCACGCAGGGCCATGAGCGCGTAGGCGAGGTCCTCCGGGATCTCCTCCAGGCGGCCCGGAAGGGCGAGCTCCATCAGCCGCTCGAAACCCTCGGCGGCGGTCTGGAGCTGGTCTGCCGCCTTTTCGTTGACGAGCTTCGCCGCGCGGCGCACCGCGCGGTTGACCTGGCCCGGCGTGAGCTCGCCGGTGGCGACGCCGGTGACCCGCGACACCAGCTCGTGCGCCTCGTCGACGATCAGCACCTCGTGCTGCGGGAGGACCGGTGCGCCCTCGATCGCGTCGATCGCGAGCAGCGCGTGATTGGTGACGACGACCTCGGCGAGCTTGGCGCGCTCACGGGCGTTCTCCGCGAAGCACTCGGCGCCGTAGGCGCACTTCGTCGCACCCAGGCACTCGCGCGACGACACCGACACCTGGGCCCAGGCCCGGTCGGAGACGCCGGGGGTCAGATCGTCCCGGTCGCCGGTCTCCGTCTCGTCCGACCAGTCGCGCAGCCGCAGCAGGTCCTGGCCCAGCTTGCTGGTGGGGGCGGCCGCCTCGAACTGGTCGAAGAGGCCCTCCTCCTCATCCTGCGGCACGCCCTCGTGCAGCCGGTGCAGACACAGATAGTTCGATCTGCCCTTGAGCATCGCGAACTCCGGTCGGCGGCGCAGCAGCGGATGCAGGGAGTCCACCGTGCGGGGCAGGTCACGCTCCACGAGCTGGCGCTGGAGGGCCAGGGTGGCGGTCGCGACGACGACTCTCTCCCCGTGCGCGAGCGCGGGCACGAGGTAGCCCAGCGACTTTCCGGTGCCGGTGCCGGCCTGAACCAGCAGATGGGAGCCGTCGTCGATCGCCTCCGCGACGGCTTCGGCCATGGTCACCTGACCGGGGCGCTCCGTGCCGCCGACGGCAGTGACGGCAGCATGCAGGAGTTCGGGGAGTGAGGGCTTCGTCATAGCGCGACCACCCTACGGCCCGGCACTGACAAACGAGTGGTCAAGGGTGAGACGAGGGGCTGGATCGGGCCTCGGTGAGGGCAGGGGCACGATCGGTCGGGGTCGCTCACGGGCGACTGGGGTCGGAATCGGTCGCTTGCGGTCAACACCGGCCGACAGTGTCGACGCATGCCGGGTTTCGGCGGAATCCGCTCGGCTGGAAAAAGCTGTCTCGCGAGTGGGAACCGGATCGACCCGAGCGGTGTACCAAAAGTGATGACGATGTGACGCGAGGTGACATCGACCGGTATCGCGTCACAGCACATCGCGCAGCGACCGGTCACGGACCATCAGCGCCGCTCGCTTCTCGGGCAGATCGACCTCGGCCGAGAAGCGGAAACCGGCGCTCAGGAAGGCGGAGACGGAGGGGATGTTGCGAAGGTCGGGTTCGGCGATGACGCGTGCGCACGCGGGCCGCTTGTCCAGCGCGAGATCGGCGACGGCTCTGAGGAGTGCGCTGCCGAGTCCTCGACCGCGGTCGGCGGCGGCTCCGATGAGGAGGTGGATTCCTGTGTCATGAGGTCGGGCGGGATAGTGGCGGGCCACGGGATCGAGGTCGGCGCGGTAGATCTCCCAGTAGCTCATGGCCGTGCCGTCCAGCATGCCGAGGCAGGGCACGCTCCGCCCGTCGCCGGAGAGCTGGGATCGCACATGGTCCTCCGTCCGGTTCTGGGGTCCGGCCAGCTCCCAGAACGCCGCGACGGCCGGGTCGTTCATCCAGCGGCCGAGCAGTGGAAGGTCCCGCTCGGCGTGTACGGGAACGAGGTGGAACACGCCCACGGGCGTGTTCACAGGGCCCCAGTCGCCCACTCCGTCGAGGAGGTCGCCGCGGTCCCGGCCTCCCACGCCGGACTGCGCCCTGCTCTCGGCACCGCCCGGTTCGGCATCGGCGTCGGCGGCCTCCTCGGCGATGAGGGCGAGGAATTCGTCGGGGAGGCGCAGGTCGAGCGTGTCCTCACAGTCCGTGCCGGAGGCCTCGACCGGACCGAGGTCGGTGCCGGCGGCTGCACCGGCGTCGGTGTTCGGGGCGGGGGCGGTGGTGGCTTTGGCGCTCGCGTCGGTGGACGGCACGGCGGCGCTCCTCTCGGGAGACGGGTCGGGGCATGTTCCTCAGGAATGAACGGACAGAAATGGCATATATGACCGATATGACCGGCGGAGTTGATCCAGCCCGGAAACGACTGGGCGGTCGGAGTGAAGGAGGTCAGGTGTGAAGGGGGTTGGCGATGGTGACGTAGACGGACTGGGTGTCGACCGGGCCGACGAGCTCGTCGAGACCGTGCAGCCGGGTCAGGAGGTTGGCCTTGCAGCGCAGGACCGGTGACTCCAGCAGGCGGGCGGGCAGCGTGGTCCGCAGCCGAGCGGGTCCGGAGGCGACATCGCCCAGGAAGCGACGGAAGGCGGCGAGCAACAGACGTTCGTCTGCCAGGCGTTGGGAGCCGAAGGCACCGATGAGCCCGAGGACGTTGTTGATGGCGAGGTAGTACGCGAAGCGTTCGTCGGTGACCTCGTCTGAGACGAACGTGTCACTGTGCTCGCCGATACCGGGCAGCCGGGCGTCGAGTTCGGCGCGCCGCGAGTCGCGGAAGTAGTAGCCCTGGTTGTCCCGGTAGCGGCCGCCGATGGGCCAGCCGTCGCCGTCCAGAAGGACCAACGTGTTCTGCTGATGTGCCTCCAGGGCGATGCCGGCCTCCGCGTCGAACCACAGCACCGGGCGGACGACCTGCTCCAGGTAGCGCAGGAACCACTCGGCGGCGACGGCACCCAAAGGTCGCCCCGTGCGGTCCGCCAGGCATGTGACGACCTCGGCCAGTCGGGACCGCATGGCCGGCGGGTCCGCGGCCTCTCCAGCACCGGCACTGGTCGGCCGGGCGGAAGGCCTTGGAGCTACGAGTCCGGCGATGCAGGAGACATCGTCGGCAGGGGTGAAGGGGTTGTGCCGGATCATCACGTCGAGGCCCGGCACAGAACTGCCGTCCGGTCCGTCGACGGCCAGCCAGGCCGGATCGCGGACGATGTCGAAGCCGGGGTGCAGGGCCTGCCACTGCGCGGAGAGTCCGCTGCGCAGCAGCCGGTGAACCTCGACGCCTCGATGGAGTTCCTTGCGGAGGTTCTGACGACGGGAGTTGGTGATGCGCAGGCCGAGCGACAGCTTGAGCATGGCGAACGAGCCGGACCGGTGGACGGTGCGTACGGAGGAGGTGGGGTGCCAGGGAGAGCCGTGTGTTCCGAGATCGCGGAGCAGTCCGGCGTCGAAGAGTGCGGCGGTCGCGGGATCGTGCCGGACTTGCCGCAACTGCCAAGGGTGCAGCGGCAGAGCCGCGTGACCGTCGGGAAGCGGGAGCCCCGATCCGGCGAGACGTGCGGTGAGTTGAGGGGCGGGAATGAGGCGCCCGCGCTCGGTCCAGGCCGAGTCGGCGGCCAGGAGGGAGGGGGAGACAGCGATCCAGTGCAAGGGGAAGGCGCCACGCAACTCGGGTGAGTACAGGCACGCTTCGGTGTCGGTCAGACCTTCGCGGCTCTTCGGTGTGGGGTGCAGGGGATGGCCGAGCACCAGAGCCTGTTCAGCCGCGAGGAACAGGTCGGGCTCGTCCGAAGGATGCTCCCTGCGCTCGCGGATGAAGGCGGCGGTCCGGCGCACGGAGTCAGCGACGCGGGCGACGAGGTCGGTGCCGTCTGTGGCTGGGGCCGCGGTGGCGGGGTGAGTTTCAGGCGTGGTGGCGGGGTGAGTTCCGGGCGGGATGGCGGAGCGAGTCTCCACCGTGGTGGCGGGATGAGATCCGGGCGTGGCGGCGGAGGCAGAGGGTGTGTCGGCGGATGCGGAGGGCGTGTTCGCCGGGGCGTCCGCCGGGCTGTCTGCCGAGCTGTCTGCCGAGGGTTCTCTCGCAAGCAGTGCGGCGAGAGTGACGGCGTTGAGAGAGGGCGATTGTTCGGCGGCGCCGGCCAGTTTCGGTGGGCCGAAGCGGTGCCAGCCCGTCGGTGACCAGTAGTGGACGGGGGCCAGCAGGGCCGTTCCGCTGGCGGGGAGCGGGATGCGGAGGGGCCCGTGGGCGGGGGCGGGGAGGTCGGCTTCGCGTACCCAACAGCGCAGCAGGTTCTCCACGGCGGCGGACTCGGCGGCCATGTACGGGTCGGGATGGTCCAAGGGGTCCGCTGTGGCGCCACGCAGCCAGCCGGCGTTCAAGTGGTGGGGTGTCGGTGGACCTGGGCGGTCCACCGGTGCGGAGGTTCCCCGTGGGCCTGTCGCAGACTGGTCGACGGAGCCTTCCACTCGCCTGGTGGTCGTCCGCTCCCCCGCGGGCTGATCTTCATCGGGCCCCGGCACCCGTGCCTGCTCACGCTCGTGCTCCTGCTCCCGCCGCCCACGGCCCTGTTCCGGGACTCGTTCCGGCGAGCGGGTCGCGGAGACGCCTGTTGGTCCAGCACCCGGCCCGGGCTCGGTCTGGTGGGGAAGCTCCATCGTGGTGCGGCCTGATGTCGGGGTGTGGCTGGGGCCTTCGGGGGTCGGGGTGGTGTTCAAGGCTGTTCCTTGTGAGCGGAGCTGGGAGGGGTGAATGTCATTGATCTGGACGATCTGGATGATCTCGCTGATGCGGTTGCAGTTGCTGCACCAGATCGCGCTCAAGCCGCTGCGCCAGCCGTCTCCGCTTCGGCTGCGGACGCTGCCCCACCCCTCTCTCCCCACGCGCAGTGTGGAGATGAGCGGCGGCTTCCACCGCGTCGGACAGGCGGTCGAGCACCGCCTCCGCCTGCTCGTCGGTGATGGTCAGCGGCGGGAGGAGCCGGACGACGTTCCCTTGGGGTCCGCCGAGCTCGACGATCAGACCGCGCCGCAGGCACTCCCGCTGTACGGCGGCGGCAAGTTCGGGAGCGGCGGGTCGAGGGCTGGCGGCGAAGCCGAACCAGCCCTCATCAGCGCCGGCCCCGCCCACACCGACGTCGACCACGCCCGCACCAGTACCGGCACCGGCACCGGCCCTCACGCCCGCACCGGCCACCTCATCCGCACAAGCACCAGCCACCCCATCCACATCGGCGCCGACACCAGCCCTCGCACCCGCACCGTGCCACCCACTCACACCCGCACCCGCACCCGCACCCGCACCCGCACCCGCACCCGCACCATGCGACGCCCACTCACCCCCCGTTCCCACCCCACGGCCCTCCACCGCACCCCACACACCCACCGCGCCTCCGTCCCCCGCCTTCTCCTCCTCCCCCTGCTCCACCATCTCCACCATCTCCACCCCAAGCATCAGCCCCCGCCCCCGCACATCCCCGATGCACTCGAACCGCCCTTGCAGGGAGCGGAGATCGGCGAGCATGCGGGCGCCCAAGAGGGAGGCGCGTTCCGCGAGGCGGTTCTCGCGGACGTGGGCGAGGGTGGCCGTTCCCGCGGCCATGGCGAGTTGGTTGCCGCGGAACGCGCCTGCGGGGGCAGTGGGTTCATGGGCACCGAGGTCGTCGCGGTAGACCACGACCGCGAGCGGGAGGCTGCCTCCGATGGCCTTGGACAGCACCATCACGTCGGGAGTGACCCCGCTGTGCTCCACGGCCCAGAAGGCACCGGTGCGGCCGACTCCCGTCCCGGTCTCGTCGGCGACGAGCGGGATGGACCGGTCGGCCGTGAGCCGGCGCAGCCGCCGCAGCCAGTCGTCCGGCGCCGGGATCACTCCGCTTTCGCTCTGCACGGGTTCGACGATCAGCCCGGCGGCGCCGGTCGCGCCCGATGCTCGATCGTCGAGGACGGATTCAGTCCAGCGGGCGGCGAGTTCGGCACCCCGTGCGCCGCCGACACCGAAAGGGCAGCGGTAGTCCTGCGGGTAGGGCAGCCGCGGGGCCCGTACGCCGACCGGGTCCCCCGCAGCCGCCTGAGCCGTGCCGGTCATGCCGTGACGGGCGCCGGTGAAGGCGAGCATCCCCGTGCGCCCGGTCGCCGCCCGGACGAGCCTGTACGCGGCCTCCACGGCATCCGTGTCGGCCGGCCCGCAGAACTGCACGCGCGCGTGGTCGGCGAGACCTGGCGGCAGGGTGCGGAACAGCTCGGTGCGGAAGGCGTCCTCGACTGGGGTCGCGAGGCCCAGGGTGTGCAGTGGCGCGCCGGAGTCGAGAACCTTGCGGATCGCCTCCAGCACGACGGGGTGGTTGTGTCCGAGGGCCAGGGTCCCGGCGCCGGAACAGCAGTCGAGGTAGCGGCGACCGTCCGCGCCCTCGATGGTCAGCCCGCGCGCCCGCACGGGCACGATCGGGAGGGCACGCGCGTAGGTGCGCGCCGCCGGCTCGCGCGCCGACTGGCGTCGCAGGATCCCCTCGGACGCGTATCCGCCGTGCAGAGCCTCGGCCACGTGTTTCCGTCCTCCCGCCGTCGTCCGACGCCCCGGCCGGGCCGAACTCCCGCCACGGGCCCGGAGGACCGCGCCCGGACAGCAGGCCCCCCACCGCTACCAACCCCGGACGCCGCACCGGGTTACGGGTTGCCTCAAGATCCTTGCCGTGACGGAACCGTTGCCGTTCCGTGGGAAGTCCCCCACAGCGAGCGCATAGTGTGTGGTGCCGTTCCAACAGGCCGTGAGAGCACACCTCCGGAGCATCCGGGGCCGGCGCGGGATCGATGCCAACCGGCTTGCGATCACACCGTGTTCGGCGTGGGCTCAGGGCCGTCGCACCAAGTTCGTTCACCTCAGGGGGAGTCAGATCATGCGATCCACAAGGCCGTCGTTCACCGCCCGCCGGGAAAGGGGCGCGCGCCGCAGAACCTCCCCCGTGCTGGCCGCCGTCGCCCTCGCGTCGGCGCTCGCGCTCACCGCCACGGCCTGCGAGTCGGGCGACGACCAGGCAGGGGGCAGCGCCTCCGCCTCGGCTTCCTCCGACGGGAAGATCACGATCCCGGACGACATCAAGGACCGGCTCAAGGAGCACGGGATCGATGTCGACAAGTGGAAGGACGGCGCCTGGAAGGACTGGAGCAAGGACGACTGGCTTCGTGAGGCCCAGGACTTCGTCAACCCGATCATCGAGGGCCTGTGGGACCCGGACCGGATGCGCGGCGCCGAGGACCCGGACGAGGGCAAGGGTGTCGACGACAGCGACATCTCCGGGGACCAGGGCGTGACCGACCCGGAGCCGGCGCCGGTGGACGCCAAGGCCGTGCCGGCTACGTACCACGACAGCGTCCCCGTGGCGGGCAAGGTGTTCTTCGACTCCCCCGAGGGCACGATGGTCTGCTCGGCGACGGTCGTGCAGGACCCGGCCAATCCCGGCAAGTCCAACATGGTGTGGACGGCGGGCCATTGCGTGCACGCGGGCAAGGAGGGCGGCTGGTACCGGAACATCGCGTTCGTGCCGTCGTACAACAACGACGCCCTGCCCACAGCGGAGTTGGAGAAGGCTTCCCGGGAGGACGTCGCTCCGTACGGTGTCTGGTGGGGTGACTGGGCGCAGACCTCGGACCAGTGGATCGAGCAGGGCGGTGAGACGGGCGGGGACGGTGCCTCGTACGACTTCGCGGTCATCCATGTGACGCCGGAGAAGGGGGGCTCGGGCAAGTCCCTGGAGGAGACCGTCGGTTCGGCTCTGCCGGTGAACTTCAACGCCCCGGCGGCGGCGAAGATCCAGAGCCTGACGGCGACGGGCTACCCGGCGGCGGCGCCGTTCGACGGCGAGACGATGTACCAGTGCCAGGACAAGCCGGGGCGGCTGTCGATCAAGGCGTCGGACCCGACGATGTACCGCATCGGCTGCACCATGACGGGTGGTTCGTCGGGCGGCGGCTGGGTCGCGACCGGTTCGGACGGCAAGCCGGCGCTGGTGTCCAACACCTCCATCGGCCCGGTGACGGCAGGCTGGCTCGCCGGACCGCGGCTGGGCGATGTGGCCAAGGGCGTGTACGACTCGGTCAGCAAGAAGTTCGCCGGTCAGTGACGCAGTTCGCGGCCGGCCACGTGACCGGCCGCCGGTGATGTGATCGCGGCCCAGTGATGATCGACGGCGGGGCGAGCCCAAGAAATCTTCACCGCCCCGCCGCCGTTCGCCCTCAACTGCACGGGCATAGTGGGGTGTCGCGCCCGAGGACACCTCTCCAGCCGTGACACGCACATGACACGCGAGCGGCCTCGGCGCGCTCGCCGGCTCAACCATCAGCGCAACCACCAGCACAACAACTGCTTCAACGGGGGTCAACGCACCATGCGTTCCACACGTACGTCCCGTACGTCTTCCACGCGGCGCCGCACCACGCTCGCCGCCACCGGTCTGGTCGCCGCCCTGGCGCTGACCGCGACGGCCTGCAACGGCTCGGACGAGGCGAGCGACAAGCCCGGGGCCACCACCTCGCAGGCGGCCGACAGCGGCAACGACAAGATCCAGATCCCGGCCGACATCGCCGACAAGCTCAAGAAGCACGGCATCGACGTCGACGACTGGAAGGACGGCGGCTGGAAGAACTGGGACAAGGACAAGTGGCTCAGTGAGGCCAAGGACTTCGTCAACCCGGTCATCGACGGCCTGTGGAAGCCGGAGCGGATGAAGTCCGCGAAGGAGGCCAACAAGACGTACTCGACGAAGGACGCCGCGGCCGACACGGGCGTCACCGACCCGGACCCGCTGCCCGTCGAGGCGTCCGCGGAGAGGACGCCGTACCACGAGAACGCGGCCCCGGTCGGCAAGATCTTCTTCGACACCCCCGAGGGGCATGCCGTCTGCTCGGGCACGGTCGTCAAGGACGTCAACCACCCCGGCAAGTCCAACCTGGTGTGGACGGCGGGCCACTGCGTGCACGCGGGTTCGGGCGGCGGCTGGTACCGGAACATCATGTTCGTCCCGGCCTACAACGACTACGGCAAGTCCGAGGCGCAGCTGACGAACTCCAACCCCACGGAGATCGCGCCGTACGGCCAGTGGTGGGCGGACTGGGCCTCCACCTCGAACGAGTGGATCGCGGGCGGCTCGGAGACCGGCGGTGACGGGGCGGCGTACGACTACTCGGTGCTGCACGTGAAGCCGGAGTCCGGCGCCAAGTCGCTGGAGGAGACGGTCGGCGCCGCGCTGGACATCGACTTCTCGGCCCCCTCCGCCACCGAGGTCGCCAAGATGGGTGCCTGGGGTTATCCGCAGGCGGCCCCGTACAACGGTCTGAAGATGTTCAAGTGCATCGACCGGCCGGGCCGTCTCTCGCTGAGCACGACGCTGCCGACGATGTACCGCATCGGCTGCACCATGACCGGCGGTTCGTCCGGCGGCGGCTGGTTCCGGGTGGTGGACGGTAAGACCAAGCTGGTCTCGAACACGTCGATCGGCCCGGCCGACAACACCTGGCTGGCGGGCCCGCAGCTGGGCGCGACCGCCGAGGCGATCTACCAGAACATGAGCAAGACGTACGGCGGCAAGTAGTCCGTACGCACGGAAGGCCCGCCCCTCACGACGAGGGGCGGGCCTTCACGCGTACCGCTGTTACGCCACCGGCGCCGGAACGTACGGCGCGAGGTCCGCCGCCAGTTCCTCGTGCACCCGCACCTTGAGCAGGGTGCCCTCCGGGGTGTGCTCCTCGGAGATCACCTCGCCCTCGGAGTGGGCGCGGGCGACGAGCTTGCCGAGCGTGTACGGCACGAGCGCCTCGATCTCGACCGAGGGCCGCGGCAGCTCGTTGTCGATGAGCGCGAGCAGTTCCGCGATGCCCTGGCCGGTACGGGCTGAGACCGCGATGGAACGCTTCTCGATCCGCATCAGCCGCTGCAGGGTCAGCGGGTCCGCCGCGTCCGCCTTGTTGATCACGACGATCTCCGGGACATCGACCGCGCCGACGTCCCTGATCACCTCGCGCACGGCGAGCAGCTGCTCCTCCGGGTTCGGGTGCGAGCCGTCCACCACGTGCAGGATCAGGTCGGACTCGCCGACCTCCTCCATGGTGGAGCGGAACGCCTCGACCAGGTGGTGCGGCAGATGCCGTACGAAGCCGACGGTGTCCGCCAGCGTGTACAGGCGCCCGCTCGGGGTCTCCGCGCGGCGGACGGTCGGGTCCAGGGTCGCGAACAGGGCGTTCTCGACCAGGACACCGGCGCCGGTCAGGCGGTTGAGGAGGGAGGACTTGCCGGCGTTGGTGTAGCCCGCGATGGCGACGGACGGCACCTTGTTGCGCTTGCGCTCCTGGCGCTTGATCTCGCGGCCGGTCTTCATCTCCGCGATCTCCCGGCGCATCTTCGCCATCTTCTCGCGGATCCGACGCCGGTCCGTCTCGATCTTGGTCTCACCGGGACCACGGGTGGCGAGACCGCCGCCCTTGCCGCCGCCCATCTGACGGGACAGCGACTGACCCCAGCCGCGGAGCCTCGGCAGCATGTACTGCATCTGCGCGAGCGCGACCTGCGCCTTGCCCTCTCGGGACTTGGCGTGCTGGGCGAAGATGTCGAGGATCAGGGCCGTACGGTCGATGACCTTGACCTTGACGACGTCTTCGAGGTGGATGAGCTGGCCCGGGCTGAGCTCACCGTCGCAGATGACGGTGTCGGCACCCGTCTCCAGGACGATGTCCCGCAGCTCGGTGGCCTTGCCGGAGCCGATGTAGGTGGCCGCGTCGGGCTTGTCGCGGCGCTGGATCACGCCGTCGAGCACGAGTGCGCCCGCGGTCTCCGCGAGGGCGGCGAGCTCCGCGAGGGAGTTCTCCGAGTCCTGCGCGGTCCCCGAGGTCCAGACGCCGACGAGCACGACCCGCTCCAGACGGAGCTGCCGGTACTCGACCTCGGTGACGTCCTCGAGCTCGGTGGAGAGGCCCGCCACGCGGCGCAGAGCCGCGCGCTCGGAGCGGTCGAACTGGTCGCCGTCCCGCTCTCCGTCGATCTCGTGGCTCCAGGCGACGTCCTCTTCCATCAGGGCATCGGCCCGAAGACCTTCGGGGTATGTGTGCGCGAAGCGCTGCGCGTCCTGGGAAAAGGATGAAGAGGAGGTCATTGGGTCCTTACGTCGTTGGGGATGCCGAGTCGGCGATCGTGACTTCGTCACTGTTCACAACGCACGAGTACCCCGGGAGATTCCCGTTGTCCCGTGCCGCGCCGACCGGACGATGGTCGCACGGGACGAGGCGTCTCGTCATCGCCTTATTCGCCCGCTGTGACCGAGCCTTATTTACCCGCTGTGGCAGAGCCTTGTCTGCCCGCTGTGACGGCCTTCCACTCCGGGTGGCCCGGCATCGGCGGGGTCTTCTCGCCGTACAGCCAGTCCTGGAAGAAGCCGGCGAGATCACGACCGGACAGTTCCGAGGCCAGCCGCACGAAATCGTCCGTCGCCGCCGTGCCGTCCTCGTGGCGGCTCACCCAGACCCGTTCCAGGCGCTCGAAGGTCTCGCGGCCGATCTCCTGGCGCAGGGCGTAGAGGGCGAGCGCGGCGCCGTCGTAGACGTTGGGGCGGAAGATGCCGATCTTCTGACCGGGGGCCGGCGCCTTGGGCGCGGCGGGCGGGCCACCGGCCGCGCGCCAGCGGTCGGAGGCGCCGTACGCCGCCTTCATCCGCGCCTCCATGGGCTTGCCGGCCTTCTCCTCGGCGTACAGGGCCTCGTACCAGGTGGCGTGCCCCTCGTTGAGCCACAGGTCGGACCACGAGGCCGGGGCGACGCTGTCGCCGAACCACTGGTGGGCCAGCTCGTGCACCATGATCGACTCGACGTACCACTGGGGGTAGGCGGGCTCGGTGAAGAGCTCTCTCTCGAAGAGAGAGAGCGTCTGCGTCTCGAGTTCGAAGCCGGTGTCGGCGTCGGCCATGAGCAGGCCGTACGTCTCGAAGGGATAGCGGCCGACCTTGCTCTCCATCCAGGAGATCTGCTCCGGGGTCTTCTTCAGCCAGGGTTCGAGCGCCTCGCGGTGCTTGGTGGGCACGACATCGCGCACCGGCAGTCCGTGCGGGCCCTCGCGGTGCACGACCGTGGAGCGGCCGATGGACACCTGGGCGAGCTCGGTGGCCATGGGGTGCTGGGTGCGGTACGTCCACGTCGTCGCCCCGGCGGCCCGGTCCACACCGGTCGGCAGCCCGTTGGCGACGGCGGTGTAGCCGTCGGGCGCGGTGACCCGAATGGTGAACATCGCCTTGTCGGAGGGGTGGTCGTTGCACGGGAAGACCAGGTGGGCGGCGTCGGCCTGGTTGGCCATGGCGAGCCCGTCGGTGGTCCGCACCCAGCCGCCGTCTCGGTCCTCGGACGACACGGGATCACTGGTGTGCTTCACGGTGATCCGCATCCAGCTGCCGCTGGGCAGCGCGTCCTCGGGCGTGACCACCAGATCCTCGTCGGCACTGGCGAACGCGGCGGGCTCCCCGTCGACCTCCACCGACTCGACCTTGCCGTGGGCGAAGTCGAGGTTGATGCGGTCGAGCGAGGTGGTCGTCCAGGCGTCGATGGTGGTGACGGCCTGGAGCGGCTCGCTGTTGGAGCCGGGATAGGTGAAGGAGAGGTCGTACGACGCCACGTCGTATCCGGGGTTGCCGAGGTGCGGGAAAAGGCGGTCGCCGACCCCGAGCGGGGCGGCGGGGGCGCTCGCGGCGACGAGGCAGACGGAGACGGCGGAGGCGAGGAGCGCGGCCGCCTTCAGCCGCCGGGGCGTCCTGGCGTGGGGGGTGAGCAGCATGCACCACCGCTACCAGCGCACCCGCGCCCTGCGGCGACGACTCGCGCCCGGCCCACCCGAACGAGTGCGGCCGAGGCGACGCCGCGGCGACCCGCCGCCGCAATAAGCCGCCGCGATCCCCCGACGCGACCCGACGCGAATCGCCGCTGCAGTCCCCCGCCACGCTCCGCTGCCGCGTCAGGCCCCCTGCGTCTGCGCCCGGCTCACGTCGTACACCCCGGGCACGTTCCGCATCGCCCGCATCAGGGCGGGCAGCAAAGCGGCGTCGGGAAGGTCGACCGTATAGGTGTGGCGGACGCGCTGCTGACTCGGGGGTTCGACCGTCGCCGAGACGATCTCGGCGCCTTCGAGCGCCATGGCCTCGGTGAGGTCCGCGAGCAGATGGGGGCGGCCGAACGATTCGGCATAGAGGGTCACCCGGCACTCGGCGGTGTCGCCCCAGCGCACCTCCACCTCCGGCCGCCCCGCGGCCTTCATGCGGGCGACCGCCGGACACTCGACGCGGTGCACGGTGACCGCTCCGCCGCGCACGGCGAAGCCGGTGACGTCGTCGGGCGGGACCGGAGTGCAGCAGCCGGCCAGGCGCACGGTCGCGCCGGGCTGGTCGACGAGGACGTCGGCGGTACGTGAGCGGGCCGGCGCGCTGTCGGCCGTACGAGGGCGGGTGCGCCGGGCGTCGACGGCGGCCGGGGCGTCGGCCGACCCGGCGGGCGCCTCAGCGGTGGCCTGGAGGCCCTCAGGGCGCTCCACCGTGCCATGCAGGCTCTCGCCCAGCCCCTCTCCGGGAGCCTCTTGGGCGGGATGCGTCGAGAGCCACCGCTGGATGGCGATCCGCGCGGCGGGTGTGTGCGCGTGCTCCAGCCACTCCCTGGAGGGCTCCGAGGCCGGGTCCTGTCCCATGAGGAGCTGGACGGTGTCGCCGTCCCGCAGAACGGTGCTCAGGGTCGCCAGGCGGCCGTTCACGCGGGCGCCGATGCACGCGTGCGCGTCCTCGCCGTACTGCGCGTACGCGGCGTCCACACAGGTCGCGCCGTCGGGCAGGCCCAGGGTGCCGCCGTCGGGGCGGAAGACGGTGATCTCGCGGTCCTGGGCGAGGTCCTCGCGCAGCGTCGACCAGAACGTGTCCGGGTCCGGCGCGGCCTCCTGCCAGTCGAGGAGCCGGGAGAGCCAGCCGGGCCGGGTCGGGTCCTCGCGTTCGCCGTCGACGGGCTCCTCCGAAGGAGGAGCGTAGGGATTGCCGAGCGCGATGACGCCGGCCTCGGCGACCTTGTGCATCTGGTGCGTGCGGATGAGGACTTCGGCGACCTGGCCGTCGGGGCGGGCGACGGCGGTGTGCAGCGACTGGTACAGGTTGAACTTCGGTACGGCGATGAAGTCCTTGAACTCCGAGACGACGGGCGTCAGACAGGTGTGGAGTTCACCGAGCACGCCGTAACAGTCCGCGTCCTCGTTCACGAGCACCAGCAGCCGGCCGAAGTCCGCGCCGCGCAACTGGCCGCGTTTCCGGGCCACTCGGTGCACGGAGACGAAGTGCCGCGGCCTGATGACGACTTCGGCCTGGATGTCGGCGTCGCGCAGGACACCGCGCACCTCGTCGGCGATCTCGGCGAGGGGGTCGTCCGCGCGGGAGGCGTTGTCGACGATCAGCTCGCGCGTGTGCTCGTACTCCTCGGGGTGCAGGATCGCGAAGACCAGGTCTTCCAGCTCGGTCTTGAGCGCCTGCACGCCGAGCCGTTCGGCGAGCGGGATGAGGACGTCGCGGGTCACCTTGGCGATGCGCGCCTGTTTCTCCGGGCGCATCACGCCGAGGGTGCGCATGTTGTGCAGCCGGTCGGCGAGTTTGATCGACATCACCCGGACGTCGCTGCCGGTGGCCTTCAGCATCTTGCGGAAGGTCTCCGGCTCGGCGGCGGCGCCGTAGTCGACCTTCTCCAGCTTCGTCACGCCGTCGACGATGTAACGCACCTCGGCGCCGAACTCCTCGCCGACCTGATCGAGCGTCACATCGGTGTCCTCGACGGTGTCGTGGAGCAGAGAGGCCGTCAAGGTCGTGGTCTCGGCGCCGAGTTCGGCGAGGATCAGGGTCACCGCGAGCGGGTGGGTGATGTACGGCTCGCCGCTCTTGCGCATCTGGCCGCGGTGCGAGGACTCGGCCAGCACCCAGGCGCGGCGCAGGGGTTCGAGGTCGGCGTCGGGGTGGTGGGCGCGGTGGGCCTCGGCTACATGGCCGATGGCGTCGGGCAGCCGGTCGCGGGCGGCCGGGCCGAGCAGGGCGGCGCGGCCCAGGCGACGCAGGTCGATCCGCGCCCGCCAGCGCGCCGCAGGCCCTGTTACCGGACCTGGGGTCGCGGGGTTCGTGGCCTCCGCACTCATGGGCACCTCCGGCTGCATTGACCGGCGGACGGGGTGCCCCAGGGCGGACACGGCACAGGGGATGGCATCGGTCCCCCGTCCGGGCCGGTGCTTGATGCTACCGAGCCCATCACGCGCGGCTGACCGCCTCTCGTCGAGCGTGAAACGGATCACCCATTCGAGCGACGGTTTTCAGGTTTACGATTTCGCGCCACCCGACCTGCGGTTCTGCGTCGTTTCGTATCACCGGTGCCGGGTGAGGCTGTGGATCCCAGCGTTCCGAACCGCCGGAACCCACCTTTCACTCGCTCAACGCGCGGCGCTTTCCAGCCATTCCCGGTCGATCTCGCCTTCGGCCACGATCACGGCCGGGCCGGTCATCTCGATCTCCCCGTCGGGCCGCTCGGTGATCACGAGGGTGCCGCCGGGCACATCGACGGTGTACGTCGCCGGGGCTCCGGTCACCGCCGGGTCGACGCCGTCCCTGCGGGCGGTGGCCACGGCGACGGCGCACGCGCCCGTGCCGCACGAACGGGTCTCGCCGGAGCCGCGCTCGTGCACCCGCAGCGCGACGTGCCGCGGGCCGCGGTCGACCACGAACTCCACGTTGACCCCGTCCGGGTAGGCGGAGGCCGGGCTGAAGGGCGGCGCGTCGTACAGGGTGCCCGCGTGGGCGAGGTCCTCGACGAAGGCCACCGCGTGCGGGTTGCCCATGTTCACGTTCCGCGCGGGCCAGCTGCGCTCGCCGACGCTCACCTGGACGTCCCCTTCGGGGAGGCGGGCCTTGCCCATCCCGACGGTGACGTCGCCGTTCTTGGCGAGGTGCACGGTCTTCACGCCCCCGCGCGTGGCGACGGCGAGGTCTCCCTCGGTCACGAGCCCGGCGTGCTGGAGGTAGCGGGCGAAGACGCGGACGCCGTTGCCGCACATCTCGGCGATGGAGCCGTCGCCGTTGCGGTAGTCCATGAACCACTCCGCCTCGGCCGCCATGTGCTGCGCCTCAGGGTGCTCGGCGGACCGCACCACGTGCAGCAGGCCGTCACCGCCGATGCCCGCGCGGCGGTCGCACAGGGCGGCGACGGCGCTCGCGGGAAGGTCGATGACGTTCTCGGGGTCCGGGACGATCACGAAGTCGTTCTCGGTGCCGTGGCCCTTGAGGAAGGCGATCCGCGTGCTCATTCCTCGATCGTACGGGGCGCCTACGACAGCCGGTCACCGGCGGCCGTACGGCGGCTCCACGCGCGCGTGGAGGTCAGCGCAGCCGCGCCACGCGGAGCACCGCCAGCGCGACCACCGCGGCCACGACCACGACGTACAGCAGCACCATCCGCCAGTCCGGACGCCGCCCGGACCCCCGCTGCGGCAGTCCCGGCCAGGTGTACCCCACCCGGCGGGCGGCCATCATGCCCCAGCCCGCCGCGCACGAGCAGATCAGCAGGCCCAGCATCGCGATCACGGCCCCGCTGTCGCCGAAGTCGAAGGCGAGCGGGAAGGCGAACATCAGGGAGCCGAGCGCGGCCAGGGACACGATCGGGGCGAGCTGCCAGATACGCATCCGGCGCTGCGGACGCAGTTCGACCTCGACCTCGGGGCCGTCGGCGAACATCTCCTCGGGCTCGGGGCCGTCGGCGATCACACCACCCTGCGTCTCGTCGGGCCCGTCGGGGCTCAGACGGTCGCCGTCCTGCTCCGTTTCACCGCCGTCGGCGGTGCGGGGCTCGGTGCTTCGTGCGGTGTCGCGAGGGCCGGCCTCCATCGCCACGCGCCCTCCCAACTCGGACTCCACTTGGTCGATCGAAGCTCGATGATGGCACGGCGCCGACGGGCCGGATGACGGCCTGAGCGTCCCGATGCCAGGACGTGATCAGGCTGTGACCGGTCGTTCGACCAACGCCAGTGCGAGCTGGGGAAGTTCTGTGAGATCCGCCGCAGCCCCACTGAGCCAGTGCACCCGTGGATCGCGCCTGAACCACGAATCCTGGCGGCGCGCGAAGCGTTTGGTGGCGCGTACGGTCTCGGCCCGGGCCTCCTCCAGCGTGCACTCTCCGGAGAGCGCCGCGAGCACCTGCTGGTACCCGAGCGCACGCGAGGCCGTGCGCCCCTCGCGCAGCCCTCGCGCCTCCAGTGTCCGCACCTCGTCGACGAGCCCCGCGTCCCACATCCGGTCGACGCGGCGGGCGATCCGCTCGTCGAGCTCGGGCCGCGTGACGTCGACGCCGATCTGGACGGTGTCGTAGACCGAGTCGTGGCCGGGGAGATTGGCGGTGAAGGGGCGGCCGGTGATCTCGATCACCTCCAGGGCCCGGACGATCCGGCGGCCGTTGCTGGGCAGGATCGCCTGCGCGGCCTCGGGGTCGGCGGCGGCCAGGCGGGCGTGCAGCGCGCCGGAGCCGCGGAGCGTGAGCTCCTCCTCCAGGCGGGCCCGGACCTCGGGGTCGGTGCCGGGGAACTCGAGGTGGTCGACGGCGCCCCGGACGTACAGCCCGGAGCCGCCGACCAGGATCGGCCAGCGCCCCTCGGCGAGCAGCGCGTCGATCCGCTCGCGGGCGAGGCGCTGGTACTCGGCGACCGACGCCGTGACGGTCACGTCCCAGATGTCGAGGAGGTGATGCGGGACGCCGCCGCGCTCCTCGGGCGTCAGCTTGGCGGTGCCGATGTCCATCCCTCGGTACAGCTGCATGGAGTCGGCGTTGACGACCTCGCCTCCGAGGCGCTGGGCCAGGAAGACGCCCAGATCGGACTTTCCGGCCGCGGTCGGTCCGACGACGGCGATGACTCGGGGGGCGGGGGGTGCGCTGCTCACCGCCCCAGTCTCGCAAACGTCGCGGAGTGGCCTCGAACGAGTTACGTGACGACACAGGTCCGGGGTCGTTGCCAGTTGCGAGGTTTTCGCCGCCGGTTCGCGGAGGCGGCACCCCGGTCGACGCAAATGGGCGCACCGGGCGACGCGGGATTTCGCCCGCACGAGTAACGTATGGAGCGGATATGGGTGTTTTCGCACGACTTCTCCGGAGGTCGAAGACTGCGGAGGAGACGTCAACCGCCGAGGCAGGGGCCGCCACGCTGACGGCCGATGCCGAGTCGGACGAGGCGACCGAGCCGGCAGCGGCGAAGGAGCCGGCCGAGGCGCAGTCGGAGGCCGCGGCCGAGCCCGGTACCGAGCCTGAGAACGGGGCCCGGACCGAGGAAGCGGCCGCGTCGACGGAGGCGAAGGCGGAGACGGACGCGGAACCGGCGACGGAGTCCGGCGAGTCCGGTGCCGCCGACGGCGTCGAGATCCCCAAGCAGCAGTCCGCTGAAGCGGCGGCCGACAGCGAGGCCGGCGAGAGCGCCCGCACGTAACTGCCCCCGCGCGGGAAGGTGAACGATGGGTCTCCTGGACAATTTGAAAGCCAAGCTCAGCCCGGCCAAGGACAAGGTCTCCGACCTCGCGCTGCAGCACGGGGACAAGATCCAGCACGGTCTCGACAAGGCCGCACAGGCCGTCGACAAGAAGACCAAGGGCAAGTACAGCGACAAGATCCACACGGGCACGGGCAAGGCCAAGGACGCCATGGACCGACTCGCGCACAAGTCTGACGGTGGTACGGGCGGCTCGACCGCGCCCCCGTCCTCGCCGCCGCCCGCTTCCTGAACGGCACATCGGCTGACGGCCGTGGAGCGACCGCTCCCGGCCGTCCGCCGTTTCATGCCCGCGTCACGGCGGCTTCGCGGCCGCGTCAGGGTGCTGCATGGCCGCGTCAGGGCAGGAGGCGGTCAGGACCAGGCCGCGACCACATACCCCACCCCGTACGGCGCGTCCTCGTACAGCAGCTGGCCGCCGAGCCCCGCCCCCTCGGCCGCGCCCGCCAGGACCTGCCAGGGGGCCCGGCCGGAGACCTTGAGCTCGTACGCCAGCTCCGCGTCCAGCGCCTCGAGAGCCGCCACGTCCACCGCGCCCAGCGCCCGCGCGACCTCCGCGTCGAAGGGTGCCGCGCGCTCGTCGAGGTAGCCGGGTGCCTTGAGCGTGCGGCAGGCGCTGGCGTCGCCCATCACCAGCATCGCCACGCGCTCGGCCCGCGCGGCGATGCCCCTTCCGACTTCAATACACCGCTCGGCCGCGAGAGGTTCCCCCACGCCGAGCCCTTCGATCGGGGCGTACGACCACCCGGTCTTCGCCAGCAGCCACGCGGCCACCGACAGCGAGGGCGGCAGCGTGTCCTCGGCCGCGCCACCCGTGTCCCGGCCTAGCCGGACGTCGACGTCCACGCCGAAGCCCCGGAAGGAACCCCGCGCACCCTCGGCGTGCGCCCCCCGCCCGCTCTGTTCGGCGGGGCCGACCACCACCAGCACGTCCGGCCGGGCGGCGGCGAGCACGCCGAGCGCGTCCGTGCAGGCGGCACGCGCGGCGTCCAGCTCGGGCGCGGCACCCGCGGCGACCTCGGGCACGAGGAGAGGCGGACAGGGGCAGACTGCGGCGGCGACAAGCATGATCGGCAGCGTAACGCCGTCCGGCGTTCCCGCGTCACTCCTCCATGCCGCTGGACCTCAGTGCGCCGCGCACCCACCCGTCGCCGCCGGCAGCGGCTCCGGTACGCCGATCTTCGGGAGGCCCAGCAGCACGCCTGCCGGCTTGGCCGCCTCGGCGGCGTTGCGCTTCTCCCAGGCGTCACCCGCGCGCGTGCGGCGCACGTTCAGGACGGGGCCCTCGGCGAGGAGGTGGTGCGGGGCGGCGTACGTGATCTCGACCGTGACCACGTCGCCGGGGCGGACCTCCTCGTCCGGCTTGGTGAAGTGGACCAGGCGGTTGTCGGGGGCGCGGCCGGAGAGGCGGTGGGTGGAGCCGTCCTTGCGGCCCTCGCCCTCGGCGACCATCAGCTCCAGCGTGCGGCCGACCTGCTTCTTGTTCTCGTCCCAGGAGATCTCCTCCTGGAGGGCGACGAGACGCTCGTAGCGCGCCTGGACGACCTCCTTGGGGATCTGCCCCTCCATGGTCGCGGCCGGGGTTCCGGGGCGCTTGGAGTACTGGAAGGTGAAGGCGTTGGTGAAGCGGGCCTCGCGGACCGTGTGCATGGTCTGCTCGAAGTCCTCCTCGGTCTCGCCGGGGAAGCCGACGATGATGTCGGTCGAGATCGCGGCGTCCGGCATCGCGGCGCGCACCTTCTCGATGATCCCGAGGAAACGCTCCTGCCGGTACGAGCGGCGCATCGCCTTCAGCACCGTGTCCGAGCCGGACTGGAGCGGCATGTGCAGCTGCGGCATCACGTTCGGCGTCTCGGCCATGGCGGCGATCACGTCGTCCGTGAAGTCGCGCGGGTGCGGGGAGGTGAAGCGGACGCGCTCCAGGCCCTCGATCTTCCCGCAGGCCCGCAGCAGCTTGCTGAAGGCCTCGCGGTCACCGATGTCGGAGCCGTACGCGTTGACGTTCTGGCCGAGCAGCGTGATCTCGGAGACGCCCTCGGAGACCAGGGCCTCGATCTCGGCGAGGATGTCGCCGGTGCGACGGTCCTTCTCCTTGCCGCGCAGCGCCGGGACGATGCAGAACGTGCAGGTGTTGTTGCAGCCCACGGAGATCGACACCCAGGCCGCGTAGGCGCTCTCGCGCCGGGTCGGCAGCGTGGAGGGGAACGCCTCCAGGGACTCGGCGATCTCGACCTGCGCCTCCTCCTGCACACGCGCGCGTTCCAGCAGGACCGGCAGCTTGCCGATGTTGTGCGTGCCGAAGACGACGTCCACCCAGGGCGCCTTCTTCACGATGGTGTCCTGGTCCTTCTGCGCCAGGCACCCGCCGACCGCGATCTGCATGCCGGGCCGCGAGGCCTTCTTGGGGGCGAGCCGACCGAGGTTGCCGTACAGCCGGTTGTCGGCGTTCTCGCGCACCGCGCAGGTGTTGAAGACCACCACGTCCGCGTCCCCGTCGGAGCCCTCGGGCGCGCGCACGTACCCGGCCTCCTCCAGCAGTCCGGACAATCGCTCGGAGTCATGGACGTTCATCTGGCACCCGTAGGTACGAACTTCGTAGGTCTTGGGCACTGAGACGTCCACTGCCGGGCTCCGGTCGCTGCTGATGGTCATCCCTCAAGAGTAGGCGGTCCCGGGAACGCCTCGCGCCGGGCCGGGGCGCCCCCGGGGTGCGGGGTCCGCGGGGCGAGATCACCATGAGGAGCAGGTGGCCCATGGATTCCGTGACCTCGCGCAGAGTGCTGCGCGTCCTCGCCTTCGCCGCGGCCGTGCTGTGCACGCTGATCGTCGCCGTGGCGGCCACAGCGCGTGCCACGGTCGTGTCGGCCGGCTTCTACGGGTCGGTGCTGGACGAGGAGTCGGCGTACGACCGGGTCTACGACCAGGTCCTGGTCGATCCGAAGGCCGCGCCCGTGACCCGGAACCTGCTGGCGGGGCTGCCCGTGCCGGAGGCCGTGCTGACCTCCAACATCAAGCTGGTGCTGCCTCCGGAGACGCTCCGGGACCTCACCCGGGAGCAGATCCGCAACGCCGTCGGGTATCTCCGCGGCGACCGGGAAACCCTCGTCCTGTCCGTGGATCTGCGCCCGGTGCTGGACAACGTCGACGACCTGGCCCAGGTCTACTTCGGCGATCTCGTCGCCTCCGTGCAGAACCGCACCGAGCCGGACTTCGCCGCGTTCTCGGCGGACCTGTCGGCCGCCCTGGAGCATGTCGCCGCCGGCCGCGTCCCCGGTTCGCTGCCCGCCCTCCCCCTCACCGAGGAGCAGGCCGCCACGGCCGCGGGGCACCTTCTCGCCGCGCTTCCCGAGGAGCAGCGGGAGGCGCTGCGGCCGGACGTCGAAGTGGCCCTCGGCGACGGGGACATCGGCACCGTGCTCGCGACCGTGGCACCCGCGGTGGTGTCCGAGCGCACCCACGATGCCGCCACCCGACTGCGGACGCTCGCGGGAGGCAGCCACTGGAACCTCGACCGCCCTCTCGACCTCGCGGCTCTGCACAGCGTTCGCCCGTACACGGCGGTCGGGCTCGGGATCGTCGAGGCGGTCGCCGCCGCGCTGCTGGTCGCCGCCCTGGCGATGCTGTGGTTCACCGGTTCCGCCGCGCCCGGCCGCAGGCCGATGCTGCTGGGCTGGGCTCTGGCCGCCGGTGGGCTGCTGACGGCCCTGGTCGTCGTCCTCGTACGACTTGTCGGCGGCGGCCGTTTCGTCGATCCGCCGGCGAGCTGGCCGGCCGGCCTCGCCGAGCTGGTCGACGATCTCCAGCGCACGGCCGTCGACGACATGACGGCCGCAGCCCTCGGCAGCGCGCTGGTCCCGCTGGTGGCGGGGGCGCTGCTCGCCGGACTCGGGTGGGCTCTCCAGGTACGGCCCCGGCTGCGGACGGCGCCCGCGGCCGCGTACATCCGTCCGATGGCGGCCGGTGCGAGCGCGCTCGCCCTCGCCGGTCTCGTGCTGGTGCCCCTGGCCGCGCCCGAGGCGCCGCGCCGGTGCGAGGGCAGCGTGCGGCTGTGCAACCGGCCGTACGACGAGGTCGCCTTCCTGACCTCGCACAACGCCATGTCGACCACCGTCGACCAGTTCATCGGCCCGCTCCAGGACCCGGCCATCACCACCCAGCTGGACGACGGGGTACGGGCCCTCCAGATCGACACCTACCGCTGGGAACGGCCCGACGAGATCACCGCGCGACTGAACGGGTCCGACTTCTCGCCCGAGCAGCGCGCGCTGATCGCCCACGTCGTCAACCGGGTCAACCCGCCCCGTGAAGGGCTGTGGCTGTGCCATTCCGTGTGCCGGGCCGGGGCGATACCGCTGGTGCCGGAGCTGCGGGAGATCCGGGACTGGATGCGCGACCATCCGACCGAGGTGCTGACCCTGATCGTGCAGGACGCGATCTCCGGCGAGGACACCGCCGAGGCGTTCGCGCGGGCCGGGCTGAACGACCTCGTCTTCACGCCGGACGACGATCCCGCGGAGCCCTGGCCGACGCTGGGCGACATGATCGACAGCGGGCGGCGGTTGGTGGTCTTCGCCGAGCAGGCCGACGGCCCGGCCGCGTGGTACCGGAACTTCTACCGCTACGGCATGGAGACGCCGTTCTCCTTCCGGCGCCCCGAGCAGATGAGTTGTGAGCCGCACCGGGGCGGCACCGGCAAGCGGCTGTTCCTGCTCAACCACTTCATCACGGCGGGCGGCGGCAGCCGCCTGGACGCGGGCGAGGTCAACGCCCGCGACTACGTCCTGGACCGCGTCGCGGAGTGCGAACGGGAGCGGGGCCGTCCGGTGAACTTCGTCGCCGTCGACTACACGACGATCGGCGACGCGCGCGGGGCCGTGGACACACTCAACGCCGAGCGGTGACGCGGGGCCGTGCACGCACTCGACGCCGAGCCGTGACGCGGGGCCGTGCACACACTCGACGCCGAGCGGTGACGCGGGGCCGTGGACACGCTCGACCGGCAGCGCGAGCCATTAGGGCCCGCCGGAGTGGCCGGGCCGTCCCGCCGCCCGCAGGATGGGGACGAATCATGACAACTGCCGCCGAGAGGACCTCATGCTCTCTTCCACCCCACGGCGCCGGACCGCGACCGCGCTCGCCGGACTCGTCCTGGCAGCGGTGAGCGCGGCGTCGCTCGTCTCCTGCTCGGACAGTGACAACGACGGCTCCTCGTCCAGCGCTTCAGCCGCCGTCACGGCGTCCTTCTCCGGTTCGGCTCCGTCCGCCCTCGCCTCCCTCAAGGAGTCGGTCAAGGCGTCGGTCTCGGCCCTCGCCTCCTCCGCCTCCGCACAGGCCTCGGCATGGCTGGCCTCGGTGTCCGCGGAGACCGAGCGCGCCAACCGGGCCGCCAAGAACGCCCTCGAGGACGTCGACGGCAAGGGCAACGCCACCGCCGACGTCTCCCTCACCGGCAAGCCGCGCTCCGAGACGGCCGGACTGCTGGCCGTCGTCGTGAACATCACCAACAGCACCGACGAGACCACGTCCTACGCCGTCCAGGTCGACTTCCGCGACCCCGACGGCAAGGTCGTGCAGACGCGTTACGTCGGCGCGGAGGACCTGAAGCCGGGCGCGAAGGCCCAGCCGCTCGCCATCAGCACGGAAGCGAAGGAGCAGCAGCTGACCGCCGTGGTCGCGAAGGCGCAGCGCTACTGAGACCGGCCTCGTAGGGCGCTCACGGCTCGATCAGCCCCGCGCGGATCGCGTACCGGGTCAGCTCCAGCCGGTCCCGCATCCCGAGCTTGGCCAGCAGGTTCGCGCGGTGCCGTTCGACCGTCTTGGTGCTGATGAACAGCAGCTCGCCGATCTCCTTGGACGTGTGCCCCTCGGCGACGAGCTTGAGGATCTCCTCCTCGCGCTCGGTGACGGCCCGCGCGGGCAGCGCGTCGCCCCGGTGCAGGCGGTCCAGGTACGACCGTACAAGAGCGCGTTCGGCGCCGGGATAGACGAACGGCTCGTCGCGCACGGCGCTCCGGCAGGCCGCGACCAGGTCCCGGTCGGCGACGGACTTCAGCACGTAACCGCTGGCCCCGGCCTTGAGCGCCTCGAAGAAGTACTGCTCGTTGTCGTACATGGTCAGGATGAGGATGCGCAGCCCCGGCAGCCGCCGCGACAGCTCGCGGGCCGCCTGGAGGCCGGTCATCCGGGGCATGGCGATGTCGAGGACCGCCAGGTCGACCTCACGCGCGCGTGCCAGCTCTACGGCCTCCGCCCCGTCCCCGGCCTCGGCCACGACCGTCAGGTCGTCCTCGCCGTCCAGGATCAGCCGTACGCCCCGTCGTACGAGGGTGTGGTCGTCGGCGAGCAGTACCCGAACGGGGGTCATCGGTTCCCCCGGACGAGCAGTCGTACATCCGTTCCTCCACCCGGAGCTGCCGCGAGCGTGAGGTCGGCTCCGATGAGCAGCGCCCGCTCGCGCATGCCCCGTATCCCGGCTCCCTCGGGGGTGTCCCCGACGCCCTTGCCGTTGTCCCGTACGAGGAGTTCGACGCCGTCCGCGACCGGCTGGAGCCGGATCTCGGCGTGGTCGGCGGCGGAGTGCCGGGCGGTGTTGGTGAGGCCCTCCTGGGCCACCCGGTAGAGCACGAGTTCGGACTCCTCGGTCAGGGGCGGCAGTCCGCCGGTGACGTGATGGCGCACCGTCAGGCCGGGCGCGCTGAACTCACCGGCGAGCGAGCGCAGGGCGCTGGCCAGGCCGAGTTCCTCCAGGACGCCGGGGCGCAGCCGGCGGGCGATGCGGCGGATCTCGTCGAGCCCCGCGCGCGTGGCCTCCTGCGCCTGGGCCACCTCCTCGCGCAGTCCCTCGGGGGCCCGGTCGGCGACGCGCTTGAGCTGGAGGAGGACGGCGGTCAGGGTCTGGCCCACCTCGTCATGCAGCTCGCGCGCGATGCGGTGACGCTCGCGCTCCTGCGCGGACAGGGCCCGCCCGGCTCCGGCGGCCCGCTCGGCCTCCAGCCGGTCGAGCATGGTGTTGTACGTCGTGATGAGCGCCGCCGCTTCCGTGGGACCGGCGACGGCGGCGCGGGCGCCGGGCCGGAGCAGGTCGGCGGCGGCCATGGCCTGAGCCAGCCGTTTGAGCGGGGCGAGGCCGATGCGCAGGACCAGCGCGTTCGCCGCCAGCAGCACGGCCAGGCCCGCGACCACGACGACCGCTTCGGCCGAGGTCACGGGCGTCGACACGGTGACCGGGCCCAGCAGCAGCGCGGCGGCCACGACCAGGCCGGCGGCGTTGAGCGAGAAGATCCGCCAGAACAGCGACACGTTCCTGCTCCCGCCCCTCTCCTCCGATGCCTGCCCTACCAGACTCGGACGGTCTCCCCGCTCGCGTATATCCGTGACGCCACCCATGTCGCCACCGTACGGGGCGGTGGCAGCATGCCCATCCGGTACCTGCGACCACCCGATCACGACGATCACCGACCATGAGGGGAAGAAACGTGTCTGCACCGCGCCTGAGGGCGACGCCGCTGCCGGGGATCGGGGTCCAGTACGACCTCATGACCCGGGAAAACCGCCACCTGTCCGTGGTGGCACACCGCGACGGCGCCCGGACGGTGAGCGTGTACCGGGCCGACGACCCCGACTCCTGCGCCCAGTCGCTGCGGCTGACCGGCGCCGAGGCCGGCTCGCTGATCGACGCGCTGAAGCCGTCCCACCACAGCGCGAGCCTGCTCTACACCACCGACCTCGGGCTGGTCGCCGAGCGCATCGAGGTCGCGGCGGCCTCGCACTGGAACGGGCGGCTGCTGGGCGAGACCCGGATGCGGACGGACACGGGCGCGTCGATCGTCGCCGTGCTGCGGCGGGCCGAGGCGATCCCGTCCCCGGCTCCGGACTTCCGGCTCGCGGGCGGGGACACGGTCATCGTCGTCGGCACCCGTGAGGGCGTCGACGCCGCCGCCGCGATACTCGGGCGGGAGTGAGCGAACCGGTGCACTCCGCGGTCCTGTTGATCGAGTTCGGTTCCATCATCCTCGGCCTCGGCCTGCTCGGCCGGTTCGCCGCCCGCTTCAGCCTCTCCCCCATCCCGCTGTACCTGCTGGCCGGGCTGGCCTTCGGCGAGGGCGGGCTGCTGCCGCTCGGCGCGAGCGAGGAGTTCGTCGCGACCGGCGCCGAGATCGGCGTCATCCTGCTCCTGCTGATGCTCGGCCTGGAGTACTCGGCGGGCGACCTGGTCACCAACCTCAAGGCGCACTATCCGTCGGGCCTGGTCGACGCCGCCCTGAACGCCCTGCCGGGAGCGGCGGCCGCGCTGCTGCTGGGCTGGGGCCCGGTGGCCGCGGTGGTGCTGGCGGGCGTCACCTGGATCTCGTCGTCCGGCGTGATCGCGAAGGTCCTCGGCGACCTGGGAAGGGTCGGCAATCGCGAGACCCCGGTGATCCTCAGCGTGCTGGTCCTCGAGGACCTCGCGATGGCCGTCTACCTGCCGATCGTCACCGCGCTGGTGGCGGGCGCCGGGCTGCTGGCCGGGAGCCTGACGCTGGCGATCGCGCTGGGAGCGGCGGGCCTGGTGCTGTTCGTGGCGGTCCGCTACGGCCGCCTGATCTCCCGTTTCGTCTCCAGCGACGACCCGGAGAAGCTGCTGCTGGTGGTGCTGGGGCTGACGATCCTGGTGGCGGGTGTGGCCCAGCAGCTCCAGGTGTCGGCGGCGGTGGGAGCGTTCCTGGTGGGCATCGCGCTGTCCGGCGAGGTGGCCGAGGGCGCGCACACGCTGCTCAGCCCGCTCAGGGACCTGTTCGCCGCGGTCTTCTTCGTCTTCTTCGGCCTGCACACGGACCCGGCGAGCATTCCGCCCGTGCTGGTGCCGGCCCTCGCGCTGGCCCTGGTCACGGCCGCGACGAAGATCGCCACCGGCTACTGGGCGGCCCGGCGGGCCGGCATCTCCGAGAAGGGCCGCTGGCGGGCCGGCGGAGCGCTCGTCGCCCGCGGCGAGTTCTCGATCGTCATCGCGGGCCTGGCGGTCGGCGCGGGCATCGAGCCGTCCCTCGGTCCCCTTGCCACGGCGTACGTCCTGATCCTGGTCGTCCTCGGCCCCCTGACGGCGCGCTACACGGAGCCGCTGGCGTCGCTGTGGTCCGGGCGGCTGCGTGAACGCCGGCACGCGCGCGGGGACGAGCCCGTTGTGAAGGAGGCGTCGGCGGTGGACTGAGTCAGGCCACCTCGTCCGCCACCGGACCGCCGCTCCCCTCCGGCGCCCACCCCTGGCGCCGCAGCACCCCCGCCACATCCGGCGCCTCGTAGTGCTCCCCCTTGAGCACCTTGCCGTCGGCCCGGCGGGCCACACGGCCGTCGGGCCCCAGCTTGGTCATGTTGGACCGGTGGATCTCGGCGATGACCGCGTCGAGGTCGATGCCGTGCACCAAGGCGGTGCCGTACGCGACGTAGACGACGTCGGCGAGTTCGTGTGCCAGCCGGTCCAGGGGTCCTTCCACGGACACCTCGGCCACCTCCGCGGCCTCCTCGGCGAGCAGCTCACCGCGATGGGCGGCCAGCTCCGGCGACACCGCGGTCGGCGTGCTGCGGGCGTCGAGCCCCATGGCGAGGTGGAACGCACGGACGAGATCGGCGGGCGAAGGACTCATACGCCGACCCTATCCATCGCGTGCCGCCCCCCTCCCCCGGCGTGTACCGCCCCCTCCCCCGGCGCGTGCTGCCCCCTCTCCCGGCGTGTGCCGCCCCCTCCCCTCCCGGCACCCTTGTGATCCCCGCCCTGGCCAGCACCGCGTCCCGCCTGGCAGGATCGCGCGCATGTCCCGCATGTTCCCCCGCATCAGCAGGAGCCGGGCGCTTCAGGGCGCGGCCGCCGGTTTCGTGGCCTTCGGGCTGCTGCTGTGGTGGCTGCTGCCGCTCGGCGAGGAGCCTCCCGGCGGGACGATCACGTTCAGCACGGGCTCGCGCGGCGGCGTCTACGAGGAGTACGGCAAGCAGCTCAGCAACGAGTTCGCCAAGGACATGCCCGATCTGAAGGTGGACCTGGAGACGAGCGCCGGCTCCCAGGACAACGTCGCGCGCGTGGCGTCCGGCGAGGCCGACTTCGCCATCGCGGCGGCCGACGCCGTGGAGACGTACGCACTCGACCACCCGGCCGAAGCCTCCCGGCTGCGCGGTGTCGCGCGCCTGTACGACGACTATGTGCAGCTCATCGTCCCGCCGGACTCCGACATCCGGTCGGTCGCCGACCTGAAGGGCAAGCGGGTGGCCGTGGGCCTGCCCAAGTCGGGGGTGCGGCTGATCGCCGACCGCGTGCTGGCGGCGGCCGGCATCGACCCGGACAAGGACATCACGGCGCTGCCGTACGGCATCAACGACGTGTCCCGACTCGGTCGCACGTTCGACGCGTTCTTCTGGTCCGGCGGACTGCCCACCAGGGGTCTGCAGACCCTTGCCGAGAGCGAGTCCTTCAAGTTCGTACCGATAGGCAGCAGTCTGATCAGCGAGCTGCACACCCAGGGCGCGGCCATGCGCTACTACCGCCCGACCAACATCCCGGAGTCGACCTACGACGTCCAGGAGGGCTACTCGGTCCCGACGATCGCCGTCTCCAACCTGCTGATCACCCGCAAGGACCTCAACCCCCGGCTCACCGAGTGGCTGACCCGGACGGTCCTGCGCAGCCGCGACAAGATCGGCGCCGAGGTGCACTCGGCCCAGCTGGTCGATCTGCGCACGGCGATCTACACCTCCCCGCTGCAACTCCACGACGGCGCCCGCCGCTACTACCGCTCCGTCAAGCCGTGACCGGCGCGGTCCTCAGGCGGTGCGCGGCACCGTCACCGTCACCTTGAGGCCGTGCGGTTCGTGGTGCTCGTAGGAGATCGCGCCACCGCCCGCGGCCAGCAGGGCCCGGGAGATGGACAGGCCGAGGCCGGAGCCCTTGACGTTCTGATGGCGGCCGCTGCGCCAGAAGCGGTCGCCGACGCGGGCGAGTTCCTCGTCGGTGAGGCCGGGGCCGTTGTCCCTGACCACGACGTTCGCCGTCTCGCCGTTGGAGGAGACCGTCACCTCGACGCGCTCGCCATCGGGTGTGAACTTCACGGCGTTGTCGATGACCGCGTCCAGCGCGCTGGAGAGGGTGACCGGGTCGGCCCAGGCGGTGGTCGGCGGGCAGTCGCCGACCAGCGTCACGCCCTTGGCCTCGGCGGTCGGCGCCCAGGCCGCGACCCGCTCGGCGGCCAGCGCGCCGATGTCGGTGATACGCAGGTCCGCGTCGGTGTGCTCGGCCAGAGCGAGGTCGAGAAGGTCGTCCAGGACCTGCGCGAGCCGCTTGCCCTCCATCTGGACCGAGGCGATCTCCTTGTTGCCCTCCGGGAGTTCGAAGGCGAGCAGTTCGATGCGCAGCAGCAACGCGGCGAGCGGGTTGCGCAGTTGGTGGGAGGCGTCGGCGACGAAGGCGCGCTGCTGCTCCAGGACGTCCTCGACGTTGTCCGCCATCTCGTTGAACGAGTGGGCCAGGCGCCGGAGTTCCGGCGGCCCGCCGGCGGCCGCGACCCTGGACTTCAGGCTGCCGCTGGCGATCGCGTGGGTGGTGGCGTCCAGGACGCGTACGGGCCGCAGCACCCAGCCGGTCAGCCGCAGCGCGGCCCCGACGGCCAGCAGCATCGCGGCCATCAGACCCGCGCCGATCACCAGCCAGTTGTGCAGGATCCGCGACCGCATCTCGCCGGTCGGCGAGTCGGTGACGACGACCGCGACGACGTCACCGTCCCGGATGACCGGGGAGGCGACGACGAGCCGGGTGCGCTCCCAGGGCCAGATCTGGTGCGGGTTCTGGCTGCGCCGGCTGAGCCGCGCCTCCTCGAACGCCTCACGCACCTCGCCCGTCTCGGGGAGGAACCAGGTCGTCGGCGCGTTGGCCATGGGCACGTCGGTGCGGTAGAAGACGCCGACGCGGATGTCGTAGACCTCGTAGTAGCTCTCGAGTTCGCTCTCCAGCGTGTCCTGACGCTCGTCGTCGGGTCCGGTCACGTACTGGGCGAGGGCCGCGAAGTGCGCGGTGTCGTCGATCCGGTCGACGACCACTTTCTGCTGCTGGGCCGAGGCCATGCCGATGCCGAGCGGGATGCCGAGGGCCAGCAGCATGGCCGCCATCAGGACGATGAGCAGCGGGAGGAGTCGTGTGCGCACCCGGGCCTGCTACGAGGACGGGGCGACGAGCCGGTAGCCGACGCCGCGTACGGTCTCGATGAGGGCCGGCATGCGCAACTTGGCGCGCAGGGAGGCGACATGGACCTCCAGGGTGCGCCCGGTCCCCTCCCAGCTGGTGCGCCACACCTCGCTGATGATCTGCTCCCGGCGGAACACGACACCCGGGCGCTGGGCCAGCAGGGCGAGCAGGTCGAACTCCTTGCGGGTGAGCTGGACGACGGAACCGTCCACGCTGACCTGACGGGTCGGCAGCTCGATGTGGACCGGCCCCAGGACCAGCGCGGTGTCGGCGCCGCCCGGGGCGTCCTCGTGGGCGGTGCGGCGGCTGACGGCGTGGATCCGGGCGAGCAGCTCTCCGGTGTCGTACGGCTTCACCACATAGTCGTCGGCCCCCAGGTTGAGGCCGTGGATGCGGGAGCGGACGTCGGAGCGGGCGGTGACCATGATCACCGGGGTGGTGGTGCGCTTGCGGATCTTGCCGCAGACCTCGTAGCCGTCCTGGTCCGGGAGCCCCAGGTCGAGCAGGACGACGCCGAATCCGTCGCTTTCCGGGACAAGGGCCTGGAGTGCTTCCTCCCCGCTTCGGGCGTGCGTCACGTCGAACCCGTGCCGGGCCAGGACCGCGGACAGGGCGGCGGCGACGTGATTGTCGTCCTCGACGAGGAGCAGTCTCATCCGGCCCTCCTTCGCTTCATCAGCCGTACGATCAAGTTGTGTACAAAAGACGTGCACGCGCGCGCGTGCACGTTGCAGTCACGCTGATGGAAGAGGACGGCGTCAAGTGGGTTCCGGTTGCGGGCCGCTTCCGTTACCCGGCCGATATGCGCCCTGCTCACAACTGCTACAACACGTGTCCGATTGCTATCGGATCGTGATGCTCAGATTCCCCTCAAAGGTAATGACGCAGGTCGCGTGGGGTCACTACTGTCCTCCGAAACCGAGGAGGACGGAGCCTTAGAGCGATGACCGAAGTATCGGTGGCCAAGGAAGACGCGGCCGCAACCGGCGAACTGGTCGTCCTGAAGAGCGTCAACAAGCACTTCGGCGCGTTGCATGTTCTCCAGGACATCGATCTGACGATCGCCCGCGGCGAGGTCGTCGTCGTCATCGGACCCTCCGGGTCCGGTAAGTCGACGCTGTGCCGCACCATCAACCGCCTGGAGACCATCGACTCCGGCACCATCGCCATCGACGGCAAGCCCCTGCCCGCGGAGGGCAAGGAGCTGGCGCGGCTGCGGGCCGACGTCGGGATGGTCTTCCAGTCCTTCAACCTCTTCGCGCACAAGACCGTGCTCGAGAACGTGATGCTCGGCCAGATCAAGGTCCGCAAGGCGGACAAGAAGACGGCCGAGGAGAAGGCCCGCTCCCTGCTCGACCGGGTCGGCGTGGGCAGCCAGGCGGACAAGTACCCCGCGCAGCTCTCCGGCGGCCAGCAGCAGCGCGTCGCGATCGCCCGGGCGCTCGCCATGGACCCCAAGGTCATGCTCTTCGACGAGCCCACCTCGGCGCTCGACCCCGAGATGATCAACGAGGTCCTCGAGGTCATGCAGCAGCTCGCCCGCGACGGCATGACCATGATCGTCGTCACCCACGAGATGGGGTTCGCCCGTTCGGCGGCGAACCGGGTGGTCTTCATGGCCGACGGCCGCATCGTCGAGGAAGCTGTGCCCGACCAGTTCTTCAGCGCTCCGCGCAGCGACCGCGCCAAGGACTTCCTGTCCAAGATCCTGCACCACTGACAGCGACCACCGCTTCCCTCACCGACAGCGCGTCAGACCCGCGTCACCCGCCTCGACGGCTCGCATCTCTCATCACACAAAGGATGTTCACCATGAAGCTCCGCAAGGTCACCGCGGCGGCCGCCGCTGCGCTCGTCCTCTCGCTGACCGCGACCGCGTGCGGCGGGGACGACAACGACAGCGATTCGGGCTCCGGTTCCGGCGGCGGCAAGATCAAGGTCGGCATCAAGTACGACCAGCCCGGTCTCGGCCTCAAGGAGCCCAACGGTTCCTTCTCCGGCTTCGACGTGGACGTGGCGACGTACGTGGCCAAGGAACTCGGCTACAAGCCCGACCAGATCGAGTTCGTCGAGACCAAGAGCGCCGACCGCGAGAACGCGCTCGCGCGTGGTGACGTCAAGTTCATCGCCGCGACGTACTCGATCAACGACGAGCGCAAGAAGAAGGTCGACTTCGCGGGTCCGTACCTGCTGGCCCACCAGGACCTGCTGGTGAAGACGGACTCGGACATCGCCAAGGGCACCGACCTCAACGGCAAGAACCTGTGTTCGGTCACCGGTTCGACCTCGGCGCAGAACATCCACGACACCATCGCGCCCAAGGCCAACCTCAAGGAGTACAGCGGCTACTCGGAGTGCATCGCGGCCCTCCAGAGCGGCACCGTCGACGCCGTCACCACCGACGACTCGATCCTCGCCGGCTTCGCCGCCCAGCCGCAGTACAAGGGCAAGTTCAAGCTCGCCGGCCTCAAGCTGAGCAACGAGAACTACGGCATCGGCGTGAAGAAGGGCGACACCGCGACCCTCGACAAGATCAACAAGGCCCTCGAGAAGATGGTCAGCGACAAGTCGTGGGACAAGGCCGTCCAGGACAACTTCGGTCCCGCGAACTACAAGAACGAGCCCGCCCCGAAGATCGGCGTCATCGTCAAGTAACAGCGCAACGGTCCAGAGGCGCGCCGCCGTCCACCGCGATGTCGGCGGCGGCGCGCCGTGCCGTCCACGTACGCCACCCACCCGGAAGCGCGGGACATCGTGTTCGACTTTCTCTCCGACTATGACAACCCGACCCTGCTGGGCGCCTTCTGGATGACGGTGAAGCTCACGTTCTTCTCCGGCATCGGCTCCCTGGTCTGGGGCACCCTGCTGGCCGCGATGCGGGTCAGCCCGGTGCCGCTCATGCGTGGGTTCGGCACCGCCTACGTGAACATCGTCCGGAACATCCCCCTGACGGTGATCATCCTGTTCTGCTCACTGGGTCTCGCGGACATCTTCCACGTGACGATGGGCGCCTCGGACTTCAAGATCCAGGGCTTCCGGCTGGCGATCCTCGGCTTCGTCGCCTACACCGCCGCCTTCGTCTGCGAGGCGCTGCGCTCCGGCATCAACACGGTGCCGATGGGCCAGGCCGAGGCGGCCCGCGCGATCGGCCTGAACTTCACCCAGACCCTCCGGCTCATCGTGCTCCCGCAGGCCTTCCGGGCGGTCATCGGCCCGCTGGCCAACGTGCTGATCGCGTTGACGAAGAACACCACCGTGGCCGCCGCGATCGGCGTCGCCGAGGCCGCGTACCTGATGAAGGAAATGATCGAGAACGAGGCTCAGACGCTGCTCATCGGCGCGGTCTTCGCCTTCGGTTTCGTGGTACTGACCCTGCCCACCGGCCTCTTCCTCGGCTGGCTGAGCAAGCGACTGGCGGTGAAGCGATGAGCTCGGTCCTCTACGACACTCCGGGCCCCCGCGCCAAGCGGCGCAATGTGATCCTCTCGGTGGTCTTCTTCGCCCTGCTCCTGCTGCTGGCGTGGTGGGTCTGGTCGGCACTGGACGACAAGGGCCAGCTCGAATGGTCCCTGTGGAAGCCGTTCACCCAGTCGGAGGCCTGGACCACCTACCTCCTGCCGGGCCTCGGCGAGACCCTCAAGGCGGCCGCGCTCGCCATGGTGATCGGCCTCCCGCTCGGCGCGGTCTTCGGTATCGCCCGCCTCTCCGACCACCGCTGGGTGCGGGGCGTGGCCGGCACGGTGGTGGAGTTCTTCCGTGCCATCCCGGTCCTGCTGCTGATGCTGTTCGCCAACGAGGTCTACGCCCGCTCGACGGACGTCGGCACCGAGAACCGGCCGCTGTACGCGGTCGTCACCGGCCTCGTGCTCTACAACGCGGCGGTCCTCGCCGAGGTCGTCCGGGCCGGCATCCTCGCGCTGCCCAAGGGCCAGACCGAGGCGGCCCAGGCGATCGGCCTGCGCAAGGGTCAGACGATGACCCTGATCCTGCTTCCGCAGGCGGTCACCGCGATGCTCCCGGCCATCGTCAGCCAGCTCGTCGTCATCGTGAAGGACACCGCGCTCGGCGGCGTCATGATCGGCTTCACCGAGCTGCTCAGCGAGCGGGCGACGCTGGCGGCGAACTACGCCAACGTCATCCAGAGCTTCGTCGTCGTCGCGATCATCTACATCGTCGTGAACTTCATCCTGACCAGCTTCGCGAGCTGGCTGGAGAAGCGGCTGCGGCGGAGCAAGCGGAGCACGGGGGCGGTACTGGGCGCCGACGAGATCGACGACATCAATGCCGGCGAGGTGGGCGGCAGCTTCGCGACCGGCGGCGAGGGCGGCTTCACCTTCATCAAGAAGAAGTAACCGGCCTGATGATCAGTCAAGTGGCTTGAACGACACGGCCCCAGGCTCGTGAACAGTGCGGAGGCAGTGGCATGATCGCCACTGCCTCCGTCACTTGACGCAAGCACCGGCAATGGGTTGCATACGTTCTGTGATCGTGCACCCTGCTCCAACCCTCTGTTCACCCTCGTCCCCCGGGACGCCGCCACGGGCAGGGGGCGCCTCGCCGTGGACCCGGTGATCATCGTCGGAGCGGGGCCCGTCGGGCTCACGCTCGCCCTCGCGCTGGCCCGCCAGGACGTGCCGTCGGTCGTCCTGGACGAGGGCCCGGGCAAGGACGAACCCCGCCTCGCCCGCACGGTCGTGCTCCGCGAGGACACCGCCGCCCTGATGGAACGGCTGACCGGCGTCGCGCTCGACGGGGCCGGCTGCCACTGGGCCGGATGGCGGTCGATGCGGCGCAAGCAGGTGATGCGCGAGGTCACCTTCGACGACCCGGCAGAGCCGGCTCCCCTGCACATCGCCCAGCACGTCCTGACCGTTCTGCTCCGCGAGGCCCTCGCCGACGAACCGCTCGTCAAGATCGCCGTCGACAGCCGACTCGACACCGTCGAGCAGGAGAAGTCCGGCGTCACCGCCCACACCCGCGGCCCCCAGGGCACGTGGTGGCGCGGCAGTTATCTGGTCGGCTGCGACGGCCCGCGATCGACGGTCCGCAAACTCCAGGACATCCGCTTCCCCGGCCGTACGGCGGTGGAGCGACACGCCGTCGCCGCACTGCGCGCGGAACTTCCGTGGGAGGGCGAGGCGTTGCTCCATCGGCTGCCGCCGTGGCGCACGTCCGGGCCCTCGGCCGGGGAGATCACCGCACGCCCGCTGCCGGACGGGATGTGGCGCCTGGACTGGCTGCTGCCCCCGGGCAAGGACCTGGTGACGCCCGAGCTGCTGGTGTCCCGTGTCCGGGAGACGCTCGCCGGCTGGACGGGCGGTCCGACACCGCCGTACGACCTCCTCGACACCGGTGTGCACACCGTCCACCACCGGCTCGCGCGGCGCTGGCGGGTCGGCCGGGTGTTCCTCGCCGGGGACGCGGCGCATCTGCTCGGCGCGCTCGGCACCCAGGGGCTGGACGAGGGGCTCAGGGACGCCGACAACCTCGCCTGGAAGCTGGCCCTCGCCTGGCACCACGGCCCGCACGAGGCGTTGCTCGACAGCTACCAGGCCGAGCGCCGCGGCGTCGTGGCCGCCCGGCTGCGCGCCGCCGACCAGGCGCTGCCGCTGCTGCGCGGCGGTGGCGGACTGCGCGCCTACGTCCCCGGCTCGGCCCGCGGTCATGACGCGCTGCTCGCCGACGGCCACCTGGGGCGCGGCGTACTCGGTGCGCCGGGGGCGTACGCCGGTTCCCCGCTGGCGCCCCGGCACCTGGAGGGCGAGGTCCCGGTGGACACGGAACCGGGGGCACCGGTCGCCGATGTGCGGGTCACCGCCGAGGACGGCTCGTTCGTACGACTCCGGGACCGGCTCGGTCGCGGGGCGCTGCTCGTCGTCCTGATCGCGCCGGGGACGGGCGTGTGGGACCGCAAGCACTGGGTGAGCGCCGGGGTCATGCCGCGGCTCGCGGCAGCGGTGACGGCGTTGCCGCACACTGCCGAGCTGCTGGTCGCGGAGAGTTACCCCGGGGCGGCCGCGCACAGCGTCCTGCTGGTACGACCCGACGGCCACCTCGTGACCGCGCTGAGCGGGGTCCGGCCCGCCGACCTGTACGCGGCCGCGGAAGCGACGGTGGGCGGGCCGACGAAGACGGAGGCGGAGGCGGGGGCGGGGACGCGCTGAGGTGGGGGGTTGAGAACGAGCTGAGGCGGGGTGTGGGCGGGGCCGCGCCGCGGTGGAGCGAGGGCCGAGGCTCGCTGGGACGGGGGTACGCCGAGATGAGGCAAGGGCCGGGACACGCTGGTACGAGGGTGCGCCTAGCCGGTCGCGGCGTTCGCACAGGCATGCGTTCCACATAGTGACGCTGAGTTGACCCGTTCTGCACCGTGATGCTGTAATCCGCATCATGACCGACACCTGTGTGCGCCTGTGGCGGAGGGTCCATATGGACCTGGTCCGCTATGCGGGCTGCGTGTGTCGTCCGTCGTTCTGATTCGCATCCTTTCTCCCGCGCGTGCCGTGCCCGTGGTGCCGTCGCGCGCGTTCCGCGAACGCTCTTCAGGACGGTGCCCGTGTCTGTCTCCCCCGCTCCATCGACCACCGCTTCCGTCGGCGCGGCGGCGCCCACGCAGGCCGAACTGCTCGACTTCGTACGGCGGACCGCTGCCGACGCCGAACTGATCTCCTCGCTCCCGCTCGACCCGGAGGGCCGCACCTGGGTGCGCCTGGAAGGTCCCGGCGGCAGTGAGGCCTGGCTGATCGGCTGGCCGCCCGGCACGGGCACCGGCTGGCACGACCACGCCGAGTCCGTCGGAGCCTTCGTGACGGCTTCCGGCGAGCTCAAGGAGAACTCGCTGACCGCGCGGCTGCCCGCGGACGGCTGGAAGACCCTGGAACTCACCGACGGAGTGGACCGGGAACGGCGGCTGCCGGCCGGCAAGGGCCGCTCCTTCGGGCAGCACCACGTCCACGAGGTGCTCAACGAGTCCACGGACGAGCACGCGATCTCGGTGCACGCCTACTACCCGCCTCTGCCGCAGATCCGCCGCTACAGTCGGGCCGGGCAGGTCCTGCGTCTGGAGCACGTGGAGCGTCCGGAGGACTGGCAGTGAGCGAGACACGTGAACAGCCCGTCGGTATCGACGAGTTGCTGGAACAGGTACGCGAGCGCTACGACCGGATCGAGGCACGGGAGGCGTACGACGCCGCCCAGCGCGGCGAGGCGCTGCTGGTGGACATCCGGTACGCCGCCCTGCGCGACCGGGACGGGCTGATCCCCGGCGCCCTCGTCGTCGAGCGCAACGAACTGGAGTGGCGCCTTGACCCACGCGGCAGCCATCGCGCCCCCGAGGCCACGAGCCATGACCTGCGGGTCGTGGTGATCTGCAACGAGGGCTACGCCTCCAGCCTGGCGGCCGCGTCCCTGCACCAGCTGGGGCTGCACCGGGCCACGGATCTGGTGGGCGGCTTCCAGGCCTGGCGGGCGTCGGGATTGCCGGTGACGTCGGCGTAGCCGCGTGGGCGTGGTCAGCCCGGGTGACGTGCTCGTAGGTGGGGCCGTCGGGGTGTCTCAGTGGCTCTCAGTCGCGAACCCCTCGGCCCCCACCCCACCTCAGAACCCCTCGCCCTCAAGGAACTCCGTCTCCTCGCCCTCCTCCTCGAGCGCCTGCCGCACCACTCGCAGAGCCATGCCCTCGGGATAGCCCTTCCGGGCGAGCATCCCCGCCAGTCGGCGCAACCGCTTGTCCCGGTCGAGGCCGCGGGTGGCACGCAGCTTGCGGTCCACCAGCTCACGCGCGGTCGCCTCCTCCTGCTCGGAGTCGAGCTGCGAGACGGCCGCTTCGATCAGCGTGGAGTCCACGCCCTTGGTCCGCAGCTCCTGGGCGAGCGCCCGCCGGGCGAGCCCCCGGCCATGGTGCCGGGACTCCACCCAGGCGTCGGCGAACGCGCTGTCGTTGATCAGCCCGACCTCCTCGAACCGCGACAGCACCTCCTGCGCCGCGTCCTCCGGAATCCCCTTCTTGCTCAGGGCGTCCGCGAGTTGCTTGCGGGTGCGCGGGGTCCCGGTGAGCAGGCGCAGACAGATCGCCCGCGCCCGCTCGACCGGGTCCGCAGAAGGCTCCCCCTTCTCGGCCCTCGACGAGGAGGAGATGCCTCCGTCCACATCGGACGGGTCGTCGGCCGGTTCCCCGTGCGACTCCCCGAAGCCGCGCCGACGGCGCCCACGTCCCCCGCGTGAGCCACCCTCGCCGCGTGCCCGGCGGCCGCCCCGGCGTGAGCCGGCGCCGGTGGGGTCGGCTCCGTGGCCGGAACCGCCCTCAGGCCACTCGTCGCCCCCGAACCCGCCCTCGCTCGGCGCGCGTTCTCCCCACGCGCCGTCCGGCATGCCGCCGTCGTACTCCCCGTCCGTGCCGTACGACGGCGTACTGCCGTATCCCCCGTGACTGTCCTGGGCCTCGGCGCCGGTGGCGCCCCTTCCCCGGTCGCGCGGAGCGTCCGGGTAGGCGTACTCGGCCCAGTCGGTTCGCCGAGTCACCGCGTCAGCTCTTGGCTGCTGCCGCGGCCTTGGTCTTGGCCGTCTTGGCCGCCGCCGGTGCGGGGACCGTCTTCGCGGCGTCGTCCGCGGGGGTGGCCACCGCCGCGTCCGCGCCCGGCTCGGCGGTCGGCTCCTCGGGACGGACGCCGACGCCCAGCTTCTCCTTGATCTTCTTCTCGATCTCGTTGGCCAGGTCGGGGTTGTCCTTCAGGAAGTTGCGGGCGTTCTCCTTGCCCTGGCCGAGCTGGTCGCCCTCGTACGTGTACCAGGCGCCGGCCTTGCGCACGAAGCCGTGCTCCACGCCCATGTCGATCAGGCCGCCCTCGCGGCTGATGCCCTGGCCGTAGAGGATGTCGAACTCGGCCTGCTTGAAGGGCGGCGCGACCTTGTTCTTGACGACCTTGACGCGGGTGCGGTTGCCGACCGCTTCCGTGCCGTCCTTCAGGGTCTCGATGCGGCGGATGTCGATACGCACCGAGGCGTAGAACTTCAGCGCCCGGCCACCGGTCGTGGTCTCCGGGGAGCCGAACATCACGCCGATCTTCTCGCGGAGCTGGTTGATGAAGATCGCGGTGGTCTTGGACTGGTTGAGCGCGCTGGTGATCTTCCGCAGGGCCTGGCTCATCAGTCGAGCCTGGAGGCCGACGTGGCTGTCGCCCATCTCGCCCTCGATCTCCGCGCGCGGGACGAGCGCGGCGACGGAGTCGATGACGATGAGGTCGAGGGCGCCGGAGCGGACCAGCATGTCCACGATCTCCAGGGCCTGCTCGCCGTTGTCCGGCTGGGAGAGGATCAGGTTGTCGATGTCGACGCCGAGCTTGCGCGCGTACTCGGGGTCGAGGGCGTGCTCCGCGTCCACGAAGGCGACCTGGCCGCCGGCCTTCTGGGCGTTGGCCACCGCGTGCAGGGTCAGTGTGGTCTTACCGGACGACTCCGGTCCGTAGATCTCGACGACACGGCCGCGCGGCAGGCCGCCGACGCCGAGGGCCACGTCGAGCGCGGTCGACCCGGTCGGGATGACCTCGATGGGCTCCTTCGACCGCTCGCCCATGCGCATGACCGCGCCCTTGCCGAATTGCCGTTCAATCTGTGCGAGCGCGGCATCCAGGGCCTTCTCGCGGTCGGTTCCTGCCATGGGTTCCACCCGATTTGCTTGAGTCGATCGCTTCACGTGAAAGACGCTAACGCCTGCCACTGACAATGGGCCTCGACGCCCGCCCGGCCTGTGGATAACTCGCGCACGTATCCATCCGAACCGTGCCGAAATGCCCACCGCGGGCCCTTCTCGGGCCTCGCCCGCGCCTCCATAAGAATGGATGTTCGATTTTTGTGTCAAGCGCACCACGCGGCACTTCCGAGCCTACGTCCGGGAGCCGACAACCCCCGGGATTCCGGGCCGCGCGTCCCGCCCTCCGCGCCTCCCATACTTGCCGTCATGGCCACTTACGACACGCTCGGTGCGACCTACACCCGGACCCGCAGGCCTGATCCGCGCATCACCGCGCAGATCCACGCCGCGCTCGGTGACGCCCAGGACGTGGTCAACGTCGGGGCGGGCGCCGGTTCCTACGAGCCTCCACGGACGGTGCTCGCCGTCGAGCCCAGCCAAGTCATGATCAGCCAGCGCCCGGCGGGAGCGGCACCGGCGGTGCAGGCCGTGGCGGAGCGCCTCCCGCTGCGCGACGACGCCGCCGACACCGTCATGGCCCTGCTGACCGTGCACCACTGGACGGACCTGAGCGCCGGGATCGGGGAACTGCGCAGGGTCGCCCGCCGTCGCATCGTCGTCCTGACCTGGGATCAGGCCGTCTTCCGCGAGCGGTTCTGGCTGGTCCGCGACTACCTGCCGGAGGTGGCCGCGTACGACGACATCCGGGCCGTCCCCGTCGACCGGCTGCTCGATCTGCTCGGCGGCGGACACGAGGAACCGGTGCCCGTCCCCCACGACTGCGTCGACGGCTTCGGCGCCGCCTACTGGCGCCGCCCGGAGGCCTACCTCGACCCGCAGGTACGCGCGGGTGTCTCCATGCTGGCCCAGACCGGCGACGACACGCTCGCGCCGGGGCTGAACCGGCTCGCGGACGACCTGAGAACAGGCCGCTGGCAGAGGCGCTACGCCGAGCTGCTCACGCTCGGGACGATCGATGTCGGGTACCGGCTGCTCGTGACCGACCTGGAACCGTCCGTCGCCTAGGAACCGGCTTCACCCCCGGAGTCCCGGTCCCCGGGTCTCCGTGACCAGAGATCACGCGCGCGCTTGAACAGCCCCTCCGACACCCGCCGCCGGTGGCCGTGCACGCGCGGGTCGTCCGTGACGTCGTACCGCTTCACGTACGCGCCCAGGAACGCCTGGAGCGTGGCCACCGCCGGGATGGCGATCAGTGCGCCGACGGCGCCCAGGAGGGCGGTGCCGGCGATGACCGAGCCGAAGGCCACGGCGGGGTGGACGTCGACGGTCTTCGAGGTCAGCTTGGGCTGGAGCATGTAGTTCTCGAACTGCTGGTAGACCACGACGAAGATCAGCACCCACAGCGCGTACCAGGGATCGACCGTGAACGCGATCAGCATCGGCAGGGCGCCCGCGAGATACGTGCCGATCGTCGGGATGAACTGCGAGACCAGGCCCACCCAGACGGCGAGCACGGGCGCGTTGGGCACTTGCAGCGCCTGGAGCAGGATGTAGTGGGCGATGCCGGAGATCAGCGCCATCACACCGCGCGAGTACAGATAGCCGCCGGTCTTGTCGACGGCGATCTCCCAGGCGCGCAGCACCTCGGCCTGCCGAGCGGGCGGCAGGACGGAGCAGAGCGCGCGGCGCAGTCGCGGGCCGTCCGCGGCGAAGTAGAACGAGAACAGCGTGATCGTCAGCAGCTGGAAGAGCCCGCCGAGGACCTGTGCGGACAGGTCGAGGACACCGGTGGCGCTGTTCTGCACGTAGTTGCGCAGCCAGTCGGACTTGAGCAGGCCCTCCTGGACGTCGATCCGCTTCAGATCGGTGTGGAAGTGCGTGTTGATCCAGCTGATGACGGAGTCGATGTAGTCGGGGAAGTCCTCGACGATCTTGATGATCTGCCCCGCGAGCATCGACCCGAGCAGGGTGATGAACCCGGCGGACACGATCATCACGGCGAGGAAGACGAGGAAGGTCCCGACCCCTCGGCGTATCCCGCGCGAGGCCATCCAGCTCACCGCGGGTTCGATGGCCAGGGCCAGGAAGAACGCGATGAGGATGTTGATCAGCAGCCCGGTGAGCTGGTGGAAGGCCCATGTGCTCAGCTGGAAGGCGGCGTAGAGGCCGAGGGTGAGCACCACGGCACGCGGCAGCCAGCGCGGCATGCGCGCGTTCGCCCCGGTGACGCCGTCGGCCGGGGGCCGGGCGGGCGGCGTCGTGCCGAACGGGGACGCGTGCTGGGGGACCTCGTCGGTCTCGTCAGTGGGTGCCACGGTGCAAGTTTCGCCTACGCCGCTGACAATCCGCTGCCCCCCTGCGATCTTCGTGACCGCTCAGCGCTCGACCTGTGGCACGTTCATGACCGGTCGGCCCTCGTACCCCGCACGTTCACAGCCGGTCAACGCTTCTCTTGCGGCACATTCATGACGGTGCACACCACACGCCACACGTCCTTGGCGTCCCATCCGGCGTCCAGGGCCTCGTACACCGTGCGCCCGCCGAGTTCGGCCATGACGTGGTCGCGCGCGAAGGTGTCGTCGTACCCGGGACCGAAATGGTCCGCCATCCGCTGCCAGAAGACCGTCAACCGCATGACCCCAGTATCCCGCCCCTGAGGGTGGGCCTCGGCCGGGACCGCTTGCCGAGACCGCTTTCCGCCCTACGGTCTGACGCATGGCCGAAACAGGAGCTTCCCCACTCCCCCCGACGCCCCCGGCGCACTCCCCGCTCTTCCGCGCCGAGCACTTCGTCTGGCTCACCGCGCGCGTGCTGGAGCAGCGTCTCTTCGCCCACCACTTCCTCAACGGCGACGCCGACCCGGTGGAGACCGCGCTGGACGCGTACCGCAACGAGGACGGCGGTTACGGCCACGCCCTGGAGCCCGATCTGCGCGGCCCGGTCAGCCAGCCCCTGCACACCGGGCACGCCCTGCGCGTCCTGGACGCCATCGGACGCTGCGGCGGCCGGCGCGTGGAGCACGTGTGCCGCTATCTGACCTCCGTCTCCACCGCGGACGGCGCCCTGCCGGCGATCCTTCCCGGCCAGCGCGGCTATCCCACGGCCCCTTTCATCCCGATCGTGGACGACCCGCCCAGCGAACTCCTCGCCACCGGCCCCATCGTCGGTCTGCTGCACCGCAACGAGGTGTGGCACGCCTGGCTGTTCCGTGCCACGGACTTCTGCTGGCACGCGGTCGAGTCCCTGCGGCAGTCCCACCCGTACGAGGTCCAGGCCGCCGTCGCCTTCCTGGACTCCGCTCCCGACCGCCCGCGCGCGGAGGCGGCCGCGGACCGACTGGGCCGCCTGGTGCGCGAAACCCGGCTCGCGGCCCTGGACCCCGAGCATCTGGACACCCATCCCGTCCCCCCGGGCTACGCCCCGGGCGAGCACCACTTCCCGCACGACTACGCCAGGACGCCGTACTCGCTCGCGCGCGCGTGGTTCACGGACGAGGAGATGGAGCGCTCGCTGGACCACTTGGCGGCCGCGCAGGAACAGGACGGCGGCTGGCCGATCCGCTGGCGCCAGTGGGCGCCCGGCACCGCCCTGGAGGCCCGCCCCATGGTGACGATCGAGGCACTGCGCACCCTCAGGGCGTACGGCCGCTCCATCGGCTGAGCTCACCCACCCATGGCCCGGACGCCCGCCGTGACCACCACGGCCGCCGCGACGACGAGCAGGAAGGGAGCCCGCAGCAAGACCGCCACGGCGGCCGCGGCAACCCCCGCAAGCCTGGCGTCCAGCACCAGCTCACGCCCGTCGGCAAAGGTCTGCTGGGCCGTGAGAGCGGCCAGCAGGGCAACCGGCAGCAGCGCGGCCAACCGCTTCACCAGCGGCCGCTCCAGAGCGCCCGCGGGAACGAGCAGCCCGACAAGCTTGACGGCGTAACAGCCCACGGCGGTGACGCCGATCGCGATCCAGACGTTCACCGCTCCTCCCGCCCACCCTGCCGGCGGCCCTCGGCCCACAGCACCACGGGAGCCGCGAGAGCGGCCGCCAACACCGGCACCCCGGCAGGCAGCACGGGCAGCAGCCCGAGCCCCAGCAGCACGGCAAGCCCGGCGACGGCACGCTCGGTGCCGCTCTTCAGCATCGGCGCGAGCAACGCGAGGAACACAGCCGGCCCGGCGGCATCAAGCCCCCAGGCGTCGGTGTCCCCGATCGCCTCGGCGCCGAGCGCGCCCAACAGGGTGGTGAGATTCCACAGCACATAAAGACTCAGCCCCGTGACCGCGAACCCGATCCGCACCTGCCGCCGCCCCCTCTGGGCCAAGGCAACAGCCGCCGTCTCGTCGATCACCCACTGAGCGGCGAACGGCCGCACCACGCGCGGGAGCGCCAGCAACTGCGACAGGCGAAGCCCGTAGAAGGCATTGCGCACCCCGAGGAAGAAGGCCCCGGCAGCCGCGGTCAGCGGATTCCCACCTGCGGCGAGCGCCCCCACGAGCGCGAACTGCGAGGCCCCGGTGAACACCAGAAGACTGAGCGCACACGTCTGCCACACGGTGAGCCCACTCCCCGCCGAGGTCACCCCGAAAGCGAACCCGGACAGTCCCACGGCGACCCCGACTCCGAGGGCGTCCCGCACGACGGCGGCGTCGGCCTTCCGCCCGTCACCGGCGGCTATGTCTACGAAAGCGGTCTGTTCTCCCACGCGTCGGACGCTAGACGAGGCCCCGTCCGAACGTCTTGTACGTTCTTGCGCTCACGCTGGTACGCCCCGGGCGGCACCCCGACGATCCGCGAGAAGTGCCGATTCAGATGCGGCTGATCACTGAATCCCACGGCCACGGCGGCCTCCCCCGGCGCCATACCCCCGTCCAGCAACAGCCGAGCCCGCCGCACGCGCGCGTCGGTGAGCCAGGCGTGCGGCGGCATCCCGTACAGATCCCGGAAGGCCCGCAGCAACGCGAACGACCCGACACCGAGCTCCTGCGCCAGCGCCTCCAGGCTCGGCGGCTCGGCCATGCGCTCCTCCAGCAAGGCACGCGCGCGAACAGCCACCCGAGCGCCCGCCGACCGCACCTCCCGCCGCGGCAGGACCCCACCGTTGAGCCGCAGCAACCGGGTCACGGCAACCCGCAGCAAGGTATCGGCGGCCAGCGCGTTGCCCTCGTCAGCGGCCCGCAACACCTGATGCACCAGCCCGACGGCATACGGATCATCAAGAACCGGATCGACGAACCCCGGGGTCCCACGAATCGACGTGGTCTCGGCAGCGATCCCGGCCACCACCTCACGCGACGGATACACGGCCCCGTACCGCCACCCCTCGGGCACCCCCGCCCGCCCGGTGTGCGCGGTGTCCGGATTGACCAGAGCAAGCGCCCCGGCCCCCGCGTACCGATCGGCACCCCGGTAGTGAAAGACCTCGACCCCGTCCGCGATGGCGGCGATCACGAAGCTCTCATGGGTGTGCCGCACAAAGTTCTTCCGCACATACCGGGCCCGCAGCAGATCGACCCCCGGCAACTCGGCATACCGCCAGTGCCGCGCCCGCTCACCCGAACCTGCCATGCCCCCATTCTCCGCCAGACGCGCACCCCCGCAGGAGCCGCAGCGCGCACCCCAGCGGCGCGGCACCCGGCGACGGCGGGAAGGGGACGTGTCGGGGGGTGTCCGCCCGCAGCGGTTGGCGCGTCAACACGGGAGCCCTGTTATGGCTGCCCGATTCCGCGCCGTTCCGAGGACGGACACCCCCCGGCGCGGCCCCGACCCACCCCCGACCGTCACCGCGAACGCGAACCCCCACCGAGCCGGGCCGGCCACGAATGCCCAGCTCACCGGCCGTTGTCAGTCCCGGGGTGCAGGATGGACGCATGGTCAGCTCCACACACCGAGCCCTGGACGGCTTCTCCCCCGCGACCCGCGGCTGGTTCACGGGAGCCTTCGACGCGCCCACCGCGGCCCAGGCAGGCGCATGGACGGCCATCAAAGAGGGCTCCGACGTCCTGGTCGTCGCCCCCACCGGCTCCGGCAAAACCCTCGCCGCCTTCCTCGCCGCCCTGGACGACCTGGCCTCCACACCCCCACCCGCCGACCCCAGGAAACGCTGCCGAGTCCTCTACGTCTCCCCGCTGAAGGCCCTCGCGGTCGACGTGGAGCGCAACCTCCGCAGCCCCCTCACCGGCATCCGCCAGGAATCCGTACGCCTCGGCCTGCCCGAGCCCGAGGTCAAGGTTGGCATCCGCTCCGGCGACACCCCCGCGGCCGAGCGCCGCGCGCTGTCCACCCGCCCCCCGGACATCCTGATCACCACCCCGGAGTCCCTGTTCCTGATGCTGACGTCGGCGACCCGCGACGCGCTGACCGGCATCGAGACGGTGATCCTCGACGAGGTCCACGCGGTGGCCGGCACCAAGCGAGGCGCCCACCTCGCCCTCTCCCTGGAGCGCCTCGACGAGCTCCTCCCGAAGCCGGCCCGCCGCATCGGCCTCTCCGCGACCGTCCGCCCGGTCGACGAGATCGCCCGCTACCTCTCCCCCCGCCGCAAGGTGGAGATCGTCCAGCCGAAGTCGGGCAAGGAGTTCGACCTCTCGGTGGTGGTCCCCGTGGAGGACCTCGGCGAACTCGGCGGCTCCCCCGTGGCGGACGGCACCGAGGGCGCGGAACGCCCCTCGATCTGGCCGCACGTCGAGGAGCGCATCACCGACCTCGTCCAGGCCCACCGCTCCACCATCGTCTTCGCCAACTCCCGCCGCCTCGCGGAACGCCTGTGCAACCGCCTCAACGAGATCGCGTACGAACGAGCGACCGGCGAGCCCCTGGCGGAACACCACGCCCCCGCCGAGCTGATGGGCGGCTCAGGGGCGGCCCAGGGCGCACCCCCGGTCATCGCCCGCGCCCACCACGGCTCGGTCTCCAAGGAACAGCGCGCCCTGGTCGAGGAGGATCTGAAGGCAGGCCGCCTCCCCGCAGTGGTCGCGACCTCCAGCCTGGAACTCGGCATCGACATGGGCGCGGTGGACCTGGTCGTCCAGGTCGAGTCACCCCCCTCCGTGGCCTCGGGCCTGCAACGCGTGGGCCGCGCGGGCCACCAGGTCGGCGCGGTCTCCACCGGCGTGGTCTTCCCGAAGTACCGCGGCGACCTGGTCCAGGCCGCGGTCGTCACCGAGCGGATGCGCACCGGCTCCATCGAGTCCCTCAAGGTCCCCGCCAACCCCCTGGACGTCCTGGCCCAGCAGCTGGTCGCGATGACGGCGCTGGACACCTGGCAGCTCGACGACCTCCTGGCCACGGTCCGCCGAGCGGCCCCCTTCGCTTCCCTCCCCGAATCCGCCTTCACCGCGGTCCTCGACATGCTCGCAGGCCGCTACCCCTCCGACGCCTTCGCGGAACTGCGCCCCCGAGTCGTCTGGGACCGCGTCGCCGGCACGATCACCGGCCGCCCCGGCGCCCAGCGCCTCGCGGTCACCTCCGGCGGCACCATCCCGGACCGCGGTCTCTTCGGCGTCTTCCTCGCCGGTGCCGACCCCAAGAAGGGCGGCGGAAGGGTCGGCGAGCTGGACGAGGAGATGGTCTACGAGTCGCGCGTGGGCGACGTCTTCACGCTCGGCACCAGCTCCTGGCGCATCGAGGACATCACCCGCGACCGCGTTCTGGTCTCCCCGGCCCCGGGCGTCCCGGGACGGCTGCCGTTCTGGAAGGGCGACCAGCTGGGCCGCCCGCTCGAGCTCGGCCGCGCGGTCGGCGCGTTCCTCCGGGAAGTCGGTTCGATGCCCAAGGAGAAGGCCCGCCCACGCCTCCTCGCGGCCGGCCTGGACACCTGGGCGGCGGACAACGTCCTCGCGTACCTGGACGAACAGCGCGAGGCCTGCGGCCACATCCCCGATGACCGCACGATCGTCGTGGAGCGCTTCCGTGACGAACTCGGCGACTGGCGCGTGGTCGTCCACTCCCCGTTCGGCGCCCAGGTGCACGCCCCCTGGGCCCTCGCCCTCGGCGCCAAGCTCTCCGAGCGCTACGGCATGGACGCCCAGGTGATGCACGCGGACGACGGCATCGTCCTGCGCCTCCCCGACGCCGACCTGATGGGCCTGGACCTGCTGGACCAGGAACCGATGAAGCTCGGCACGGAGTACGACGCCGACCAGGCCCCGGTCGGCGCTGCGGACGTCGTCTTCGACAAGGGCGAGGTCGACCAGATCGTCACCGACCAGGTCGGCGGCTCGGCCCTGTTCGCCTCCCGGTTCCGGGAATGCGCGGCCCGCGCCCTCCTGCTGCCCCGCCGCAACCCCGGCAAGCGCACCCCGCTGTGGCAACAGCGGCAGCGCGCCTCGCAACTCCTTGAGGTGGCCAGCGAGTTCGGCTCGTTCCCGATCGTCCTGGAGGCGGTCCGCGAGTGCCTCCAGGACGTCTTCGACGTCCCCGGCCTCGTCGAGCTGATGGGCGACCTGGAGTCCCGCAAGGTCCGCCTCGTCGAGGTCACCACCCCCGAGCCCTCCCCCTTCGCCCGCTCCCTCCTCTTCGGTTACGTCGCCCAGTTCCTGTACGAGGGAGACTCCCCGCTCGCCGAGCGCCGCGCCGCGGCCCTGTCCCTCGACTCCCGTCTGCTGGCTGAGCTGCTCGGCCAGGCGGAGCTGCGCGAGCTGCTGGACGCCGAGGTACTGACGGAGCTGGAGCGGGAACTCCAGTGGCTCACCGAGGACCGCCGCGTGAAGGACGCCGAGGGCGTCGCGGACCTCCTCCGCCTCCTCGGCCCGCTCACGGAAGCGGAGTTGGCCGAGCGAGGCGCGCAGCCGCAGTGGGCGCAGGATCTCGCCAAGGCGCGCCGCGCCATCCGGGTCCGCGTCGCCGGCACCGACCACTGGGCGGCGGTCGAGGACGCCGGCCGGCTGCGCGACGCCCTGGGTACCGCCCTGCCTGTCGGCGTACCGGAGGCCTTCACCGAGCCGGTCAAGGACCCGCTGGGCGACCTCCTCGCGCGCTACGCCCGCACGCACGGCCCGTTCACCTCGGCGACCGCGGCGGCGCGCTTCGGTCTGGGCGTGGCCGTCACGGAGGGCGCGTTGCAGCGCCTCGCCGCGAACGGCCGTGTCGTACAGGGGGAGTTCCATCCGGCGGGCATCGGCCAGGAGTGGTGCGACGCCGCCGTGCTCCGCCGCCTGCGTCGGCGCTCGCTGGCCGCCCTGCGCCATGAACTCGAACCGGTGCCGCCGCCCGCGCTGGCCCAGTTCCTCCCCCAGTGGCAGCACATCGGCAAGGGCCACGGCCTGCGCGGCATCGACGGCCTGGTGCGCGCCGTAGAGCAGTTGCAGGGCGCGTCCGTGCCGGCCTCCGCCCTGGAGAAGTTGGTCCTGCCGTCCCGGGTGGCGAACTACACCCCGGCGATGCTCGACGAACTCACCTCCGCCGGCGAGGTGGTGTGGGCCGGAGCGGGCTCCCTGCCCGGCAAGGACGGCTGGGTCTCCCTCTACCTCGCCGACGCGGCCCCCCTCCTCCTGCCCGCCCCGCACCCCCTGGAGCTGACGGCCCTCCACGAGTCCGTCCTCACCGCCCTGTCCGGCGGCTACGGCCTGTTCTTCCGCCAGATCGCCGACCAGGTCCGCGCGACCACCCACCCTGACGCCACCGACCCCCAACTCGCCGACGTCGTCTGGGACCTGGCCTGGTCCGGCCGCCTCACGAACGACACCCTCACCCCCATGCGCTCCCTGCTGGGCTCGGGCCGCACGGCGGGCTCCACGGCCCACCGCGCCAAGCGCACGATCCCGCGCGGCCGCTACGGCTCCCTCACGGCCGCCGCCCGCCCGACATCCCGCACCGGCCCGCCCACCGTCGCCGGCCGCTGGTCCCTGCTGCCCGCCCGCGAGCCCGACCCCACCCTGCGCGCCCACGCCCTGGCCCGCACCCTCCTCGACCGACACGGCGTGGTGACCCGGGGCGCGGTCTCCGCGGAGGGCGTCGAGGGCGGCTTCTCGGCGACGTACCGCATCCTGTCGGCCTTCGAGGAGACCGGCCAGGCCCGCCGCGGCTATGTGGTGGAGGGCCTCGGCGCCGCCCAGTTCGCGATGGACGGCGCGGTGGACCGCCTCCGTGCGGTGGCGAACGCCCGCGAACGAGGCCAGACCGACGCCACGGGCCCGGCCACCGACGACTTCACCCCGTACGCCGACTTCGGCGCGCCACAACCCGGAGCCGACTTCGGCACTCCACAATCCGGCGCCGACCTCTGGCAGACCGACGGAGACCAGACCCCCTTGGGCCTCGACGACACCTACGACCCCCTGCCCCCGGCCCCCACCTCACGCGACCACTACGTCTCCCCCCGCGACTACCGCGACCACCACGCCCCCGCGCGCGCCCCCCACCGCCGCGACCGCCCCACCCCCGACACCCGAGCCGTCGTCCTGGCAGCAGCCGACCCGGCGAACGCGTACGGCGCCGCCCTCCCCTGGCCCGAGCCTCCGACCGGTGCCGGGCACAAGGCGGGCCGCAAGGCGGGCTCCCTGGTGGTCCTGGTCGACGGCGAGCTGACGCTCTACATGGAGCGAGGCGGCAAGACCCTGCTGGCCTGGCCCGAGGACCCGGACACCAAACCCACCGACGATCCCCGCCTCCAGCCGGCAGCCGACGCCCTGGCGGCAGCCGCCCGGGCTGGCTCCCTGGGCACGGTCACGGTGGAACGCGTCAACGGCGCCTCGGCTCTGACTTCCCCCTTCGGCACCCTGCTGGAAGCAGCAGGCTTCATCGCCACCCCCAGGGGCCTACGGCTGAGGGCCTGACAGACCTTCCGAGCCGACGGCACCCCACACCCACCCAGGGGCGCGGGGAACTGCGCGCCAAGCCACCGACAACCCGCACCCGCCGCACAACAGCAGCCCCCACCATGTAGGCGCCCACCCACCACCCCATGCCACCCTTGACCCATGCCCGAAGGAGACACCGTCTGGCAGGCGGCGAACCGCCTGCACACGGCCCTGGCCGGCCAAGTACTGACCCGCAGCGACCTCCGCGTCCCCAAGTTCGCCACGGCCGACCTCACCGGCCGCACCGTCCTGGACGTCACCCCGCGCGGCAAGCACCTCCTGACCCGCATCGAAGGCGGCCTGACCCTCCACTCGCACCTCAAGATGGACGGCTCCTGGAAGGTCTACGCGAACGGCAGGCGCTGGACCGGCGGCCCCGCCCACCAGATCCGCGCGATCCTCGGCAACGCCGACCGGACCGCCGTCGGCTACCGCCTCCCCGTCCTGGAACTCCTCCGGACGTCCGACGAGGACCGCGTCGTCGGCCACCTCGGCCCCGACCTCCTGGGCCCGGACTGGAACGCCGACCGCGCCCTCGCCAACCTCCTCGCCGACCCGGCCCGCCCCCTCGGCGAGGCCCTGCTCGACCAGCGCAACCTCGCCGGAATCGGCAATGTCTACAAGAGCGAGCTCTGCTTCCTGCTGGGCGTGACCCCCTGGCTCCCGGTGGGCGCGCTCCCCGCCGACCGCGCCGCCAAGCTCCCCGCTCTCGCCAAGAAGGTCCTGGAGGCCAACCGCGACCGCCCGGTCCGCACCACCACGGGCCGCCACGGCCACGACCTCTTCGTCTACGGCCGCGCCGGCACCCCCTGCCTCCGCTGCCGCACCCCCGTCCGCGTCGCCAACCAGGGCGACGGCTCCCGCGAACGCCCCACCTACTGGTGCCCGACGTGCCAGAAGGGACCCGCCCCGGGCACCACCTCACGTCCCCGAGCCCCACACCGTACGACCAATTGACGACCCGTCAGAAACCCTCGTACCGTCCCCCCATGACCGTCAGCGCGTACGACCTCTCCGGACGCACCGCCTTCGTCACCGGCGCCGCCGGCGGTATCGGCCGCGCCTCCGCGGTCCTGCTCGCCGAAGCGGGCGCCGGCGTGCACTGCGCCGACCGCGACGCACAGGGCCTGCACGAGACGGCGACCCTGATCAAGGACGCGGGCGGCACCGCCCGCACCCACCACCTCGACGTGACGGACCGGCATCAGCTCCGCGAGGCCATCGCCTCCTGCGGGCAGCTGGACGTCCTGGCCGCGATCGCCGGCATCATGCACAGCAGCCCGGTCCTGGACACGAAGGACGAGGATCTCGACCGCGTCCTGAACGTCAACTTCAAGGGAGTGCTGTACGCCTGCCAGGAGGCGGCCCGCCTCATGATCGCCCGAGGCACCCGGGGCAGCATCGTCACCATGGCCTCGGGCGCCGTCGACACCGGCGGCCCCGGCCTGCTCGCCTACGGCGCCGCCAAGGCGGCGGTCGTCCAGCTGACGAAGACCCTGGCGAACGAGGTCGGCCGGCACGGCATCCGGGTCAACGCCGTCGCCCCGGGCTGGATCCGCACGCCGATGACCGACCGCCACGGCGAGGACCAGGAGCGGACCGAGGCGCTGATGGCCCGTATGTCACCACTGGGCCGGGTAGGCCGGGCCCACGAGGTCGCCCATGCCGTGCTGTACCTGGCGTCCGACGCCGCGTCCTTCACGACGGGCCAGATCCTCCGTCCGAACGGCGGGGTCGCGATGCCGTGGTGACGGCGCCCGGGGCGGCCCGCATCGCCGTACCGTGCCAGGCCGCCCGCCAGCGCCCCACGGCGAGCGCACCGGCCGCCCGCGCCCTCGGCACACAGTGCACCGGCAGCAGGCTCAGCCCCCACCCTCCGGCGGCGACGGCACCCTCCAGCACCCCCGCGTCGGGGGCCAGCGCCAGTCGCAGCACGCCCCACCACCAGAGCGCGCCCAGCGTGAGGGCCACCCCCCACCGCGCTATCGGACGGCCCACGACCCCACCTCCAGCCCGCAGTCCCCGAAGCCCTCAGGGCACCCGCCAGAACCACAGCACCCGACGCTAGGCCCGGGCCGCGTCCGGCGGCAGGGCGCACCGAGGGCACACCGAGGCACTCCCAGCCGCCGCCTCACCCGTTCTCGGCCTGGAACATCCAGTGGTGCTTCTCCAGATCCGCCGTGATCCCGATGAACAGATCCTGGCTGACGGGGTCGGCGTCCCCGGTGGCGGCCACCCGCTCCCGCATCCGCCCGATCACCGCGCCCAGCGCGTCCACCAGCGCCCCCACCGCGTCCGTGTCCTTGACCCAGCCCTCGGACACCGCCCCGATGCCGCTGCCCGCCGCCACGGTGGCCGCACGCCCGTCGGGCGGCACACCCAGCGCGGAGGCCCGCTCGGCGACGGTGTCGGAGTGGGTGCGCGCGATGTCCACGACCTCGTCGAGTTGCAGATGCACGGACCGGAACCGGGGCCCGACCACGTTCCAGTGGATCTGCTTCGCCACGAGGGCGAGGTCCACCAGATCGACGAGGGCCCCTTGCAGGGCCTCGGCCACGGTCTTCAGGTCCGCGTCGGACAACGGGCTCTTCACGACGTACATGCGCATGCTCCGATTCCTGTACGGCTACACGGCCCCGAGCCCCGTCCGTCCCACGATGCACGAAAGCCCCGGCCGACGCCTCTCCAGATGTTCGGAGAGGCCCGGTCGGGGCTTCGCGCACTTCGCAGAGTGCTTTGCACTTCTCAGTGCATCGTCAGCTCGTCCTCGAGCGGAACCCAAGGACGTACGCGCGTGACGCTCAGGCGGCGACGACGTCCACTGCCTCGGCGGGTGCCTTGATGGTCACCCGTTCCGGTGGCACACCGGTCACCGACACCGAACCCAGCATCGGACGTACCGGCGTGGGTACGGGCTCGCTGGGGGTGGCCGCAGCGGACTGGGCCAGCTCGGCGAGGGCGAGCTCGTCGCTCACTTCCCGCATCAGTTCGGACATCCGTACGTCCAGCGCGTCGCAGATGGCGGAGAGCAGTTCGGAGGAAGCCTCCTTCTGCCCCCGCTCCACCTCGGAGAGATAGCCGAGTGAAACTCGGGCGGACGAGGAGACTTCGCGCAGAGTACGGCCCTGGCGTTGGCGCTGCCGACGCAGCACGTCACCCAGCAGGCGACGGAGCAGAATCATCGGTGGCTCCCTCCTCGGACCGCGTAGCCGCATCCTTCACGCCCCACCGTACCGCCTTGCGCCGCGGCCGTGCGGGGAGCGATGTCGTGTTCACTCAGGGCTGCAAACATCAAAACCCCCCGTTCCGTTCCGTATCCTGTGCCCGCTCATTCCCGGTCTGTTCGCCCGCAAGCTCCTGAAGGAGCAGTGCGAGTACGCTCCGTACACTCTCCATACGAATTTCCGCGCGGTCGCCGTTCAACCGCAGTGAGGCGACTTTCCCGCCATCCGAGAGGCCCGGACCGGGTCCGTCGACCGCCACGTAGACCGTTCCGACGGGCTTTCCGTCCTGTTCCTCCGGTCCTGCGACTCCCGTGGTCGCGATGCCCCAGTCGGCACCGAGCGCCTTGCGCACGCCGACCGCCATCTGGGCCGCGACCTGCGGATCCACCGCTCCGCGCGCCGCCAGCAGGCCGGCGTCGACACCGAGCAGTTCATGCTTCAGTTCGGTGGCGTAAGCCGTCACCGAGCCGCGGAAGGCCTGGGAGGCCCCGGGCGCCGCTGTGATTTCCGCCGCAACCAGTCCACCGGTGAGAGACTCGGCGACCGCGAGCGTCTCGCCCCTCACCGTCAGTAGTCGCACCACTTCAGTGGCCGGGGAATTCACGCTTCCGACTCCTCCAACGCCGCCTCGCGCTCGGCGATTCCCTGCCTGCGCAGCACAATGGCCTGTCTCACATAGTCGAGTCCGGTCGCCACGGTCAGGACGACCGCCACAGCCATCACCCAGAATCTCGCGGTCGCCAGCCACCCCGTCAGCGCCAGGATGTACATGCCGACCGCGATGCCCTGCGCGAGGGTCTTGAGCTTGCCGCCGCGGCTCGCCGGGATGACGCCGTAGCGGATGACGATGAAACGCAGCAGCGTGATCCCGAGTTCCCGGCCGAGGATGACGGCGGTCACCCACCACGGCAGGTCGCCGAGCGCGGAGAGACAGATCAGCGCCGCCCCCATGATCGCCTTGTCGGCGATGGGGTCGGCGATCTTCCCGAAGTCGGTGACGAGGTTGTAGGTGCGGGCCAGGTGACCGTCGAAGAGGTCGGTGATCATGGCAACGGAGAAGGCGGCCCAGGCGAACGAGCGCCACGCGGGGTCGTGTCCGCCGGCGGCCAGCATCAGCGCGACGAACCCCGGCACCAGCAGCAGCCGGATCATGGTCAGGATGTTGGCGATGTTCCAGAGGCTGGCCTCGTTGACGGCCGCGGCCACGATCTTGCCGCTCCGCGGGGACTTGGCACCGGAGCCGGCGTCGGACGCACCCGCCTGGGAGCGGCCCGCAGCGGATGCCGGTACTCCGGTCATCTGCCCGCCTCCTCACTACACGCGAGCGAGTCCGTCACCGGCTCGGCCACCAGGTCGACACCCTCGGTGCCGACCACCTTCGCCTCGACGATACGGCCGACACCGAGCCCTTCGCCGCTCGTGAGCAGCACCTGGCCGTCCGTCTCCGGCGCCTGGTGCGCACCGCGCCCGTACACGCCCTCCTCGTCCACGGACTCCACCAGCACGTGCACGGTCTCGCCCACGCGCTCCTCGGCCCGCTGCGAGACGAGTTCCTCGGCGAGCCGGGAGACACGCGCCAGCCGCTCGGCGACGACGTCCTCGTCGAGCTTGTTGTCGTACGTGGCCGCCTCCGTGCCCTCCTCGTCGGAGTAACCGAAGACGCCGATGGCGTCCAGGCGCGCGCCTGTGAGGAAACGCTCCAGCTCGGCGAGGTCGGCCTCGCTCTCGCCGGGGAAGCCGACGATGAAGTTGGAGCGCACGCCCGCCTGCGGGGCCTTGCTCCGGATGGTGTCGAGCAGCTCCAGGAAGCGGTCGGTGTCGCCGAAGCGGCGCATCGCGCGCAGCACGTCGGGCGCGGAGTGCTGGAAGGACAGGTCGAAGTACGGCGCGACCTTCGGCGTCGACGTCAGCACGTCGATGAGGCCGGGGCGCATCTCGGCCGGCTGGAGGTAGCTGACGCGCACCCGCTCGATGCCGTCGACCTCGGCGAGCTCGGGCAGCAGGGACTCCAGCAGGCGGATGTCGCCCAGGTCCTTGCCGTAGGAGGTGTTGTTCTCGGAGACCAGCATGATCTCCTTGACGCCCTGCTCGGCCAGCCAGCGGGTCTCGTTGAGCACGTCCGAGGGGCGCCGCGAGATGAACGAGCCGCGGAAGGAAGGGATGGCGCAGAACGTGCAGCGCCGGTCGCAGCCGGAGGCGAGCTTCACCGAGGCGACCGGGGAGCCGTCCAGACGGCGGCGCAGGGGCGCACGGGGGCCGGAGGACGGGGCGAGCCCCTCCGGCAGATCCGCCGGGCCGTGCCCGGGCAGCGCCACCTCGGCCGCCGACTCCTGGCGCTCGGCCGGGCTGATCGGCAGCAGCTTGCGCCGGTCGCGCGGGGTGTGGGCGGCGTGGATGCCGCCGGACAGGATGGTCTGCAGGCGGTCGGAGATGTCGGCGTAGTCGTCGAAGCCGAGCACGCCGTCGGCCTCGGGAAGGGCCTCGGCGAGGTCCTTGCCGTACCGCTCGGCCATGCAGCCCACCGCCACGACGGCCTGGGTTCTGCCATGTCCCTTGAGGTCGTTGGCCTCCAGGAGGGCGTCGACGGAGTCCTTCTTGGCGGCGTCGACGAAGCCGCAGGTGTTGACGACGGCGACGTCCGCGTCGGCGGCGTCCTCCACGAGGTCCCAGCCGTCCGCCTCCAAGCGGCCTGCGAGCTCCTCCGAGTCCACCTCGTTGCGGGCGCAGCCAAGAGTGACGAGTGCGACGGTACGGCGTTCAGGCATGGGCTCAAGACTACTTTGTCCCACCGACAACGAACGTCGACGGGGTTGGTGAAGATCACCAACCCCGTCGAGCACGCATCGAGCACGCGTCTGGCCTCAGCCGACCTGCGGGTCGCCCTTCGTGTACGTCAGGCGCTCCACGGCTCCGGGCGCCCAGTCGTCGTCGATCTTCTTGCCGTTCACATACAGCTTGATCGCCCCGGCGTCACCGAGGACGAGGTTGATCTTCTCGCTGTCCTGGAAGGTCTTCGACTCGCCCTGCTGGAGCAGGCCGTCGTACAGCAGCCGGCCGTTGTGGTCCTTGGCGGAGATCCAGCTCTTGCCATCGGGGGCGCTGACCTTGACGGTCACCTTGTCCTGGGGGGCCGCCGCGATGGCGCTGTCGGACGGGTCCGGCTTCGGCGACTCGGGCTTCTCGCTCTTCGGGGTGGGTGTGGCGGACTTGCCGGCGGAGGGCGAGGCACCGTCGGCGACCGCCGCCCCGGCGCCCTCGTCGCCGCCCTTGAACGCGGTGAACCCGACGAACCCGATCACGGCCACGATCGCGGCGACCATGGCCGCGGTCCAGTTGGGCCCGCGGCGCTCGGGACGGATGCGTTCCGCCTCGAACAGGGGGGCCGCCGGGGTCGGCGCCGGACGGCCGCCGTGGTCGGCGTCGTACTGGGCGAGGAGGGGGGCCGGGTCGAGGCGTACGGCCTTGGCCAGGGTCCGGATGTGGCCTCGGGCGTAGACGTCGCCGCCGCAGGGGGCGAAGTCGTCCGCTTCGATGGCATGCACGATGGCGATACGGACCCGGGTGGCGTTGCTGACGTCGTCGACGGTCAGCCCGGCCGCGATACGTGCCTGCTTCAGGGCACGGCCGACGGAGATTCGGGCTTCCTCACGGTCGTCTTCGAACGGACGCTCGTCTTCAGGGGAGTTGCCGATGGACACGGGGGCGCCTTTCGAGCGTTTTAGCCACCTGTGCTGGAGGTTCAGTCTAGGGGGGGTGCGAAAGGGTGGGGCAACCGGGCGGTGGGACTTTGTACGCCATCGGTATGGCCGGACACGCCGATGGTGGAGCAGCAGCTTTTCGCTTCCCTCAACTTGACGTACGCCGAAGGGAAACGGTTGCTCAATGATCCCTTACGGGTGAGTCACGATCGAACACCCATCGGCGGCCCGCCCGCCCGCGAGGTGACCCTTGCGCCCCGTTTCCGGAGGTGACGTCCCCTTAAGCCTCCCCGCGGATCACCGCGAGCACGCCATCCAGCTCATCAGCCTTCACAAGAACGTCACGAGCCTTGGATCCCTCGCTCGGCCCGACGATCCCGCGCGACTCCATCAGGTCCATGAGGCGCCCCGCCTTGGCGAACCCGACCCGCAGCTTGCGCTGGAGCATCGACGTCGAGCCGAACTGCGTGGAGACCACCAGCTCGGCCGCCTGGCACAGCAGGTCCAGGTCGTCGCCGATCTCCTCGTCGATCTCCTTCTTCTGCTTGGTGCCCACGGTGACGTCGTCCCGGAAGACGGGCGCCATCTGGTCCTTGCAGTGCTGGACGACGGCCGCGACCTCGTCCTCGGTGACGAAGGCGCCCTGCATACGGGTGGGCTTGTTCGCGCCCATCGGCAGGAAGAGACCGTCGCCCTTGCCGATCAGCTTCTCCGCGCCCGGCTGGTCGAGGATGACGCGGGAGTCGGCGAGGGACGAGGTGGCGAAGGCGAGCCGCGAGGGCACATTGGCCTTGATCAGACCGGTGACGACGTCGACCGACGGCCGCTGCGTGGCGAGCACCAGGTGGATGCCGGCCGCGCGCGCGAGCTGCGTGATGCGCACGATCGAGTCCTCGACGTCACGCGGCGCGACCATCATGAGGTCGGCGAGCTCGTCGACGATCACCAGCAGGTACGGGTAGGTCTTCAGCTCCCGCTCGCTGCCTTCCGGAGTCTTGAGCTTGCCCTCTCGGATGGCCTGGTTGAAGTCGTCGATGTGCCGGTACCCGAACGCCGCCAGGTCGTCGTAGCGCAGATCCATCTCCCGTACGACCCACTGGAGCGCCTCGGCGGCCCGCTTGGGGTTGGTGATGATCGGCGTGATCAGGTGCGGAATGCCCTCGTAGGCGGTCAGCTCGACGCGCTTGGGGTCCACCAGGACCATCCGCACGTCCTCGGGGGTCGCGCGGACCATGATGGAAGTGATCAAGCAGTTAATGCACGACGACTTACCGGAACCGGTGGCTCCGGCGACGAGCACGTGCGGCATCTTCGCGAGGTTGGCCATCACATAGCCGCCCTCGACGTCCTTGCCGAGCGCCACCAGCATCGGATGGTCGTCCTCGGCCGCCGCGGCCAGCCGCAGTACGTCACCGAGGTTGACCATCTCGCGGTCGGTGTTCGGGATCTCGATGCCGACCGCGGACTTGCCGGGGATCGGCGAGATGATCCGTACGTCGGGACTGGCGACGGCGTACGCGATGTTCTTGGTCAGCGCGGTGATCCGCTCGACCTTCACGGCGGGGCCGAGCTCGACCTCGTAGCGGGTGACCGTGGGCCCGCGCGTGAAGCCGGTGACGGCCGCGTCGACCTTGAACTCCATGAAGACGTTCTGCAGCGAGGCGACGACCGCGTCGTTGGCGGCGCTGCGCGTCTTGCCGGGTCCGCCGCGCTCCAGCAGGTCGAGGGAGGGCAGGGAGTACGTGATGTCGCCGGACAGCTGAAGCTGCTCGGCGCGCGGCGGCAGGTCGGCGGGCGCCTCGGGCGCGGGCTTGGTGAGGTCCGCGACCTCGACCTTCAGCTTCTCCTGCTTGGGACGCGCGGCGGGCGACGGCACAGGGCTCGGAGAGGGCACCGGCGTGGGCGTGGGCGTGGTGTCCTCGCGGTCCCCGACGCTGACCCCCTGGGTGAGGTCGGCGACGATCGGCGACGGCGGCATCCCGTGCAGCACGGCGCCGTCGAGCGCGGCAGCGGCGGCCGCGGCGACGTCCACGGCGTCCATCTGCCGGTCCATGTCGGGCTGGGGCACCGCGGAGCGCCTGGGACGGCCACGACGCCGCGAGAGGGCCTCCTGCTCGGCACCGTCGGGGTCGTACGCCTCGGGCGCCGAAGCGCGCTTACGCGCGCGTGGGGGCAGCGCCTCGCGCCACTGCTCGTCGTAGCGCTCGTCGTCCGCGGAGAACTCGTCGAACTCGTCCACGGCCGGGTCGTGCACCACCCCGAGCCGCACGCCGAGCTCCCGCAGCCGTCGCGGAATGGCGTTGACCGGCGTGGCCGTGACGACGAGCAGCCCGAAGACGGTGAGCAGCACGAGCAGCGGTACGGCGAGGACCTCGCCCATGGTGTACGTCAGCGGAGTCGCCGCGCCCCAGCCGATGAGCCCGCCGGCGTCCCTTATGGCCTGCATGCCGTCGCTGCGGGCGGGCGCGCCGCACGCGATGTGGACCTGCCCGAGCACACCGATGACGAGCGCGGACAGGCCGATGACGATCCGACCGTTGGCCTCGGGCTGCTCGGGGTGCCGGATGAAGCGCGCGGCGATGACCGCGAGCAGTATCGGCACGAGCAGGTCCAGGCGCCCGAAGGCGCCGGTCACGATGATCTCGACGAGGTCGCCGACCGGACCGCGCAGGTTCGACCAGGTGCCGGCCGCGCAGATCAGCGCGAGGCCGAGCAGCAGCAGCGCGACGCCGTCCTTGCGGTGCGCCGGGTCGAGGTTCTTCGCGCCGTTCCCTATGCCGCGGAACACCGCGCCCACGGCGTGCGCCAGACCCAGCCAGACGGCGCGCACGAGCCGGTAGATGCCGCCGGTCGGGCTCGGCGCCGGCCTCGGAGGCGGCGCGGCCTTCTTCGCCGCGGCCTTCCTGGCGGGCGCCTTCTTCGCCGGAGCCTTCTTCGCGGCGGCCTTCTTCGCCGGAGCCGCCGCCTTCTTCGCGGGCTGCTTCTTGGCAGCGGAGGGACGTGAGGCCATAGAGGTGAGGTTACCGGTGGAGGCGACAACGGACACGTGTGGCGGGTGCTTCACCCGTTCGTGTCGCCTTTGCGAGGACGGGAAACTGACGTGTGCTCACGCACAACTGGGCCGCGCCCGGGCCTCAGTTCTGGGAGGTCACCGACGACGTGCTTCCGGCACCCGGCTCCAGCGCGTCCAGCGCCCGCCGCAGCCCGGTCAGTTTGCGTTCGAGATGCGCCGCCGTGGCGACGGCCGCCGCGTCCGCCGATTCGTCGTCGAGCTGCTTGGACAGCGCCTCGGCCTGCTCCTCGACCGCGGCGAGCCGCGCGGACAGCTCGGCGAGCAGTCCCGCCGGCTCCTTCGACTCGCCGACCGCCGGGGCCTTGCCGCCGGTGCCGCCCTCCAACTGGAGCCGCAGCAGCGCCGCCTGCTCCCGCAGCTGGCAGTTCTTCATGTAGAGCTCGACGAAAACGGAGACCTTCGCGCGCAGCACCCAGGGGTCGAAGGGCTTGGAGATGTAGTCGACCGCACCGGCCGCGTAACCACGGAACGTGTGGTGCGGGCCGTGGTTGATCGCGGTGAGGAAGATGATCGGGATGTCCCGGGTGCGCTCCCGCCGCTTGATGTGCGCGGCGGTCTCGAAGCCGTCCATGCCCGGCATCTGGACGTCCAGCAGAATGACCGCGAAGTCGTCAGTGAGCAGCGCTTTGAGCGCTTCCTCCCCGCTCGATGCCCGCACCAGTGTCTGATCGAGCGCGGAGAGGATGGCCTCCAGCGCCAGCAGATTCTCCGGCCGGTCATCGACCAGGAGGATCTTGGCCTTCTGCACCATGGCCCGCCCTCCTCGCCCCGGATGTGCACCGGGCGCCGCCCCTGAGGACGACTCCCTTTCGCCGCCCGTCCTTGTGCCGGTCATGGTAGCCGCACCCCGCCCGTCGCCACACCCTGTCACCGCGATGTCACTGTGCACGTAGCAGAAACGCAAGCGGGGACCAGAAGGTTCCCCGAATCCCGTACTTCTACACGGCTTCGAGCACACTGAGTCAGCAACTCCGCGTGAACACAGAAGGTTCCCCCAGCATCCCCGCGAAGCCCGCCCCGTCCGGTCACGCGACCCTCACGCGACCCCGTCACGCACCCCTCACGATTCCCACACCACTTCCACGCCCCACGGCCCCGCGCGGCCCTGCTTGACGCGGCCCGGCACACCCTCCGCACCGGCCCTGCCTGACACGGCCCGGCACACCCTCCGCACCAACCGCGCCACACGACGCCCTCCGGACCGACCGCGCCACACGACGCCCTCCGGACCGACCGCGCCACGCGACCCCGTACGCCCTCCGCACCGGCCGCGGCGCGCGGCGTCACGCGCCCCGCATCCACTGCTCCATGACCGCCAGCAGGTGATCGGGGTCGACCGGCTTGGTCACGTAGTCGGAGGCGCCCGACTCGATCGCCTTCTCCCGGTCGCCCTTCATCGCCTTCGCGGTCAGCGCGATGATCGGCAGGCCCGCGAACTGCGGCATCCTGCGGATCGCCGTCGTCGTCGCGTACCCGTCCATCTCCGGCATCATGATGTCCATGAGCACGACCGTGACGTCGTCGTGCTGCTCCAGGACCTCGATGCCCTCGCGGCCGTTCTCGGCGTACAGCACGGACAGCCCGTGCTGTTCCAGCACGCTGGTGAGCGCGAAGACGTTGCGGATGTCGTCGTCGACGATGAGCACCTTCTCGCCGCCGAACCGGATACCGCGCCGCACCTCCGTCGCCTGGTTCTGCTCGGTCGCCGACCACTGCTGCTCAGGCCGCTGCTCGAGCTCCGGCAGGGTCCGGCGGCGGCGCCTGAACAGTGCGGCGGCCCCGTTCTGCGTCTCCTGGTACGACCGCACCTCGGCCGGCGTCTCGACCTCCACCTCGGACAGCCCGTTGCTCTCCGAGGCGAGCAGCTCACCGGCCTCCAGCGCGGGCATGGGCTGCTGGTAGCCCTGCGGCGGCAGTTCGCTCGGGTGCAGCGGCAAATACAGCGTGAACGTCGAGCCGCGCCCGGGCTCGCTCTGGGCGTGGATCTCGCCGCCGAGCAGCTGGGCGATCTCCCGCGAGATGGACAGCCCGAGGCCCGTACCGCCGTACTTGCGGCTGGTCGTGCCGTCCGCCTGCTTGAACGCCTCGAAGATCACCCGCATCTTGCTGGCCGCGATCCCGATCCCGGTGTCGGTGACGGAGAACGCGATCAGACCGGCGTCCGGGTCGCGCAGCGAACCGGTCTCCAGGAGCTGCTCGCGGATCTGCATCGGCACGTCCGCGCCGGCCGGCCGGATCACCAGCTCGACCGAGCCCGAGTCGGTGAACTTCACCGCGTTGGACAGCAGGTTGCGCAGCACCTGGAGGAGGCGCTGCTCGTCGGTGTGCAGCGTGGCGGGCAGCTCCGGCGACACCCGTACGGACAGGTCCAGGCCCTTCTCCGCGGTCAGCGGCCGGAACGTGGCCTCCACGTAGTCGACGAGCTGGACCAGCGCGATGCGGGTCGGCGAGACGTCCATCTTGCCCGCCTCGACCTTCGACAGGTCGAGGATGTCGTTGATGAGCTGGAGCAGGTCGGAGCCGGCCCCGTGGATGGTCTCGGCGAACTCCACCTGCTTCGGGGTGAGGTTGGAGTCCGCGTTGTCGGCGAGCAGCTTGGCGAGGATCAGCAGCGAGTTGAGCGGCGTGCGCAGCTCGTGCGACATGTTGGCGAGGAACTCGCTCTTATACCGCATGGAGACGGCGAGTTGCTCGGCGCGCTCCTCGAGGACCTGCCGCGCCTCCTCGATCTCGGTGTTCTTGACCTCGATGTCGCGGTTCTGCTGGGCCAGCAGCTCGGCCTTCTCCTCCAGTTCGGCGTTGGACGCCTGGAGGGCCTTCTGCCGGTTCTCCAACTCGGCCGACCGCTCACGGAGTTGCTCGGTCAGCTCCTGCGACTGCTTCAGCAGCACCTCGGTCTTGGTGTTGACGGAGATGGTGTTGACGCTGGTCGCGATCATCTCGGCGATCTGGTTGAGGAAATCCTTCTGGATCTGCGTGAAGGGAGTGAAGGAGGCCAGCTCGATCACACCGAGCACCTGGCCCTCGAACAGCACCGGAAGGACGATCACTTGCGCCGGAGGCGCCTCACCGAGCCCCGAGGAGATCTTCAGATAGCCGCTGGGCGCGTTCTCCACGAGGATCGTGCGCTTCTCCTGCGCGGCCGTCCCGATGAGCGCCTCACCCGGCCGGAAGGACGTCGGCATGGACCCCATGGAGTAGCCGTACGAGCCGAGCATGCGCAGTTCGTACGGGTCCTCCTGGTCGGCGCCCGCGTCCTTGCCGTCGACGAGCGGCATCGCGAGGAAGAACGCGCCGTGCTGCGCGGAGACGACCGGCGTCAGCTCGCTCATGATCAGCGAGGCGACGTCCGCGAGGTCGCGGCGGCCCTGCATCAGCGCGGAGATACGGGCCAGGTTGCCCTTGAGCCAGTCCTGCTCCTTGTTGGCGATCGTGGTGTCGCGCAGGTTGGCGATCATCTTGTTGATGTAGTCCTGGAGTTCCTGGATCTCCCCGGAGGCGTCCACGTCGATCTTCAGGTTCAGGTCGCCTCGGGTCACCGCGGTCGCCACGCGCGCGATGGCACGCACCTGCCGGGTCAGGTTCCCGGCCATCTCGTTCACGGACTCGGTGAGGTCCCGCCAGGTGCCGTCGACGTCACGCACGCGCGCCTGGCCGCCGAGCTGTCCTTCGGTGCCCACCTCGCGGGCGACTCGGGTGACCTCCTCGGCGAAGGAGGAGAGCTGGTCGACCATCGTGTTGATGGTCGTCTTCAGCTCCAGGATCTCGCCGCGCGCGTCGATGTCGATCTTCTTCGTCAGGTCGCCCTTGGCGATGGCCGTGGTCACCATGGCGATGTTCCGCACCTGACCGGTCAGGTTGGACGCCATCTGGTTCACGGACTCGGTGAGGTCCTTCCAGGTACCGGCCACACCGGGCACCCGCGCCTGTCCGCCGAGGATGCCGTCCGTACCCACCTCGCGGGCCACCTTGGTGACCTGGTCGGCGAACGAACTCAGCGTCTTCACCATGGTGTTGAAGGTGTCGGCGAGCTGCGCGACCTCACCGCGCGCCTCGATCGTCACCGTCCGTGTCAGGTCGCCGTTGGCGACCGCGGACGCCACCTGGGAGATGTTCCGCACCTGCATGGTCAGGTTGTTGGCCATCAGGTTCACGTTGTCGCTGAGGTCCTTCCAGATGCCGACGACACCCGGCACATGGGCCTGACCGCCCAGGATGCCCTCGGTGCCCACCTCGCGGGCCACCCGGGTCACCTGCTCGGCGAAGGACGACAGCTGGTCCACCATCGTGTTGACGGTGCTGACGAGTTCGAGGATCTCGCCCTTGGCGTCGACGGTGATCTTCTTCGACAGGTCGCCCTTGGCGACCGCGGTCGTGACCTCGGCGATGTTGCGCACCTGAATCGTCAGGTTGTTCGCCATGAAGTTCACGGACTGCGTGAGGTCCTTCCAGGTGCCGGAGACCCCCTGCACCTCGGCCTGGCCGCCGAGGATGCCCTCGGTGCCCACCTCGCGCGCCACGCGCGTGACCTCTTCGGCGAAGGACGACAGCTGGTCGACCATCGTGTTCAGGGTGTTCTTCAGCTCCAGGATCTCGCCGCGCGCGTCCACGGTGATCTTCTGGGACAGGTCACCCCGGGCCACCGCGGTGGCGACCTGGGCGATGTTGCGCACCTGGCCGGTCAGGTTGGACGCCATGCCGTTCACGGAGTCCGTCAGGTCCCGCCACACACCCGCGACGCCGGGCACCTGCGCCTGCCCGCCGAGGCGGCCCTCGGTGCCCACCTCACGGGCCACCCGGGTCACCTGCTCGGCGAAGGCGGACAGCTGGTCGACCATCGTGTTGATGGTGTTCTTCAGCTCCAGGATCTCGCCGCGCGCGTCGACGTCGATCTTCTGGGACAGGTCACCCTGGGCCACCGCGGTCGTCACCTGGGCGATCTGCCGCACCTGCGAGGTGAGGTTGCCACCCATGAAGTTGACGGAGTCGGTGAGCTCCTTCCACGTACCCGAGACACCCGGTACGACGGCCTGACCTCCCAGGCGGCCCTCGGTGCCCACGTCCCGGGCCATCCGCGTCACCTGGTCGGCGAAGGCCGACAGCTGGTCCACCATCGTGTTCACGGTGTTCTTCAGCTGGAGCATCTCGCCGGAGACGTCGACGGTGACCTTCTGCGACAGGTCGCCGTTGGCCACGGCCGTCGTCACCTGAGCGATGTTCCTCACCTGTCCGGTGAGGTTCCGGAACGCCGTGTTGACGGAGTCGGTGAGGTCCTTCCAGGTGCCGGCCGCCCCGGGCACCTGCGCCTGCCCGCCCAGCTCACCCTCGACACCGACCTCACGCGCCACCCGCGTGACCTCGGCACCGAACGCCGACAGCTGGTCCACCATCCCGTTGACGGTGTTCTTCAGCTCCAGCATCTCGCCGGCCACGTCGACGGTGACCTTCTGCGACAGGTCACCGCTGGCGACGGCCGTCGTCACGGCGGCGATGTCCCGCACCTGGATGGTCAGGTTCCGGAAGACCGTGTTCACCGAATCGGTGAGGTCCTTCCACGTCCCCGCCGCACCCGGCACGTTCGCCTGCCCGCCGAGCTGCCCCTCGCCACCGACCTCGTTGGCCACGCGCGTGACCTCGTCAGCGAAGATCCGCAGCGTCTCGGTCATCTGGTTGATCGTGTCCGCGAGCTGGGCGACCTCGCCCCGTGCCGACACGGTCACCTTCTGCGACAGATCACCGCTCGCCACAGCGGTCGTCACCTGGGCGATCCCGCGCACCTGGGCCGTCAGATTGCCGGCCATCAGGTTCACCGAATCGGTGAGGTCCTTCCACACACCGGCCACACCGGGCACCTGCGCCTGCCCGCCGAGCTCGCCCTCGACGCCGACCTCGCGCGCGACGCGGGTCACCTCGGAGGAGAAGGACGACAGCTGGTCCACCATCGTGTTGACGGTGTTCTTCAGCTCCAGCATCTCGCCGGCGACATGAACGGTGACCTTGCGCGACAGATCACCCTTGGCCACGGCCGTCGTCACCAGCGCGATGTCCCGCACCTGAGCCGTCAGCCGGTACGCCATGGTGTTGACCGAATCCGTGAGGTCCTTCCACGAACCCGACATCCCGCGCACCTTGGCCTGCCCGCCCAGCTTGCCCTCGGTGCCCACCTCACTGGCCACGCGCGTGACCTCGTCGGTGAACGTCGACAGCTGGTCGACCAGATTGTTGACGGTCCGGCCGACCTTCAGGAACTCCCCGCGCAGCGGATGCCCGCTCCCGTCCGGCGCCTGCGTCCGCAGCTCCATACGCGGCGACAGATCACCCTCCGCGACCGCGGAGAGCACCCGGCCGACCTCGGAGACGGGCCGTACGAGATCGTCGACCAGGGCGTTGGAGGCGTCGATGGCCGTCAGCCACGACCCCTCACAGGCGCCGATTTCCAGCCGTTCTGTGAGCTTGCCCTCACGGCCCACCATCCGCCGCACCCGGGACAGCTCACCCGTGAGATGCAGATTACGGTCGGCCACCTCGTTGTAAACCGCCGCGATCTCGGACAACACGCCGTCACCGGACACCGTGAGCCGCTTGCGGAAGTTCCCGTCCCGCATCGACACCAGGGCCGCCAGCAGTCGGTTCAGGGCGGCCGTGTCCACCGCGGTGGTCCCGCCGCGCGGTTTGCGCTGGTTGTTCAGGGACTGTCCGCCTTTCGCGCGCGTCTTAGTGCCCCGCGTCGCTGCGCCAGACTCCACTGTGTCCCTCCCGCAGGGGTCGACCGTTACTGCTGTGCTCCGGTACTACTGACCGACGTACCGGCTGATGCCGCTGTGTACCCGTGCCGGATATACCAGGCCGCACCACGGGCTGCTGCCCACTCGCGGCAGATGACACCCGGCCTGCCCGGACCTTCACAAGAAGCTTGCCCAGTGTTTCACCCTGGCTGAACCCGGCCATAACAGTTCGGCAGCTTCGCACATCGTCCGCACACCCTCCGGCGGATACAAAACACTGGTGACCGGCATCCGCATGGACGGGGAAGGTAAGTAACCTTGCATGCGGCTGTCCAGCCGCGCCGGTCCGTCCGGCCTGGGCGGTGGCACGAGCACGAGCGGGCATCGGAGGGGCGGCCGCACAACATGACCACCGGACTGATCCCGGGGGGACATCCCCCGGACCGCCGGCCGACGGACGGCCTGCCGCACCAGCGGCACGAGCCGGTCGGCCACGGAGCCCTGCATGCCGACAACCGGACGAGGAGTTCAGTGATCACCGCGCGCGCGGCCGCCAGCTTCGAGCCCGTCGGGCGATCGGTCGCGAGCGCCCGCTCCTTCGTCCGCGACACGCTCCAGGGCTGGGGTTTCGCGGACATCGTCGACGACGCGGTGGTCCTCACCAGCGAACTGGTGACGAACGCCGTGGTGCACGCGGGCACCGCCGCGGACGTCCTGTGTCTACGCAGCGACGACGGCGTACGGATCGAGGTCGCCGACCGCTATCCCGAACGCGAGATCCCCCTCCAGGGCCACCCCGCCACCATGGGCAGCCCCGACCGCGAGGGCGGCCGCGGACTCCAGCTGTGCGCGGCCCTGGCCGCCCGCTGGGGCGTCGACTACACGCCCACCCACAAGCAGGTCTGGTTCCAGCTCGACCTCCCCGAGCGCCCGGTGGGCACCCGCGCCGCCGGCCCGTCCCTCCCCGCGGACCTCCTCCCCCTCGCCGACGGCCGCGTCCGCGTGGCGGTCGTCCAGATCGACCGTACGGCGGCCATCACGGCCTGGAACGAGGACGCGGAGGAACTCTTCGGCTACCCGGCCGACCAGGTCACCGGCAAGCCCCTGACCGACCTGGCGGCCTGGCCGCACACCCCGGGCACCAGCACCGGCATCGCCGAGGCCCTCCAACTCTCGCGCTGGGAAGGCAGTTACGGCATCCGCGGCGCCAACGGCCGCGTCACACCGGTGTACGCCTCCCACCTCCGCGTCCGCGACACCGGCGGCGAGCCCTCCACGGTCTGCCTTCTGGTCCGCGACCACGAACGCGCGGTCCTCCAGACCCCGTTGCGCATCCCGGCGTCCGACGCCTCGGCCACCGGCGACGGCCAGAGCGCCGACCCCTTCGAGGTGTTCATCGGCTCCCCGGCCCCGGACGACCTCGACGGCCTCCTCCAGCGCACGGTGGAGCGCGCCCGCGACATGCTCGACGGCGACTCCGCCTTCCTGCTCCTCGCGACCGACGACGAAACGGAGTTGGAGGTCCGCGCCTCCACCGGCCTCCCCTCCGCCCGCCAGCGCTTCGCACGCGTGCCCGTCGAAGCGGGCCCCGGCCGCTACGGCTCGGCACGCATGCCGGCCGTCCACGACGACCTGTCGGCGGTCCCGGGCGCGGTCCCCCTCCTCAGCGGCACCGGCATGCGCTCGGTCGTCACGGTCCCCCTGAAGGTCGAGGGCCGCCTCACCGGCTCCCTGGGCGTCGCCGCCGAGGCCCCCGGCAGATACTCGAACGAAGAGGCCCTGCGCCTCCAATTCGCCGCCGACCGCATCGCGTTGGCAGTGGAATCGGCCCGCCTCGGCGAACTGGAGCGCCTGCGCCGAGGCTCTCTCAGCTTCCTGGTCGAGGCCTCAGACCTCCTCGCCGGCACCCTGGACCGCGACCAGACGCTGGCCCTGATGGCCCAGATGACGGTCCCGACCCTCGCCACCTGGTGCGCCGTCTACACGATCGCCGACCAGGCCTCGGAACCGTACTTGTCGTACGTCCTCCATGAGGACGAGGAACTCATCGACGGCATCAAGTCGTTGCTCTCGAAGATCTCCCCGCCCGACCCGGTCCCCACCCCGGGCGCCCGCGTCTGGTCGGCCCCCGCCGAGGCGGCCCACCAGGCGGCCCTGCGCACCTCCATGCGCAGCCTCGGCCTGGGCGAGCCGATCGGCCGCCTCAGCACCGGCATCGGCCCCACCCTGGCCACGGCATCGGCGGTGGGCGGCGAAACAGTGGTCCTCCCCCTGGTGGCGCGCAACCGCGTCATCGGCATGCTGACCCTCGGCAAGCCCACCGACGAACACTTCCGCCAGGAAATCCTGGAACTGGCCGAGGACTTGAGCCGCAGAGCCGCCCTCGCCCTCGACAACGCCCGCCTCTACTCCGAGCGCACCGCCATCAGCCAGTCCCTCCAGCGCAGCCTCCTGCCCCCCGAGCAGCCCGCGATCGAGGGCATCGAGGTCGAGGTCATCTACCGGGCGGCCGGCGAGGGCAACGAGGTCGGGGGTGACTTCTACGACGTCTTCCCCATCCGCGACGGCGTCTACGGCTTCGCCATCGGCGACGTCTGCGGTACGGGCCCCCACGCGGCGGCGGTGACGGGCCTCGCCCGGCACGCCCTGCGCCTGCTCGCCAGGGAGGGCCTGTCGGGCCCGGCGGTCCTGGAGCGCCTCAACTCCGCGATCCTCGACGAGGGCGCCCGCAGCCGCTTCCTGACCCTCCTCTACGGCGAGATGCGCCCCCAGGAGGACGGCAGCGCCGAGATGAAGGTCGTCTGCGCCGGCCACCCCCTCCCGCTCCGCCTCCGCCAGGACGGCACGGTCGAACCGGCCGCCGAGCCGCAGCCCCTCCTGGGCGTCATCGAGGACCTGGAGCTGTACGAGCAGTCGGTCACCCTGGACCCGGGCGACGTTCTCCTCTGTGTCACGGACGGCGTCACCGAACGCCGCGAGGGCACCCGCATGCTGGGCGACGACGGCCTCACCGACGTCCTCACCACCTGCACGGGCCTGACGGCCGGCGCGGTCGCGGCCCGCGTCATGCGCGCGGTCGAGCGCTTCGCCTCGGACGCCCCGTCCGACGACATGGCGATCCTGGCCATGCGCATCCCGGGCCTGCACAAGGACTGAGAGAGCACGAAAAAGGCCCCGCCCGAATGGGCGGGGCCTTTTGGCTGGAGCCCCCTAACGGAATCGAACCGTTGACCTTCTCCTTACCATGGAGACGCTCTGCCGACTGAGCTAAGGGGGCCTGTTGCTTTTTCGAGGTTTCCCTCGCGGCAACGGAATAGATCATAGCCCGAACAGACCCGTGCCTCCAAACCCGATCAGAAGGCGGCCTGAAGCAGCCCGCCGAGCGCATTGCAGGCACCCACGACCCGCTGCATGTCCCGCTTGGTGAGTGAGGCGTCGACGGGCAGAGCCAGCGTCTCGTCCGCCGCCAACTCGGTCTCCCGCAAGGACACACACCGCCGGAACTCGGGCAGCCGGTGCACAGGAGTCTTCACCGGCACCCGGCACTCAACTCCCCGCCCACGCAAGGCCCGGGCAAAAGCGTCCCGATCGGGCCGCCCGTTCCCCGGGACCCGCACGACGTACTGCTGATAGGTGTGCCCGTCCCCGCCATCAGGGGTCCACACGCCCTTCAACTTCCCATCCAGATAGGCAGCCCGCTCCCGCCGCTGAGCCACCTCGTCGTACGGCGCCTCGGACTCCCCCTGCTCCAGCACGAGCAGTCCGTGCCGCTGCCCGACGCCGTGCAGCGCCGCTATGTCGGCACGCCGCCCAAACCGGTGTACGACAACCACGGCCGCCGTCCGAGGAGTTACGGCCGCCTCGACGGCAGCCACGTCAAGGCAGTACGTGACCGGATCTATGTCGGCGAACACCGGAATCGCACCGGTCAGCACGACGGCCTCGGCGACCTCGACGTTCCCGAAGGCCGGTACGACGACCTCGTCACCGACTCCGACGCCGGCGGCCCTGAGCATTGCAGCAGTACCCATGCTGCGGATGCTCCTTGCGCAACGTGAACTTCAAGTGACGCAGAACAAAAAAGGGTTGGACCCCGAACCGAAGTTCAGGATCCAACCCTTTGAAGAATTGTTCGGCGGCGTCCTACTCTCCCACAGGGTCCCCCCTGCAGTACCATCGGCGCTGTAAGGCTTAGCTTCCGGGTTCGGAATGTAACCGGGCGT